>NZ_CP157456.1:2400000-3051818 GCF_041549525.1 Paenarthrobacter aurescens
CGTTGTTGCCTACTTCTTCCAGCCGCAGGGCATTGGTCATGGCATGCTGGGCAAACTTTGCTGCGTTGTAGCCCGCGCCGCCTTCATAGGCGGACAACCCTGCCGTGGAGGTCAGGTTCAGGACGGTGCCTTCGCCGTTTGCCCTGAGCATGGGTAGGAATGCGCGGGTGATTTTCATGGTGCCCAGGACGTTGACCTGATACATCCAATCCCAGTCTTCTGTATCAGCGTTCGCAATGGTGTCCGCACCCCGTGCGCCGCCGGCGATGTTGATCAGTGTGTCAGCACCTCCGGCTTCGGTGACGGCCCCCAGCAAGGCGGCGACGTCGTCGTCGTCGGTGATATCAGCGGGGAACGCCACAGCACCGGTGGCCGCTTCCAAGGCCTCGAGCCTGTCCGCGCGGCGTGCTACGGCAAAGACGTTCCAACCGGTGGAGACCAAAGCCTTGACGGTGGCCTCGCCGATCCCTGTGCTGGCCCCGGTAACAACGGCCGTCTTGTTCTGTCCTGAATTCTGTCCTGAAGGGGTGCTGTGCGCTGCCAAAGTCATGGAACCACCATATCCGGGGTGCGGCTCAGCCTCACGGGCCTGCTGTAACGCCGGGCCATGAAACAATTGACCCATGGCTGAATCAACGCAGGGTATAGACACGCCCGCCACCGCCCCCATCAACGTTCCCGACAAGCCGGCCCTTGAGGGCCTTGAGGCTGCCCTGACGCAGCGCTGGCTCACTGAAGGAACCTACAAGTTCAATCCGGACACCACCCGGGAGCAGGTCTACTCGATCGACACTCCCCCGCCCACGGCATCCGGCTCGCTCCACGTGGGCCACATGTTCTCCTTCACCCAGACTGACGTCCAGGCACGCTACATGCGCATGACCGGCAAGAACGTCTTCTACCCCATGGGTTGGGATGACAACGGCTTGCCTACCGAGCGCCGTGTCCAGAACTACTACGGTGTGCGTTGCGATCCCGCCATCCCTTACAAGGCCGATTACACGCCCCCGGCACAGCCGGCCAAGAACCAGCGCGACTTCGACGTCGTTTCGCGCCAGAACTTCATCGAACTGTGTGAAGAACTCGCTGTTGAGGACGAGAAGGTCTTCGAGAACCTGTTCCAGACCCTCGGCCTGTCCGTCGACTGGGACCTGACGTACCGAACCATTGACGACACCTCCCGTGCGGTGTCCCAACGCGCTTTCCTGGCAAACCTCTCCGCGGGAGACGCCTACATGGCTGAGGCACCCACCCTGTGGGATGTGACGTTCCGCACCGCTGTTGCCCAGGCCGAGCTTGAGGACCGCGAAGTTGCCGGCGCCTATTACCGCTACCCCTTCTTCACCGAAGACGGCGAGAAAATCTTCATCGAGACCACCCGCCCGGAGCTGCTTGCTGCCTGCGCAGCCCTGGTGGCAAATCCCGACGACGAACGGTACCAGCCGCTCTTCGGCAAGACGGTGAAGTCTCCGCTCTTCGATGTGGAGCTGGAGGTCAAGGCACACCCGCTGGCCAAGGCGGACAAGGGATCCGGCATCGCCATGGTGTGTACGTTCGGTGACCTGACGGATGTCACCTGGTGGCGAGAACTGCAGCTGCCCACGCGCGCCATCATGGGCCGCGACGGCCGCATCATTGCCGATACCCCTGAGTGGATCACCACCGACGCCGGCAAGGAAGCTTACGCTGCGATCGCAGGCAAGACCGCCTTCTCAGCCAAGGAAGCCGTGGTGGAACTGCTCAAGGCAGCGGAGCTGCTGGACGGCGAGCCGAAGAAGATCACCCACCCCGTGAACTTCTTCGAAAAGGGTGACAAGCCCCTCGAGGTTGTTACCTCCCGTCAGTGGTACATCCGCAACGGCGGCCGCGATGAGGAACGCCGCGAACGCCTGATCGGCCGAGGCCAGGAAATCACCTTCCACCCGGCCTTCATGCGTTCCCGTTACGAGAACTGGATCGCCGGCCTCAACGGTGACTGGCTCGTATCGCGCCAGCGCTTCTTCGGAGTGCCCATCCCCGTCTGGTACCCGCTCGATGCCCAAGGCAACCCGGACTACGATCACCCCATCCTGCCCTCGGATGAGATGCTCCCCGTCGATCCGGCCGCTGACGCCGCCCCCGGCTTCGAAGAATCCCAGCGGGACCAAGCCAACGGCTTCACCGGTGACGCCGATGTACTGGACACCTGGGCCACATCATCTCTGACCCCCCAGATTGTGGGTGGCTGGAGCCGGGATGAGGAACTGTTCTCCAAGGTCTACCCGTTCGACCTCCGCCCGCAGGGACACGACATCATCCGCACCTGGCTGTTCTCCTCTGCCGTTCGTGCCGATGCCCTGCAGAAGAGCGCCCCGTGGAAGCACGCGGCCATCTCCGGCTGGATCCTTGACCCGGACCGCAAGAAAATGTCCAAGTCCAAGGGCAATGTTGTTGTGCCCACGGACGTCCTGAACGAGTACGGCTCGGATGCCGTTCGCTATTGGGCTGCCTCGGCCAAGCTCGGTGCGGACACCGCTTACGAGATCGCGCAGATGAAGATCGGCCGCCGCCTGGCCATCAAACTGTTGAATGCTTCGAAGTTCGTGCTGAATCTCGGTGCCACCGAGAATTCAGTGGTGACCTCTGACCTGTCCGTACTGACCAACCCGCTGGACAGGGCACTGCTGGCCCAACTTTCGGACGTCGTGGCGCAGTCCACCAAGGCTTTCGAGAACTACGACTACGCCCGGGCACTGCAGATTACCGAGTCGTTCTTCTGGCAGTTCACCGACGACTACGTGGAGCTCATCAAGGACCGTGCTTACGGCGCCGCAGGCGAGACCGAACAGGCCTCCGTCCTCGCTGCCCTGGCCACCACCCTGGACTCGCTCCTGCGCCTGTTTGCACCGTTCCTGCCCTTCGCCACAGAAGAGGTTTGGGGCTGGTGGCGCACAGGATCTGTTCACCGCGCCCAGTGGCCTGCGGCCTTGGAAATTACCGATGGCGACACCACCATGCTCAGCACAGTGGGAATTGCGCTCAGCGGCATTCGCAAGGCCAAGTCCGAGGCCAAGGTCAAGCAGCGGACCGAAGTGTTGTCTGCATCCATTACGGCTTCTGAGCTGCTGGTGGCCCAGTTGAAAGCCGGCTTGGGTGACCTGAAGGCTGCCGCCAACGCAAAGGAGATCACTCTGCAGTCCGGTGAAGGCGAACTCACGGTCAGCGATGTGGAGTTGGCGCCTGCCGAGGAGACGCCTGCGTCGCAGCAGTAGCCTATAGCTCATTTCCGGCCAAAAGAGTTCAGGCAGGAGATTTTGGACAAAGGGGAAGCCCCATCAGCGTTTTGCCGTTGGTGGGGCTTCGACTTTTCGGCTGTCCGGTGATGGCTTGACAGTCTGGCGGAATCCTTGGATTTTCAGGTCTTCCTACCTCATCACTGGTAGGTTGCTTCCAACTTTGCCAAAGGCTGCGTTGGTTGCAATCACTGAATCTTTGGTTTCCGTGTCCCTCTTCTTTCGAAGTGGGTAAGAACTATTGTGGTCCCGTTAA
The DNA here is from genome assembly GCF_041549525.1 of Paenarthrobacter aurescens. Classification (NCBI taxonomy): domain Bacteria; kingdom Bacillati; phylum Actinomycetota; class Actinomycetes; order Micrococcales; family Micrococcaceae; genus Paenarthrobacter; species Paenarthrobacter aurescens. The sequence continues at coordinate 2,403,529 of NZ_CP157456.1, forward strand.
TGGAGCTGCACAAGGCCTTTGCGCGAACTACAAACCTGTAGTTCTCCTGCCGTTCCCAGGGCACCTGTGGCAGAGTATTGTCCATGCCGGAACTGCCCGAAGTGCACGGACTGTGCATGTACTTGGACACCCAACTCCACGGAGCCGTGCTGACCGAGGTCCGCATCAACTCCTTCTCTGCGCTCAAGACGGCCGATCCCCCTTTCACGGAGCTGGAGGGACGGACAATCCGTGGGGTACAACGGCTCGGCAAGTTTGTGTGCCTCGACGCCGGCGGCCTCTACTTTGTGTTCCATCTGGCCAAGGCCGGCTGGGTACGGTACACCGAGCACCCCTCTTCAGCCGGATTGCGCATGGGTAAAAGCAATATTGCGGCCCGCCTCTTGTTGCACCGGCCCTCGGATGACGCCCACATCGGGGTGGACTTGACTGAAGCCGGGACCAAAAAGAGCCTGGCAATCCACGTGGTGAAGGATCCGCAGGATGTTCCCGGCATTGCCACCCTCGGGCCGGAGCCCCTCAGCCCGGATTTCGACCTCGATGCACTGGCAGGCATCCTCGGGGCAAGTTCGCAGCAGATCAAAGGGCTCCTGCGAAGCCAAAGCGTCATTGCCGGCATAGGCAACGCCTACAGCGATGAGATTCTCCACGCCGCCAGGATTTCGCCCTTTGCCACCGCCAAGTCCTTGGACCAGGCAACCGTGACACGGCTCTATGACGCCATGCAGGAAGTTCTGGTGGGGGCGGTCAACGCAGCAGCCGGCAAGCCATCCAGCGAGCTCAAGGACACCAAGCGCAGCAACTTCAGGGTGCACGCCCGCACGGGCCTACCTTGCCCGGTGTGCGGGGATACAGTCAGGGAGGTGTCCTTTGCGGACACCTCCCTGCAGTACTGTGCTACGTGTCAAACCAACGGAAAAATCCTGGCTGACCGGCGAACTTCACGGTTCTTGAAGTAGCCGTGCACACCTAGTTGAATTCGGGGCTTTCAGTGCGGCTGCGCTTGAGTTCGAAAAAGTGGGGGTAGCCGGCCAAAGTCACCGTGGCGTCCCAGATCTTTCCGGCTTCCTCACCACGGGGAATACGGGTCAGGACCGGGCCGAAGAACGCCGTGCCGTTCACGGCTACCACGGGAGTTCCTACGTCCTGGCCTACCAATGAGATGCCTGACTCGTGGCTCGCCCGCAACTGGGCATCGTATTCCTCTGAGTCCGCGAAGCGTGCCAGCTCAGCAGGCAGGCCGGTCTCGGCCAAGGCTTTACGGATAACCGATGCACGGTCCTTGTTGCCCTCATGATGGATCTGCTCCCCCATGGCATCGTAAAGAGGCTTCACGTAGCTGCTGCCATGGATCTCCTGGGCTGCGATGATCACGCGAACAGGACCCCAGCTGTCGTCCATCATTGCCCGGTAATCCTCGGGCAGATCCCGGCCCTCATTCAGCACCGAGAGGCTCATGACGTGCCATTCGGTCTCGATCCCCCGCACCTGCTCCACTTCGCCGATCCAACGCGAGGTGATCCACGCAAACGGGCAGACGGGATCGAACCAAAAATCAGCCTTGTTGACGTTCTGCTCGGGCACAGGTAACTCCTCTGAAGGGTATGAAAGCGACAGGATAGTGGCCCTGGGAGGAACCACGTCTTGTTGAGGCCAACAGGTGGCTAAGCCGACTTATTCCGGCGCTTGGCCACGACGTCGTGGGCGATCATGGTCGGTTGCGCGGTCTTTGCCACCACGTCAGCGGTGATCACCACGGTTGCTATGTCATCCCTGCTGGGGAGGTCGAACATAACGGGCAGCAGTACATCTTCCATGATGGCCCGGAGACCACGTGCACCGGTGCCACGCTCAAGCGCCTGATCCGCTATGGCGTCCAGGGCGTCGTCCTCGAACTGCAGCTCAACGCCATCAAGCTGGAACATTTTCTGGTACTGCTTCACCAACGCGTTCTTGGGCGTGGACAGGATCTGGATCAAAGCCGGCCGGTCCAGGCTGGAAACTGTGGTGATCACAGGAAGACGCCCAATGAATTCCGGGATGAGGCCGAACTTGAGCAAGTCCTCCGGCATAACCTCGCCGTACGTGTCAACGTTGTCCCGGGCCTCGTTCAGGGGGGCGCCAAAACCGATGCCCTTCCGGCCGGACCGTGAACCAATGATGTCTTCGAGCCCGGCGAAGGCACCGGCCACAATGAAGAGAACATTGGTGGTGTCGATCTGGATGAATTCCTGGTGAGGGTGCTTCCGGCCGCCCTGCGGCGGAACGGAGGCCACAGTGCCTTCCAGGATCTTCAGGAGAGCCTGCTGCACACCTTCGCCGGAGACATCCCGGGTGATGGAAGGGTTCTCGCTCTTACGGGAGATTTTGTCGATCTCGTCGATGTAAATGATGCCCTGCTCTGCCTTTTTGACATCATAATCAGCAGCCTGAATGAGTTTGAGCAGGATGTTTTCTACGTCCTCGCCCACATATCCAGCTTCGGTCAAAGCTGTGGCGTCTGCTACGGCGAACGGCACATTAAGCCGGCGGGCCAGCGTCTGTGCGAGGTAGGTCTTACCGCAACCGGTGGGACCGATCAGCAGGATATTGGACTTGGCGATCTCCACATCTTCATGATGCGAACCCTCCCCGAGGCTGCCGGTCTTGGGAGCATGACCGGCTTGAATGCGCTTGTAGTGGTTATAAACAGCAACCGCCAGTGAGCGCTTGGCCGGTTCCTGGCCGATCACGTATTCCTGCAGGAAGTCGAAGATTTCACGGGGTTTAGGCAGTTCAAAGCTACCAAGATCGGAAACTTCAGCGAGTTCCTCTTCGATGATCTCGTTGCAGAGTTCGATGCACTCATCGCAGATGTACACACCGGGCCCGGCAATCAGCTTCCGTACCTGCTTCTGGCTCTTTCCGCAGAAAGAACACTTCAGCAGATCCGTGCTCTCGCCAATCCGAGCCATGTGGGAATCCCTTCGTTGCATGCGGGTGATGCGGCTCCACGCCGTACTCAAGTGTGCGGCTGCGCCGCGGTTGGCACCACCGTGACAACATCCACTCTAGGTCACAATGGGCTGCTTAGGTGGAAACAGAACGCCGGTGCGGTCCATATTTCGTGAACCGCACCGGCGTCCAAATCCCTGAACTACCGGGTAATTGCCTGAGGCTTGATCTTCCGTGAGTCCAGCACCTGATCAATAAGACCGTAGCTCAGTGCATCAGCAGCGGTAAGAATCTTGTCTCGCTCGATGTCGTTGTTGACCTGTTCGGACGTGCGGCCCGAGTGGTGCGCCAATGTGTCCTCAAGCCAGGTGCGCATGCGCATGACTTCCGCAGCCTGGATCTCGAGGTCGGACGCCTGTCCACCCTGGCCACCGGAAAGAGCCGGCTGGTGGATCAGGACGCGGGCGTTCGGCAAAGCAAGTCGCTTACCGGGCGTACCAGCGGCAAGGAGGACAGCAGCGGCGCTTGCGGCCTGACCCAGGCATACGGTCTGGATCTCCGGGCGGATGTACTGCATGGTGTCATAGATGGCCGTCATGGCCGTGAACGAGCCACCCGGAGAGTTGATGTAAAGGGTGATGTCGCGGTCCGGGTCAGTTGATTCCAGAACCAACAACTGGGCCATGATGTCATCAGCGGAAGCGTCGTCCACCTGGACGCCGAGGAAGATGATGCGGTCCTCGAACAGCTTGGTGTACGGGTCCTGGCGCTTGAAGCCATAAGGCGTGCGCTCCTCGAACTGGGGCAGGACGTAACGGCTGGACGGGAGATTACCGGCAGACCATCCGAAGTTGTAGTTCATGTTCTTTACTCCTGGGGTTTCAGTGGTTCTTAGTGCCGGTTAGTTGTCGGAGTTCGACTGGTTGGCCGTTCCGCCGCCACCTGCAACAGAACCGGCGTGAGCCGAGATCTTGTCGAAGAAGCCGTATTCCAGTGCCTCAGCGGCCGTGAACCACTTATCGCGGTCGTTGTCCTTGAGGATGGTTTCCACGGATTGTCCGGTCTGTTCTGCCGTGAGTTCTGCCATGACTTTCTTCATGTGCAGGATCAGCTCTGCCTGAATCTTGATGTCCGACGCCGTTCCGCCGATGCCGCCTGAAGGCTGGTGCATCAGGATACGGGCGTTGGGCGTTGCGTAACGCTTGCCCTTGGTGCCGGAGGACAGGAGGAACTGACCCATGGACGCTGCCAGACCCGTTGCCACGGTAACGACGTCGTTGGGGATGAACTGCATGGTGTCGTAGATTGCCATGCCGGCCGTGACAGAACCACCCGGGGAGTTGATGTACAGGTAGATGTCCTTCTCCGGGTCCTCGGCCGAAAGGAGGAGGAGCTGAGAGCAAATGGCGTTGGCGTTCTCGTCACGGACTTCAGAGCCGAGCCAGATGATGCGCTCTTTCAGCAGGCGGTTGTAGATGTAGTTGTCCTGGGCCGCGGGATCGACAGTTGCCATCCGGGGAGCCTCTGATTGCTGTGACATAAGTACTTACCTCTCGCTGGTGCCAGTGACCTCACTGAACTTCACTACTTGGACACTAACCGTTTTCACGGGCGATTTGTTCGCCGAAATCGCACTGTTCGCTGACGGCGCACGTCTGCGGTTGAGCACGAATGTCCAGCCTTAAAGCAAACCAGCCCCGGATCGTGTGATCCGGGGCTGGTTGGAGTTGTTGACTAGAACTTCACTGCTGCGGGGTCATCGCTTGCAGGAGCGTCAGCTTCTTCGCTTGCTTCAACAGCTGCGGCCTCTTCGGCTGCTGCTTCGCCTGCAGGGCGAACGAAGTCGGTGAGGTCAACCTTGTTGCCCTCTGAGTCCACTACCTCGGCCTGGCCAAGCACAACGGCCAGAGCCTTGCGGCGGCGAACCTCGGAAACCATCATGGGAACCTGGCCGCTCTGATCAATGATCTGGGCGAACTGGTTGGGATCCATGCCGTACTGGCTTGCCGTGGTGACGATGTAGTCGATCAGCTCGTTCTGGCTGACGTCCACTTCTTCCTTGTCAGCAATGGCATCAAGGATGATCTCGTTCTGGAAGGCGCGCTCGGTGTTGGCCTTGACCTCGGCGCGGTGCTCCTCGGTGTCGTGGTCACCTTCGCCGTGAGCGTTCTCCGGGTTGAAGTGAGCTTCGATCTGCTCTTCAACAACCGAGTCCGGAACAGGGACCTCAACAAGTTCAACCAGCTTGTCCAGAACCTTGTCGCGGGCTTCAACACCCTGCTCCACAACCTTGGAGTCGGCAGCCTGCTTGGCGAGGTCCTCACGGAGCTCGGCAAGGGTGTCGAATTCGGAGGCGAGCTGGGCGAAGTCGTCATTTGCCTCAGGAAGCTCGCGCTCCTTGACGGCCTTGACAACAACCTTGACCTGCGCGGCTTCACCGGCGTGGTCTCCGCCAACAAGGGTGGTCTCGAAAATTGCCTCTTCGTCGGCCGAGAGGCCGGTTACGGCTTCGTCGAGGCCTTCGAGCATGGTGCCGGCGCCCACCTGGTAGGAAAGGCCGGAAGCGGAATCGATGTCTTCGCCATCAATGGTGGCGGTGATGTCGATGGTCAGGAAGTCATCGTTCTTGGCAGGACGCTCAACGGACTTCAGCGTGCCAAAGCGGCCGCGCAGTTCGTCCAGTGCCTTGTCGACATCAGCTTCGGAAGACTCAGCCGCAGCAACCTCGACCTTGATGCCGGCGTAGTCCGGCAGCTCGATCTCGGGGCGGACATCAATTTCAACCTGGAACTTGAGTTCGCCATCGGTTGCGGACGGATCCGGAACCTCAGTGATCTCAACTTCGGGACGGCTCAGGGGGCGAACGCCCGTTTCCTGAACTGCAGCCTGGTACCAGCCGTTGAGGCCATCATTGATGGCGGTCTCCAGAACGTAGCCGCGGCCAACGCGCTGGTCGATCAGCTTGGAGGGAACTTTGCCCTTGCGGAATCCGGGAACCTGGATCTGCGAAGCAACGGTCTTGTACGCGGCATCGATGCTCGGCTTCAGTTCCTCAAAGGGAACCTCAACGTTGAGCTTGACCCGCGTTGCGGTGAGGTTCTCGACAGCGCTCTTCACAGTCTAAGTACTCCTGAATTTGTGGGTATGGGGTTCTGTCGTGTCCCTGAAGCGACACAAACACAGAGTCGGGGTGACAGGATTTGAACCTGCGACTTCCTGCTCCCAAAGCAGGCGCTCTAGCCAAGCTGAGCTACACCCCGAACGCACAGGACAGTCTACGGGGAAGTGAGCCAAGAATGCACATTTGACACTGCCGCCGGAATTAGGTTTAGTTGTACCCGGCTTCAACAGCCACCGGGAAGATGTTCAGAACAAGAATATCCGTCCTGGGGACGTAGCTTAATGGTAAAGCCTCAGTCTTCCAAACTGATTACGCGGGTTCGATTCCCGTCGTCCCCTCCAAGAAGAAGGGCCCCGATCCACGGATCGGGGCCCTTTCTGTTTTCCGGAACCGCGTTGGATTTGCTTGCCGGAACTGCGTTAGACCTGGCAGCCAGGGCACCAGTAGAGTTTGCGGGCGCCGATTTCCGCCATACCCACCAGCGTTCCGCAGGCGCGGCAGGGAAGGCCGTCCCGCTTATAAACAAAGTGGGCATCGGCGTCGGGCGCTACAACACCGCTACCGGTCCACAGCGCGGACGGAGTGGTAACAATCCGTCCATCACGGACGCCGTCGGACATGGTGGCCACGGTGTCGTCCCAGAGCCGTCCGGCCGTTTCGGCATCGATGCTGCTTCCCGGTGTCCATGGATCCACTGCTTGGCGAAACAAAACCTCGGCCCTGTAAATGTTGCCTACACCGGCAAGGACGGACTGGTCCATCAACAGCAGCGCCACAGGTGTCTTGCGGCGGCGCAGGCGCCGGCTGAATTCTTCGCGGTCCCCCGGGCGATTGCGCAGGGGATCGGGCCCCAATCGGTCCAACACGGCCTGGGCCTCGGCAGAGGTGATCGCCGCGCAGGTGGTGGCGCCCCGGAGATCGGCCCAGCCATGGCCGGAGACCAGGCGGACCCGGACGGCTCCTACCGGCGCCGGAGGGCCGGTGTACTCCCCTGTATCCGAAGATGGCCCCGCTTCCCGCTCGCCAATGCGGCGAGGAGCGCCAATGCTGGAGGCGCCGGTGAAGGAACGGTCTCCGCCAAAGCTCCACGCCCCGTAAAGTCCCAAATGGACATGGAGGAAGAGCTCATGATCAAACCTGAGGAAGAACTGCTTCCCATGGGCCGTCGCCTCCAGCATCGTGTGGCCGGTAAGGAGCTCCGCGCCAGCGGTGAACCTGCCTTGCGGGCTGGAAACATCCAGGCGCCGGCCCCCAAAAACGTCCTGGAATTGACGGGCCAACCTATGGACCGAATGCCCCTCAGGCACTACTCAACAATCTCGCCGGTGTTTTCATACACCGCAATTTTGCCGATGCGGCGAATGTGACGTTCGTCATTGCTGAACGGTTCCTGCAGGAAGGCCTCAATGAGTTCCGTAGCTTCTTCAACGGTGTGCTGACGTCCGCCAACAGCCACCACGTTGGCATCGTTGTGCTCGCGGGCCAGCTTTGCAGTGGAAAGATTCCAGGCCAAAGCGGCACGAACGCCGTTGACTTTATTCGCAGCAATCTGCTCACCATTGCCCGAGCCGCCCAGGACGATGCCCAAAGCGTGGACGCCGGCTTTCTGGTCCGCCACAACCGCAAGGCCCGCGTTGATGCAGAAGGAAGGGTAGTCATCCAAGGCGTCATACTCCTTGGGCCCGTGATCCACCACTTCGTAGCCTTTGGCTGTGAGGTGGCTGACCAGGTGGGCACTGAGTTCCATGCCGGCGTGGTCCGTAGCGATGTGGACGCGGGGTGTAGTCACAGGAAGTCCATTCTTTCTGGGCGCGCGGGTGCGGCATTGGCCGGGCGCGACAATGAGGGATGCGCTACCTAGGGTACCGCTACCGGGGTTGTTGGGCCTGCCCGTCACCGTGGGCCCTGTGCGCTGCACGGTTGAGGACTCCGGCGAGCCTGTCAGCTGAAGCCTGTGTCCCTGCGCTCAGCGCCACCCGGCCTCCGTTAAGTTTCCTTACGACCACCGCCGGGCCACTTCCCACGAGCATCGCGGTTGCGTCGTCGTGGCGCCGCCATCCCCAGCCGCCATAGTCTGCAGCTTTTACCTCCGCGGCGGCGGCTGCATCGATGTCGACGGCGGGCACAGCCAGGACCCGTACGATCCCGCCGGCGAATACCTGGAGCCCTCCCCTGTCCGCGCGCACCCGGGCGAACAGAAATCCCGCGCCCACCAGAGCGGCGGCTGCAACCAGCGCACCGAGCCAAGGAACAGCCACCGCTATCAGTGCCGCCGGGAACAGCGCCGAGACGACGATCATGATGAACACCGAGCTCCGGGCGTGAACCCATAGCCTGAGTGTGTCGCGGGCGAGATCCGGATCCTCCAGAAGCCGCAGCTCTTCTTCAAGCGCTGCGTCATCTTCCCGGGTCCAGCGCGGGTCCGGTTTGAAAGCGAAAATCATCACGACTCCCAACGCCACGGCGGCACCGCTGCCCATGGCCAGCACGATGGGGTCCACATGGGATTCGCGGGCATCTGCCAGTCCGGACTGACCCACCAGTCCGGCCGCCACCACCGTGGTGATGAAAAGGCTCACCGTCAGGCCAAGGCCCATCATGGCCCGGCGCATGACGACGGGCCTGGTGATGGAAACTGCCTGAAGAAAGACCGCCCAACCACAGAAGATGATCAGACCGGCCCCGCCGGCCACATAGGCGCCGAAAGGCGCGAAGGAAGTGCCGCCGTCGGCGTTCCACATCACCGCAACAGGATGCGGGAGGTCGTTGCGCAGCATCTGGGCGCACACCACAAAGCCGATGGCGAGCAGCAGCGGAAAGGCGACCGCAAACCTCAGTGCTCGGAAATCGAGGGTTTCCCGGAACGATGCCATGATCCAACGCTACTCCGTAGGGCGACACTGTGGTGCCTGCTCCTTGCCTTCCGGGGGCGGAGTGAAAGAATGGCTTCACACCAGCGTCCCGGCCTGACGGGCCGGACATCCCAAAGATCCTTCGGAGGCACCACTTGCCAGGCCTGAACCTCACGCGCGACGAAGCCGCGAAACGAGCCGAACTGCTCGACGTCCTCTCTTACAACGTCACCCTGGACCTGACCCAAGGCCCGGAAACCTTTGGCTCCACCACCGTTGTCAGGTTTTCCGCGGAGCCCGGAACATCGACGTTCATTGACGCCATCACGGCCGCAGTCCACAAAGTGAGCCTCAACGGCACCGAACTGGACCCCTCCGAGGTTTCGGACGGCGTCCGGATTCAGCTCCCGGACCTTGCAGCAGACAACGAGCTCGTTGTGGTGGCCGATGCCCCGTACATGAACACCGGAGAAGGCCTTCACCGCTTTGTTGACCCTGTTGACGGCGAGGTTTACCTTTACACGCAGTTCGAAGTTCCTGACTCCCGGCGCATGTTCGCTGTGTTTGAGCAGCCCGATCTGAAGGCGAGCTTCACTTTCACCGTGACGGCACCTTCGCATTGGGACGTGATTTCCAACTCCCCCACGCCGGTTCCCGTTGAAGCCCCGGCTGCCGAGGATGGCACTGCGCGTTCCGTGTGGAACTTCGCCCCTACACCGCGCCTTTCCTCCTACGTCACAGCCTTGATTGCCGGACCGTACCAGTCAGTCCGCTCCGAGGTCACCAGCTCCGACGGCCGGGTCATTCCCCTGGGAGTCTTTGCCCGGAAATCACTCATGCAGTACCTCGATGCGGACAACATCTTCGAACTGACCCGCCAAGGATTCGAGTTCTTCGAAGCACAGTTCGGGTTCCCGTACCCGTTCGAAAAATACGATCAACTCTTCGTCCCCGAGTTCAACGCCGGAGCCATGGAAAACGCCGGTGCCGTGACCATCCTGGAAGGCTATGTCTTCCGGGGAAAGGTCACCGGCGCACAGATTGAACGCCGTGCCATCACCGTCCTGCACGAACTGGCGCACATGTGGTTCGGGGACCTGGTGACCATGCGCTGGTGGAACGACCTCTGGCTCAACGAATCATTCGCCGAATACATGTCGCACCTGGCCGCCGTGGAGAACACGGAGTTCCGCCGGGCCTGGACCACGTTTGCTTCCGTGGAGAAGTCCTGGGCTTACAAGCAGGACCAGCTGCCCACCACGCACCCGATCTTCGCCGAAATCAACAACCTCGAAGATGTCGAGGTGAACTTCGACGGCATCACTTACGCCAAGGGCGCCTCCGTACTGCGGCAATTGGTGGCGTGGGTGGGCCCCGAGCAGTTCATGGCCGGCGTACGCACGTACTTCGCCAAACACGCGTGGAAGAACACCGAGCTCTCCGATCTCATGGTTGAGCTCGAAGCCGCCAGTGGCCGCGACCTGGACGCCTGGGGCAAGCTGTGGCTCGAAACTGCCGGAGTGAACACCCTCGCTCCAGAGCTGACCGTCGACGCCGAGGGCACCATCACCGCTTTCTCGATCCTGCAGTCCGCGATCGAGGATCAGCCCACCCTCCGCCCGCACCGTCTCGCAGTGGGCTTCTACTCACTCTCCGCTGACGGCAAACTCGAACGGACCCACCGAGAGGAACTGGACGTCGACGGCCCCCGCACCGAAGTAACGGCCTTGGTGGGCAAGGCGCGGCCGGACCTGATCCTGCTCAACGATGACGATCTGGCTTACGCCAAGGTCCGCCTCGATGAGCACTCCCTGGCAACTGCAAAAGCACACCTGAAGGACTTCGCCGCCAGCCTCCCGCGAACCCTGGTATGGGGTTCGGCTTGGGACGCGGCCCGCGACGGTGAGACCCCTGCCCGCGGTTACGTGGACCTGATCCTGGCGAACATTGCCTCCGAAACAGACTCTTCGGTCATCCTGGTCCAACTGCGCCAACTCGCAACCACCCTGACCTACTATGTGGCCGCTGAGCACAAGCTTGAGACGACCATCGCGGCTGCGGACACGTTGTGGGAGCTCGCCTCGGCAGCCACTGCGGGCTCGGATGCCCAACTGCAATTCGCCAAGTCCTACGCCCAATTGGCCCGCAGCGGCGGGCAGTTGCACCGCCTGCAGGCCCTCCTGGACGGAACGGACACGCTGGAAGGCCTCTCGATAGACCAGGACATGCGCTGGGAGCTGCTCACAGCACTGGTTGCCGGTGGGCGGCAAGGCCAGGCCCGTATTGATGAGGAGCTTGGCCGAGACAACACCTCCAACGGCCAAAATGCTGCGGCGCAGGCCAAAGCAGCCATCCCTACACCCGAAGCAAAGGCGGAGGCGTGGGAGTCGATCGTGGTCAAGGGAGAGCTCTCCAATGCCCTGCAGGCATCCGCTGTGGCCGGATTCATGCGCGTGGCAGACACCGCTCTGCTGGAGCCCTTCGCGCAGAAGTACTTTGACGCCGTGCCGGCAATCGTCAAGGAACGCACCCACGCCCTGGCCCAGCAGATTGTGGTGGGTCTCTACCCGTCCCAGCTCACTACGCAGGACACGGTGGATCGCACGGATCAGTTCCTGGCGGCACTTCCCGAAGACAGCGCCGCTCTCCGCCGGATGATGCTGGAAAACCGCGACGGCGTGGCACGCGCCCTCCGGGCGAGGGCGGCGGACGTCTAGAACGGGAGCTTATTGAGGCTCATGCGGACAGTCTGCGCCTGACTAGACTGTCCGCATGAGCCTGAGCGAACACCACTATGCATTGACCGTCCGCTGGACCGGAAACCTTGGCGAGGGCACGGCCAGCTACCGGGGTTACTCACGCGACCACGACATCGAGATCAGCGGCCTGCCGACGCTGAAGGGTTCGGCAGATCCCACCTTCCATGGGGACCGGACGCGATACAACCCGGAACAGCTGCTACTCGCAGCCCTCTCGCAATGCCACATGCTGTCTTTCCTTCATGTCGCCGTCAAGCACGGCGTGGTGGTGACCGGCTATGAGGACAACGCTGAAGGGCTCATGAAGCTCAACCGGGACGGCAGCGGGCAGTTCGAAAGTGTCACGCTGAAGCCGCACGTCACCATAACCGATTCCGCCCAGGCGGAATTGCTCCCACAGTTGCATCATGAGGCCAACGAGGTTTGCTTCATCGCCCGCAGCGTCAACTTCCCCGTCCTCCACGAGCCAATGACGACGGCGGAGGCAACCTAACGCTGTTCGCGTCGGCGCAGTGCCACGAGTCCCTGCTCGGTCTCACTGCGCAGCCCGGCCTTGCGGTCCCTGTCCAAGCCCCTTTGCTTCTCGTCCTCAAGAGTGGCAGCCAGGGTCTCCTGCCACGGGCGCAGGGTCATCCCCCGCGCCGTAGCGGCGCGGTTGCTTCTGGCCTGAAAGCCCTCATGGCCTGCCGGTAACCATAAAGGCAGGGAATCCTGTCCGGACCAGTAGCCGACGCCGTGTTGGACCAACCACTCTTCCGGAGCACGCACCGTGACGTCTGCCGAAGCCCCGGCCGCGCGTTGGGATTCCTGGAGGTAGTCCTCGAACCGCACCACCTCCCCCAAGGCGTTGTAGGTACCCGTGAGGCCTTGTTCGGCAGACTGCAGGATCCAGGCCGCGAGATCCCCGACGTCAATGATCTGCGTGGAGGCATCCGGGACATCCGGGACAAGCACGGGATCAGAATTCGCAGCGAACCGCGCCGGCCAGTAGCCGTACCTATCGGTACCGTCCCCCGGTCCGCCAATGAGCCCGGAGCGGACAATATGCGCCTTCTCCCCCACAGCGTCACGGGTCATGCGCTCAATTGCCGACTTTGATTCTCCATACGTGTCCGGGGTGCCCGCCTGTCCCTCGGGCAACGGCTCCAAAAGCGCCGCGCTTTCGTCCGCGCCCGGTACCGAGTGGTCCGCGTACACGGAGCAACTGGAGACGAAAGTCCAATGAGCAGCTGCCGGACCCAACACCTCAAGTGCCACACCGGCCTGAACAGGATCCCGGGTAACATCCACCACCTCATCCCAGCCGCCGGTAACGTCCGCGAAGGCCGCGGCACCCAAGGAACGGTCACCCCTTAGCCACGTGACGCCGTCGGGCGGGTCTGCTGAGGTACCCCGCGCCAAACACGTCACATGATGTCCGGCAGCAACAGCCTGCCGGGCGATTTCTGCGGACAGGAAGACGGTGCCGCCCAAGACCAGGATGCGCATACCGTCACGCTACGGCGCTAGGGTTGTAGGTGGACAGAGTGTTCCGCGCCCGGCGAACACGGGCCGACGACAAGGAGCTATTTCACCTTGACCTCCATCCCCTTGGCGGAAACCATCAATATTGAACCCGAAAAAATTGACCTCATGTCAATCCTCATCACCGTCGGCGTAGGCCTGGCCGTGTGGATCGTGGCACGCTTCATCATCCTTCGCATCACACGGCGGGTATCCGCGGGCAGTTCATTCTTCAAGAAACCGCACTTCAAATGGGTCCAGCCGGCAATCCGTGCCCTGGATCACGAACGCCGCTCCCAGCGCGCCGAAACCATCGGCTCCCTGCTCACCAGCCTTGTGAGCGTCGTGGTGGTGGTGATCGTCATCATCTACGTCCTCAAGTACCTGAATGTGGACGTCGCCCCGCTCCTGACCAGCGTGGGAATCCTCGGTGTTGCCATTGGTTTTGGTGCACAGCAGTTGATTCGCGATTTCCTTGCAGGAATCTTTATCACCATCGAGGACCAATACGGGATCGGCGACGTCATTGTCACCAGTGAAGTCATTGGTACCGTTGAATCGGTGGGCCTGCGAATTACAAGGGTCCGCGCTGAGGACGGAGCCATCTGGTACCTGCGCAACGGTGAAATCCTTCGCGTGGGCAACCGATCACAAGGCGACTACGAGCCGTTGGAGACAACTGACCCCAGCGACCAAGACGACGCCGCAGTTGCGCCAGTTACGGCAGGCGCACCGCGTGTCACCAAAGCCGAGGAGAAGTCCAATGAGTAACACTGCAGGTGGGCAGCCACCAGCGCCGCAGGCAGGGCCCCGACGCCAGCTCATGCAGAACGATCCGTTCAGCCAGCCTGCCTACACGGACAGCTTCTACGCCGCAGTGGGCGGGCACGAAACGTTCGTGAAGCTGATCGACGTCTTCTACGACGGCGTTGCCACAGACCCGCTCCTGCGGCCCATGTACCCGGAGGAAGACCTGGGACCGGCCAAGCGCCGCTTCCTCATGTTCCTTGAGCAGTACTGGGGAGGCCCCACCACCTACGGCGAAGAACGGGGCCACCCACGGCTGCGCATGCGACACATGCCTTTCCAAGTGACCCCTGAAGCTAAGGACCGCTGGCTGTTCCACATGCGGACGGCGGTTGATTCCCTGGAGCTCTCCCCGCTGCATGAAGGCACGCTGTGGGACTACATGGAACGGGCTGCCCTGACCATGATCAACAGTCCGTCAGCCGGCGCCTGAGGCCTGGAAACCCATACCCAGGCCGGCCCCCGTGCGAACCAGCACATGCCCGCGGGGTCCGCTCAGGCGGAACCAACGGCCATTGCGGAAAACCTTCTGCTCAGCATCTCCCAGGAACCCCAGGCCGAAAGCAGCGAAGGCAGCGCCCGCCGGCAGTTCGTCCAAGCCGGGAAGTTCGCGGCCCCAGACTGCCGCCCTGGCGCTGTTGACTACCGCGGCGCCCGCCAGCGCGGGGATAACGCCGGCTACCTCTGCGATCCCGGCCTCCGCCGCTGACCTAAGCTCTGCGTCCGCAACTGTGCCTTGGGGTTCCCAGCCGGTCCGGGGAGCACCTACGCCAGCCCAGGACTCGGAAACCGTGGACGGCGGGATAGGCAACTCCACATCCTCAGTCCCGGCCCGGGCTAATCGGTCCATGACCGAAGCCAGCGTCACAGTGACGTCAGCGTGGGCGGGCTCTGCAAGGGCCATGGTCCGGAGGCCCAGAATGGTGGGGGTCGATTCACCGAGGATGCGAGGCCTCAGGACGCACACATAGGCGGCCAGGACGTTGCCCGCTGCCTGCAGGCGGATGGCGCCGTCGTCGATGCTTTTTGCCCTGGTGACAAAAGTTCGCAAGTCTGCGAGGTCACGGGGATCGGCGAAGCGGAAGGACTGGGTCAAGACGTCTGTCACATCATCGACTCTACCGGCATGTCACCGGTTGAGAGGGGTCGGGGCGGCGTCTAAAGTCGAACCATGACTGAGACGAACGCTGGCCTAGAGGTCCAAACACCCGTAGAAGACCCCATGGAAGTGCTGATCGGCCTGCTGGACCTCGGTGACTTTGACGGAGCCCGGACCAACGAGGACATTTTTCTGGGGCCATCCCAAAAACAGCCCAGGCACCGGGTTTTCGGCGGTCAGGTCCTGGCACAATCCATGATGGCCGGTATGCGGACCGTGGAACCGGACCGGGTGGCTCACTCCATGCACGGCTACTTCCTGCGCCCCGGTGATGCCAACAAGCCCATCACTTTCGGAGTGGAAAGGCTCCGGGACGGCCGATCCTTCTCCGCCCGCCGCGTCCACGCCTACCAGGATGGTGTGCCGATTCTCTCCATGATTGCTTCCTTCCAGGTTGAAGACAGTGGTCTGGATCATCAGGCGCAGATGCCCGAAGGCATTCCTGACCCCGAATCCCTGCCCAGCACGGCCGAGTTGCTATCCCACTACGACCACCCCATGGCGCGGCACATGTCCTCGGAACGGCCCTTCGACGTCAGGCACATCGACCCCGCGCTGTACGTGTCCCCGCCCTCAGATCATGTAGCAAGCAACGCCGTATGGATGAAGACCATGGGACCCTTGCCCGATGACCCCAACCTTCACCGCGCAGCTCTGGCCTACGCGAGTGACTACACATTGCTGGAACCAATTCTCCGTAAGCACGGCCTCGCCTGGATGACGCCGGGGATGAGCGTAGCCAGCCTTGACCACGCCATGTGGTGGCACCGTCCAGTGCGGGTGGATGAATGGATGCTCTACGTCCAGGAATCCCCCAGCGCCCAAGGAGCCCGGGGACTTGCAACAGGACGCATCTTTAACCGCGATGGAGAACATGTTGCCACCGTGGCCCAGGAAGGCATGGTCCGGATTCCGTAGCCTTGTTGGTTCCGCCTTGTTAAAGCCGGGAGGCCGATCCCTTCCGGGATCGGCCTCTTTACGTTTCCGCAGGGTTTTAGTCGCGGGTCAGGCGGCGGTGCGTCACGCGGTGCGGCTTTGCAGCATCGGGGCCGAGTCGCTCCACCTTGTTTTCCTCGTAGGAATCGAAGTTACCCTCGAACCAGTACCACTTGGAGGGGTTCTCGTCATCGCCTTCGTAGGCAAGGATGTGGGTAGCTACACGGTCCAGGAACCAGCGGTCGTGCGATACCACTACAGCGCAGCCCGGGAATTCGAGAAGGGCGTTCTCAAGGCTGCTCAGGGTTTCGACGTCGAGGTCGTTGGTAGGTTCGTCAAGGAGAAGGAGGTTGCCACCCTGCTTGAGCGTCAGTGCCAGGTTAAGGCGGTTGCGCTCACCACCGGAGAGCACACCTGCCTTCTTCTGCTGGTCCGGGCCCTTGAAACCAAACGCCGAAACGTAAGCTCGCGAAGGCATTTCGACCTGGCCGACCTGAATGAAGTCATGGCCTTCGGAAACTACTTCCCAAAGGGACTTGTTGGGATCGATGCCACCACGGGACTGGTCCACGTAGGAGATCTTCACGGACTCGCCGATCTTGAGCTCGCCATCATCCAAGGGCTCCATGCCGACGATCGTCTTGAACAGCGTGGACTTACCTACACCGTTGGGGCCGATGACGCCCACAATGCCGTTGCGAGGCAGCGAGAAGGAAAGATCTTCGATCAGAACGCGGTCCTCGAAGCCCTTCTTCAGGTTCTTGGCCTCAATGACTAAGGAGCCCAGGCGCGGTCCCGGCGGGATCTGGATCTCTTCAAAGTCCAGCTTGCGGGTCCGCTCAGCTTCTGCAGCCATTTCCTCGTAGCGGGCCAAACGGGCCTTGGACTTGGTCTGGCGGCCCTTGGCGTTGGAGCGCACCCACTCAAGTTCCTCGGTGAGGCGCTTGGACAGCTTCGCGTCCTTCTTGCCCTGGACCTCCAAACGGGCTTTCTTCTTCTCCAGGTAGGTGGAGTAGTTGCCCTCATAGGGGTAGAGGTGGCCGCGGTCGACTTCAGCGATCCATTCAGCAACGTGATCCAGGAAGTAACGATCGTGAGTCACGGCAAGGACAGCACCGGGGTACTGAGCCAGGTGCTGCTCGAGCCAAAGTACGCTCTCTGCGTCCAAGTGGTTGGTGGGCTCGTCAAGGAGCAGGAGGTCAGGCTTCTGCAGGAGAAGCTTGCAGAGCGCTACGCGGCGACGCTCACCACCGGAGAGAACTGTGACATCCGAATCGGCAGGCGGGCAGCGCAGGGCATCCATGGCCTGCTCAAGCTGGGAATCGATATCCCAGGCGTCGGCAGCGTCAATGGCTTCCTGAAGTTTGCCCATCTCGTCCAGGAGCGTCTCGTAGTCCGCATCCGGGTTGGCCATCTCTTCGGAGATCTCATTGAAGCGCTGGATCTTGCCGTAGATCTCGCCAACACCCTCCTGGACGTTGCCCAGGACGGTCTTTTCCTCGTTCAGCGGCGGTTCCTGCAAGAGGATGCCCACGGTGTAACCGGGGCTCAGGCGGGCCTCGCCGTTTGACGGGGTGTCCAGTCCGGCCATGATCTTCAGGATGGTGGACTTACCAGCACCGTTCGGGCCCACGACGCCAATCTTCGCGCCGGGGAAGAACGACATGCTGACATCGTCCAGAATAAGTTTGTCGCCAACGGCCTTGCGAGCCTTGGTCATCGTGTAAATGAATTCCGCCATGCCCTTAAATCTAATGGGTAGGCGTACATAACTCACATTCGGCCCTTGTGGCGGAACTAGCGGGCGTCCCCCACGAAGCATTTTCCTGTGGCCAGAACCGGCAGCACAGTGACCACTACCCCGCCGTCGCGGATTTGGCCCATGATGCAACTGTCACCGGCCCGCGCTGCAGCCTCCATGGCGTCAACATCGAGTCCGGTGGGCGTGCGGCTTACGGAAACCTCTACGTCGGCATTGGGGATCCCTGCTGAGACCAAGGCGGCCCTCAACGTCTCACGGTCCGGTTTAGGGTTACCGGCAACCAGCGTTTTCAGCGTGGACTCCACGGTGGATGTGGCAGCCGCAACTGCGGGATCCATTGTCTCCGTGGCTTGTGGACCAGCTGAGATCGAGGGCGAAGCCGTGGGCTTCCCGGCTGCCGGTGCAGGCGTCGCCGTGCAAGCAGTCATCGTCAATGCGGCAGCGGTCATCAGCAATATTGCAGCGATGCCGGGTTTCGAGGCCTCTGCTGCCTTGCTGCTTGCTCCTGGGGTTCGCCTGCTCATCACCTAGCCATTCTGCCATTCACGGGCGTGTGCGCCATTCACGTGGCGTTTGGGCAGGCGTAGCGTTTCCCCTGCAGGGGTTACCTGCGGTCCGGAGTGAAGTTCAGGGAGTCTTGGGAATGGAGAGCCCACCATGAGCGAACAAGCGCGTGATGCTGTGGCATCGATCACTATTGCGGCCCCACATGAGAAGGTGTGGGAGGCCCTGACTGATCCTGCCCTCATAGAGCAATATTTCCTCGGAACCAAGGTCACTACGACGTGGCAGGTGGGCGATCCGATTACCTACGCGGGTGAGTACAACGGAAAGCCGTACCACGACACGGGCACGATCCTTGCTTTCGATCCTCCGAAGTTACTGAGGACCACTCACTACAGCCCGTCCTCGGGGCTTCCGGACATTCCCGAGAACCACCACACGGTGGAATACAGCGTTACTGAACACCCTGCCGGGGCACAGGATTTCGGCCTTACGACCGTAACCATCACCCAAGGCAACAATTCGAGCCAACAGGAAGTGGAACAATCCACGGCAACCTGGCAGCTGGTCCTCCAAAATCTCAAAGAGTTTCTTGAGACAAGAATTTCTTAAGACGAGGCTTTCTTGAGAAAGGCTTGGATGGGACTACCCCCTTGGATGTGGTTCCAAGGGGGTAGTTTCTGTGCCCCAGGAGGGAATCGAACCCCCGACCGGCGGATTAGAAGGCCGCTGCTCTATCCCCTGAGCTACTGGGGCGCACTGACGTCTCGACCAACGGGAGCCGCTGCGCCACAAAGAGTTTACAGTGCGAACGCCCCTCAGCTTGCCACCACCACGCAAACACCTTCTACTCCTCCACAGAGGCGGCATCGTCAAGGTTATGCACATAGACCCGTATGGCACTGCCCTTCGTCTCTGCCCTGGATAAAGCTGATAGAGCCGGACAGGCGCATTCCTACACTAAGAAGGATCACCCATGAATGACATGATCAGCGTCCGGGGCTTCGTGGCCTCGGAGGTCAAGAGTTCCACCACAACGAGGGGCACGGCCACCGCATCGTTCCGCCTCGGAACAACTGAGCGGCGCTTCGATCGCGCCACCAACACCTGGGTGGACGGAAACACCAACTGGTACACGGTTCAATCTTTCCGCTACCTTGCCGGGCATGTTGGATGCAGCATCAAGAAGGGACAACGGGTACTCGTCGTCGGGAAGCTCCGTTTGCGGCAATGGGAACACGAGGGCCGCGTTTACCATGTAGCCGAAATCGACGCAGAGTCAGTAGGGCACGACCTCATGTGGGGCTCTGCCAACTTCACTCGAATGAATGGGACTTCAGCCCCTCCCGAGTCAGCACCTGCTGTGGAAACGCCCGGAACGGCTGAGAACAGCAACGAGTGGGACTCTGAAGACCACGAACCAGTTCCCCCCGAAGATGAGTCCCTCGCAAGCGACATAGAGAATCCCGACGGCACCGGTCCCCTGCTGGTCAACACCACAACGGGAGAACTGGTGGGTGCCGGCGTCTAGGCGGCGCCAGGACGCACGCGCCTGCAGGACCAGCCCTGCCGGTCGGGCCTATTCTGGGTCGATGGCACCCAATCACGCAGCTTCGAGGATCACCACGGCTCCTGCTACCTGGTTGGAGGTCCAGGAATTGTTCGGAACCAAGGGCGAACCTTCCCGGTGCTGGTGCCGCTGGTTCGCCCTTACCGCCAGAGACTGGGCTGATTCATCCCCGGGTGACCCTAAGGAAAGGTTGAAGTCGGCCTTCGGCAAAGGTCCAGCGCCCCGCGTCCTGGCCTTCAGGAATGGAAGTCGACGGCCCCGGAACTGTTCCACGGCACGCTGCGGGTTTTCACCGCTGCCGGCTTCCATGCAGTTTCTGAATCAGTTCCGGGGCGGCCTGTGGTCCGGCTCCAGAGGGGACAAGCGGGTTCACGGGAACAATAGTGCAGTTCAACAGGCGGGCACGGTGGCCTAGGGCAGCGTCAGGATGACGGGCCCCTCAGCAGTGACAGCTATGGTGTGTTCGCTGTGGGCCGCGCGCCGGCCGTTTGCTGAACGAAGAGTCCATTCGTCCTGGTCGTGGTAATAATCGTCCTTGCCGCCCAGGATCAACATGGGTTCAATGGCAATGACCAAACCTTCTTCAAGTTTCATGCCCCGGCCAGGCCTGCCGAGGTTGGGCACTGGCGGCTCGGCGTGCATGGTCCTTCCTATGCCGTGTCCGCCGTGATCAGCCAACAGTCCGAAGCCCGCACGTTTAGCCTCACCGCCGATCGCATAGGCCAGGTCTCCCATTTTGTTGCCGACGCGGGCCGCGTCGACGCCACGCGCCAAGGCTGCTTCTGTTGCGTCCACCAGGGCCTGGTCTTCCGGGTCGGCAGTGCCTACAACAAAGCTGATGGCTGCGTCACCGCACCATCCTTCCAGGAACGCGCCGCAATCAACGCTGAGCAGATCGCCGTCTTCAAGCACATAAGCGTTCGGGATCCCGTGGACCACGGCGTCGTTGACGCTGGTACAAATCACCCCTGGGAATGGCACTGCCGCCCACCGGGGATGGTAATCGAGGAACGCTGGCTTCGCGCCGGCGTCGGAAATCACGGCCGACGCAACGTGGTCGAGTTCCTTCAAGGAGGTGCCTACGGCAGCATGCTCACGCACGGCGGACAATGCATTGGCAACTACGCGTCCGGCTTCGCGCATCATTGCGATCTGGTCCGGTGATTTCAGCATGGACATCTCCCCACTCTACGGCCGCCCCGCAGCCGGAGCGAGGCCCCCTGCCCCGGAAACCAGCTGAGCCTCTGAAGCCGTCACTGGCCCTAGTGTTGTGGCATGACCAACAACCACCTGGTGCATTCGATCCGGGCTACCCTGGTTTCGGCCGCTGACGCCGAGCGGGGACGTGGCGCCCAGGCCTACATGAAATCCGAGATGCCGTCCTTGGGCGTCCGGGTACCCGAGGTACGCAAAATTGTGAAAGCGGCAACGAAGCAGTTCCCCCTGACGTCGCCGGATGAGCTGCGGCATGCCGTTCTTGAACTGTGGCGCAAAGCCGAGGTACGCGAAGAGCGCTACGCAGCCATCGATCTGACGGGGTTGAAAATTGTTGCCGAGGACCTGCAGATGCTGCCTGTCTACGAGGAGATCATTCGTACAGGTGCCTGGTGGGACCTTGTTGACGGTGTTGCGCATCGGATCCTCGGGCTCCTGCTCGCTCACAGGTCAACCATGACGCCTATACTGCTTCAGTGGTCCGCAGATGTAGACATGTGGGTCCGACGGGCAGCAATCACAGCACAGCTGGGAGCCAAGTCCAAGACTGATACGGGCCTGCTTGCTGCGGTCATCACCTCGAACCTGGCCGACAACGAATTCTTCATCCGTAAAGCTATTGGGTGGGCGCTTCGCGAGTACAGCAAAACGGATCCGTCGTGGGTCAGGACGTTCGTTTCCACGAACGGGCATGAGTTGAGTCCATTGTCCGTCCGCGAGGCACTGCGGCTGTTGCCGTCTCTATGAGTGCCATAGACCTGAGCGGTTAACTCAGATGATGGGACGCAAACCTGCTTCGTCCCGCACCCGGAACAACCCCTTTGTTTTGGGATCCACAAAGATCAAGTAAACAGCGAACAAGAGCGCTATGAGGGCTGCACCGTAGCGGGCCAGAATGAGGGCCAGTCCCAAGTCTTCGCTCTGAAGGTAGGGAAACACATCCAACTGGTCCGAGATCGCGTAGACCATGAAGAACGAGACGATGAAGTAGAGCGCCTTGACTTGCCAGTCGTTGCGGATACCGGTCACAGCGAAAAGCGGTATCAGCCAGACCACGTACCACGACTGGATCATGGGGGCGAGCAGGACAATGACGGCAAATGCCAGGGTCAGGCGGCGCATCAGGCGATCGTAGTCACCTCGGAAAATCAGCCACGCCACTGCTGCAACCATCAACACCTTGCCGGCGTCATAGACCCATTTCGCCAACGCCCAGCCGTCCAGGCCGAAGGCGTTGAAAATCAGAGCAACAACCATTCCGATGAGACCAACCGGGGCATACCAGATCCACACGCTGCCGGGCGCTGACAGGCCGTTGATCCATCCGAACCCAAAGCCGTTGACCAGGCTCAAGGCGTAGAGAAGACCGAAGCTCAGGCCTGCTGTGAGGAACCAGTAAAGGAACTTGCGGGGCCACGACGCATGCTTGCCTGCCCACAAGAGCCCTATGAAGGGAAGGAACACCACCGTTATTGGCTTAATCGAGATGGAGAGCGTTACCAGGATCAGCCCCCAAATGACACGGCGGGTTGCGCAGTAGTACAGCCCCGCAAGGGCCAGCCCGATCATCAGGGCATCATTGTGGACACTGGCAATGAAGTTGGTGAGAAAGAGCGGGTTGGCTGCTGTCAGCCACAGTGCCCTGTGCGGATTCACGCCGTGCAGTTCTGCCAGCTTGGGTACATAGATGATGCAGAGGACCACACCCGCTGCAGCAACAAGCCTGAAAAGCATGATGCTTGCTTCGGGCTGCACGTTGGTCACCCACACCACAAACTGCTCAATCCACAGGAACAACTGGCCGTAGGGAACCGGCGCCTCGGTCCACATCTTGTCAGCGCCAAGCTGGAAGTAGTTGGGCAGGGCCGAAATCCCGTTCTCATAAGGATTTATGCCTTCCACCATCAACCGGCCTTGACCGATATAGGCGTAGACGTCCCGGCTGAAGAGGGGAATCGTGAACATCATGGGCAAACCCCAGGCCGCCACCGCCTGCAACGTTGCCTTCCGGGCTTCCAGGCCCCAAACGCGGACGCGTTGCCCCAGCCGAAGCCAGGCTCGGACAAGCAGCATGCCACCGATGGCCAGCAACACAATGGACAGGCCAACGCCCACGCCTTCGGTGCGCATCCAGATGAAAAGCGGCAGACGACGGAGTTCAGAGACCGGCGCGAGCCAGCCAACGCCCAACGAGCCGAACACCATGAACATCGAACCGATGAAGCCGGCCATCAAGGGCGAACGTGCGTTATCCACTTCGCCGGCTGCGGCGTCGCCTGACGGCTTTGCTGTCCCTGCCAACCGGGCGGCGGGTACGGGCACCGTCATGTGGTCCTCATCCAATCGTTCACCCGCTGTGTTCGGGTCAAAATTCTGCGTCATGGGGGCTTCCGGCAACAGGAATAAGCGACACTGCCGCGCTCAAAAATCCTACCATCGGAGCACTTGTAAGCTGCTGAGCGATAGGCTGGGCGCGTGCCTATTACTAATGAACGCATCGTGTGGATCGACTGCGAAATGACCGGCTTGGACCTCAATAACGACGCCTTGATAGAGGTTGCGGCGTTGGTGACAGACTCCGAGCTCAATATTCTGGGCGACGGCGTGGATGTGGTCATCAAGCCCGACGATGCCGCCCTGGAGCAAATGAACGACTTTGTGCGGGACATGCACACCCGCTCCAAACTCCTGGACGAGCTCCCCCACGGCAAGACCATGGCCGAGGCCGAGGCACAGGTCCTCGAGTACATCGAAAAGTGGGTGCCGGACCCCCGCAAGGCTCCCTTGGGCGGAAATTCAGTGGGAACCGACAGGATGTTCCTGGCCAGGGACATGCCCAACATTGTGGAACACCTCCACTACCGCGTCATTGATGTCAGCACCATCAAGGAACTCTCACGCCGCTGGTTCCCGCGTGCGTACTTCCAGTCACCGGCCAAGCACGGGGGCCACCGCGCGTTGGGCGACATCAAGGACTCGATCGACGAGCTGCGTTACTACCGCCAGGCTGTCTTCGTCCCGGCACCGGGACCGGACACGGCCACCGCACAGCGCATTTCCAAGGAAATCATGGCTACCGCGGAGACCTTGGGAACCAGCTAGGGATGTGATCTGCACCATTTTTTGAGGTTTTTTCGCGAAAACCGGCAAAAGTGGACTTTGCACCCCAAAACAGCAGGTAAGCTATTTGTCGTTGCCTTGAAGGAAAGCCGGTCAAACGGTTCAGTCCAAAAAGGCACATGGTGGGCTTAGCTCAGTTGGCAGAGCGCCTGGTTGTGGTCCAGGAGGTCGCGGGTTCAACCCCCGTAGCTCACCCCACCGAGATTGGCTCAAGAGCCGGTTTCCACAAAGGCCGCACCGGTTATCCGGTGCGGCCTTTGCTTTTTAACCCGGGCCGGGCGCACGGGACTACAGCGCTAGACGAAGGATTACTGAAATGACCGTCCTGCCAGTCACCATCTGGGGCGAACCTGTACTGCACCGCCGGGCAAGCGAGGTGGAGGTCTTCGACGACGAACTCCGCAGCTTGATCGCGGACATGTTCGAAACCAATGATGCCGCTAACGGGGTGGGGCTCGCCGCACCCCAAATCGGCGTGGGCAAGCGGCTCTTCGTCTATAAGTACGCCAACGACGACGGTGTTCCGGAGCAGGGTGTGGTGGTCAACCCGGTGCTGACACTGTCCAAGGTCTCAGGAGCGCTTCCCGATCCTGACGAACACGTTGAAGGCTGCTTGTCCTTCCCGGGTGAGTACTATCCTTTGCAGCGCGCAGAGTGGACACGGGTTCAGGGCTTCGACGGTGACGGTAATCCCGTGGATTTCGAGGCAACCGGCTGGTTCGCCAGGATCCTGCAGCACGAGTTCGACCACCTGGACGGCAAGTTGTATGTCAACCGGCTGGTGGATCGGTACTCGAAAAAGGCGCTTAAGCAAGCAAAGAAGAACGGTTGGGGCGTGCCGGGCCTGACATGGATGCCGGGCGTCGATCCCGATCCGTTTGGACACTGAGCCATGGCCACCAGCCCTTATACGGATCTTTTCGGGCTCCTTGATATCACCGGCGAAGACGCCGT
Organism: Paenarthrobacter aurescens; assembly: GCF_041549525.1. Classification (NCBI taxonomy): domain Bacteria; kingdom Bacillati; phylum Actinomycetota; class Actinomycetes; order Micrococcales; family Micrococcaceae; genus Paenarthrobacter; species Paenarthrobacter aurescens. The sequence continues at coordinate 2,428,725 of NZ_CP157456.1, forward strand.
TGAGTGTGCACATCTTCTGGACACGCCCCCTGATGAGCCTGTACTGCGGGCAATCACAGCAATGCAGGACCGGCTCGGAAACTTTCCGCTTGACCCCGTCACGGCAGATGGGCCTGTACAGGATGAAGCCGGCGTGGAGAGAATCTGGATTGAGGCACTCCTCCGCTTTGCTCCGAACGTTCACGCCTACCACCAGAATCTGGGCATCAACAAAGCTGTTTCTGCGGCCTCTTTGGCGGATGTAGGTTTGCAGCTCCGCATTAACCGGCGGGTCCACGGTCATTTTGGTCTCGATACCTGGGCTTGGCTCACGTTGCATATGGCCGGAAATCTGTTCCGGCTGGGCCGGTTGCAGTTTCACCTGGTGCCTGACGGCAGCCAAACCCCAGAGTGGGTTCTTGGCGTCCACATACCCGAAGATGGCGGCCTCTCCCCTGAGCTGGTGGATGCCAGTTTCGCAGAGGCCCGGTCCTTCTTCCCCAGGTTCTTCCCCGACAAGCCTGCCCGCAACGCTACGTGTGATTCCTGGATGCTTGACCCTTACCTGGCAGAACGCCTTCCCAAGAGCAACATCGCTTCCTTTGCCCGGCGCTTCACACTGGATCGCTGCACCGATGCTCCTACCGATGCCGTCTACTTCACGTTCAGGCAGCGTGGGCTCCATGACCTCAACAGGCTCCCACGGGAAACCTCACTTCAGCGGGTGGTCCTGGAACGGATCGACGACGGCGGTACCTGGCAGCTCGGGCATGGTCACCTGGCGCTGTAAATGGTTTGTTGTTCCGGACAGGAAACCAGAACCTTTTTCATGGCGTCCTTTTCGGCCTGCGTAATCCACAGTTGATAGGCCGCTTTTACTGAGACCTGCCGCGCAACGTAGTGACAACGGAAATTCTTGTTGGCCGGCAGCCACGTGGCGGCGTCACCGGCACCCTTCTTCACATTGGCCGGACCATCCGCGGCAATCAGGTTCAGGGGGTCGTTGGCGAACATTTGCCGCTGCTGGAGGGTGAGTTGCTGGGCCCCCTTCTGCCAGGCATCAGCGAGGGCTACCACGTGATCGATTTGAACAGCCGAGCTGGTGTTCTGGCCTCTTTGGAAGACTACTTGGGCACCCGTATAGGGCTCCTGAAAGTTACCGCCGGATACTTTGCAGGTGGAACCTTCGGTGAACACCACCGCGACGAGGTCCCTTCGGAGAATGTCATTGCGGGTATCGCACCCATTACGATCAGCGTCTGCCCACGCTTGGCCAAATGCGGAGCGATCGTAATCTGACTTGGGCGCGCGCCCTTTTACCGGGAGCCTCTCCAAAGCATCGACAGCTTTCTCAGGAGCAACAACCGCCGCGCCACGAAGGGGTTTCATCCAACCGGCATTGAATACCGGTGCTTCGCTGGGTCCGCCCACCCACGGTTCAGCAGCACTGAATTGTCCGGAGGTGAAGTACCAGGAGAGTCCCGCGACGACGGTGGCAGCGGCCAATCCAAGAATGGCCCACGCTTGGCGGGACCGTCTGCGGGCGCGTTTATAGGCAGACCAAGTGGTACTCAAGAGACTCCATCCAGAGGGAAAGCAATGTCCTACGAGCGTAGAACATGGCCCCGACAGTCAGAGTCGATATCCACAGTGTTCAGGACGAGTCACACTGTTGAGGTACGTCACAGCGTTCAGGTTTATTGCTCCCGCATCACCCGCTGCAGGTCCTCAGTTGCCACCGCGAGGAGGTTTCGCAGCTGCTCCACCCGTTGATCGCTCACGTCACCGGCGGCGTTGGCTGCTATTGCCTGGTCCAAAAGTCTTTGGGCCTGCTTGTGATTGGCCTTGGCTACGTCCAAGGCGTGTTCAAGCGTGGTTTCATGTTCCAACGTAGATTCGTTTTCCATGAACCCATTTTGATCAGGTTTCCCGGCCGATGCCAGTGACTCAGCCGGGAAACCTGTGGATACTTCGGAGTTGCTAGGCGCCAGCAGTTTCAAGCACAGCGATGGGCGCAACCACGTCACGTGCAGGGAAGGACGGCGGGTTCACACCGGCCATCTCTTCCATGACACGAACAACCTGGCAGGAGTAGCCGAATTCGTTGTCGTACCAGACGTACAGAACGAGGTTCTTGTCGTTGGAAATCGTTGCGAGGCCGTCCACGATGCCCGCGCGGCGGGAGCCAACGAAGTCGGTGGAGACAACATCCGGAGAGTCGATGTAATCGATCTGCTTGCGAAGATCCGAGTGGAGGGACATTTCGCGGAGGAAGTCGTTGACTTCATCCCGGGTGGTGCCCTTTTCAAGGTTCAGATTCAAAATGGCCATGGAGACATCCGGGGTGGGTACGCGGATGGCGTTGCCTGTGAGCTTGCCCTGCAGTTCCGGAAGCGCCTTGGCTACAGCCTTCGCGGCACCGGTCTCCGTGATGACCATGTTCAATGCTGCGGAACGGCCGCGGCGGTCACCCTTGTGGAAGTTGTCAATCAGGTTCTGGTCATTGGTGAAGGAGTGAACGGTCTCCACATGGCCGTGAATGATGCCGAATTTGTCATTAATGGCCTTCAGCACCGGCGTAATGGCGTTGGTGGTGCAGGATGCTGCGGTGACGATCTTGTCTTCATCTGAGATGTCGCGGTGGTTGATGCCGTGAACAATGTTCTTCAGATCGCCCTTGCCCGGGGCCGTCAGCAGAACGCGGGCAGCGCCCTTGCTCTGCAGGTGCTGGGAAAGGCCCTCGGCGTCACGCCAGCGGCCGGTGTTGTCTACTACCAAGGCATCCTTGATGCCGTAAGCGGTGTAGTCAACAGTGGCAGGGTTGTCCGAGTAGATCACCTGGATCTGTACACCGTTGGCCGTGATGGTGTTGGCTTCCTCGTCCACGCGGATGGTGCCTTCGAAGGAGCCATGTACCGAGTCCCGGCGAAGCAGCGAAGCGCGCTTCACGAGGTCATTCTCAGCACCCTTGCGGACAACAATCGCGCGAAGGCGCAGACCGTGTCCGCCGCCGGCCTTTTCAATCAGGATGCGGGCCAGGAGACGGCCGATGCGGCCAAAGCCGTACAGCACGACGTCGGTGCTGGTGCGGTCGTCAGCCCCACGCTTTCCCACGATTTCTGCGAGCTCGGCACGCAGGTACTCATCCAGGGAGGCCCCGTTGCCTTCGGCCCGGAACTTCTCGGTCAAGCGTGCAATATCAATGGCGGCCGCACCGAGTTCCAGCTCAGAGAGTGCGTTCAGCAGCGGAGCAGTCTCTTCGAGCAGCAGTTCATGGTTGCTCATCCGGCGCGCAAATCGGTGTGCCTTGAGGATGTTCATGGTGGACTTGTTGATCAGGCTCCGGCCGTGGATGCTCGTGACCACATTGTTTTCCCGGTACAACCGGCCGATTACCGGAATCATGGCTTCGGCGAGGGCCTCCCGGCCCATCCACTTATCAAGACAAGAATCTGACGTCTGGCTCACAGAACTACCTTCCTTGGGTCAACCACATACGTCCTCGTATGCAGATGGCAGCGGCCGCCCGGAGTAGTCCTGCGGCTCATGCGCCGGCGGGCTTCGGTCCACCCACAGCGCCTTGAACGAGAGCAAAGAAAATCCGCCGGCTGCGAACGCAGTCCCGGCGGCAGAACATCTACGTTCAGTAACCATTCTAAGGCGGAAGGCAGGAGCATAGGACGCCCTGCGGCGTGAAATCACTCACACGCCGGTTTCGCGCCAGTCATAAATGGATGGGTCGACCGATACGCCGGGTTCTGTCATCCCTGCCGTTACCGGAAAGGGAGTGGCGGCCATCCATCTACGAACGCCGTTGCCGACGCCCTCCAGCAGCCTACCCGGACACTCGGGCGAGCAGCCCTCAAACGTGTCCTGTCTGGCCTTGCTCCGGGTGGGGTTTACCTAGCCTCCCCGGTCACCCAGGGAGCTGGTGGTCTCTTACACCACCGTTTCACCCTTACCTGCTGCCCTGCGATGCGGAACATCACAGGACACAGGCGGTCTGTTCTCTGTGGCACTGGCCTGCGGGTTACCCCGAGTGGGCGTTACCCACCACCCTGCTCTACGGAGCCCGGACGTTCCTCGAGCCACTTTCGTGACGCGCGACCGCCTGGTCGACCCATCCGCTGTCCAGTCTACCGGCGTCCGGACGTGCCGATGGCCGACGGTAATATCGACTGGTGCTGATTCTGCTGCCGCCTTCCGAAGGCAAGACCCCCGCCGCCAAGGGCCCATCCATTAACTGGGATTCGCTCAGCTTTCCTGAACTGAACCCCTACCGGGCCAAGGTGCTCGAAGCGCTGGGCACCGTGAGCGCGCATGAGGATGCCCTCGCCTTGCTGGGGGTGGGCGCCTCCTTACGGAACGACGTCGAACGCAACACCAGACTCCACGCGGAGCCGGCCGCACCGGCGCACCAGGTCTACTCCGGGGTCCTTTACGACGCCCTGGGGTACAGCACCATGACGCCGACGCAACGCCGCAAGGCCGACGAGTCAGTCCTGGTGGTTTCTGCCCTGTGGGGCGCCATCGGTTTCGGCGACCACGTGCCCGCCTATCGCTTGTCCATGGGAACCGCACTGCCCGACGTCGGGCGCCTTGCTTCCTATTGGAAGCCGCAGCTTAACGCTGCCCTCGCCTCACGCACTGAAGGCGAGCTGTTGGTGGACTGCCGCTCCAGCACCTACGCCGCGGCCTGGGCTCCTCCGGCGTCCCGGACAGTCAACGTGAACGTCTTCAATGAGGCTGACGGCAAGCGCACGGTAGTCAGCCACTTCGCCAAGCACACCCGCGGCGAACTGGCCAGGCACTTGCTGACCCGTCGCGGCAAAGCACCGGCAACCCCGGAGCAGCTCCTGAAGGCTGCCGGTGAAATGTGGACTGCCGAACTGGTTGAGGGCACGGCCCGCAAGCCGCACGCATTGAACATCATCCTGTCCAGCTGATCCGCCCGTTACAGGCGGGGCGGGCTTGATTCAGTTCCACTCCGCCGAGCGAACAAGGATGACACCTGAATCCGGGCAAAAGACAATATCGTCCTCAGCTGCGGCTTTGACTTCGGCGAGATCGCCGGGGCTGAGCATCATGCCGGAGCCTTCGGACTTACCGTGGAAGAGCCGTGCTGCACCGACGCCCCTCTTGGCAATGGTTTTCTCATAGATGGCAAGAATTCCGGCGTCCAGCGATTCGGCGAAGGCGGCCCGCTGGCCCCGAACCACTGCTTCTTCGGCCGCGATCTCGGCTATGGCCTCATCCAGTTCGGCGCGGATGCTGCCAAAAGAACCCTGGATGTCGTCAACGATCACTTGCTGGGCAGCCTGGCGCTCACGCAAGGTGTCCAGTCGTTCCAGGATTTCGAGCTCCACGTCTTCGAGATCCGAGCGACGCTTGTTAAGGGAAGCGATGTCACTCTGCAGGGCCACCAAGTCCTTGGACAGGCCTGTCCCGCTATTAAGCCGGGCCTCGTCGCGTTCAATGCGGCTGGCTACCTGCTCAACGTCAGCTTCCGCGCGCTTAAGTTCTGCTTCTGCGTCGTGGACGGCAACCTTGGCCGCGCCAAGCTCACCGTTGGCCACGCTCAGGGCATCGGTGAGGTCAGTGATACGTGGATCCGTTTCCAGAACCTTCCGGCGGCCGGCCAGTGACCTGAGCTTGGCATCGAGCCCCTGCAGTTCAAGCAATTTCAATTGTTCTGCCGGTGCTGCTTTCGCCACGCTTACCTCCGCTGTTAGCCACCGGTACTGGGGATCAGTTCCGGCTGAACCGCCACTATCCATCAGGGCGGTCCGTATCTTCCTAGACTCTAGTCCCCGCCGGGAGTGAGTATGAAGTCCCAGGGATCGCTGTTGGTGCCGCTGACGCGGATTTCGACGTCGTAGCCTTGGTCCGCGAGTACGTTGCCCAATGCGTCAGCAGCGGCAGGCAGCCACAGCCATTCACTGGCGAAGTGCGAAACATCAATCAAGTAGGGCCGGCCGTTGGTGGCGCCTTCACGGGCTTCGGATGCAGGATGGTGACGCATGTCCGCTGTGACGTACACGTCGGCGTTACTGGCTCTGACGGCGTCGAAGAGGCTGTCCCCGGCTCCACCGCACACGGCAACACGCCTGACCAAACCATCTTTGTCTCCAGCGACCCGGACCCCACCTGCCACAGCGGGCAGCATTTCAAAGACGCGGGCAGCAAAATCACCCAGCGTCTCAAGGTCAGGAAGGTCCCCAACACGGCCAATGCCTTCCTCAGGCAAGCCGTTGCTGGCCGGGGTCAAAGGGGTCACATTCTCCAGGCCAAAGGCATCAGCGAGGACATCGGAAACCCCGCCCACGGCCGAATCTCCATTGGTATGGACGGTCAGCAGCCCTGTTCCGGCCTCAATCAGCCGGTGGACGGCCAGGCCTTTGGCTGAGGTGGCCGCCACGGAGTTCACCCCTTTGAGCAGCAGCGGGTGATGAGTGATCAGCAGGTCCGCTCCCCATTCCACAGCCTCATCGATCACGGCAAGGGTGGGGTCCACGGCAAAGAGCACTTTTGTGACGGGAACACTCGGGCGGCCCACTACGAGGCCTACCTCATCCCAGTCTTCGGCCAGGGACTCCGGCCATAGTTCCTCCACAGCCAGCAACACCTGACCGAGCGTAGGATCACCGCCGGCGTCCGCTGTCTGGTCCTCTTCGACGGAATCCACATCAGAAAGGGGGGTGTTTACTGCTTCCATGCTCTTATTCTTCCCTACTGAGCCGTATTTCTTCCCTACTGAGCCCCCATCAGGTGGCGGCCACTCCGTGGCACCTCCCCGGCGCCGTAATTCTCCCGTAAGGTGAAGCGGGAATCATCAGGCCCTCCGATCCATTGAAGAGAACATGAAAACTTTCGTACTTGGCGGCGGCTGCTTCTGGTGCCTTGATGCCGTTTACCAGAAGACCCGCGGCGTCAGCTCGGTAGTGTCCGGCTACACCGGCGGCCACGTCCGCAACCCCGATTACTACGAGGTATGCTCCGGGACAACCGGCCATGCTGAAGTCGTGGCTGTGACGTTTGACGAAACCGTGGTTCCGGAGGAGGTCATATTGGACATGTTCTTCGCGCTCCATGACCCCACCACGCTGAACCGGCAGGGCTACGACGTTGGTACCCAATACCGTTCATCAATGTTCTACACAACTACGGAAGAAAAGGTGTTGTTCGAAGAAGCAATCGAACGCGCCCAGCCCCTGTGGTCGGATCCGATTGTGACCGAGGTGAGCCGCCTTCCGGAGTTTTATGACGCTGAGGAAGTGCACCAGAATTACTATGCAAAGTTCCCTTATCAGGGCTATTGCCAGGTGATCATCAACCCGAAGCTGGCAAAGGCCAGGAAATATTACTCTGCATGGCTTACTGCTTAGCGGGGTTTCGATCCCGCTGGTTAGGCTGACCTCAGCATTCCCTCTTCAGAGATAGGCGTAATTTTCATGGCAAGGATCTACGACGACGTCACGCAGCTGGTCGGCCGCACTCCGCTGGTTCGTCTGAACCGGCTCACCGAAGGCCTCGACGCCACCGTTGCAGTCAAGCTCGAGTTCTACAACCCGGCCAACAGTGTCAAGGACAGAATCGGCGTGGCCATCATTGACGCTGCCGAAAAGTCCGGAGCCCTGAAGCCGGGCGGAACCATCGTTGAGGGTACTTCAGGCAACACCGGCATCGCCCTTGCCTTGGTAGGCGCAGCACGCGGCTACAAGGTCATCCTGACCATGCCTGAGACCATGTCCACCGAGCGCCGCGTCATGCTGCGCGCTTATGGCGCCGAGATCGTCCTGACGCCCGGATCTGAAGGCATGCGCGGCGCTGTCGAAAAGGCTCAGGAAATTGTTGCCAACACGGAGAACTCCATCTGGGCGCAGCAGTTCGCCAACGAGGCCAACCCTGCGATCCACCGCGCCACCACAGCGGAGGAAGTCTGGGAAGACACCGACGGTGAAGTAGACATCTTCGTGGCCGGCGTAGGCACCGGCGGCACCATCACAGGTGTGGGCCAGGTCCTCAAGGAGCGCAAGCCCGGCGTACAGATTGTGGCCATCGAGCCCAAAGATTCGGCGATCCTCAACGGTGGAGCCCCTGGCCCGCACAAGATCCAGGGCATTGGCGCCAACTTTGTTCCCGAAATCCTGGACACCAACGTCTACGACGAAGTCCTTGACGCGACCCTGGAAGATTCGGTCCGCGTGGCCCGCGAGCTCGGTGCCCGCGAAGGTATCCTGGGCGGCATCTCCTCCGGTGCGATCGTCTGGGGTGCTTTGGAGCTGGCGAAGCGCCCCGAGAACGCCGGCAAGCTGATTGTGGCCGTGGTGTGTGACTTCGGAGAGCGTTACATCTCCACTGTGCTGTTCGACGACATCCGCGGCTAACACTTAGTCCGCACGCCTTCATTTCCTGTAGAAAGGTCTTTGTGAGCTTCTTCGCAAGGCTTAAGGAAGACCTCGACGCCGCCCGGTCCCACGACCCGGCGGCTCGAGGCTCTTTTGAGAACTTTTTCGCATACTCCGGCCTGCACGCCATTTGGGCGCACCGGATAACGCATCGTCTCTGGCAGAATCCGGCGCTGCGTTTTCCTGCGCGCCTGATATCCCAATTGGCAAGATTCCTTACCGGCATTGAAATCCACCCCGGTGCAACCATTGGCCGCCGGTTTTTCATTGACCACGGCATGGGAGTGGTGATTGGCGAGACTGCCGAGATCGGTGAGGACGTGATGATCTATCACGGAGTAACGCTCGGCGGCCGATCGCTGGCCAAGGTCAAACGGCACCCTACCATCGGTGATCGCGTCACCATCGGTGCCGGCGCCAAAGTCCTGGGTCCGATTACCATCGGCGCGGGCAGTGCAATTGGCGCCAATGCCGTAGTGGTCAAGGATGCCCCGGCTGATTCGATCATCACGGGTATCCCCGCGACGTGGCGCCACCGTGATGCACGATCCGAAACCAAGCCTGCCGTGGATCCGGCGGAGTACTACATCGAATACCGGATCTAACCGGCCAGCCTTCGGTAGAAGTTCCAAAAGACAGCATCGAAGGCGCGGTCCGGAAGAATTCTGCGCATTGCCAGGACGCTCCAGGCGCCCCTGCCCACCGGGTAGCGGGTCCTGGGGCGTTTTGCCGTTGCGGCGCGAGCAATGGTTCCAGCCACCACCTTCGCCGGCGTAGACAACACATGGCCGGTTCCGGAGGTGGATGCCAACGCGGCAGCCACAATGTGCGCTTGTTCCCTGTAGGGCCCGCTGCCCGAGGCCATTAACAGGCCCTCCCCCGCTAAGGCGCCCCACTCACTGTCTGTTCCCGATGGTTCAATAATGACCACGTCGATTCCGTGTGGCTTCAACTCCAGCCGCAGCGAATCGCTCATTCCCTCCACGGCAAACTTGGTGCCGTGATACCAGGCGCCCAGTGGTTCGTAGATCTTTCCGCCAATGGAAGTCACATTGATGATCCGGCCTGAGCGGGCCCTGCGCATTCCCGGAATCACCAGTTGGGTCATCCTTGCCAAGCCCATGACATTGACGTCAAACTGTCGCCTGCCCTCGGCCAGCGGAACCTCCTCCAGTGAGCCGTAGGAACCATAGCCGGCATTGTTGACCAGAACATCGATCCGGCCGTGGGCCGCTTCCACGATCGCCACCGCGGACATCATCGATTCCTCCGAGGTGACATCCAAGGGCAGGACGGTGATGCCGTGCTGCTTCAGCGGCTCCATCTTCTCCAGCCGGCGTGCACCCGCGTAGACCGTAAAGCCGGCCGAACTGAGGGCAATGGCAGTAGCGTAACCGATTCCAGTGGAAGCTCCGGTGACAAGTGCAGTGCGGGATGCCATGGTGGCCTCTTCCGGTGAATTCGAACAAACAGTCAGCGACGGCAAAGGCCGGCCCCTCCCAGCGTAACTGGGCTGAACCGGCCTTTGGCGCGAAGCTGTTTGCTAGTGGGTGTCCACTGCCGAGATCTCGGACTTGTCTTCGCCCCAGAGCGTGTGGAATGTACCTTCGGTGTCCACGCGACCGTAGGTGTGTGCACCGAAGAGGTCGCGCTGGCCCTGGATCAAAGCAGCGGCGACGCGCTTACGGCGCAGACCGTCGTAGTAGGCCAGCGAGGAGGAGAAGACCGGTACCGGGATACCCAGCTGGACAGCTGTTGCCACCACGCGGCGCCAGGCCGGAAGTGCCTCGGCAATTGCCTTGGTGAAGGCCGGGGCGAACAGCAGGTTGGCGGGCTTTTCCTCAGCCGCGTAGGCCTTGGTGATGTCCTTGAGCAGCTCTGCACGGATGATGCAGCCTGCGCGCCACAGCGAAGCGATCTCGTCCAGCTTCAGGTCCCAGCCGTATTCCTTGGCAGCGGAGGTCAGCATGTCCAGGCCCTGGGCGTAGGAGACCAGCTTGGAGGCGTACAGTGCCTGGCGGACGTCCTCAACGAACGTCTCCGGGATCTCCACTGTGGCTTCTTCACCGGCGAGCAGTTCCTGGCCGAGCTTGCGCTGCTCGGTCTGGGAAGACAGTGCACGGGCGAACACGGACTCGGCGATGCCGGAGACCGGTGAACCCAGTTCCAGCGCGGAAATGACTGTCCAACGGCCTGTGCCCTTCTGACCTGCAGCGTCAACGACGACGTCCACGAACGGCTTGCCCGTCTTGGCGTCGACGTGCCCGAGGACCTCGGCGGAGATTTCGATCAGGAAGGAGGACAGATCGCCCTTGTTCCACTCGGCGAAGATCTTGGACTGCTCGGCGGGCTCAATGCCGGCGCCGGAGCGAAGGAGGTCGAATGCTTCACCGATGACCTGCATGTCGGCGTATTCAATGCCGTTGTGAACCATCTTGACGAAGTGGCCGGCGCCGTCGGTGCCGATCCATGCGCAGCACGGCTCACCGTCCACCTTGGCCGAGATTTTCTCCAGCAGCGGGCCCAAGGCGTCGTAGGACTCACGCGAGCCGCCGGGCATGATGGACGGGCCGTTCAATGCGCCCTCTTCACCACCGGATACACCGACGCCCACAAAGTGGAGGTCCTTCTTTGCCAGCGCGGCTTCGCGGCGGCGTGTGTCCTCGTAGTGCGAGTTACCGGCGTCGATGATGATGTCCCCGGCTTCGAGCAACGGCTCGAGCTGCTCGATCACGTTGTCAACGGGAGCGCCGGCCTTGACCATGATCAGGACACGGCGGGGCTTTTCGAGTGAATCTACGAGTTCCTGCAGCGTTTCCGTGCGGATGAAATCGCCGTCCGTGCCGTGCTTTTCCAGCAGGGCGTCAGTCTTTTCCACGGAGCGGTTGTGGAGAGCTACGGTGAAGCCGTTGCGGGCAAGGTTGCGGGCCAGGTTGGCGCCCATCACCGCAAGGCCGGTGACACCGATGTGTGCTGACATCAAAACTCCAATTCGTTCGTTACAAACAGTCGCCCGTTCCCCAATGGGGCACGCGGGAAGCGATCTCAAATCCAGGGGCTGTAATAAACCATACGTATTTAATCCATGTGCGGGAAAGCGGCGCCCACGTTTTGGAACGGTGCCGCGTCACAAACAGTCTATGATGCCGCCCCCGATCCCCGGACGCACCGGACCTCGCCGCGCCACTATGCTTACCTCTATGTCAACCAGCCTTCACCACCGCGCCGTAGAGCACTTGGGCACCAGAATCGTCGGCGGCGCCCTTCCTACAGGCCATGTCATGTTGGCCGAGCATTTGGAAGACGAACTCAAAGTCTCCCGCTCCGTGGTCCGTGAAGCTGTCCGGGTTCTGCAGTCCCTGGGGCTTGTGGAAACCATCAAACGGGTAGGTATCCGGGTGTTGCCGGCACACCGCTGGAATCCTTTTGATCCGCTGGTCATCCGGTGGCGGCTTGCAGGCGAGGGGCGTGGCGCCCAGTTGAGGTCCCTCGCGGAACTGCGTTCCGCCGTCGAGCCTATAGCGGCTGAACTGGCAGCAAACAACGCGCCCGAAAGTCTCCGGCAGGAATTGGTGGGCATCTCCCTTGCCATGAAAGAAGCCGGCGATGCCGGCGACATGGCACGCTTCCTTGACCTCGATATCCGGTTCCATGCATTGGTCCTCTCCGGCTCCGGCAATGAAATGTTTGCCAACCTCGTTGGCCAGGTCACGGAGACCCTCACAGGCAGAACAGTCCACGGCCTCATGCCTGAACATCCCCAGAAGCAGGCCCTGCAGTGGCATATGGACGTCGCCCATGCCATAGATGCCGGAGACGGTTCACTGGCACGCGACGCCGCCGCAAAAATCATGCGCCAGACCATCGCGGAGCTGGCACCCAGCTGGAATGACCAGCCCCGCGTCTTCGTCCCCGTAGCGAAGAACTAAGCGGTTACTGCCGGAAGTTCAGCAGTACCTTTCCGGATTCAGCGGAGTTCCTGGCCACCTCAAAAGCCTCCAGTCCTTGAGCGAGACCGAATTCGTGCGTCACCACAGGGTCCACGAACAATGAACCATCGGCCAGGGCAGCAATAACCTGATCGATTTCGTCATTGAACCGGAACGAACCAAGAAGTTCCAGCTCGCGGGTAATGGCGACGGAGATGAGCACCGGCTGGGGCCCGGATGGCAGGAGTCCCACCATCACCACCTTGCCGCCGCGGGTAGCGCCCTTAATGGCCGAGGCAAGGCCAAAATGGCTGCCTGATGATTCAATGACGACGTCGGCGTCCACTGCCGCGATAGCCTCGGCGTCGTCTCCCTTGAGGACCTCGTCAGCGCCAACGGCACGGGCAATTTCCAAGGGTTTGTCATGCATGTCCACGGCGACGATCCGGGCCGCTCCAGCCCTCTTGAGTACGGCGACGGCGAGTGCGCCTATGGGACCGCTGCCGATTACGAGCGCGGTTTTTCCTTCGATGTCTCCCGCGCGGCCCACCGCATGCCAGGCCACGCTTGCGGGCTCAATCAGGGCGGCAGTGCGGAGATTCAGGCTCTCCGGAAGCGGGCGCAGCATCATGGAGGGAAGGTTGGCGTAGCGGCTGAATGCGCCGTCAGTGTGCGGGTAGCGGGCGGCGCTGCCAAGGTAGGTGCAGCCTGGGGAAAGGTTTGGCCGGTCCTGAGGGTACCTGGCATCTCCGGGTGCCGGGGTTGCAGGGTGAACGGCCACGGGTGTTCCTTCTGCGGGGCCGGTGCCATCGGCTGCCTGCTGGACCACCACGCCCACGATCTCGTGTCCAAGGACCATGGGCTCTTTGAGGATGGACTCCCCTGCCGCACCGTGCAGCCAGTAATGGAGGTCCGAGCCGCAGATACCACCGTAGGCAATCTCCACGATCGCTTCATCGGCAGCCGGCGGGGTCAGCGGGATCTGCTCAATCCTGAGGTTACCTTTGCCGTGGGCTACTACTGCAGGTCCGGAGGCCGGGAGGATGACGCTCATCAGACCACCACCGTCATTCCGCCGTCGACGAAGATCGTTTGGCCGTTCACGAAGTTCGAAGCCTGCGAGGCCAGCCATACAGCAGGCCCGGCAAGATCGGCCACTGTCCCCCACCGGTTGGCGGGGGTCCGGCCAAGGATCCAGGAGTTGAAGTCGGCATCGTCCACCAGGTTTTGGGTCATTTCGGTGTGGATGTACCCGGGGGCAATTCCGTTGATCTGAAGGCCGGAGGCAGCCCATTCCGCGGTCATGGCACGGGTCAGATTCCGGAGCCCGCCCTTTGCCGCAACATAAGGTGCAAGAGTGGGCCGGGCCAGGTCTGTCTGGACCGAACAAATATTGATGATCTTGCCCTGTCCTCTGGGAATCATGTGCCGTGCCGCTTCCCGCCCTACCAGGAAGGCGCTGGTCAGGTTGGTGGTGATCACACGGTCCCAGTCCTCAACATCAAGGTCCAGCATGGGCACACGGTGCTGGATTCCGGCGTTGTTTACCAGGATGTCCAGTGGCCCCACGTTCTCTTCGATCCAGGCCACTGACTCAGCGGCGGCCGTGGAATCGGTGACATCGAAGGCGCGGCTGTGGACTCTTCCTTGCGGGTAATCAACAACCATGGCCTGGTGGGCAGCTTCCAGGCGTTCGGCACTGATTCCGTTCAACACCACTGTGGCGCCTGCGTCCGCCAGACCCTTGGCCAAGGCATTGCCAATTCCCCGGCTGGAGCCGGTGACCAAGGCAACCCTGCCGGTCAGATCAAAAAGTCCACTCATAGTCAGTTGTTCATTCCTTCTTTGCTGGCAAGTTGGCTGGTGGTGGCAGTTGCCGGTATTGCGTCACTGAGGTTGGCCAGTGTTTGGCGGACGACGGCGAGGTCCTGGTCCCCGAGTCCTTGGCGCTTGAGTTCGGCGTACAGGTCGATCGCCGCAGATGCCATGGGCACGGCGGAACCAACGGCTTCAGCGCTAAACACCACGAAGCCCAGGTCTTTATGCATGAACTTCGCCGGCCCGGTGGGCTCATAGTTCTTTGCTGACAACCTTGGACCAACGATGTCCAGCACCCGACTTCCGGCAAGTCCTCCTGAGAGAACCTCGTAGAGGGCCTCCACATCCATGCCTGAGCGTTCGGCGAGTTCAGCCGCCTCGGCGAGGGCCGCCGTCGTGGTTCCCACAATGAGCTGGTTGCAGGCTTTCGCGAGCGACCCCGATCCCAAAGGTCCCATGCGCCGTACCGTGGTTCCCATCGTTTCAAGAAGCGGCTTGAGGGCGTCGAACTGGCCTTGCGTGGCGCCAACCATAATGGCAAGCGTTCCGCTGCGGGCGCCGGCAGTGCCACCGCTGACCGGCGCGTCCACTACCACGGCGTTGCCGCGGGAAGCCTGGTGGACTGTTTGGCCGAACTGCTGGACCGCCGCTGGGGAGACGCTGCTCATGATGACGACGGCGGTGCCTGGCTTGGGTGCTTCGGCGCGCCATGATTCGAGCAGGTCTTCTGCGGCCGCCTCAATGAAGGGCAGATCAGGAAGCATGAAGATGATGATGTCTTCTTGCCGCAGTTCGGCGACGTTGGCAGCGCGCCGAACGCCTGCGAGGCGGTCAAAGACGTTGGCGGAACGGTTCCAGGCGGTCACTTTCCATCCGGCCTTTGCGATGTTTCCTGCCATGGGCGCTCCCATGAGTCCCAGGCCGACAAAGCCCACGCTTTTGCTGGTCATGGTCTGTGATACCTCACTTCTTTGTGGTCATCCTTGCGAATTCTGTTCAATATCCTAGCCGCCATTCAGTATGATGAACACTATGACGACTGATGAACTTACCATCGCCATCGCTGTACCCCTCGAAGCCGAGCATGTAGAGCTGATCCGCGCCGTAGATCCTTCCGTGACAGTTCTCTACGAACCCGAGCTCCTTCCGCCGGAACGCTTCCCGGCCGATCACGCAGGCGATCCTGGATTCAAGCGCACCCCAGAGCAGGAGGAACGCTATTGGGACATGCTGAACCGGGCCCAGATCCTGTACGGCTTCCCCAACGAAAGCCCGGCCGGACTGGCTCGTATTGCCGGAAGCAACCCCCATCTGCAATGGATCCACGCCATGGCGGCAGGAGCCGGTGGCGCGGTGAAGGCCTCGGGGCTGGACACCGAAACCCTGCAAAAGTTCCGCGTCACAACGTCCGCCGGAGTCCACGCATTGCCGCTGGCGGAGTTTTCAGCCTTCGGCATCCTCAACGGCTTCAAGCGCAGCGCGGAGATGGCGCAAGACCAAACTGCCAAGGTTTGGCCTGAGCTGAGGACGCCCACCAAGCTCGCCAACGGGTCAAGAGTAGTGATCGCCGGGCTCGGCGAAATCGGCATGGAGACCGCCCGAATCGCACGAGCCCTGGGAATGAAGGTCAGTGGTACCAAGCGCAACGTTGAGGCCATTGAAGGGATCGACGAGGTCACCGACAACGGTGGCCTGCCTGGCCTGCTCGCTGATGCCGACGCCGTCGTCAACACGCTGCCCGGCACTCTGTACACAGAAAAGCTGTTCAATAAGGACATTTTCTCCGCCATGAAGCCGGGCACCGTGTTCGTGAACGTGGGCCGCGGGACCGTGGTGGATGAAGACGCATTGCTGGAGGCGCTGGACAACGGCCAGGTTTCCTACGCCTGCCTGGACGTTTTTGCGGTGGAACCGCTCCCCCAGGACAGCCCCTTGTGGGCCCACCCCCGGGTCCTGGTCTCACCCCATACCTCGGCCTTGAGCACTGCCGAAAACAGGCTCATCGCAGAACGCTTCTGCAGCAACCTGCGCACCTTCCTGGCCGGCGGGGAACTTCCCCACCTCGTTGATCCGGTCCACTTCTATTAGGCCGGCAACTACCATCCTGTGGCGTCCAGCCACCTCTCGGCCAAGGTCCCGGTCATTGTGCTGACGTAAGTGCTCGAGAGGTGGTTGTCGTCGAGGTACACGTAGACGTTGCCCACAATGCCCGGGCACGAGGTGCCGTCACAGATCAGGTCCGTCATGTCCAGGATGGACAACCCGGTGAAGGTGCCCTCCAACTGATCCAAAGGATTGGTCTCAGCCAGAACCGAGGACAGGGCCGGGCGGCAGCGCGGATCATCCACACCCGAAGCCATGGCACACTCACTGGGGCTGAAGGAGAATCGCGGGTTGTCCCGCATGGCGATAACTTCCACGCCTTGATCCGTGATCTCGCCCAGAAGCTCATCAAGTCCCCACGTAAGTTCCTCCTCCGGCGAGTCCGGAACTGCCGCCGTGCCCACCAGGAAAACGGCATCGGGCTGATGAATGCGGATGTGTTCCCGGACGTTCCGGTTGAAGGCATTGCATTCGTCCCCCACCTCATCGGTTTCGGTCATGAACGGGCAGGCGCCAAATGTGATGGCCTGGACCCTCCAATTGTTCTCCTTCGCCAACGGGCCGATCGCCCCGAGCCACTGCAACGAATGGGACTGACCCACCACAAAGACTGTCTTCGCTGCGTCGGCGCCAACGTCATTCTGCTGGCACTCGGCAAACAGCACCGGATCCGCAGGGCGGAGATCGCCGGTACACGGGCCATCCAGTTTTCCCCAATCCTCCGGAAGCTGCTCAGGGGTGGGCAATGTCCGCGCATCCTTGCCAACCCGGTCCACATAGCCAGGCAACAAGGCCCGCGCCCCGGGGTTGTCATCGGGACTCTGATTGGCAATAAGGCTCCTCTCAGCCTGCTGCTGGAAGCCAAACTGAGCCATCGGGGCGGCTGCCACTGCCAGGCAAACCGCCACGGCCAACGCCAGCCGACGTCGCTTTACCTCCGGCCACCGCCATGCACGCAGCGGCTGCTCCACAAACCGGGTAGTAAGAAACGCCAAGAGCAGTGAGGTACCAACTATCAACGCACCGGTCAGAGCATCGGCATGGTCCCGGTCCAACCACACCAAGGTGACCACCAGCAGCGGCCAGTGCCACAGATACAAGGCATATGAGGTAGATCCGAGCCCTACCAACACCTTGGACGACAGGACCCGGTCCACGCCGAATCGGCTTCCCGATTGCCCTGCGATGATGACGGCCACAGCGGCGAGGGTAGGCCATAGTGCCACGTAACCCGGGAAAGCGGTCTGCACCTGAAGGAGGGCGCCACAACTCAACATGGCCGCCACCCCTGCCCACCCGAGCACGCTGCGGACTCCGCGTCCCGGTTGAAGATAAGGAAGCAACAGCGCCACGAGGGTGCCTAAAGCAAATTCCCACAACCGGGCAAAGGTATCAAAATAGGCCAGTTCCTGATGCGCGGCCGTGAAGTAGATCGAATACGCCAGGGAAACGGCAAAAATCAGCCCGAACACTCCCAACAACACTGCCCTGTAGCGCAAGCCGAAGCGCCTGCAGAGCCAAGCCACAGCAACAAAGATGGCCGGCCACATGATGAACACCTGACCCTGGATGGACAGGGACCAGAAGTGCTGAAAGGGGCTTGCGACGCTGTGGTCCGCCGCATAGTAGTTGACCACCTGCCGCTGAAGCAGCCAGTTCTGAACATAGAACAGGGACGCCCACCCCTGGTTGACTATTTCAATCCAGCGCGTGCGGGGAATGACCAGGTAGGTGGCCGCCAACGTGCCAAGCAAAACCACGACGACGGCGGGCAGCAGCCGCCAGAAAAGGTGCAGCCAGTGCCGCACCAGTGACACCGGCCGGGCATCCTCGAAGCGGCTCACGAACTGCAAGGTCATGAGGAAAGCAGAAATCAGCAGAAAAACGTCCACCCCACCCGAAACCCGGCCGAACCAGATGTGGTACGTAACAACCATGAGCACGGCCAGTGAACGCAGGCCCTGAATCTCAGGCCTGAACGCAGTACCCCGGCCGCCCGCCCGGAGCCGCCCAGGACTTTCCGGTGATGCCAGGCCCTTGGTAGCCGTCATGGACACGCTCCTCTTTCGCTGCACCAATTCTGCACTGCCACGGGTGTTTTGCCATCACGCTCCGGGGGCTCATTTCTGTGTCCCGGACAAAGCAGTAAGGCACCCTCCATAAGAAGGGTGCCGCACTGTTTCTGCTGGTTTTCGGGTATTACTGCGCCGGGTTGTTCGTTGGGGAACTACTTTGCGTCTTCCGTGCTCACCAGATCCCTGCCTGCAGTCTCCGGCGTGAAGAACGTGGTCACGAAGGAGATCAGCGCCAGCACCAGCGAATAGATGGCAAGGACCAGCCAGGAGTGATTGGTGGCGGCCAGCATGAGCGCACCCAGCAGAGGCGCCAGACCACCGGCCAGGACGGCTGAGATCTCGCGGCTCATGGCGACGCCCGTAAAGCGGTACTGCGATCCGAAGAGTTCGGGCAGAAGCGGGCATTGCGGACCGAGCATCGACTGAACACCGATCGCGATGCCTACCGCCATGACTATCCAAACCAAGGTGACGTTGCCCAGGGTGACCAGGTAGAAAGCAGGGACGGCGATGATCGCCTGGAACAGAGCACCGTAACGGTAGACAGGAACGCGGCCGAATCTGTCAGACAGCGCACCGAACGTAACCACCAGGACTGCGGCGAACCCGGCCGCAATCAGCAATCCGACAGGCCCAATGGAGTTGTTGCCGGCAAAGACACCTGCCGGCATGCTCATGAAAGAGACGAGCAATGCCGAGTAGATGGAAGAGTTACCGTTCTCTCCCATGCGGAGGCCGATGCCAATAAGCACGTTCTTCTTGGAGTGCTTCCAGAGCGCACCAATCGGGTTCTTGACCACATTCTTGTGCTTCTCCAGCTCCTGGAAGGCCGGGGTTTCCTTGAGCTTGAGGCGAATGAAGATGGCCACTGCGATCAGGATGAAGCTGGCCAGGAAGGGTACGCGCCACAACCAGCCCTGAAGTACAGATTTATCAGCCAGCGCAATGAGTGCAAAGGTTCCAGCGCCGAGGAGCGTTCCCAACTGTATTCCGACGAATGGCAGTGAAGCATAGAAACCGCGACGGCGACGAGGAGCAACTTCCGAAATCAGCGTAGTTGCCCCTGCCTGCTCCGCCCCTGCTCCCAGTCCTTGGATGATGCGCAATGTAACCAGCAGGACAGCGCCGAGCATTCCAGCCTGTTCGAAGGTGGGAAGCAGGCCGATGGCAAAGCTCGCTGTGCCCATCAAAGCGATGGTCAAGATAAGCACCATCTTCCTGCCGAACCTGTCCCCGATGTAGCCGAAGATCAAACCGCCAAACGGACGTGCAGCGAAGCCAACGCCGTAAGTGGCGAACGAAGCGATCAGGGCACCATCCGGGCCCAGTGGGGAAAAGAACAGCGGGCCGAAGATCAGCGCTGACGCAAGGCCGTAAATGTAGAAGTCGTAGTACTCCAGCGCGGAACCTACAGAGCTGGCCAGCGTAGCCCTGCGGAGCTGTTCCGGCTCAACTACAGCGTCGTCAGCCTCGGCTGCGAGCTTTTCATTTGCACGAGTTATCACAAGCACTCCCTCAAAATCACCCCGGGCCCCCGTTGGCCCAGCGAGATAGTGATGGCATCACCGCCAAGATCACTATGATGAACAGCGTACAGCTTGTTGAACGCACTGCCAAGGTTGAAATCAGATTTATTTCTTTGTGGACCTTGACTCAGCCCATGGGGTTGCCAAGGGAGCGCGCCAATTCCTTGAGTTCTTTGACCATGAGCGCCCCCTGCTCCTCCGAATAAGTTGCCTTCAGTGCAGTCACAGACAGGCCCAGGCTTGGCCCGTGAGCACCGTGAGTGGGGACCGGCACAGCCAGGCACACCACGCCCACCGTGGACTCTTCATCCTCGAAGGCATACCCCTGCTGACGGATGGCGGAAATCTGCGCCTTGAGTTCTTCAGCAGTTTTCAGGGAGTTGGGAGTCATGACCGGGAGCTCCATGCCGTCAGGGAACATCGAGTCGATGTCGTGATCGTGCAGCTGGGCGATGAGGGCCTTGCCCACGCTGCAGAGAGAGACCGGCATTTTGTCACCGATATTTGACGTCAGCCGGACAGCAGGATGGCCCTCGTATCGCGCCAGGTAGATGACGTGGTCGCCGTCGAGCATCGCGATCCGTACGGTTTCTCCGGAGAGGGTTGGCGCCTGTTCGCAGTACTTATAAAACTCCTGAACTTCATCGAGCCGGCTCAGATATGCAGCACCGAGCTCAACGAGCTTTCTACCCAAAGCAAAATCCGCCCCTTGCCGGGTGATGAGGCGTGCTTCTTCCAGCGCCAACAAGAGATTGGAGGTAGAGGACTTGGGAATGCCAAGCTCCCGGGAAAGATCGCTCAGCGTCAAACGGCCCGACGGCGACTCCGCAAGCGCCTCCAGCACTGCGGCTGCACGGGTGACGGCGGGCGCCGGCGATGAGGCACCCAGCCCTTCAGAACGGGGAGAGCGGGAATCGGCCATGATTCTCCTTCAACATCGCAATTCGAGTGTTCAATCTGCTGAACAGTACTCATCATAGTGGAATCCGCATGGCGAAGCGGGGCGCCAGTCTTCGGCGCTTCACCACTCGCGTGCGCCGCACTTTTCAAACCCAAAAGTTCTCTGTATATTCATCTTCGAGCTCTCCACCGCGGCATCCCCCAATAGTCGTGGTGGAGAGCTCATCCATTTAACGGTCACCGGCTACGCCGCGGCAAGTTCCTCGCCCCGGATGAACCAACCTCCCCCGGACCCGTCCCGCACCAGCTCCCACGTGAGAATGACTGATGCCGGATTGTTTCCCAAGCGAACCTGAACCTGCCAGACTTCAACATCAACCCGGCCCTGCCCGCGAGGCATGCGGCGGGATACCTCCCACCAGGCAACCCGCTCAAACCAGCGGACAGGTTCCACCACCATGCGCCATTCGCGGCCTCCCCTGACTACTACTGCCGGGGCGCCCTGCTCAACCGTGGGGATATCTACGTGCTCCATGGAGAGAACCGTAGGGGGTAGCTCTGACAATAAAGAGCCAAGGACGGAAATGAGAATCACAGACGGGAAACGAGCACACAAAAAACCCCGCCTTCCAAGTCCCACAACTTGAATGACGGGGTTTTGTTTGGTGGGTCCTACCGGGATCGAACCGATGACATCCACGGTGTAAACGTGGCGCTCTACCAGCTGAGCTAAAGACCCAAACTTCGGCTTCCACGCTTCGCAACTTCCTCAGCGCTTCAACCAACGAACAATGACTCTACATGATCAACCGCCTGAAACACCAATCGGCTCAGAAGCCCCGGGAAGATCCGGCAAAGTGCGTGCAAGATAGTCCAAAGCACCGCTGACTCCGAGCTCCAGTTTCAGCTGTGCAAACTCATCCCCACGGGTAGTTCCGCGGTTGATGATGACCACCGGCTTCCCTGCTTTGGCTGAGTGGCGCACAAAGCGCAATCCACTCTGCACCGTCAGCGAGGATCCCGCCACCAGGAGAGCATCGGCGTTATCCACCATCTCGTATGCCCGGGCAACACGATCTTTGGGGACGTTTTCGCCGAAGTAGACAAAGTCCGGCTTTAGCGTTCCGCCGCAAATGGGGCAGACAGCCATCACGAATGACGTGATGAGCTCAGAATCCTCCACCGTGGCATCAGCGTCCGGGGCCACTTCCACCACTCCGGACTCCACAGCGGCTTCCAGGAAACCCGGATTGATTTCTTCAAGAATCGCGGCAATCAAGCGCCTGCTGAAGGTATGTCCGTTGTCAAGGCACACCACCTGGTCATAGCGCCCGTGCAGATCCACCACATTGATGCTTCCGGCATCCTCATGCAGCCTGTCCACGTTTTGTGTAATGAGTCCTGTCAGCAAGCCGCGACGCTCCAGGAGAGCGACAGCCGCATGGCCGGCATTAGGATCGGCATGCCTGAGGTGGGACCAACCAATATGATTCCGCGCCCAGTAGCGCCTGCGGTTAGCCTCACTCCCAATGAACTCCTGGAAGGTCATGGGGTTCCGGGGCGCAGAGCCTGGGCCACGGTAGTCAGGGATACCGGAATCGGTACTCAACCCTGCACCTGTGAGGACGGCCAGGCGCCTACCCCCAAGCAGGTCCGAAGCTCTCTTGAGTTCTTCGAGTTCCTTGGGGTTCAGCTCCGCCACCGGCGAGGGCTCCATGCTGGCGAATCCAGTCATACCCACGCCGGGGCTATGGCGG
This sequence comes from Paenarthrobacter aurescens, assembly GCF_041549525.1. Classification (NCBI taxonomy): domain Bacteria; kingdom Bacillati; phylum Actinomycetota; class Actinomycetes; order Micrococcales; family Micrococcaceae; genus Paenarthrobacter; species Paenarthrobacter aurescens. Next base: position 2,451,220 of record NZ_CP157456.1, read on the forward strand.
CTCATTGCTACAGCTCTGCCAAGGATGACAACGCCTGGCGGTATGCAGCCAAATCCCTTGCTTGACCGCGAGGATTGACCACCACATAGCGGACGATTCCGGCGGCATCGATGATGAAGGTCCCTCTCAATGCCATGCCACTGGCTTCGTCAAAAACACCGTAGGTTCTTGCTACCGCCCCGTGTGGCCAAAAATCTGCCAGCAGGTCAAAGCCGAAATGCTCGTGCTCTGCGTAGGCCCGCTGGGCGAACTTACTGTCTACGGAAATGGCCAATACCGTGGCATCTGAATCCTCAAAGGCAGCGATGTTGTCGCGAATCTCACAGAGCTCTCCAGTACAGATGCCGGAGAAGGCAAAGGGAAAGAACACGACAACAACGTTGCGGCCCCGGAAATCGGTCAAGCGAACAGGCTCGCCGTATTGATTCAGCAGTTCAAAATCCGGTGCGAGCTGCCCAACTTGGGGAACATGCACGGAGGCAGGTGCCTGCTGGACTTCGGTCACTTGTTCTTCTTGGGCACCAAACGCGTGGCGCTCCAGTCCTTTGAAACACCTGCCGAGGTGGTCAGGTGGAGCCCCGAGGTGGGTGCGGCATCCTGGATGTCTGCCGGAGATACGTAGTTGTCACGTCCTGACTTTGGGGTCAGCACCCAAACAACTCCGCCTTCCTTCAGGTTGGTAAGCGAATCCATGAGGGCATCAACAAGGTCACCGTCGCCGTCCCGCCACCAGAAAACAACAGCATCCACGACGTCATGATCATCTTCATCCAACAACTCGGAACCAGTGACATCCTCGATGTCGTCACGCAAGTCGAAATCGACGTCGTCGTCGTAGCCGCGTTCCTGAATCAGATCCCCATCTTTGAAACCCATTCTTTCCGCCACATTTACCGATGTGGCGGCGTCGGCCTCGCTCACGTTTCCTCCTTTTGCAGTGACTTCCATTACTAACAGCCAACACCCTTTGGGCGCGTGCTTCAAGCTATTGTCCCAGCCAGCGGCCATATTCCGCATTCCACACGGTGTTTCGCCGCCACGAGGATTGCGTGCTTTGCGTCACGGAGGCCACAGGGATGTGACATACAACGCGCCTCGGGCCCCACGGCTACGCATCCCGACGCCGCGAAAGCTAGAGTGGCCATGAGCGTTATGGCTGCAGGGCGATCGCCCCGAGAAGTTTCATGGACAGCCAAACGCTCACAAGACCTGCCCGGCGCATCCGACCGGGCTGTTGAACAGAGATGTCGCACACGACGCATTCACGACGGGCAGATACCCTGCCGGACTTGAGGCGCCGATGCATGCGCCAAAAGGAAGGTTGGACGTGGCTGCAGGAGAAGAGACCTCACACATCCTCAGCGGGTTGACTGCCCAGCTGCCTGATCGTGATCCGGAAGAGACCGCGGAGTGGATTGAGTCCCTTGATGCGTTGATCGCGGAGCAGGGTACCGAGCGTGCCCAGTACATTATGCGTTCGTTGTTGCAGCGTGCCGGTGCGAGGTCGGTGGGTGTGCCAATGGTGACGACCACTGATTATGTGAACACGATCCCGGTGGACCAGGAAGCGCAGTTCCCGGGGAACGAGGAGTTCGAGCGCCGGTACCGGGCGTATATGCGGTGGAACGCTGCGGTGATGGTCCACCGTGCGCAGCGGTCCGATATTGGTGTGGGCGGGCATATTTCCACCTATGCCGGTGCTGCGACGTTGTACGAGGTGGGGTTCAACCACTTCTTCCGCGGCAAGGACCACCCTTCGGGCGGGGACCAGGTGTTTTTCCAGGGCCACGCTTCACCGGGCATGTACGCCAGGGCGTTCATGGAAGGCCGCCTGACCGAGGAGGATCTGGACGGGTTCCGTCAGGAAAAGTCCAAGGAAGGCCACGCCCTGTCCTCGTACCCGCACCCGCGGCTGATGCCTGATTTCTGGGAATTCCCCACGGTGTCGATGGGTATCGGCCCGATGAACGCGATCTATCAGGCCCAGTCCAACCGGTACCTGCAGAACCGTGGCATCAAGGACACCAGTGATCAGCAGGTCTGGGCGTTCCTGGGCGACGGGGAAATGGACGAGCCCGAGTCCCGTGGCCTGCTCCAGCTCGCCGCGAACGAGAACCTGGACAACCTGAACTTCGTGATCAACTGCAACCTCCAGCGCCTGGACGGACCGGTCCGCGGCAACGGCAAGATCATGCAGGAACTCGAGGCGTTCTTCCGCGGTGCGGGCTGGAACGTGATCAAGGTCGTCTGGGGCCGTGAGTGGGACTCGCTCCTGGAAGCGGACAAGGACGGGGCGTTGGTGAAAATCATGAACGAAACCCCCGATGGTGACTACCAAACCTACAAGGCCGAGTCCGGCGGGTTCGTCCGTGAACACTTCTTCGGTAAATCCCCGCAGACCAAAGACATGGTCGCGGACCTGGACGACGAGCAGATCTGGGGCCTCAAACGCGGCGGCCACGACTACCGCAAGGTCTACGCCGCCTATAAGGCAGCGACCGAGTTCAAGGGCAAACCCACCGTCATCCTGGCCAAAACCGTCAAGGGCTACGGCCTGGGACCGCACTTCGAGGGCCGCAACGCGACCCACCAGATGAAGAAACTGACCATGGAAGACCTCAAAGCCTTCCGTGACCACCTCCGGATCCCCATCAGCGATGACCAGCTCGACGCTGACCTGTACCGTCCCCCGTACTACCACCCCGGCATGGACGCCCCGGAAATCAAATACCTCATGGAACGCCGCGCCGAGCTCGGCGGGTTCGTGCCCGAACGGCGCCGCACCCACACCCCCGTGACCCTGCCCGAGGCGAAGTCCTACGAGGTAGCCAAACGCGGATCCGGGAAACAACAAGCAGCCACCACCATGGCCTTCGTGAGGCTCCTCAAAGACCTCATGCGGGACAAGAACTTCGGTGCCCGGTTCGTGCCCGTGGTCCCGGACGAATCCCGGACCTTCGGGATGGACGCGTTCTTCCCCACCGCGAAAATCTACAACCCCAAAGGCCAGAACTACCTCTCCGTGGACCGCGACCTCGTCCTGGCCTACAAAGAATCACCCGCCGGCCAACTGATCCACCCCGGCATCAACGAAGCCGGCGCCGTCGCAGCGTTCACCGCCGCCGGAACCGCCTACGCCACCCACGGCGAACCCCTGGTCCCGATCTACGTGTTCTACTCCATGTTCGGCTTCCAACGCACCGGGGACTCGTTCTGGGCCGCAGCAGACCAAATGACCCGCGGGTTCATCATCGGCGCCACCGCAGGACGGACCACCCTCACCGGCGAAGGACTCCAACACGCCGACGGGCACTCCCCCATCCTGGCCTCCACCAACCCCGCCGTGAAAACCTACGACCCCGCCTACGGCTACGAAATCGGCCACATCATCCGCCACGGCCTCGAAGAAATGTACGGCGAAAACCCCGACGCAACAGCAGACAACACGGACAACAACGTGATGTACTACCTCACCGTCTACAACGAACCCATCACCCAACCCGCGGAACCGGAAAACCTCGACATCAACGGGCTCCTCAAAGGCATCTACAAACTCGCAGAAGCCCCGCAAACCGGGAACACAGACGGTAACCGGCCCACCGCGAACATCCTCGCCTCCGGCGTCTCCGTGCCCTGGGCACTCGAAGCCGCCCGGATCCTGGCCGAAGACTGGAACGTCGCCGCCACCGTCTTCTCCGTGACCTCCTGGAACGAACTCCGACGCGACGGACTCGCCGCCGAAGAACACGCCTTCCTCAACCCCGGCCAACCCGCCCGCACCCCGTTCATCACCGAACAACTCGCAGGCACCACCGGACCCGTCATCGCCGTCTCGGACTACATGAAAGCCGTCCCCGACCAAATCCGCCAATTCATCCCCAACGACTTCGCATCCCTCGGAGCAGACGGCTTCGGCTTCTCCGACACCCGCCAAGCCGCACGCCGCTACTTCAAAAACGACACCCACTCCATCGTCGCCAAAACCCTCCAACTCCTCGCCGCCAAGGGAGAAGTTGAAGCAGGTGCGCTGGAAAAGGCAATCGAGAAGTACCGGCTCCTGGATGTCAACGCCGGCACCACCGGCGGAGCAGGCGGCGACGCCTGACAGATGGTGGGCTGACTCCCGCAACGCCAGCAATAAACCCGACGGCGGCTTTCACTCCAAAAGTGAGGGCCGCCGTCGGGCGTTAAACCGTGCGAGGGCATGCTGGAACCGGGCTGCGGCATGCTTGGCCGCGACGTGACCAGCAACAACATCAGTTGTAGCCTTCTCACAAATGGAGCTTGTCCGGGATGGGCCGTATGCTCGTTCCATGGCAGAGCCGAGCAAAACCACCACCAAGCGCAAGGCAGCGCCGCAAGCATTGTCACCTGAAAAGGCCGAAACCCTCCGGCAACTGCGGGCCAACGTGGGTCAACTCTCCACCAGCACCATGCGGCAACTGGAGAAATCACTGCCCTGGTATGGGCGCCTAAGCTCCGATGAACGCTCTGCCTTGGGCCTTGTAGCCCAGAACGGCATTGCTGCCTTTGTGACGTGGTACGAACGCCCAAGTTCGCCGTCGTGGATCCTCACCGACGTCTTCGGCAACGCCCCTACTGAGCTGACCCGCTCCATCAGCCTGCAGAAGGCCCTGCAACTGATCCGGATCGTTGTGGAGGTTGTGGAGGACCAGGTACCGGTCATCGCGCCGGAATCGGACCAACCATCACTCCGCGAAGCCGTCCTGCGCTATTCGCGGGAAGTGGCGTTCGCCGCTGCCGACGTTTACGCGCGGGCCGCCGAATCCCGTGGATCGTGGGACACGCGCCTGGAGGCGTTGATCGTAGATGCGATTCTACGAGGTGAAAACACTGATGCTTTGAGGTCCCGGATCGCTGCACTGGGCTGGAAAGCGCAGGAGCGGTTCACTGTAATGGTGGGGAATTCGCCCTCTGAGCCCAGCGCCAGCTACGTCAGCGAGCTACGCCGCACCGCCGGGCGCTTCTCAGAGGACGCGCTGGTGGGAATTCAAGGTGACCGGCTCATCCTGATCCTTGGAGGTGTGCAGGACCGCGATACCGCCTACGTCAAGCTCAGTGAGCTTTTCGCCCCCGGAGCCGTAGTTTACGGCCCGGAAGCAAGCTCCCTGCTGGAAGCGAGCGGCTCTGCCCAGGCAGCGTTCGCCGGGCTCACCGCAGCCCGTGCCTGGCCCTCCGCCCCGCGACCGGTGGCCGCCGACGACCTCCTTCCTGAGCGCGTAGTTTCCGGTGATGACGCCGCCCGAAGGTCACTGATCAAGAACATTTACAGACCACTCCTGGCCGCTTCGAATGGGCTCGTGGAGACCTTGGGGACATACTTGGAACTCGGCCACTCACTGGAGGCCACGGCGCGTGAACTGTTCGTCCATGCCAACACGGTGCGCTACCGTTTGAAGCGTGTTTGTGACGTGACAGGGTGGGATCCACTCCTTCCCAGGGAGGCATTTGTGCTCCAAACGGCCTTGGTGGTGGGCCGTCTTTCAGCCCAACCAAAAGCCGCTACCGAACGTCACGCGTCACGTTCGCAGAACTGAACCGTTGTAGACTTCCTACAAACTGACCCAGTGAGCTTGGTGTACCAAAACACCAGTGGATCACGTGGCAATTTGGAAAGCTGGATACGTGCTTGCAATCGTCTGCCCTGGACAGGGCTCCCAGACCCCTGGATTTTTAGCCCCTTGGCTGGAACTCCCCTCCGTCGAAGGCCAATTGGCCGCCCTGAGCGAAATCGCAGGCATCGACCTCAAGGCCCACGGAACCACATCGGATGAAGAGACCATCAAGGACACTGCCGTAGCGCAGCCCCTGATCGTCGCTGCCGGCCTGGTTGCTGCCAAGTCCTTGTTTGATGTGGAACTCAGCACCCTTCCCGTCATCCTTGCCGGGCATTCCGTTGGTGAAATCACAGCTTCTGCCCTTGCCGGTGTCCTCACCGAGTCCGAGGCCATGACCTTCGTCCGGGAGCGCGCCAACAGCATGGCCGCAGCAGCTGCTGTGACACCCACGGGCATGAGCGCAGTTGTTGGCGGAGATCCCGCGGAGGTCCTGGCTGCCATTGAGGCCACCGGCGCCACTCCGGCCAACGTCAACGGGGCCGGACAGACAGTGGCCGCCGGAACGTTCGAGCAGCTCAAGGCCTTGGCGGAAAACCCGCCGGCTAAAGCGCGTGTCATCCCGCTGAAGGTCGCCGGCGCCTTCCACACTTCGCACATGGCACCGGCTGTCAGCGCCCTCGAAGCTCTCAAGCCGTCCTTGGCACCGCAGAACCCGGCTGTTCCGCTGTTGTCCAACTTCGACGGCAAGGAAATAACCACAGGTACTGCCGCGGTGGAAAGCCTGATCGCGCAGGTCTCCCGTCCCGTTCGCTGGGATCTGTGCATGGAGACGCTGGTTGAGCGCGGCGTCACCGGCCTCATTGAACTTGCACCCGCCGGCACCTTGGCAGGGCTCGCCAAGCGCGGCATGCCGGGTGTTAAAACTGTTGCCGTCAAAACCCCGGATGACCTGTCCGCGGCCCTCGCGCTCTTCGCAGAACTGGAGGGACAGGCATGAGCACTCCGGTGTTGAACAAGGCCGTTGTCAACGAGAATGCCCGCATCCTGGGCATCGGCGCCTACCGCCCGGACGTCATTGTCACCAACGAAGACGTCTGCCAGTGGATCGACTCCTCGGACGAATGGATCCGCCAGCGTACCGGGATCATCACCCGTCACCGCGCTGCTGCTGACGTCAGCGTGATCGACATGGCAGAAGGTGCTGCACGCGAAGCTCTCAAGCAAGCCGGGATCGAGGCCTCCCAACTGGGCGCCGTGATCGTGTCCACCGTGACGCACCCGTACGCGACGCCGTCGGCTGCTGCTGCACTCACTGACCGTTTGGGCGCGACGCCGGCACCCGCCTTCGACATCTCGGCCGCCTGTGCAGGGTACTGCTACGGCGTGGCACAGGCTGACGCCCTGGTCCGTTCCGGTGCAGCCCAGTACGTCCTGGTAGTCGGTGCGGAGAAGCTCTCCGACGTCATCGACAACCACGAGCGCACCATCTCCTTCCTTCTCGGCGACGGCGCAGGTGCCGTTGTGGTTGGCCCGTCCGACACTCCCGGCATCGGCCCCTCGGTGTGGGGCTCGGATGGCAGCAAGTGGGACGCAATCGGCATGACCCACTCCCTCGAGGACGTCAAGAAGCTGGGCGAATCCGCACGGCACTCCGACGAAATTGACGATCCCGCCATTCTGTCGGCAACCCAGGATGTGTGGCCCACGCTTCGGCAGGACGGGCAGACAGTGTTCCGTTGGGCCGTCTGGGAAATGGCAAAGGTAGCCCAGCAGGCACTGGATGCCGCGGGCATCGAAGCGAGCGACCTCGCTGCTTTCGTTCCCCACCAGGCCAACATGCGCATCATCGACGAGATGGTCAAGAAGCTCAAGCTTCCCGAATCTGTTGTCATCGGCCGCGACATCGCCCAAGCCGGAAACACGTCAGCGGCATCCATCCCCCTGGCAACACACCGCTTGCTTCAGGAGAACCCTGAGCTCAGCGGCGGCCTGGCCCTGCAGATCGGGTTCGGCGCCGGACTTGTCTTCGGCGCCCAGGTAGTGGTTCTGCCGTAGCCCGGGCCCCCTCCCGGCTACCAACAGCCAACTGAATACGACTTACAAACCCAAGCCGCAACCCGCGGTTTGCCCCCTTTCCGGTAATAGCCGGTCCAACAAGAAAAGGAGCCAACAATGGCTAGCAACGAAGAGATCCTGGCCGGCCTGGCTGAAATCGTCAACGAAGAAACCGGCCTCGCCACCGAAGCCGTGGAGCTGGACAAGTCCTTCACCGAGGACCTGGACATCGACTCCATTTCCATGATGACCATCGTGGTCAACGCTGAAGAGAAGTTCGGCGTTCGCATTCCGGACGAAGAGGTCAAGAACCTCAAGACCGTCGGCGACGCCGTCAGCTTCATCGCCAACGCACAGGCCTAGTCCTGACACACGCTGTGCCGGGCCGGGATTCCTATCCTTGAGCCCGGCACAGCCGCAGTAACACCCATAGATTTTCTTGCCTCCCCCTGTGTACCGCGCATGCGGGACGGCTATCCGACAGAGAGTGATCGCATGGCACGCAAAGTAGTCATAACCGGTCTGGGGGCCACCACTCCCATCGGCGGCGACGTACCCACAATGTGGCAGAACGCGCTGAAAGGGGTCTCCGGCGCCCGCACGCTGGGCGACGAGTGGGTGGCCAAGTACGACCTCCCCGTCCACTTTGCTGCCCGGGCCTCGACGCCGGCACTGGAGGTCCTGAGCCGCGTTGAGGCTAAGCGCATGGACCCCTCCACGCAGTTTGGTGTCATCGCAGCCCGCGAGGCATGGTCTGACTCGGGGATTGAAGAGATTGACCACGACCGGCTCGCCGTGGCGTTTGCCACCGGCATCGGTGGCGTCTGGACTCTCCTTGATGCGTGGGACACGCTCAGGGATAAGGGACCCCGCAGGGTTCTGCCCATGACTGTGCCCATGCTTATGCCCAACGGTGTGGCAGCAGCGGTCAGCCTGGACCTTGGAGCCCGCGCCGGAGCACACACTCCCGTTTCGGCCTGCGCGTCAGGCACCGAAGCCCTCCACTTGGGCCTGGACCTGATCCGTTCCGGCAAGGCCGACGTCGTGGTGTGCGGTGGAGCTGAAGCCGCCATTCACCCTATGCCTCTGGCCGCATTCTCCTCCATGCAGGCCTTGTCCCGCCGCAACGACGAACCCGAACGTGCTTCCCGCCCGTACGACCGTGACCGTGATGGCTTTGTCATGGGCGAAGGCGCCGGTGCTTTGGTCCTTGAGGCCGAGGAACACGCCATTGCCCGTGGGGCGCGCATTTACGCCGAACTCGCCGGTACCTCGGTGACTGCCGATGCCTATCACATCACAGCACCGGACCCCGAGGGCCTGGGTGCCACCCGTGCGCTCAAGGCAGCCATGTTCGATGGCCGGATCCAGGCTGAGGACGTCGTTCACGTCAACGCACACGCCACCTCCACTCCCGTGGGTGACAAGCCCGAGTACACGGCCCTGCGCGCCGCCCTGGGGACGCACGTGGACAACGTGGCGGTCTCCGCCACCAAGTCGCAGATGGGCCACCTCCTGGGTGCTTCAGGTGCTGTTGAAGCCGTACTGACCGTGCTGGCCGTCTACGAACGCAAAGCGCCGGTCACCATTAACCTCGAAAACCAGGATCCGGAGATCCCCCTCGACGTCGTGACTTCCGTTCGCGATCTCCCCGCAGGAGACATCGTGGCTTTGAGTAACTCCTTCGGCTTCGGCGGCCACAACGCCGTCATCGCAGTACGGAACGTCTGAGTTTCCCATTTCCGTCCCAACGGGACATGAGAAGGGCCCCACCTCCTGGTGGGGCCCTTCTCATTGCTATGGGAGACGCTTTTTGAGTCAGTGTCAGTGGCTTGCTGCTAGCCCACCTGGTGCAACCAGCGCACCGGAGCACCTTCGGCTGCGTGGCGGAAGGGCTCCAGTTCTTCATCCCAGGCCTCGCCCAAAGCCAACGAGAGCTCGTGATAGACAGCGGAAGGGTCTCCGGCACCGGACTCATAGGCGTAGCGGATGCGATCCTCGGTCACCATGATGTTGCCGTGCACATCAGTGACGGCATGGAAAATACCCAACTCCGGGGTGTGGGACCAACGCGCCCCGTCCACGCCCTGGCTGGGTTCTTCGGTTACCTCGTAACGCAAGTGCGCCCAGCCCCTCAGAGCAGACGCCAATTGGGCCCCCGTACCGGGAGCGCCGGTCCACGAGAGCTCTGCCCGGAACATTCCCGGCGCGGCCGGTTGCGGGGTCCATTCAAGATCGGTTCGCTTATCCACGACCGATCCAATGGCCCACTCAACGTGCGGGCAAAGTGCCGTAGGGGCCGAGTGCACAAACAAGACACCGCGGGTTGTTGCAACAGACATTCCATCCTCCATAGCTGTAGGTACGTCTTCCCCAACGACCTCTGCCTGGATGTTTGCTGTTGCTGCCGGATGCCTTGGAGTTCAAGGGGCCTGACAGGCTATGTAGTTTTAGGTGCACACAATGAATGTGAGCGTTACAGACGATACTGGCACAGATTTAACCCTCAACCGTAAATTGAAGGTTTCCCCGTGGTGCTTTCATTTTGCCGTACGCTGCCCGTTTCCGCCAGTGGGCAGCCCGGGGCACACCTCAGGCCCTCGGGTGCGCCTGCTGGTAGCTCTTGCGGAGACGGTCCACAGAGACGTGGGTATAGATCTGCGTAGTAGCAAGGCTGCTGTGCCCAAGAATTTCCTGCACAGCGCGAAGGTCCGCTCCCCCGTCCAACAAGTGGGTGGCCGCGCTGTGCCGGAGCGCGTGCGGCCCCGTGGCCGAGGTATCACCCAACGCCTGGAGCAGCTTGTTGACCACAGCACGTACTTGGCGCGGATCAACCCGGTTGCCACGCACCCCCAGGAACAACGCCGGCCCGCTTGCAGCTGTTACTACCGCCGGCCTGCCTCGCCTCAGCCAGTCATCAACCGCCACAGCAGCCGGAACACCGAACGGGACTGTCCGTTCCTTGTTGCCTTTACCCACTACCCGCAGCGTACGCCGATCAGGATCAAGGTCATCGATGTCCAGCCCGGCCAGTTCACCGACGCGGATGCCGGTGGCATATAGAAGTTCCACCATTGCCCTGTTACGCAATGCCATTGGCCCTCCGTCAGCGGCGGCGGTGTTCAGATCGTCCACCATCCGGGCAATCTGCTGCTGCTGAAGGACCCCCGGCAGGGACTTGTCCCGCTTGGGCGCCTGCAGTCGGACTGCCGGGTCAGTGCCGATGAGTTCCTCCCGAAGCGCCCAACCGGTGAAGGAGCGGGCAGTTGCGGCCCGGCGCGCCAGTGTGGCCCGTGCCATGCCGGACTCGCTTTGCGCTCCAAGCCAGCGCCGCAATGAGCCCAACTGCAGTTGCCCCAACTCCTGGACACCCTCTGCCACGGCGAAACCGAGAAGACTCTCGACGTCGGCCAGGTAAGCACGGACTGTGTGAGCAGACCTGGCCCGTTCGCCTTCCAAGTAACGCCGAAAGCCCTCGACAGCACTTTGCAGCGGTGCTGGTAATGGTTGTCCGTTCACCCTTCCTACTGTGCCAGCCTCCGGCGCAAACCCGGTGTACCAACATGCTTCCGTTACCGGGCTAGGAAGTTTTGCTTCGTTTCCAGGCACCCCGTTCGGAGCTGGCTAAACCAAGCAGACCCAACCGGCCCAAGCCGGCACGCACAGCGTCTGCACTCAACCCAGCCACCACCGTCAGCTTCTCCACTGAACTTGCGGATCGAAGCGGCAAAGCGTCGAGAAGAATCAGGTCCTCCAGGGACAGTCCATCGTGCACGGCAGCGCCGGTGTCCCTGTCCTCGCTGAGGCGTTCACCTATCCCGCCGGCAAGTTCTGCAATCTCCCCGACGTCGGTGACGCACACAGCTCCGCCGTCCCTAAGGAGCCTGTGGCAGCCCGCCGAGTTGGCGCTGTGAATGGAACCCGGTACCGCCGCAACCACTCTTCCAATGCTTTCAGCATGATGAGCGGTGTTGAGTGCTCCGGATCGCCATCGGGCTTCTACAACCACCGTCACTGAAGCCAACGCCGCAATAATCCTGTTTCTTTGCAGGAATCTGTATCGGGTGGGAGCGGAGCCTGGCGGAACCTCGGAGATGACAGCACCTTGCGTGGCTACTGCCCGCAGGAGGTCTTCGTTGCCTGATGGGTAGAAGCGATCCACGCCTCCTGCCATGACGGCGATAGTGGGCACGCTGGCAACCCCACCGCTCAGGGCTCCTCTGTGGGCATGGGCGTCAATGCCGTAAGCTCCGCCGGAAACCACGGTGAATCCTCGCTGCGCCAGGCCATATGCGAGGTCGCCCGTGACGGACGCGCCGTAGTTGGTGCTGTCCCTCGACCCAACAAGGGCGATCGAATGTCCGGAACCGGGCAGAGGTTGTTCCCGTCCACGCCACCACAAGCACAGCGGCTCCTGCAGGCCAAGGGCTTCCAATTGCTCCGGCCACAGTGCATCACCAGGGATGATCAATCGCCCTCCCAGCCTGGTCATGGTTTCCAGGTCTCTGTCAGGTGCGAGGTCCCTGACGCGGGGTGCCCAGCGACGAACGCTCGCAGGGAGCCCGGCCCAGGACGATGCCCCTCCCCCGTCAACCAGCACTGCAGAGATCTCACGCTCCAGATTTGGCCCTGCTCCCAACTCCCCAGTTGCCACGCCCAAAGCATCCACGGCGCCCAAAGCCCGCACCAACGCCAAGCCCACGGAGTCCTGCGGCTCCATCAGCCGGGCCAGTGCTGCTCTGGCAATTCGTTCCTTATCCTGCTTCCCCAATCCAGCCATGGCTGTGAATCCCTTCGTGTCTCTAGTACTCATGTCGCAGCCGCGGCTTGGCGCAGACCCAAAGCCTGGCCAATGTGATCGATGTCCGGTGTATCACTGTGCGCCAGGTCTGCCAGCGTCCATGCCAGCCGAAGGACCCGATCGTAGCCACGCGCAGTAAGGGTGCCTCGCTCCAGTGCAGTGTCCAGAATCCGGGTAGTCCCTGGAGCGAGCCGCAACTCACCCCGCAAGGTACGCCCGGGCACCTGCGAATTGGTCTCCAGGCCCATGTCCGCTAGGCGCTCATGTTGCCGCTCCCTGGCCGCCATCACCCGCGCAGCTACCGTGAGTGTGTCTTCTTCCTTGCCGGCCTGGCCAAAGTCAGCCAAAGACACGCGCTCAACCTGCAATTGAATATCCACGCGGTCCAGGAGCGGCCCGGAGATCCGACCGAAGTACCTTCGGCGCATCATGGCAGTGCACGTACAGTCCATGCCTTTCCCGGACGCTTTCCCGCACGGGCAGGGATTCGCGGCCAGCACCAGCTGAAACCGGGCCGGATATGCCGCAGTGCCGGCTGAACGGTGTATGACCAGCTCTCCGCTTTCCAGCGGTTGCCTCAGGGCATCCAATACCCGGCGTTCATACTCGGGAGCCTCATCCAGGAACAAGACACCACGATGTGCACGCGAAGCGGCACCGGGCCTGGGAAGTCCCGAGCCTCCGCCGATGATGGCAGCAGAGGTGGCACTGTGGTGGGGATTCTCAAAGGGAGGCCTGCGGATGAGCGTCAGCGCCGATGACTGGACAGCTGCCAACGAGTGAATGGCGGTCACCTCCATGGCCGCTGTGCCGGCCAGGTCCGGGAGCAGGCCCGGCAAACGCTCTGCCAACATCGTTTTGCCGGCTCCCGGTGGCCCCGTCAACAACATGTGGTGTCCTCCGGCGGCGGCCACTTCCAAGGCACGGCGGGCCTCGCCCTGCCCGGACACGTCACAGAGATCGGGCATCAGCGGCGCAATATCCGCATCATCGCTGTAGACATCGACGTCAACGGGGTTGTAATCCAGAGCGAGCTCTTTGGGATCCGCGCCGAAATCGAAGGCGAGCCGGGCAAGTGTCTTGTAGCCGCGGACCTTCGCACCCGGGACCAGCGATGCTTCCGTAACGTTGGCATCAGCCACCACAATGTCCGGGTAGCCGGCCTGAACGGCCGCCATCACGGCAGGAAGGATGCCGCGTACAGGCCTTAATCTTCCGTCCAGCCCAAGCTCAGCAATGAATACACTTCCGCCGATTTCACGGATGTCTCCGGCCGCATGCAGCACGGCCATAGTGATGGCCAGATCAAACCCGGAGCCTCGTTTGGGAAGTGATGCTGGAATCAGGTTGGCCGTGATCTTACGCCTGCTCAGGGGAATTCCGGAGTTTTGGGCGGCGGAGCGGATGCGCTCCTTGGCCTCGTTCAAAGCTGCATCCGGCAATCCCAGGATGATGAAGTTGGGAAGGGTTTGACCGATGTCCGCTTCGACCTCCACGATGTACCCGTTGAGCCCCACCAGGGCGACGCAGTAGCTGCGGCCGACCCCCATCAGAGAACACCGCGCAAATGCTCCAGAAACGGCTCACCGAAGCCGCTGTCAATTACGGACACAACATCAATCCGTCGTCGCAGCGCCTTCAGATCATGTTCCCTGCACCACAAGGAAGAGAGCCGATATAGACGGGCGAGCTTGGTTGCGCCCACGGCCTCAAAAGGATGACCGTAATCCAGGCTCTTCCGGGTCTTCACTTCGGCAACAACAAGCGTGTTGCCCTCGATCGCAACGATGTCGATCTCACCGTCACGGCACCGCCAATTGCGATCCACGATCCTCATTCCCTGGTTCTCCAGGAAATCAGCCGCCAGTGCTTCGCCGTTACGGCCAAGCAGGTCTTTTGCTCTCATGACCACCACCTCCAAACACCAGCTTTCAGGCTGGCGGGGTGAGGCGGCAGGGGGTCACTGCGCTATGTGGGTAAAACCGAAAAAGTCACCGGTGTGGAGGAATACTGAAGCGGGAAAGGCAGGCGTTAGTTGCCCAGATCTCCCAAGTCCCCAAGTCCGCCGTCCTTCGGCAAAGCCAGGTCCTCGCTACGCGGCAGTTCTTCGACGTTGACGTCCTTGAACGTGATGACCCGTACATTCTTGACGAAGCGGGCGGAGCGATAGACGTCCCAGACCCACGCATCCTGCAAGGTGAGGTCAAAGTAGACTTCGCCGTCCGCGCTGCGGGCTTGCAGGTCCACATGATTGGCCAAGTAGAAACGCCGCTCGGTTTCAACTACGTAGCTGAACAGACCGACAACATCCCGGTACTCGCGGTAGAGCTGAAGCTCCATGTCGGTTTCATAGTTCTCAAGGTCCTCAGCGCTCATAGTTCCATCTTGCACTATCAGCCGGGCCGCCCGCGCCACATGGGGTGACAGCGTGGGTCAGGAAGGAATTATGCCAACTTCTTCAGGGCCTGTGAGGTTCCAGCTGGTCCGGTGATGGACGCTGGGTCCTTGCAACCGGATCACATCCCGGTGTGCAGCGGTAGCGTACCCCTTGTTGACGTTCCACCCGTAAGAGGGAACTTCAGAATGCAGGTCCACCATGATCCGGTCCCGGGCAACTTTGGCCAGAACACTGGCAGCAGCAACACTCAGGCAACTCATATCCGCCTTGATCCTGGTATGCACAGGAGCCTCACACCACGGACCAAGGTCCGGGGAGTCGAAGAGTGAGGCCTGAACATCAGGTGACAACCAATTGTGGCTGCCATCCAGCAGTACAACGTCCGGTGTGATGCCACCGGCAAGGATCTCCAGCCAAGCACGGGTGCCAGCCAAACGGAGGGCGGCGATGATGCCGATGTCATCAATTTCCCGGGAAGAGGCGTGCCCTACCGCGGAGGCAACAGCCCACTCGCGAACCAAAGGTTCAAGTCTGTCCCGGTCCTCGGGCTTGAGGAGCTTGCTGTCCTTAACCTCTGCCAGCAGACCGTGCTCTTCAAGGTCCACCACAGCAATCCCAACGCTGACCGGCCCCGCAAGGGCGCCCCGCCCCACCTCATCCACTCCGGCAAGGAAGCGCACCCCGGAGGACAAGAAGGATCGTTCTATCTCAAGGGTAGGGACACCCACCGGGCTCTTGGCCTTTGCAGTGGATCCAGCTTTTGACCTCGCCGAAGTCCTGGCAGGGACCTTGCCCTTGGAACCGGTAGCCGTAGATGCCATGTATTTTGCCCTATGCTCAGTCTGCCAGTGCTCTAGTTGGCCGGGGTACCGTCAGGGACATCGCGGAAAACATCCTGGTAGTTATCCAGGATGGTCCAGCGGTTGATCGGCCAGGCAATGACGGTGGCTTTGCCTTCAACATCTTCAATGTTGATGAAACCCCCGTTGACTTCCTGGTGCATCCGGGAGTCTTCGGAGTGGTTGCGGTTGTCGCCCATCACCCACACTTTTCCTTCCGGAACAACAATATCGAAGGTCTTCGGCTGCGGCACCTCGGCCGGGTTGATGTAGGTTTCATTCACTGGCACCCCGTTAATGGACAGCCGACCCTCAGCGTCGCAACAGGAGACCCTGTCCCCCGGAAGGCCTATGACGCGCTTGACCAGGTGCTGATCATTGTTATCAGGAGCCAGGCCAACGAACTCCAGGCCATCGCCCACCCAGTCCATAGGTCCGGCCGGCTTCGCCGCCACCGGGGGCAACCAGGCTTGGGCATCCTTGAAGACCACAACGTCCCCGCGTGCGAGGTCGAATGGCCCCGGTACCAGGAGGTTGATGAAGATGCGATCGTTGACGTCCAGCGTGCTTTCCATGGACTCGGAGGGGATGTAGAACGCCCTGAACAGGAAAGTCTTGAGCAGGAAGGACAGCACCAGAGCAATCGCCACTACCGTGACGATCTCCTTGACCCAGACGAGGACCGGGTTCTTACGGGGCTTTTCGGCTGCATGTGAACCGCCTTCGGACGGTGAGCCCTCATTCGGGCCAGGTTCAGCCACGCCGGCGGCACTTGCCGTTCCATCCGAGAGCCGGGCGTCGTCGTCGTACCGCTCGGGGTTCTCTGGAGCTTTGTCCGGCATTTACTGTCCGTTCTTCGGTGGTGTTTCGGCCTGCGCTGAGCGAGGCATCTCTGCAAATCTATCAAGTGGCCAGACAATCCGGACCGGTTGGCCTATAACGCGATCAACGGGAACCATGCCACCGCCCGGGGCACCCAAAAGGCCCCGCGAATCAGCAGAACGCGAACGGTGGTCCCCCATGAGCCAAAGGCGGCCCTGAGGGACTACGACGTCGAATTTCTGCTTGCTCGGTTCATCCCCCGGATACAGATAGGGTTCCTCAAGAACCTGACCGTTGACCGTGAGGTTTCCTGCGGCATCACAGCACTGGATGTGGTCTCCCGCCACCCCGATGACCCGCTTGACGTAGGTGGTGTCGCTGCCGGTAAGCCCGAACCACTGGCTCGCCGCTGACACTGCATCGACGAAGGGCCCCTGCCCACTGCTCAGAGGAGCGAAGGAACCGCGGCCGTCGAAGACCACAACATCCCCGCGGCGTATCGGCTCGGAGTTGAACGCCACGCGCGAGACCAGTATCCGGTCTCCTTCTTCAAGGAGGGGTTCCATGGACTCGGAAGGAATGTAATAGACGTCAAGCCACAAGGAACGGACCAGGCCGCTGATGGCCACGGCCAGCACCAGGGCGAGTAAAACAAAACGCCAGCCCTGTTTCCGGGGCTGGCGTTCTGATGTGTCCATGACTCGTATCCCTGTTGCGTTGCGGATTGCTCCGGAACAACCGGGCACGAATCCTGGACCCGTTACGTAAGTCGAAAGACCTACTTGGCGAAGTCGCGCTTTTCCTTGATCTTCGCAGCCTTACCGCGCAGTGCACGCATGTAGTAAAGCTTGGCGCGGCGGACGTCACCCTTGGTGACGACCTCGATCTTGTCGATGATCGGGGAGTGTACCGGGAAGGTACGCTCTACGCCGACACCGAAGGAGACCTTACGGACGGTGAAGGTTTCGCGAACGCCGTCACCCTGGCGGCCCAGGACGAAGCCCTGGAATACCTGGACACGGGAGTTCTTGCCTTCGATGATGTTGACGTGAACCTTGAGGGTATCGCCCGCGCGGAACTCGGGAACATCATTACGCAGCGAAGCTGCATCTACGACATCGAGGATATGCATTAATCCACTCCTGGTGAACGCCACAGGTCATTCACTTTGGGTTACGGCAGACAAGCCCGGGGCACAAAGGCCTACCGGAAATCTCCGCCGAAGTTTCTTAGTGTCCGGCTCTGCCACTGATTGGCATTGCCGGGTTGTCCGACTGTTGGCTGATCTCCCCCTGTGGCAGGTGTCAGCCCAGCAGACACAAGGGTTAATTCTGCCATAGTCGCCACCATCCGGCCAACTGCCCGGACTTTGCCCACTTTACGACGGCGGGAAGCGGACTTAGTTGTTGTCCTTGCCGTCACGCTTGGCCCGCAGGCGGCCATCAACGACGTCGTAGCCCAGGTCCGCGAGGGCCTGACGGTCCGCACGACTCAAGACGCCGGCGTCGAGGCCTTCCATCAGATCCGGCCTGCGCTCAGCTGTCCGACGGAACTGCTCGTGGCGCCGCCATTGTGCGATTTTTCCGTGGTTACCGCTCAGAAGGACGGGCGGGACGTCATGATCACGCCACGCTGAAGGCTTGGTGTACACGGGATATTCCAGGAGACCATCCGAGTGGGACTCTTCAACCAGGGACTCCGGGTTGCCCACCACACCTGGAAGGAGGCGCCCGATCGCTTCGACCATGGCCAGCACCGCAACCTCGCCGCCGTTGAGAACGTAATCACCAAGGCTGACGGGCCGGACCGTGAAATGATCCTGAGCCCAATCGATCACGCGTTCGTCAATGCCTTCGTAGCGGCCGCACGCGAAAACGAGTTGTTGTTCTTCGGCCAGCTCATAAGCCAAGGCCTGATTGAATTTTTCCCCTGCCGGCGACGGCACAATCAGCACCGGCTTGGAGTCCATGCCTGCTCCGGCAACTGATTCCAGCGCCTGAGCCCACGGCTCGGGTTTCATGACCATTCCGGCACCGCCACCATAGGGCGTGTCATCAACCGTCCGGTGCCTGTCCGTGGTGAAGGAGCGCAGATCGTGGACGTTCAGCTCCAGCAATCCGTCCTGGCGGGCCTTGCCTATGAGTGATAGCTCCAGCGGAGCGAGGTACTCAGGAAAGATACTGACAACATCGATCCTCATTCAGGCATCATCCCCGGCACCATCCTTGGGCTCCTTGGGGTTCTCGTCGTTGATCTCGAAGAGGCCCGACGGCGGAGTGATAAGGATGTAGCCATCCTCGACGTTGACCTCCGGAACGATTTCTTCAACGAAGGGAACGAGGATTTCCTTGCCGTCGGGAGCCTTGACTGTCAGGAGGTCCTGGACGGGCAAGGTTGTGAGCGCGGCCACTGTGCCCACTACCTGCGAACCAACCCGGGCCTCCAGGCCCACCAGCTCGTGCTCGTACCAGCCTTCGTCGTCGTCTTCGTCGTCGAGTTCCTCGGTTTCGATGAAGAGCTTCGCCCCCCGGATGACCTCGGCGGCGTTACGGTCCGCGATTTCCTCGAAGCCCAGCAGGAGGATGTCCTTGTTCCACCGGGCACTGCGGATGGTCAGCGGGCCGGCCGAAGCCGGCTCCACCACAAACTCGGTTCCAGCGACGAATCGCTCGGAAGGCGCGTCGGTGAGTACCTGCACCGTTACCTCGCCGCGAATACCGTGCGGTTTGCCGATCCGGGCCACCTGGAGCTGCATGGATTCCTCTGAATTCTTATGTACCGCGCCGCCGGGCAGCCACGGTGATGAAATGGGGGATAAAGCAATCCGGCCCCTCCACCATATTCGGTGAAGGGGCCGGATCTAAGACAAGTAGTGCTGAGCGCGTTACCGGCGACGGTCGGTGTCGACGACGTCGACCCTGACCTGCTCGCCACCAGCCAAAGCTGCAACCACTGTGCGCAATGCGCGTGCGGTGCGTCCCTGACGGCCGATCACCCGTCCGAGGTCCTCCTGGTGAACACGCACCTCGAGGGATTCCCCGCGGCGATTGTTCTTGGCACTGACCTTGACATCCTCAGGGCTGTCAACGATCCCACGGACCAAGTGCTCGAGCGCTTCTGCCAGCAACTTACTCAGCCTCGGTGGTCTCTGCTTCAGCCTCGGCCGGAGCTTCGGCTTCGTCCTTCTTGGCCTTCTTGGTGATGGCTTCCGGGATGATAACGGAACCCTTCTCCGGGGCTACGAAGGCTTCCTTCGGAGCTTTGGTCTTCAGGGTGCCTTCCTGGCCCGGCAGGCCCTTGAACTTCTGCCAGTCACCGGTGATCTTGAGGATCGCGGCAACCTGCTCGGTGGGCTGGGCACCAACTGAAAGCCAGTACTGGGCGCGCTCGGAAGCGACCTCGATGTACGACGGCTCTTCGGTGGGGTGGTACTTGCCGATCTCTTCAATGGCACGGCCATCGCGCTTGGCGCGGGCATCCATGACGACGATGCGGTAGTACGGTGCGCGCATCTTACCGAAGCGCTTAAGGCGAATCTTTACGGCCACTTTTGTGGTCACTCCTGTTTCTGAAACGAGGTTGAACCCGACGTTCTGCACCCGTGGGGCGGGCCATACTTGACGGTTCTAAGGACAAGACACGAGCACGGAGAGAGGGGCCGCACCGATCGAGTACCTGTCTATTGTGCCAGATGCCCGGAGTAAATACGACTTCGGCTGCGTGGGGCGGCGTGTTCTTCCCCACTCCCCCGGTTACTGCTGCGTCTCTGCAGTACTCTGCGCCTTAGTTGGACCAGACATAGAGCCCTGCACGGTCAGCCTTCTCAACGTCCGTTGCAAGGGCAGCGAGCTGCTGGACGTATTGGCGCGATTGCGCAGCGTTGAAAGGCATATCATCCTGCGCAGCCCAGGCGGCGGCGACGTCGTCCAGAACGTTGGCGTCACCTTCGCTTTCGTAGGTCAGAAGCTCGGCAAGAGCCCGCACCATGGCTTCCGGGACCCCAAGGAGTGCATCGCTGGTGACATCCACCAAGGCAAGTTCGTAGTCAGCGCCTGCGGCATGGACTGCCTGGCCGGCCAGATCGCCCAACTGCTCAACCTCGAAGTCGGTGATGCCGTCAATCCGCACGGCCGGGCCGGTGACATCGGCACCCTTCTCCAAGGCCGCGGCCCGCTTGAGTGCTTCATCGTGGGTGGCTACAAAAATTTCGGCAAAGCCCATGGAAAGTACTCTCATTCCTTCGTGCTGACGGGGCGGCGACGCGAAAATCCGAGTGGTTCCGCGCCGTCTCCCTCCAGCCTAGTGCAGCACAACGGGCGCACAGGCAATTCGGCGGACAAGGCCTAGCGGACGGCAACCCGCAGTTTGTTCCGCCAAGGATCCTCAAAGTGAAGCTCGGCTCCGGTGTGATGATTTGGCACACCGGCAACCTTGAGACGATCAGCCAGCGCTGCCACGTGGTCACTTCCCGGCACCTCAATGAGCACCTCGCCCAGGCCAAGAGTGTCTTTTCGCGGACCTGCCCCACGGCTGTTCCAGACGTTCATGGCCATGTGATGGTGATAGCCGCCAGCGGAAACGAACAGTGCCTGCCCGTGCCAGCCTGCGGTGCGCTCGAAGCCGAGCGTTTGGACGTAGAACTTCTGCGCAGTCTCCACATCACCCACTTGCAGGTGGACATGCCCGATCCCGGCGGCGGCTTCGTGCTGCCCTGTCACGGCAGCTTCACTCAGGTGCTGCTGGAGAAAGCGCTGCGGTGGCAATGCCACATTGTCCATCACCACGTTTTTGCCGTCCCACTGCCAAAGCTCACGCGGCTTGTCATAGTAGAGCTCAATGCCGTTGCCTTCGGGGTCTGTGAAGTAGAAGGCTTCACTGACCAGGTGGTCGGCGCTCCCCGCAAAAGCGCGGGGTTCATACTCTGCGGCAGTGGCAATGGTGGCGGCCAATGAAGGCTGGTCCTCGAACAGGATGGCCGTGTGAAACAAGCCGGCCTCGCCCCGCCCTGGAATCTGCAGTCCCGCCGCCGGAGCAAGGTGAACCACCGGCTTGCCGACTCGCCCCAGATACAGCCCACCATCCTGCTCGGCAACCACCTTCAGGCCCAGGGCGCGCTGGTAGTAGTCGCTCATGACCTTCATGTCGCCAACCTTGAGCATGACGGTGCCCATGGTGAGTTCGGCAGGCAGAAGATCCTGACTGGTTGAAATGGTCATGTGAAGCTCCCGGTTCTGAGGTGGCCGCGAATCGGCATCCTTCTACCTTTATAAATTACTTGAAGCTTCAATTTATTCCTAACGGACGACATGTCCTCCAAGGACTATGTGTTTAAGGTCAGTGACCGTGGCCAGGCGGCGTCGAGGGTCGTCACTGCACAACACGACGTCGGCCCGGGCGCCCTCGCTGATGCCCTCGGCTCCCAACCATGCCCGGGCACCCCACGCGGCGGCCTCCAGGACAGCGGCAGGCGGCAGGCCGGCGTCGTGCAGTTCCATCATTTCGTCCGCAATCCTGCCGTGTTTAATGACGCTTCCCGCGTCGGTCCCCGCATAGATGGTGACCCCGGCCTCGAACGCCTCCCCCACGCGCTCATGACGACGATTCCAGAGCCGGAGCATGTGATCCGCGTACTGCGGAAACTTCGGCGCTGCCTGCGCGGCTATGTCCGGGAAGGTGGCGATGTTGACAAGTGTGGGAACTATTGGGACTGACTGCTCCACCAAACGGGGCAGATGCCTGGGCAGGAGGCCGGTGGCGTGCTCAATACAATCAATGTTGGCATCGAGCATGTGATCGATGGTGTCCTCGGCGAAGCAATGAGCCGTAACCCTGGCACCTTCATCATGCGCGGCCGCGATGGCGTCCCTCACGGTCTTTGCCGGAAACGATGCGGCGAGGTCTCCGACGCCACGATCTATCCAGTCGCCCACCAGTTTTACCCAGCCATCACCGTCCCGGGCTTCCTTTCGGACGGTCTCCACCAGCTGCTCCGGTTCAATCTCGTGGCCCAGACCGCGGAGGTAGCGCCGGCTCCTGGCAATATGCCGGCCTGAACGGATGAGTCGGGGCAGATCAGACCGCTGTTGGACCCAGCGCGTGTCGCTGGGCGATCCGCAATCGCGGATCAGCAGCGTTCCGGCGTCGCGGTCCGCTTGGGCCTGAGCCAGGGTGGTTTGCTCATCAACCGCTCCGCCTGCCCCTAGTCCGATGTGGCAGTGAGCATCCACCAAACCAGGCAGAACCCACCCCTCCAACACAACGTCCGGCATGACCGTGGGGCGCTGGAAGGTCAGAACTCCATCCACGGACCACATCCCCTGGCGCTCCTCGGTCGCCGAGACGAGCACAGGTCCAATGAATTCGATGATGTCGGCCATGGTAAAAGCGTAGCGGGGCAGCGCGACACAGCCCGCTGCCGGCATGTGACTGGGCCGCTGTTCAGAGCTGTGGTAGCTTCGTCTACGACCACACGGGGGCCCCTGCAGGGGCTGAGATCGGACTGATGCAGTCTGCGACCGTTGAACCTGTCCGGGTAATGCCGGCGAAGGAAGTGAGTATTCCCTTGAGCACCACAGAAACACAGCACAGCCCTGCCCAAAACGGGACGAACGCGGCCCAAAACGGGAAGAACGCGGGCCAAAATCAGGCCGTCACGCAGTCGTTGAAGTCCCACTCGCTGGCCTGGTTGGAAGATCCCGAGCATGGCATTCGGGTTCCCGTTACGGAGATCGCGTTGGAGTCTTCTCCCAATGGTCTAGCCAACCCGCCTCTACAGGTTTACCGGACAGCCGGCCCGGGCAGCGATCCCGTGGTGGGTCTGGAGCCGTTCCGTACCCCATGGATTGAAGCCCGTGCAGACACTGAGGCGTATTCGGGGCGCGAACGGAACCTGCTCGATGACGGTAAATCCGCAGTTCGGCGAGGAGCAGCTTCAGCGGAGTGGAAAGGCGCGCAGCCGGTGCCGCGCCGCGCCGTCGACGGTAAGACCGTCACGCAAATGCACTACGCGAAACAAGGCATCGTGACACCGGAGATGCAGTTCGTGGCATTGAGGGAGGGCTGCGATGTTGAACTTGTCCGCAGCGAAGTCGCCGCGGGAAGGGCGATTATCCCGAACAACATCAACCACCCCGAATCAGAGCCGATGATCATCGGCAAGGCATTCCTGGTCAAGATCAACGCGAACATCGGCAACTCGGCAGTCACCAGTTCAATAGCCGAAGAAGTGGACAAACTGCAGTGGGCGGCGCAGTGGGGTGCTGACACAGTGATGGATCTCTCCACGGGAGATGACATCCACACCACGCGTGAGTGGATCATCCGCAACTCGCCCGTTCCCATCGGAACAGTCCCCATATACCAGGCGCTGGAGAAGGTGAACGGCGAAGCCAACCAGCTGACGTGGGAGATCTTCCGCGATACCGTGATCGAACAATGCGAGCAGGGCGTGGACTACATGACCATCCATGCAGGCGTTCTGCTCAGGTACGTGCCGTTGACCGCCAACAGGGTCACGGGAATCGTATCCCGCGGCGGTTCCATCATGGCCGGTTGGTGCCTTGCTCACCACCAGGAGAACTTCCTCTACACACACTTTGACGAGCTGTGCGAAATCTTTGCCCAGTACGATGTCGCGTTCTCCTTGGGCGACGGGCTGCGTCCTGGTTCCGTTGCGGACGCCAACGACGCCGCGCAGTTTGCCGAGTTGGATACGCTCGCGGAGTTGACACAGCGGGCGTGGGAATTCGACGTCCAGGTCATGGTGGAAGGCCCCGGCCACATTCCGTTCCATCTTGTGCGGGAGAATGTTGAGCGCCAGCAGGAACTGTGCAAGGGTGCGCCGTTCTACACCTTGGGTCCGCTGGTTACTGACGTCGCGCCTGGCTATGACCACATCACCTCGGCCATCGGTGCTACGGAGATTGCACGCTACGGTACGGCGATGCTCTGTTACGTGACCCCTAAGGAGCACTTGGGTCTCCCCAACAAGGACGACGTCAAGACTGGCGTCATCACGTACAAAATCGCGGCGCACGCGGCTGACCTCGCCAAGGGGCACCCGGGAGCTCACGAACGTGATGATGCGCTGTCCAAGGCGCGGTTCGAGTTCCGCTGGAGGGACCAGTTCGCTTTGTCCCTGGACCCTGTCACCGCAGAAGCGTTCCACGACGAGACACTGCCGGCAGAACCCGCAAAAACCGCCCATTTCTGCTCCATGTGCGGACCTAAGTTCTGTTCGATGCGCATCAGCCAGGACATCCGCGACGAATACGGTTCGGCAGACTCCCAGGCTGCAATCGCAGGAATGTATAACGGGATGCGCGAGAAGAGCCAGGAGTTCCTGGCCTCAGGGGGAAAGGTGTACCTGCCCGAGCTTCAGGTCCCCGCAAACCAGGGCAGCAGTTCAGGAGGCCTGAACTGACATCGCCCGGCCAACATCGGCGATGAACGAACGAATAGCTTGATCGCCGTCAACGGAATCCTGGGGCCGGTGTCCGCCCGCTGCCACGCGGCGGAGGGCACCGGTTTCCTGGAGGTAGCCCGCAATTTCCTCGTAGAGGGGTTCCCACCCGCCGGTGAGGACCAGGGTGGGGACCCCTGGAACAATCTGGAGCGGCGCCTCCCATGGCGGTGCCTGGAGCCGGAGCCTACGGGCGGAACGCCGGGCTTCGGCGGTGTCCAGCCCACCCGTTTCAGCAGAGAACGCCCGGCGGAAATATTCACGCTGGTAATCGGCGTCGTTGAGTTGCGTGCGGGCGTCGAACAACGGTTCCATGAGGGCCCGGTGGGAAGCCGTGGCCGGGAGCTCAGCCGTCAGGGACAAACAGGCGGGCTCCACCAACGTGAGCGAATGCACCAGCTCGGGGCGTTCGATGGCAGCCAGCATGGCCGAAATTGCACCTTGTTCATGGGCAACGACGTGACCTCCACCGGAGTCGGCCAAGGCATTGATCACTATGGCAACGTCCGCCGCCACATTGGATTCCGTTGGTTCGGCGACGGCGTCAAAGCCGTGCCGCCGAAGGAAGAGGGCGTCATAAGCAAGGGCCATGCCATGCTGCTTCGGCCAGGCCGCAGCACCGAAACTGCCCAGGCCGTGGACGAAAACTACGCGCTGCTTATGCATTGATTCAGCCTATTCCACGGCTCTGACATCCTAAGGAGCCGGGAGGCCCGGCTCCTTAGGACGCAATATTTACTTTCCGAGGAACTTGTCAAAGCCCTTGGGAAGATTCAGCGATGACGGATCGAAGTCTGCTGCACCCTGACCAAAAGCCGCTCCGGTAGGGGCTGCCGAGGCAGCGTTTGCCCGCTTGGCTTCGGCATCACGCAGCTCCTGGGCTGCCTTGGCAGGGTTGCCTGAGCGAGCCTTCTTCTTCGGGGCGTTCTTCCCGTTCTTGCGTCCACCGCCGGGGCCTCCGAGCCCAGGCATCCCGGGCATACCCGGCATGCCGCCGCCCTGTGCGAGCTTCTTCATCATCTTCTGCGCTTGGGCAAACCGCTCCAGCAGGCCATTGACCTCGGACACATGCACGCCGGAACCCTTGGCAATACGGGCGCGGCGTGAGCCATTGATGATCTTGGGGGCAACGCGCTCGTGCGGAGTCATGGAGCGGACGATTGCCTCGACGCGGTCGATCTCTTTTTCGTCGAAGTTCTCCAGCTGCTGGCGGATGTTTTGCGCACCCGGCATCATCATGAGCATCTTCTTCATGGAGCCCATGTTGCGGATCTGCTGCATCTGGGCGAGGAAGTCGTCCAGGGTGAAGTCTTCCTGGTCAGCGAATTTCTTCGCCATCCGGGCAGCTTCGTCCTTGTCCCATGCCTTCTCAGCCTGTTCGATCAGGGTGAGGACGTCACCCATGTCCAGGATGCGCGAAGCCATGCGGTCCGGGTGGAAGAGCTCGAAGTCGTCAAGGCCTTCACCGGTAGAGGCAAACATCACCGGCTTACCAGTGACGGACGCCACCGAAAGCGCGGCACCGCCGCGGGCATCGCCGTCGAGCTTGGAAAGCACAATGCCTGTGAAGTTGACGCCCTCATCGAATGCCATGGCCGTGTTGACGGCGTCCTGACCGATCATGGAGTCAATGACAAACAGGACTTCGTTGGGAATGATCGCCTGACGGATACGGCGGGCCTGATCCATCATCTCGGCGTCAACGCCAAGGCGACCGGCGGTGTCAACAATCACGACGTCGTGCAGCTTCTGACGTGCTTCCTCCACACCAGCCTTGGCTACGGCCACGGGGTCACCGGCAGGGTGCTCCAGCTCTGACGTGGCGCCGGGGTGCGGAGCAAACACGGGAACGCCCGCACGCTGTCCCACAACCTGGAGCTGGGTCACTGCGTTGGGGCGCTGAAGATCACAGGCCACCAGCATGGGGCTGTGGCCCTGGGATTTGAGCCACTTGGACAACTTGCCGGCAAGGGTGGTCTTACCGGCACCCTGGAGGCCGGCAAGCATGATGATGGTGGGGCCCGTCTTGGCCAAGCGGATGCGACGGGTTTCGCCACCGAGGATCTCCTTGAGTTCCTCGTTGACGATCTTCACGATCTGTTGGCTCGGGTTCAGTGCCCCCGAGACTTCGGCGCCCAAGGCGCGTTCGCGGATGCGGCCGGTGAACTCGCGGACCACGGATACTGCAACGTCCGCATCCAGCAAGGCACGGCGAATCTCACGAACGGTGGCATCGACATCAGCCTCGGTGAGGCGGCCTTTGCCACGGAGGTTCTTGAAGGTTGCTGTCAACCGGTCAGAGAGTGAATTGAACACGCGCCGTGCACTTCTTTCGATGGTCTACGAATGGCGGCCAATGCGGCACGCCATAGTCCTGATCATTCTTGCCCCGGCAAATATGCCTCAGCCAACAAATCTGATTCGACTACGGGACTCGACTATCTAGGGTACCAAGTCGCACCTGCAAGATGGCATGCTGGCACAGTGACCAGTAAAACAACTGTAAAAACGTTGCTCATCCTCGGCGCGTCCGGGGACCTGACAGGCAGGCTGCTCCTGCCCGGACTGGCAGGGCTCCTGGCTTCCGGACGGGCCCCGGGCCTTCGTCTGGTGGGGGCCGGTTCTGACCCGTGGTCCCCCGAACAGTGGCAGGACCGGGTCAACACGGCCTTCGCTGCAGCATCGAACGCATCCGAGGCAACAGGCCGCGCCGATCTGGCCGCCGTGGCATCAACCACTGAATACCATCAGGTGGACGTCACCGCTGACGGCCCTTTGGCCGAGCTGCTGAGCCGACTGGAGGGGCCAGTGGCCATCTACTTCGCTTTGCCTCCCCACGTCAGCCAGAAGGCCTGCGAAGTGCTTCACCGGGACCAGCTGCCCCCAGGAACCCGGCTGGTGATGGAAAAGCCCTTCGGCTCGGGAACCGAATCCGCCCACGAGCTCAACAAGACACTCGCGGCACTGGTGCCCGAGGACCGCATCCACCGCGTGGATCACTTCCTGGGTAAAGCCACGGTGTTGAACATCCTGGGACTTCGTTTCGCCAACACGTTCCTGGAACCGGTGTGGAACCGGGACCACATTGAAAAAGTGGAAGTCATCTTTGATGAGGACCTGGCCCTTGAGGGCAGGGCACGGTACTACGACACCGCGGGTGCCCTTCGCGATATGGTCCAGAGCCATCTCCTGCACATCATGGCCTTCCTTGCGGTGGACGCCCCGGCCACCGTTGAGGAACGGGACCTGCGCGACGCCGTTGCAACAGTTCTGCGGGCCAGCAGCATCAAGGCCCCGTACGCCCACTCCACACGCCGCGCCCGCTACACGGCAGGAACCCTCGGCGAACGAACGGTACCGGATTACGTTGCCGAAGAAGGCGTAGATCCCTCCCGAAACACCGAAACCCTGGCAGAGGTCCGCGTGGAGATAGATAACTGGCGGTGGAAGGGTGTTCCGTTCATCCTTCGCTCCGGAAAGGCCATGGGACGCCGGCGCAAGGAAGCTGTGATTACCTTCCGCCCCGTCCCCCACCTGCCCAAGGGATTTTCCGGTGTGGACTCCCCCAACCAGCTGCGGATCGGATTCGGCCCGGACGTCCTGGAACTCGACGTCGACGTCAACGGCCCCGGGGACATCTTCAGCCTGGACCGCGCAAGTCTGGTGGCCCAGCTCAACGCAGCCGGCATGCTCCCCTATGGTGAAGTACTCGAAGGCATCCTGAACGGTGATCCTTTGCTGTCCGTTCGGGGTGATACTGCCGAGGACTGCTGGCGGATCATTGAGCCCGTCCTCCGGGCTTGGGAATCCGGCGACGTCCCGCTGGAAGAGTACGACGCCGGCACCGCAGGCCCGGCGGGTTGGCCCACCGCCGTCGTGGACTAAAGCCAGAGCAAACAGCGCAAGCGGGCCGGGTACCTTTCAGTGGTACCCGGCCCGCTTCTTGTTGAGCATGGGACTTAGATTGCGGCTGCGCCGCGCTCTCCGGTCCTGACCCTTACTGCTTCATAGACATCCACGGTCCACACCTTGCCGTCACCGGCGCGGCCTGTGTTTGAGCTGGCGATGAGGACATCAAGGATGTCATCTGCCTGCTCGTCCGTGGCGAGGACCTCAATGCGGATCTTCGGGAGCAGGTCCACGTTGTATTCCGCTCCGCGGTACACCTCGGTATAGCCTCGCTGGCGGCCGTAGCCACTTGCCGCGCTGACCGTCAGGCCCTGGACCCCGTATGATTCGAGGCCTTCCCGGACTGCTTCAAGCTTTTCGGGACGGACGATCGCTGTGATGAGCTTCATGCCTGGACACTCTCCTTGCCTTCTGCGGGGGTCTTGGCTGCAGCGGGATCGGACTTGCCTGTCACTGCGTTATGCAGGGGCTGGAAGCTGCCACCGTGGCCGTTGACGCCGAACTCGTAAGCTGTCTCAGCGTGGAGACTGAGGTCGACACCAACGTTTTCCTGCTCGGTGGAGACCCTGAAGCCCATGGTCTTGTGGATGGCAAAGGCAATGATGGCCGTCATGATCGCCGAGAAAGCGATCGCGATACCGGCTGCTGCGAGCTGTGCCCACATCTGGGTCCAGCCGCCGCCGTAGAAGAGGCCGCCGCCCACTCCATCAGTGGACTTGGCGATGAAGCCCAGTGCCACCGTGCCAATGATGCCGGAGACGAGGTGGACGCCAACAACGTCCAGGGAGTCATCAAAGCCCCAACGGAACTTCAGGCCTACTGCCAGGGCAGAGGCGACACCGGCAACTACGCCCAGGCCCAGGGCACCAATGGGGTCTACGTTTGCGCAGGCCGGGGTGATGGCCACCAAACCGGCAACCACACCGGATGCTGCGCCGAGGGAGGTCGGGTGTCCGTCGCGGATGCGTTCGGTGATGAGCCAGCCGATCATAGCTGCTGCAGGGGCTGCGAGGGTGTTGATCCAGATCAGGCCGGCCTGTTCTGCAGTGGTAGCCGCGCCACCGTTGAAGCCGAACCAGCCGAACCAGAGGATTGCAGCGCCGAGCATCACGAAGGGAATGTTGTGGGGGCGGTGGTTCGGGTCCTTGCCGAAGCCGCGGCGGTTGCCGATGATGAGGACCAGGACCAACGCTGCAACACCTGCGTTGATGTGGACCACGGTGCCACCGGCAAAGTCGATGGCCGGGCCGAGGGCCTTGCCAATGGCGCCTTCCGGACCGAAGAGGCCGCCACCCCAGACCATGTAGGCCAGCGGGCAGTAGACCAGCGTGACCCAGACCGGAACGAAGATGCTCCAGGCGCCGAACTTGGCGCGGTCGGCGATCGCACCACTGATCAGGGCGACGGTAATGATGGCGAAGGTGGCTGCGTAGCCGATCTTGATCATTGCATCCGGTGTGGTCTCAACACCTGCAAGGCCGAAGGCAGCAAACGGGTTACCCACGATTTGCATGAAACCTTCGCCGGAGCTCATCGAAGCGCCCCACAGCACCCAGACAACGCCCACGATGCCGATGGAGATGAAGCTCATCATCATCATGTTCAGGGCTGCCTTGGCGCGTGTCATGCCGCCGTAGAAAAATGCCAGACCAGGTGTCATGAACAGCACAAGCGCCGCCGCCACCATGACCCATACGTGACCTGCGGTAAGTTCCATGGTGCACGTTCCTCTCTTGCTAGATCTGCGGTTCAACCGCTGTCCTGACGCCGTTTTGCGTCCTGCTTAAGAGTTTTGTGCCGCCGTGTTTCACCTGCGCAGGTTTTACATTGCGCGCTCGTTACAACAACCTCCCCAACGTAAATGGTGCATATCCCCGGTGTTACGGATATGTTTCAGGCGTCGGACTTCACAGGAAATACCCGGTTTCTGACCACATGCACCTCAAGATCCCCAGTTTCATCACCCGGAACCCATATGAAGGACCAGCACCGTATGACCCAGTCGCCCAGATCCGTCAAAGCCCCAAGGATCAGGCCGGAGAAGGCGCCCCTTCCGCGCGACATCAAGGTGATGTTGGCCGCGGCCTTCCTGATCGCCCTGGGCTTTGGCTTGGTGGCCCCTGTTCTGCCGCAATTCGCCACGACTTTTGATGTTGGCGCTACCGCTGCCGCTGTCATTGTGAGTATCTTCGCGTTCATGCGGCTGGTCTTCGCCCCTGCCGGTGGTGCCCTGATGGGGCGGTTCGGCGAACGGAACGTGTACGTCTCCGGGCTGCTGATTGTGGCAGTGTCCACTGCGGCATGTGCCTTCGCGCAGGACTATTGGCAACTGCTGATTTTCCGGGGTCTGGGCGGGGCAGGCTCGGTGATGTTCACTGTTGCCGCCATGGGATTGCTCATCCGTCTGGCACCGCCCGAGCGCAGGGGCCGGGTCTCCGGCGCCTACGCCTCGGCATTCCTGATTGGAAGCGTGCTGGGTCCTGTAGTGGGAGGGCTGCTGGCAGGCTTCGGCCTCCGGGTACCTTTCCTTGCCTACGCCGGAGCACTGTTGGTGGCAGCCTTGGTAGTGCGCACCCTGCTCAGCGGCGAAGGCACCGCGGCAGAGGACGCCGCACCCGCACCGGCCATGACCCTCAAGGAAGCCCTGGCCGACTCTGCTTACCGTGCCGCCATTTTCTCAAGCTTCGGCAACGGCTGGGTGACGTTTGGCGTCCGCATGGCCACTATCCCGTTGTTCGCCGTTGCGGTTCTCCAATCGGCACCGGAGACAGCGGCTTGGGCGCTGGCGATCTTTGCCGTGGGCAACGCTTTGGCGCTGACCTTCAGTGGGCGCCTCGCGGATGCGTGGGGACGTAAGCCACTGCTGATCCCCGGACTGGTCATCACCGGCGCAGCCACAGCAGTCATTGGCCTGACCACTGACCTGACTGGATTCCTCATCGCCTCTGCAGTGGCGGGATTCGGCTCCGGCCTGCTGGGCCCGGCGCAACAGGCTGCGGTGGCTGACGTCATCGGCCGTGGACGCTCGGGGGGCAAAGTGCTTGCCGTCTTCCAAATGGCTGCTGACACCGGCGCGATCGTTGGTCCGATCGTGGCGGGGCTGCTGGCTGACCGTTTGGGTTATGGCTGGGCCTTCGGCATAACCGGCGGCGTGCTCCTTTTGACCGCCGTGGCCTGGCTGCCGGCGCGGGAACCTTCGAAGCACTCCCCCGCCGGCCACAACGCTAGTTGAGCAGTGCGTCCACGAAGCTTTCTGCGTCGAACGGCGCAAGATCGTCCGGGCCTTCACCCAAGCCAATAAGCTTCACCGGGACACCCAGTGACTTTTGGATCGCCACAACAATGCCGCCCTTGGCAGTTCCATCCAGCTTTGTGAGCACAATGCCGGTGATGTTCACTACCTCCGCGAACACGCGGGCCTGGTTCAGGCCGTTCTGTCCCGTGGTGGCATCGAGGACCAGCAGGACCTCGTCCACCTCGGCCAGCTTCTCAATGACCCGCTTGACTTTGCCCAGCTCATCCATCAGGCCGGTCTTGTTCTGCAGGCGTCCCGCGGTGTCCACCATCACCACGTCCACTTCCTGATCGATGCCGGCCTTCACGGCCTCGTAGGCAACGGAAGCGGGATCGGCGCCGTCGATGTCGGACTTAACGGTGGGAACACCCACGCGCTGGCCCCAGGTAGCCAGCTGCTCGGCAGCAGCGGCACGGAAAGTATCGGCGGCGCCCAAGAGGACGTCCTTGTCTTCGGCTACCAACACACGTGCCAGCTTGCCCACGGTGGTGGTCTTGCCCACGCCGTTCACACCAACAACAAGCACGACGGCGGGCCGGTCACCCTTACGCTCGACGTTCAACGAACGGTCCATGCCTGGATCCACCAGCTTGATCAGTTCCTCACGGAGCATCGCCTTGACGTCCTCAGGGCTGCGGGTGCCCAGCACCTTGACGCGCTCACGCAAAGCATCCACCAGCTGCATGGTGGGTTCGGTGCCAAGATCGGCCAGCAGGAGGGTCTCTTCCACCTCGTCCCAGACGTTTTCGTCGATCTTGTCGCCGGACAACAATGCCAGGAGGCCCTTGCCCAGAATGTTGTTGGACTTGATCAAGCGGGCGCGAAGGCGGGTGAGCCTGCCTTCCACCGGCGCAGGAGTATCGATGGCAATGGTTTCGAGCCCGGCGGCGTCGTCCGGGACATCCGTATCTTCCACCGTGCCGTCGAAGGTGGGAGCGGGGGCCTTCACCGCATCCGGGCGGTCCTCCACAAGGGTTCCGCCGCCTGCTGCCGACGACTGGACGGGATCGTTTGCGTCACGCGTTCCGGGGTACTTGGCGCCGGTCTTCCGGGCTTTCATCAGTACCGGCACGAGTCCGCCGACCACTACGAGCGCAGCGAGAATGGACAGAATTATGGGTAGGAAATCGTTCACTCCCCTACCTTCTCATAAAGCTATGCCCCGGCACCGAGCCTCTGGCTGATCACCGTTGACACGCCATCGCCCCTCATGGTCACTCCGTAAAGTGCGTCTGCCACTTCCATGGTGCGCTTCTGGTGGGTGATCACAATCAACTGGCTGGACTCACGCAGTTCCTCAAAGATGGTGATGAGGCGCCCCAAGTTGGTGTCATCCAATGCCGCTTCCACTTCATCCATGACATAGAAGGGCGAAGGCCGGGCTTTAAAGATAGCCACCAGCAGCGCCACTGCAGTGAGCGAGCGTTCCCCGCCGGAGAGCAGCGAGAGCCTCTTGATTTTCTTGCCCGCCGGACGTGCTTCCACTTCGATGCCCGTAGTGAGCATGTCGTCAGGATCAGTGAGTACCAACCGGCCCTCGCCGCCGGGGAAAAGCCTGGCGAAAACGTGGTCGAACTGGGCCGAGGTGTCAGCAAAGGCCTCCGTGAACACCTGCTGGACACGGTTATCCACTTCCTTGATGATGTCCAGCAGGTCCTTGCGGCTGGACTTGAGGTCCTCCAGCTGCGAGCTCAGGAACTGGTGCCGTTCCTCCAAAGCAGCGAACTCTTCCAAAGCAAGCGGATTTACTTTGCCAAGGGCGGCCAGCTCACGTTCGGCTTTCTTCAGCCTCTTCTCCTGCTCAGCCCGGACGAATGGAATCCCTTGGATAATGGCGTCGCCGTTTTCATCAACGGGCGCCCGGAGTTCAGCCCACTTATCCGTGGTGGCTCCTGCGGGCAACGGAACCGGCTGATCGGGGCCGTAATCGGCAATGAGCTGCTGGGCGGACAGACCCAACTCTTCAATGGACCGCGCCTCGGCAGCCTCGATGCGAAGCCGCTGCTGTGTCCGGGCCATCTCGTCGCGGTGCACTGAGTCCGTCAATTCGGCAAGCTCCCGCGCCAAGGCGTCATTGCCGGAGCGGACTCCGGCAAGTTCCTGCTCAAGCTGTTCCCGCTGCTGTTCGGCGACGTCACGCTCATAGGCGGCAACGTCCACCGAAACGTCAATAAAACGGAGAGTTTGCTCCACGGCGGAGGCAACCGCCGCCGCGCGCTGGGCCTGCGCACGCCGCCGCTGCGCACGTCGGGCGGCTTCCTCACGGGCCCGGCGCTCGGCAGCTGCAGCCCTTTCAAGTGATGCAGCCCGGTTGCTGATGGCTCCCAACTGCTCCTCAGAAGTCCTCAGCGCGAGCCGGGCCTCGGTTTCCGAGGCCCTGGCAGCCCTGGCAAGGGCCGCGAGTTCGTCCCGCTGATCCGTGGAGGGCTCTTCATCCGGAGCTTCCTGGGCCGCGGCAAGGCGTTCGGCAGCGACTTCCAGGTCCAGTTGGGCTTCTGCGATGTTTGCTTCGGCTTTGGCCATGGACGCAGCAAGCCTCTCGCTTTCGCCAACGGCACTGCGGAGAACCGAGTTCAGGTTGCCCAGGCGTTCAGCTACAGCGGCAAGGCGGGCATCGGATTCGTGCAGACGCTCCAGCGCGGCGTCGGCCCGGTCCTGTGCTTCGACGCGGCGCGCTTGGGCACCGGCCAGGGCGAAGCGTCCACGTTCCAGACGGGCAGTGACCTCCTGAAGCCGGGCAACGGCGTCGTCAACGGCTGCCTGAACTTCAAGCAGCGACGGCGCGGTTGCCGAACCTCCCGTAATTGTCAGGGAGGTCAGAATGTCTCCCTCGCGGGTGACG
Organism: Paenarthrobacter aurescens; assembly: GCF_041549525.1. Lineage (NCBI taxonomy): Bacteria > Bacillati > Actinomycetota > Actinomycetes > Micrococcales > Micrococcaceae > Paenarthrobacter > Paenarthrobacter aurescens. The sequence continues at coordinate 2,486,221 of NZ_CP157456.1, forward strand.
GCTGTGAGGTCAGGGTGGTGGGTAAGGAGGGCGGCTGCAGCTTCCAGGTCATCGACGACGACGGTTCCGGCCAGGAGCGCGATCACTCCTTGGGCAGCTGGATCGGTAACTGTGAGGACTTCGCTTGCCTGCTGAGAACCTGCGGGCAGCTCAAGGGCGGCATCGGGGGTAGCGCCACGGCTGTCATATCCGGCCAGTAGCAATGCTGCCCGGCCGGCGTCGTCTTCCTTGAGTCGGCGGATCGCTGCGAAAGCGGTGCCGGCATCGGCAACTACCAAAGCGTCCGAGGCACTCCCCAGGGCGGCAGCTATGGCGGCCTCGTATCCAGGCTCGATGCTCAGCAATGCGGACACAGGCCCGAGGACGCCCTCGGCCGTTAAAAGACTCCCCGAGCCGTCCTTGCGGTTGAGCCCCAGCTGAAGGGCGTCGCGGCGGGCCGTCAGGGCGTCCCGTTCCCGGACTGCTTCGCGCTCGGAAGCTTTCAGCTCCTCGATTTCCGCGAGGACTGCGTCAAGGACGTCGTTCGCACTCTCATAATCAGCGTCGAGGCTTTCCTCACCATCCTCAACGCCGGCTACTTGTGACTCGAGGGCAGTGAACTCGCTTTGGGCTTTACGGCGACGTTCATCACCAGCAGCCAGGGACTCCCTGAGGCGGCCCCGTTCGGCCTCGGCAGCCTCAGCCCGGGATCTGGCCGCAGCCACTTGGCCTGCCAATCTGGCCAGGCCCTCGCGGCGGTCGGCAGCTGCGCGCAACATGGCCGTCAGGCGCTTGTCCTCGGCAGCTGCGAGCGCTTCGGCCGAGTCCTTCGCCACGGTGGCTTCCAGGAGCGCTGCCTGCTTGGCCAGGATGTCGTGTTCAAGGGCGGCCTGTTCTTCCCGGACCCTGGCAGCCTGGCGTTCAAGTTGTTCGGGGTCGCGTCCGGTATCCGGGGCAGCCTCGGCCGAACCCAGGAGCCTTCTGCGTTCGGTGGCCAGGGATCCGAGTGAACGGAGCCGTTCCCGGGTTGCCGAGAGCTGATACCAGTGATCACGTGCCGCGTTCAGTCGTGGCGTGGCCTCGGCGGCTTGCTGCTCCAGTACAGCCTGGCGTCGCCTGCCGGTGCCAAGCCCTGCTTCAACTACTTGACGGCGTTCCTTGAGGGCAGCTTCGTCGGCAACGTCCTTTTCCAGAGTGGTGGTCAGTTGAACGAGGTCATCTGCCAGGAGGCGGGCGCGGGCATCCCGGACGTCGAACTGGACTGTCTGGGCGCGGCGGGCGATCTCTGCCTGCTTGCCCAAGGGGGTCAGTTGCCGCCGTATCTCCGCCGTGAGGTCACCGAGCCGGGCAAGATTGGCCTGCATGGCTTCGAGTTTTCGGACCGTCTTTTCCTTGCGGCGGCGGTGCTTGAGGATTCCTGCGGCTTCTTCAATGAAGCCCCGGCGGTCCTCCGGGGTGGCGTGGAGCACGCGGTCCAGTTGGCCCTGTCCAACGATGACGTGCATCTCCCGGCCCAGGCCGGAATCGGAGAGAAGTTCCTGGATGTCCAAGAGCCGGCACGGCGCCCCATTGATGGCGTATTCCGAGCCCCCTGTACGGAACAGGGTCCGGGAGATGGTCACTTCGCTGTATTCGATGGGCAGCGCGTTGTCCGCGTTGTCGATGGTCAAGGCAACATGTGCCCGGCCCAGAGGTGGCCGGCCGGAGGTGCCCGCGAAAATGACATCTTCCATCTTGCCGCCACGGAGGGTTTTGGCCCCCTGCTCTCCCATGACCCAGGCCAAGGCATCCACCACGTTGGATTTGCCCGATCCATTGGGGCCGACGACGGCGGTGACACCGGGCTCAAAGTCGAAGGTCGTGGCCGACGCAAACGACTTAAATCCTCGGACAGTCAAACTTTTCAGGTGCAAGGCGCTTCGGTTCTCCTGGGTGGCCCGGGTGTCTGTATCCACTAAATCTACTGCGGTTTGCGCGAAATCTACGGATCTGAAAGCGGAAGCCCTTGCAGGTGGCATGCCGCACCCCTACACTCCTGCCAAGGGTTACTTGGCGGATTTGTTCCTGTGATCCGGCTTCGGCTTGAACTTCTGTTCGGTCATTGCCGGGTCCGGTCCCGATCTTTGGGAACTTTCATCCGCGCCAACCCCGTGTTTCATAACTGAAGATCTTGGTTTGACCCTGGCTGGGGAGCGGCAAGCAGGGGGCTGCGTTCAATTGCGTGGCCCTGTCTTAGCATTCGGCGTACCACTCCAGGAGTTCTCATGCCCGGTCCTTCAGCCACCCAACCGCAGCGGGTCTTCAAAGGATTCCTTGTGCCCCTGGTGCTTGCCATGGTGGCAGCCCTGCTGCCGTTTACAGCGCCGGCAGCAGTTGCGGCAGGACCTTGCGATCCCGTAGTGAACCTTGTGGCGTGCGAGAACTCCAAGCCGGGAAGTCCGCCCTCGGAGTGGGATATCAGTGGCGCCGGTGATGACAGCATCCAAGGCTTCTCCACCGAAATCAGCGTCAATGCGGGCCAACCCATTCGCTTCAAGGTGGATACGAACGCCAGCAGCTACACCATCGGGATTTACCGCACTGGCTGGTACGGCGGACTGGGTGCCCGCAAAATTGCCGATGTGACGCCGTCGGTCTTCCGGCAGAACCAGCCAGCCTGCCGCAGTGACGCCGCCACCGGCATTTTTGACTGCGGCACATGGGCAGTGTCCGCAACGTGGCAGGTGCCGGCAACAGCGGTCTCAGGGGTCTACGTCGCCCTGCTGAAGCGGCCTGATACCGGGGAGAAAAGCCACATCACGTTTATCGTGCGTAACGACGGAAACCGTTCCGCAGTGCTCTTCCAGACCGCTGACCAGACGTGGCAGGCCTACAACTCATACGGGGGTGCTGACTTCTATCAGGGCGTCAACGGCCGTGCCTATAAGGTCAGCTACAACCGTCCCATGGCAACCAGGGGAGGACCGGATGGCCGGGACTTCTACTTCGCCAACGAATACCCCATGGTGCGTTTCCTTGAGCAGAACGGCTACGACGTCAGCTACATCAGTGGTCTCGATGCGGACCGCAGCGGCGCCGAGTTATTGAACCACAAAGTGTTCCTGTCTGTGGGACACGACGAATACTGGTCAGGACCGCAGCGGGCCAACGTCACGGCCGCGAGGGATGCAGGAGTGAATCTCCAATTCCTCTCCGGCAACGAAATGTACTGGAGAACACGGTTTGAGCCCTCCGCGGTGGATGGTGCAGCCAACCGCACCCTGACCTGCTACAAGGAAACGTGGGCAAACGAAAAGATTGATCCCACAGCGCAGTGGACGGGCACGTGGCGTGATCCTCGCTTCGCTTCCCAAGCCAATGGCGGCGGCCTTCCCGAGAATGGGCTGACGGGCACCTTGTACATGTCCAATTTCTCAGACCTGCCTGTGACAGTATCCGCACAGGAAGGGAAAACACGGCTCTGGCGCAACACGTCCCTGGCGACGCTTCCCGCGGGTTCTTCCGCAGCGTTGGCTCCCCACACGGTGGGATATGAGTCAAACGAAGATCTGGACAATGGATTCCGGCCGGCGGGTTTGGTCAGGTTGTCCACCACGGTAGGGAATGTTCCACAATATCTCCAGGACTTCGGCAACACGGTGGCTCCGGGAACCACCACCCACAACGTGACTCTCTACCGGGCAGCAAGCGGTGCTTTGGTCTTTTCCGCAGGCAGTGTCCAATGGACTTGGGGCCTGGACCAGGAGCACGACGGCAATGGCGCGCCGGCCGATATCCGCATGAGGCAAGCGCAGGTCAATCTTTTGGCCGACATGGGTGCGCAGCCTGCCACGAGGGCTGCCGGACTGGTTGCCGCGGCGCCCAGTACCGATACCACCAAGCCCACTGCCGCCATCTCTGCTCCGGCCAATGGCGCCACGGTACCCCACGGAAACAGCGTCACCGTGACGGGAACTGCCGCCGATGTTGGCGGTGTGGTGGCCGGCGTGGAGGTTTCAACCGATGGCGGCACCACTTGGCACCCGGCACAGGGCACGCAGAACTGGACCTACACATACATCCAAAAGGGCCTCGCTACGGCAACAATCCAGGCCCGGGCCATCGACGATAGCGCCAACATCGGGGCAGCAACCGTCAGGAACCTGACCCTTAGCGGCCCCTACAGCGTCTTCGGCCAGACCATTCCCACGGTCAAGGATTCAGGTGATGGAGGAGCGTACGAGATGGGCTTGAGGTTTACGCCCTCTATAGACGGTTTCATCACAGGTGTCCGCTTCTACAAGAGCACAGCCAACACCGGAACCCACACCGGGTCCCTGTGGAGCTCCACCGGCGAGCGCCTGGCCACAGTGACCTTCACCAATGAGACGGCATCGGGGTGGCAGACCGCACTCTTCACCCAAGCTGTGCCTGTGGCGGCTGGACAGAAATATACCGTGTCCTACTGGGCGCCGAACGGCCACTACTCCACCAAGGACTATCAGTGGGCAAGTTTCGGATCCGCCGATGCACCCTTGAAGGTGGCCGGTGGTTTCGGAGCCGAGCCGGCCGGTGTCTATGCCACGTCTCAAGGCTTTCCCACGACCAGTTTCAACGGCGGCAATTACTTCGCCGATGCCCTCTTCAGCACCGTGGACAGCTCACCCCTGACCGTATCTGGCCATTCACCGATTCCTTCATCCTCCAGCGTTTCCGTCAACACCAAGGTGAGCGCAGTCTTCTCGAAACCCGTCACCGCGGCCAGTGTCCAGCTGACCCTGCAGTCACCTTCCGGGCCGGTGGCAGGCACCACGGCGTACGACGCTGCCACGCGGCGGGCGACCTTCACGCCGTCGAACGCCCTCGCCTTCAGTACTCAATTCACCGCCACGTTGTCCGGCATTGACTCGATCGGTGGATCGGTCACAGCTGGAGGGACGTGGACCTTCACCACGGCAGCAACGTTGCCAGTCCCGGGCGCCTGCCCCTGTAGCCTTTTTGACGACTCGGTTACTCCCGGTATCGCCGAACTGCGTGAGGGAGTTCCCTTGACCTTGGGCGTGAGGTTCTCCAGTGTCTCCGCCGGTGAGGTCCTGGGCATGCGCTTCTACAAGTCAGCAGGCAACACAGGAACCCACAATGGCGCCCTGTACTCAGGCACCGGCCAGCAACTGGCAACCGTCGCCTTCACGAATGAAAGTGCCTCCGGCTGGCAGACCGCAATGTTCAGTCAACCTGTCCAAATGGCCGCGAACACAGACTACATCGTGTCTTACAAGTCACTGACCGGCACCTATTCGGCCACGACCAACGGCTTCGGTTCCGGGATGAGCGTGGGTCCGCTCAGGGCTGCTTCCGACGCAGGCGCCTACACCTACAGCGGCGATTTTGCTGCTTCACGGTCCACCACAAGCTATCTGGTGGACGTGGTAGTCACCGTACCCAACCCGCCGTTCACCGTTGGTTCGCACTCGCCGCTCCCCAACGCGGCCAGTGTTCCCCTGGACTCTGCGGTCAGTGCCGTGCTGTCCGAACCAGCGGTGGCATCCAGCGTGACGCTGGGGCTGAAGATCACCGGCGGAGCTGCGGCAGCAGGGACCACCACCTACGATCAAACCACCCGTAAGGTCACGTTTACTCCTTCTGCACCGTTGGCTGCAGGGACTTCCTACACGGCAACAGTTACTGCCACCTCGGTATCCGGTCAGCCGATGTCAAGCGGGGCCACCTGGACATTCACCACGGTTCCGCCTCCGCGGACTCCCGGGGTGTGCCCGTGCACGCTGTTCCAGGACACTGTGACTCCGACAACGCCGGATGCGAACGACGGTGTGCCGTTGTCCCTGGGTGTGCGCTTTGCCAGTGACACCGCAGGGCAGGTCACCGGGGTTCGCTTCTACAAGGCAGCCGGCAACACCGGGACCCACACCGGTTCGCTGTACACAATCGCTGGACAACTGCTGGCTACCGTTACTTTCGCCAATGAATCGAGCACAGGTTGGCAAACGGCGTCCTTCAGCCAGCCAGTGAGCATTGAGGCGAACACCGAGTACGTGGTGGCCTACAAGTCACCAACCGGCAAGTACTCTTACAGCGCCGGAGGATTTGGCGCGGGCCTGAGCAGCGGGCCGCTGCGGGCGGCCACCGATTCCGGAGCTTTCGCATACAACGGTGACTTCCCGAATGCCTCCTCCACCACCAACTACCTGGTGGATCTGGTGTTCACGGTAACCACGCCGCCACTGACGGTTTCCGAACAGGTGCCGGCGCCGGGCGCTACGGGCATACCTGTGGACGTCAAACCTGCCATCACGTTCTCATCGGCAATACGTCCAGGGGCAGCGTTTACCTTGACTGCCAATGGCAACCCGGTTGCCGGGACGGCAGCGCTTTCGGCCGATAGCCGCAGCCTGACGTTTACTCCTACGGCGGCTCTGCCGGCCAGCACTGTCATTTCCGCAAGTGTGGCCAACGTTGTATCCCAGCAAGGCCAAGCCTTCCCCACCACGGCATGGCAATTCACCACTGCAGCTCCGGCGGTGCAGCTGTCCACGATCTTCGGATCACTGGTTCCCCAGGTTGCCGCGAATTCTGACTTCATGCCGGTGGAACTGGGAACCGCCTTCACGGTATCCCAGGCCGGGAATGTGACAGGCATCCGCTTCTACAAGGGCACAGGCAATACGGGTACCCACGTTGGCTCGCTGTGGAACTCGGCCGGCACCCGTCTGGCGCAAGTGACCTTCACCAATGAGACGGCCACGGGCTGGCAAACTGCAACCCTGGCAACGCCTGTGGCATTGGTGACCGGGCAAACCTACGTGGTGTCCTACCGGGCACCAAATGGCCGGTACTCCTCCACGGCAGGGTTCTTCAACCAGACATGGACCAGTGGGGTCTTCACCGCCACAGGGCCGAACAATGGACGGTACCGGTACGGCTCAGGAGGCGTGATGCCCACCAGTTCCTGGAACGCCACCAACTACTTTGTTGATGTGGTGTACTCCACCACTGCGCCGGCTCAGGCGACCCAGCCGCCAACCACGGCGACGGCGACTCCGACAGCTACGCCCACAGCAACGGCCACGCCGACCGCTACAGCCACCGCGACTCCCAGCCCAACACCCACTCCAACCCAAACCGGCGGGCTTCTCTGCGGGTTGTTGCGGACCTGTTGAGACCGGGCCGGGCCTGGTGGGGGTGCTGTCCCTACCGGACCACGCTGGGAGACCAAGCATGCGGAATGAACAAGCTGGGCTGGGAACCGGGTACGGTTCCCAGCTTCCAGATGTTGCTGTCCCCATCAGTGGTTTCGTCCGGTAGACCATAGAGAACGTTCTGGTTATCCAGCCATTCGATCTGGTCATCCACACTGCGCTTTTCAGCGAGCACTGTTTCCCGTCCCGAAGCGAGGTCCAGCACCGCGACGCTCCAGTGAGCCGCCAGCGCCCCGCCGTCGTTCTTCTTGAACGCAATCCTTGAGCCGTCAGGCGAGATGGACGGACACTCAACGTGATCGTGAACGGCAGTCAGGGTCTTGGCGGACAGACTCCCCCGCACCAGCCAGATGCGGCCCGAGGACGCGGCCGTTGCGTAGAACACATCGCTCTGGCCGGGAGCGAACGTTACCCCCCAGATGTTCCGGTCCGCGGCCAGCAGCCGTTCACCGTTGACCACTAAGGCGAAGTCCTCCAAATTCCCCGATGTTCCGTCCGGGAGCATGATCTCAGTGGCCGTTGAAAAGCCGGCCGCAGCATAAGAATGTCCGGAGACAAACACGGTGGTGGCAATCATGGACCCGTCTGCGCTGATACGGGTCCTGCTGGGTATCCCGGGGACAGGCCATGCCTGTTGCTGCTCCCAGTTGCGGTCCAGGACAACAGCTTCAAAAGCCGTGACCAGTCCCCGGTTCGTCTTCAGGCAGACCACTTTCTCCGATGTTCCGTAGACGCGATCACACTCCTGGCCGCTCACGGCACGGGAACCCCCGGGGGCCGAGAAGGGAACCGTTGCGGCGTTTCCATAGCCCTGGCCGGCCGCGGTGTTCCGGAACAGGATAAACGAGCCGGCCGGAAGCGGCTGGCTCTCAGTGACACCCACCGACGACGACGCAGTCCTGCTCTGTTCATAACGTCCGTAAGCGCCCACGGCGTAGATGCCCGCCGCCACCAATACAAGTACCGTGACGGCAAGGAGGATGCCCCAGCGAAGCCTGCTTTGAGCGAGAACCCCACTCATGCGCCGCTGCTCGGGTCCTCTGACGCTGCAACCGGTGCCCCTCGCAGGATGAAGGCCACAGCTACTACAGCGCAAGCCAGTGCACCTCCGGCCACCACCATGGCCGTTGGAGCACCAACTGCGTACCAAAGGATGCCAAAACCTGCCGAGGCCACCATTCTTGTGAGTGCCACAACAGTTTGGGCCGAGGCTATGCCTGTGGCAAGTTTCCCCGCCGGTGTCAGTTGGCTGGCCAAGGCGGCCAGGACGCCGTCAGTAGCGGCATAGAACGCACCCAGAAGAACCAGGCACCCCACGGTGGCCCACAGCCCTCCAAAAGGCGACGCCGCAAGGAGATACGTTGCCAGCAAGGCAATGTGTCCCCCAACGAACACCGGTATTTTGCCTACCCGGTCCGCCAGACGGCCCAAGGGAATGGCGAACGCGAGAAACACCACGTTTGTGCCTACGAACAACAGCGGAAACCATTGGACGGCAAAGGAATCCCTGGCCTGCAGCACAAGATAAATGAAGCCGTCGCCAATGGTGACCAGTCCCAGGAGCCCTGCAGCAATCAGCAGCTTCCCCAGCCCCGGTTCCTTCAGGTGGCTCCAGGAAAAAGCGAACAGACGCCGCCCTTCGGGCTCCTCCGTGCCCTGAAGCGCACGTGCCTTGATATCCGGCACCACCAAGGCCAGAACAGCAACACCAATCACTGCGAAGGCCAGTGACACAACAAAAACCGTGCTGAACCCGTTGGGGATCATCAGCAACACGAAGAAGGCAATCAACGGGCCGGCCGCAGCGCCAATGTTGTCCAGCATCCGGTGGACGCCAAAGGACCGGGCCAAATGTTCAGGCTGGGCAGACACTGAGATGAGGGCGTCCCGGGGAGCCGTGCGAATACCCTTACCGATCCTGTCCCCGGTGACTATGGCCGCGATGGCCCAAAACCCTCCAGCAAAGAGAAAACCAACCCTGGCGAGCATGGATAGGCCGTATCCAGCCAGGGCTATCCGCTTCGGGTGACCGCTGCGGTCTGCGGCCCAGCCTGCTGCGATCCTTACAATCGCGCTGGCACCTTGGTTGATGCCGTCAATGAACCCGAAAGCTATGGTTGACAGGCCCAGGAAACCGGTGACATACAACGGCAGGATGGCGGTGACTGATTCCGAGGAAACATCGGTCACCATGCTGACAACGCCCAACCAAAGGATGACCGGAGACAAACGGAACGGCACTTCGCCCGATAGTGCCGTTCGTGGTCCCTCCGGCTTGTCCCGTTTCCCGCGGTCCGAAAGTGAGATATACATCGCTGCCCCTAATCCGCCGCCGCGTGGAGGCTGCCCAGTAGTTGGAAGCGGGAGTTGCCGGTACCGGTTGTAACCACCGAAACCGTGACCGTATCCGTGCCCCGGACAAATCGTTCGGCCATGGCCCCGTCCGCGGCTGGTGCAGCCTCGGACCAGAACCCGTGGGAGACCAACGACTGTCGGAAGGACGCCAGGACTTCGGCTTGTGGCTTGGCGATGATGCCATCAGCGGCGACTTGGAGGACATCACCGGATGTGGACACTGAGGTAGACCCAATGGTTGTACCTTCAGGCAGGGTCAGGACTCCGGCCGGCCAACCATCCACCACTTCACCGGCAGCACTGCCCGGTGCAGGCAAAGCGCCGGTGATCAAGGGCGCAGGGGCTGAAGGTTCCGGCAATCCCGTGGGGGTGCCGGTGACAGGAGGCAGGACTTCCAGCGGTTTGCTCGTTGATGGGCCTTCATCGCCCGCGCTCCCGTCACCGCTGCTGCTGCCTTCGGCGCCCGACGTCGGGCTGCCGGACGCAGGACTGCCGGACGCGGGATTGCCGGCCCCGCCCGGGATTTCTCCCGAGGACGTGGGAGCGCCGGATGTTGCGGTGGTTGTTGCGCTGGGAGAAACGGAGGATTCACTTCGGGCAGATGGTCCGGGTTTACCCGCCATTTGGTCAAGGACAATGGCGACGGCGGCGATCAGCACAGCAAGGCAAATGCCCGCAATGACCAACCGCCGCGCCATCATGGCATCCCCGGAGCGTCTGAGCTAAGGAAAGGCTGGCGAACCGATTCAACAAAAAAGGCGGGTAGAACTGACGCCACCCACAGAGTGGTGGCGTTCGTTGTTGCGATGGCGATTCCGGGCGCCAAGCTGATCATGCAGACAGTCTGCCATTGCCATCCGGATTCCGGAACAGTTTTTGGCCTACCAACGTCCGTTACGCGGCCGCGGTTGGCACACCGGGCAGGTATAGGAGGAACGGTTCATGAACTGCTCCCTCTTCATGACGCTCCGCAGGCCTATTGCCTCGCAACGGCCGCAAAGCTCACCGGCACGTCCGTAGGCATTCAGGGAGCGGGCAAAGTACCCGGAATCACCATTGACGTTGACGTAAAGGGAGTCGAAACTTGTCCCTCCGGCGTCGAGTGCGGCGTTCATGACGTCCTTCGCGGACTCGACCAGCCGCTCAGCGTCTGCCCTGCGGAGGGTATCGGTAGCCCTGGCGTAGTGGAGTCGGGCCCGCCACAAGGCTTCATCGGCGTAGATGTTGCCGATACCCGAGATGACTGACTGGTCCAGCAGCGCACGCTTCAGACCGGTCTTCCGGCCTTTGATCTTCCGGTAGAACGCATCGAATGAGAAAAAGGGGTCCAGCGGGTCCCTGGCTATGTGAGCTGCCTCTTCGGCGATCTCCGGTAATGGGGTCTCGCCCAAGCCTCCGGGGCCGCCGTCCACCGTGGGCACCAGAGTGGTCACAAACAAGCCACCGAAAATTCTTTGGTCCACGAACCGCAGCTGTTCGGGCATCTCGGCAACGGGGCTGAGTGTGATTCTGACTTTGAGGTGCTTTTCATCCGCCACATGGGGATCCTGCATCAGCAGTTGACCGCTCATGCCCAAGTGCGCCATCAGGGCCACTTTCGGAAGGTCTTCGCTTGCGGATCCCCTGTGAGAGTCAGACACTGCCAAGGGCATCCAGAGAAACTTCCCTCGGCGCACAACATCCATCACCGTGGTGTGCTCAAGGTTTCCAATGAAGTCTTCGGTTCCCATGGCATGCCTGCGGATGGAGCGGGGGTCCAGGACCTCAACGCCGGTGATAGTCCGTCCCCGAACCCAACGGGCCAAACCCCGGCGGACTACTTCAACTTCGGGAAGTTCGGGCATGCGTCAGGAAGCAGGACCGGCGGCGGAGGGATCCAAGGCAGTCAAAGCACGCCAGGCGTCGGCGGCAGCTTCCTGCTCCGCTTCTTTCTTGGAATGACCTGAGCCGCGGCCATACGGAGTGCCACCAATGTTCAGGACGGCTTCGAACGTCCTGGCGTGATCGGGACCGGAGCCTTCCACCGCATAGTGAATGGCGCCAAGTTGACGGCTCGCCGTGAGCTCCTGGATGCTCGTCTTCCAGTCAGTTCCTGCTCCAAGTGCGCCGGCATCCTTCAGGAGCGGGCCCACAAGGCGCATCACCAGCTGGCGTGCTGTCTCAATATCGTTGGACAGGTATGTGGCACCGATCAAGGCCTCCATGGTGTCAGCCAGAATGGACGCCTTGTTCTTGCCGTCAGTGAGTTTCTCGCCCTGACCGAGGTATATGAACTCGCCGACGCCGATTTCCCGGCCGATTCCGGCCAGAGCACGCGTACTGACGACGGCGGAACGTCGCTTGGCCAGCTCGCCTTCGGGCAGCGAGGGGTTCTCACGGTAGAGAGAATCAGTCACGGAGAATCCCAGGATGGAGTCGCCGAGGAACTCGAGGCGCTCGTTGGTGGGAATCCCGCCGTTCTCATACGCATATGAGCGATGTGTCAGAGCAAGACGAAGCGTCTCGGTGTCAATCGAGACACCGAGACGCTTCAGAAGCTCTTCAGTTGAAGACATCCTTAGTCAGCCTGTACGGCAGATTAGGCGTCTGCGACCTTGCGGCCCTTGTATTCAAGGAACAGCGCGGTGCCGGCAGAGTCAGTAACGACCTTTGCCTGGTGCGGCAGGCTGTAAGTAACCTGACCGTTTTCGATGGTCTTGACCAAGTTGGGGGCAGTTGCCTTCCACTGGGCACGGCGGGCGCGTGTATTTGCGCGAGACATTTTCCGCTTGGGAACAGCCACGGCTATCTCATTTCTCTCTTAGACGAACACTTACTAATCGGTTTGCCGGTCAGTCTTAGCCAGATCAGCTAGGGCAGCCCAGCGAGGGTCAATGACCTCGTGGTGGTGCCCCGGCTCGTCTTCCAGGCGCGCTCCGCATTCGGAACACAGGCCCTGGCAGTCTTCCCGGCACACCGGCTGGAACGGCAGCATAGTGACAACTGCGTCCCGCAACACCGGCTCAAGATCGATTAGATCGTACTCGACTCGACGTTGCTCTTCATCGTCTTCTTCACCTGAAGGCTCAACACCTTCATAGAAGAAAAGTTCTTGCACATTGACCTCAAGGTCATACGCAAGGGGATCCAGGCATCGACCGCATTCGCCGGTTACTTCGACGTTTACGGATCCGGATACCAGAATTCCTTCGTGTACGGCCTCAAGACGAAGATCCAGCTCGATGTCCGAGCCTTCCTTTACGCCAATGAGCGCCACACCAAGGTCACTTGGCGCAGGTACATGCTCGTTGAGTGTCCGCATGGTCCCTGGACTACGTCCAAGGTCCTTGACTACCAGCGCCAAGGGCGAACTTGCATCTCGCTTAATGAGAACTCCTGTAGAACATATGACCGACGTACCATCTTAGCCTGATCACGCTTGAGGACTCAAACCGACGCCGGGCACACGTGAATGCGCAGTGGTTTCAGCTTGGGCAACTCTGCGCGAAGGGCGCAAGGTACCCGTCAAGCCTACCCCTTGCGAGGCTGTTCCGCCGCCGGCTCGCCAGCAAGGAGCCTTTTCAGCACCGATTTCGGAACGAAGTCTGAAATGTCCCCACCGAGAACGTTGATCTCCTTTATCAGCGTGGAGGAAAGGTGCAGGTAATGTGCTTCCGCGGGCAGGAACACCGTTTCGACGCCGGACAGCTGGCGGTTCATAGTGGCCATGGGAAGCTCGTAATCAAAATCCGAGGATGAACGCAAGCCTTTGACTATGGCTGAAACACCCCGGTGACGGCAGTACTCAGCCAACAACCCCTCGCCCATGGGCTCAACGATGATGCCCCGCAAGGAGGCCAGCGTTTCACGGGCCATCTCCATGCGGTCCTCGAGGCTGAACCTGTACTTCTTGGCATAATTGGTGGACACGGCCACGATGACTTCGTCGAACAGGCCGGCGGCCCGGGCGATGACTTCGAGATGTCCGTTGTGGATAGGGTCAAAGGATCCAGGGCATACCGCGCGTCTCATGAGACGAACCTACCCCATGACTTTGCCGGGATACCATGGCTGACATGGCATCCGCAGGCAGCAGCCCCTTCCTTGATTTGAGCGCCGGCATCCCCGGTGACTCCAAGCCGGCACCGTGGCAGCGGGCCGCCATGGGAGCCAACCTGCTCTCCCCCGGAGGAAGCCTGGGCGTGACTATCTTTGAGGAGATGACCACCCTCGCGGTGTCCACCGGGGCCATCAACCTCGGTCAGGGATTTCCCGACGAAGACGGCCCGGAAGAGATCAAGGCCGCAGCACGTCGGGCAATCGCCGATGGCGCCAACCAGTACGCGCCCGGCAAGGGAGTCCCCGTACTCAGGGAGGCCATAGCCGCACACCAGCATCGCTTCTACGGCCTGAAGCCGGATCCGGACACTGAAGTTCTTGTCACAACCGGGGCAACGGAGGCCATTGCCGCCACGCTGCTGGCCTTCATCCAGCCCGGCGACGAAGTCCTTACGTTCGAACCCTTCTACGACTCCTACGGGGCCATCATTAACATGGCCGGAGCCACGCACGTTACTGCTCCCCTTCCTGCCCCGGACTTCCTTCCTGACCTGACGGTTTTGGAAGACTCCTTCAGTGAACGCACCAAAATCGTCCTTCTGAACAATCCACACAACCCAACCGGCGCTGTCTTCCCCGCATACGTCCTGTCACGGATTGTGGAACTGGCGGCAAAGTTCGGTGCCATCATTGTCAGCGACGAAGTGTACGAGCACCTGACTTTCGATGCAGCGCATACTCCCATCGCTTCCCTGCCCGGTGCCGCCGAGCGCACCATCACTGTCTCCTCTGCCGGTAAGACCTTCTCCTTTACCGGCTGGAAAATTGGTTGGCTCACCGGGCCCGAAAACCTGGTGGCCGCGGTTCGCACCGTCAAGCAATTCCTGACCTATAGCTCTGGCACACCTTTCCAAAGTGCCATCGCAGTGGGCTTGGGGCTCCCTGATGAGTTCTATACCGGGATCGCCGCCACCCTCCGGCACAAACGTGACATCCTCGCCGAGGGCCTGCGCGCTGCCGGGTTCGGTGTGTTCAACCCCAGCGGTACGTACTTCATCAATGTGGACACAGCACCCCTGGGAATTCCGGACTCCGTTGAGCTTGCCAGGCGCTTGCCGGGGCTCGTTGGTGTGGCCGCCATCCCCGTTCCGGTGTTTTGCCATCCGGAGGGAGCCGAGCGCACACGCAGCCTCCTCAGATTCGCCTTCTGCAAAAAAACTGACGTCCTGGAAGAGGCCGCTGAACGCCTTGCCACTTTGAAGGACAGGCTCTGAACGCCGCGGGCTCCGGCCAGCACCACGCAACGCGCTTCCTGCGAACAACCGGCCAGCACGCAACGATTGAGGCCGACACCCTCGTTGACGGCGGCTATATCCTCAGCATTGGCGGCGCGGAACAGTCACATGTGAACCTGGCCGATCCCTCGGACATTTTCTACGAATACCTGCGCAGGATCGGTCATGTGGTTGACTTGGCGGCCGAACCCGGAAGGCCCATCCGCGCCCTCCACCTGGGAGCAGGGGCCCTTACCCTGGCGCGCTATATCCAGGCAACCCGCCCCGGCTCGGAACAATATGCTGTTGAGCTTGAGCGCGAACTTCTGGACTTTGTGCTTCAAAAGCTGCCGATGCCTGAAGGCACCGTCCTGACCACACAGATCGGCGACGCCCGCGAATCTTTGGTGGGGCTTCCCGATCAGGTGATGTTCGACGTCGTCATTCTGGATATCTTCTCAGGTCCGGAGGCCCCCGAGCACATCGCCTGCCGCGAGTTCTACGAAGAAGCAGCCGCGCGGCTTCAGCCTGAGGGGATATTGATCATCAACGTGGGCGACGAGCCGGCACTGACGCTCGTGCGCAGCCAAGTGGCCGCGCTACGCCAAGCCATGACGGACGTGGCTGCGTTCGCTGAGGCAGGAATGTTCGCCGGACGTTACCCCGGCAACATCGTCCTGGTGGGCACCGGCAAGCAGTGGCCCAGCGAATGGACAACGCAACTGCTGGCCCGCGGCCCCCACCCCGCCAAGGTCCTGACGGGCGTTGAATTGGACAGCATCTCGGCCTAATGCCAGCGCCCGGTTGTGTTAAGCCCTCCCGGAGTCAGGCCGGCTCAGCGAACCACAGCTTGGTCTCTCCGTATTTCTTATCGGCAAAACACTCCAAAGCCTCAGGCCACTTCGGTTCCGGACTCCGTGAACTCCGTTCCACCACCACCACGGCTGCCTCGTCCAGATGCGCTGCCAACTTGGTCAGGACCTCACTCAGCGCCGGTTCATCCAAGGGGTACGGCGGATCAAGGAAAACCAGGTCCCACATGGCTTCCTCGCTTGCACGCTCCAGGAACGATTCCACCTTGGAACGATGCACCGAGACTCTCTTGCCACCCAGCAACTGGTTCACCAGGTCCGCATTGCGTTGGCAGACATCAGTGGCCTTGGCATCAAACTCCACCAGATCCACGCTCCGGGCACCTCGGCTGGCGCTTTCCACACCCAACGATCCAGAACCTGCATAGAGGTCCAGGACCCGGGCGTCGTCAATAACGGCCAACGATTCCAAACGCGAAAACAATGCCTCTTTCACCCTGTCCGTGGTGGGACGGGTGGCCGTTCCGGGGACACTGGCCAGCGGGTTTCCACCACCAACTCCGGCGATGATCCGGCTCACTGAAATTCTCCACTAACTGGCATCCGGGGAACTCTAACCGCGTTCAAGGAACGCCTCCTTCTCAGGGTTCAAATACTCATCGATCGCAGCGGCCAAAGCCGGTTGATGCTCCAAAGACACGTCTTCGGCCACCAGGTTCTGGGCATCGGTACGTGCCCGGGCAATGATGTCCTCATGTTCCAGTACACGCAGCAGCTTGAGGGTGGATCGCCCTCCGGATTGTGAGGCCCCCAGAATGTCTCCTTCCCTACGGAGCTTCAAGTCCTCTTGGGAGAGCTCAAAGCCGTCCGTAGTTGAAGCTACTGCATCAAGCCGCCGACGACTCGGATGCCCCGGCTCCAGGGTAGTGACCAACAAGCACGTGCCGGGCAATCCCCCACGGCCCACGCGGCCGCGCAACTGGTGGAGCTGTGAAATGCCAAAGCGGTCAGCGTCCAGGATCACCATCAGCGTGGCGTTGTGGACGTCCACGCCCACCTCAATGACCGTTGTGGAGACCAGAACCTTAGTGCTGTTGGAGGCGAACGAGGCCATGGTCTCGGATTTCACCTGCGGATCCTGCCGTCCGTGAAGAGGGACCACGGGCACCCCGGAGAGTGCCGGCTCCTGCAGGAGGGCCTCGACGACGGCGGTCACCGAAGCCAGCTCCCGCGAGGGGCCTTCGTCCCCGAGATCTGCATCGCTGGGTTCCGCCTCCCCGGGACTGAAGTCGCCGTCGTCGTCCGATCCGATCTTGGGGCACACCACGTAGACCTGGTGACCGGAGTCGACTTCTTCGCGTGAACGCTTCCAGATGCGGTCCACCCACCCGGGATTTTCCGCGAGTCCCACCACATGGGTGGAAATAGGCGCACGTCCGGCAGGAAGCTCATCAAGGATGGAGGTTTCGAGGTCGCCAAACACCGTCATGGCCACAGTGCGGGGAATTGGAGTGGCCGTCATGACCAGCAGATGCGGAGGCCGTTGCGCCTTGGCCCGAAGGGCGTCTCGCTGCTCCACGCCGAAGCGGTGCTGCTCATCCACCACAATCAGCCCGAGGTCCTGGAAGCTGGTTTTGTCGCTCAGCAACGCATGGGTGCCAATGACAATTCCGGCATTTCCGGAGGCCGCATCCAGCATTGCCTGCTTGCGCGCAGCCGTTGGCATGGATCCGGTCAGGAGTGTCACCTGCACCGCTTCCTGGGCTGCGTCACCGCCGAGCATGCCCGCACCGCCAAAGATATGGTCCCGGGCCAATGCCCCCAAAGTTTTTCGGATGGAGTGGAAATGCTGTGCCGCCAGTACTTCCGTGGGAGCCAAAAGTGCTGCCTGGCCGCCTGAATCCACCACCTGCAACATGGCACGCAGGGCCACTATCGTCTTGCCCGAACCCACCTCGCCCTGAAGCAGCCTGTTCATGGGGGTGTCGCGCCCGAGCTCATCAGCGAGCGTCTTTCCCACCGCAGCTTGGCCTGCGGTAAGTGTGAAGGGCAGGTTCTGGTCAAATTTGCTGAGCAATCCGTCTTTACGCGGCCGCCGTGCAGTGGCTTCCTCTGCTGCAAGCTGAGCCCGCCGGCGCGCCAAGGCTGTTTGCAGAACGAGGGCTTCCTGGTACCGGAACCGTTCCTGCGCACGTTGCCAGTCCTTGGCGATCTCCGGTGAATGGATCAATCGGTATGCCTCAGCCACCGGCAACAACCCGTCCCTGCGGGCGATGCTTGCCGGAAGTGGATCCTGCAGAGAATCGAGGTCCAGGGTTTGCAGCAAAGCAGTGATCACCTTGTGGATGGACCAACTGGTCAGCTTGGCCGTTGCCGGATAGACGGGAATGGGCATGGCAGCGAGCTTCTCCGGGTCCACAGAGCCCTCGGCTTCAGGGTCCTCATCCAGGAGAAGGAAGTCAGGGTTGGTCAGGCCAAGGGCTCCACCGTAACGGGAAACCTTGCCTGAGAACATGGCCCGCCGGCCGGGAAGAAGTTCTGCTTTCGCCCGGAAACCATTGAAGAAGCTGACCTTCAACGTACCTGGAACACCTGAGCCACCTGCCTCATCCGTAACCACTACGTCCGTGATGGAGCCCCGCCGTGCCCGCATTTGGCGCGTGCTGTTGGAAAGCACCCGCGCAATCAGCGTAACTTCCTCATCCAACGGAAGGTTACTGATGGGCGTCAGTTCACCGCGGCTCAAGTACCTGCGGGGGAAGTAGTTCAGCAAGGCCCCGGTGGTCTTGATCCCCAAGTGCTTGTCGATGACAGCCGCGGAGCGCTTGCCGATCCTCCGTTCGAGGGAAAGTTCCAGCTCAGAATTCATGCCGTGACTGGCCCGGAACATTGGTGGCTGCGTTGGTGCTTTCGGATTCCCTGCCGGAAGCTTCTCCAGCGGCCGTTTCCTGGCCGTTTTCACGGGGTATGGCCAATTGGCTGACCGCAATATCGGTGGGCTCTCCCAGCGAACGGATCAGTGCAACTGCAGGCTCCGGATCGGGAACATGTACGTGGACACGCCATCTGTAGCTGACCTCCACGCCCGGTTCGTCGTCGTCATCATCGTTGCCTTGGGCGCCGCCCACTTGGCTCATGATCACTGACTCGCCCATCTCGTCCAGTCGTTGCCGGAGAATCGCGGCATTCAAAGGGGAAAGGTTGATGGTGCACATGACCTCCACCCCGTCATCGGCCGGCATGTGCTCGTGGATGTGCGGGTCCTGCAGCTGGTAACCGTGAAGGCCATCGAGCAGTTCATCCTGAAGTTCTTCGCCCAGGACGGCAGAGCGGAGGCAATCAAGGACCAGCAGCATCCCCACGCCTCCAGCATCTACAACGCGGGCTTCGTGCAATTGCGCCAGTTCATCCTCGGTCCGGACAACAGCCTGGTAAGCGGCATCAACTACAGCATCAAGGGATAGACCCAGAGCATGATTGCTGTCGTCGCCGCTTTGGGAGGCGTCCACAGCCTGGGCGGCATGCGCTGCGGCTTCAAGGACAGAGAGCATGGTGCCGGCCACCGGCTCGCTGAGTGCAGACCATGCCCGGATCTGGGCCCGGTTCAGTGCGGTGGCAAGCAATGGCGCGCTGAGACGGGACTTCCCCACCAAAGGCTCTGCAGCTGCGCACAGGAAAACAGCAAAAAGGGTGCCCGAGTTTCCACGGGCCTGTTCCATGGCTGCCTGCCCTGCCCGGGACAAAAGGGCCCCGACGTCGTTGCCGGTTTCCGCGGCATCAGTGGCAGTCCCACCCAGGGCAGCCACTGCTGCCCGGACGGTGAGATAGAGATTGGTTCCGGTATCGCCATCGGCAACAGGAAAAATGTTAATCGCGTTCAGACGGTCGCTGTGGTTGCCCAGGATCACCTCCGCCTTGCCGAGCCAGCGTTTCATGGCGTGCGCATTCGCGGCGATCTTAGTCTGCAAAGTGATCCCATCCAACGGTGTCAGCAGTTTGCCCGGAAATCCGGACGCCACTGCCTGGCGGCTCGACAACGGCTTGAACCGAGCCTATCGCAGTGAAGCCCTGCGGTAGCTGAATGCCTGCCGGGAAGGTGGCAAGCAAACCATGGTCTTCTCCCCCGCCCAGCACCCATCGCGTGGCCTCTATGCCAAGGAGCTCGGCTGCTTGCTCCAAAGGGGCCACGAATGGCTCCAAAGCAGCGGGATCGAAATCCAGGACCACGTTGCTGGCATGTGCCAGGCGGCTGCCATCGCGCATCAGGCCATCGGAAATGTCCAACATGGCCGTGGCGCCGGCCCGCGCAGCCAAGGGCCCGGCATCCAAGGGAGGCAACGGCCTGCATTGGTTCTCCACCAAGCTCCGCAGCTCAGCAGAGAGGGAGTCCAGGGGAACCGTGCTTTCCAACAGCGCCCACCCGGCGGCGGCCCTTCCCAACGTCCCCGAAACTGCCACAGTGTCCCCGGGCTTGGCACCGGACCTCAACACCGGGGCTGCTCCGGCAAGCGTGCCGACGACGGCGACAGTCACCGCCAGCTCGCGGCCCCGGCCCAGGTCTCCGCCGGCCACCGAGCAATCCTGAGCGCCCAAGCCAACAATCGCCGCGGTGAGGCCATCGGCAAACGCCTCAACCCACTCGACGGGGGTTGCCGGTGGCATGGTGAGGCTCACCACCAAACTCGTGGCGCTGCCGCCCATGGCGTTAATGTCACTCAGGTTTTGTGCCGCGGCCTTCCACCCAACGTCATATCCGGTGGTCCTGTAGCCGTTGGGCCACTCAAGCCTGAAGTCCTGGTCCTGCGTCTGGGTGTCGATGGAGATGAGGGTCCGGCCATCCGGTGCTGCAATCAGGGCAGCGTCGTCTCCGGGTCCCAGCAGAACGCCGGGGCTACGGTGCAGCCGCGGGAAGATCCTGGCAAGGAGGGCGGACTCCGACAGATCCTGGACGGTCAACTGTTCTACTGGCACTGCACTCGATTCTTCTTTTGACACGATGCTCGGTTCTCTAGTGGCCGACTCTTCTCCAGCACTGCACTTCTCCAGCACTGCACCCGCCCCAACCCGGCTCATCTGCAGGTACTGCATTACGCTATCGCGATCCACCGACAGAATAATGCGGCACCCCCCTGCGGCGCTCCACAGCGCATGTGACCTGCGACAACGCGAAGCCTGCACCCGGCTCGCGCGGGATAGGCTGGATGGATGCACCAAAAGACCCTCCGCCGGACTGCCTTGGCCATAGCCCTGGCCTCCGCATCCGGCACCGCTTTGTCAGCCTGCGCCCCCGCCGTGGACGTCACTGCTGCCGCGGATGCCGCCAACCCCGCCTGCGCGCCCATGATGGTGGCCCTGCCCGATCAGATCGGCGATGCCGCCCTCCGCAAAACCAACAGCCAAGCCACTGCAGCCTGGGGAGATCCTTCCCAGGTCATCCTCCGCTGCGGCGTGAATGTTCCCGGCCCCACCACGGACCGTTGCGTGAGCGTCAACGACATCGACTGGGTCATCAAAGAAGGCGACCCCGTTTACACGCTGACCACTTTTGGTCGGGAACCGGCCACGGAGATTCTGATTGATCCCGTCAAACTGGAGGCAGCGAACATCAGCTCCGCTACCGTGCTGACCGAGCTGGCAGCCGCGGTTGGCAAGATCAAGGCAACCGGAAAGTGCGTCGGCCAGGAAGACCTTCAGAACCTGCCCTCCGCGCAATAGGGATTTTCAGCGAGGTTAGCGCAGCCCGGTCTTACGCGTCAGCGCCAGATGGATCAGTTCATCGATCAGGTCCCCGTAGGCCAAACCGGATGCCGCCCACATCTGCGGGTACATGCTCTTGGGGGTAAAGCCAGGCATCGTGTTGATTTCGTTGATGATCAGTTCACCCGCGGGAGTGTAGAAGAAGTCCACGCGGCTCAGGCCTTCGGCACCGACGGCGTCAAAAGCGACGGCAGCAAGTTCACGCACCCGCGCGATTGCCTCATCCGGCATATCGGCCGGGCAGCTCAAGGCAGCGGCCCCGTCCTCTACATACTTGGCGGCAAAATCATAGAACTGATGCTCTCCTGCTGCCACGGCAATCTCACCCGGCATGGACGTTCGGGGCGCATCAGTGCCCCGTCCTTGAAGGACGGCACACTCGATCTCGCGGCCCACAATGCCGGCCTCGATGACCAGCTTCAAGTCGTGACGGCGGGCCTCCTCGATCGCGGCGTCCAGCCCTTCGATTGAGTCAACCTTGGAAATACCCATGGACGAGCCTGCGCGGGCAGGCTTGACGAACACGGGGAATCCCAGCTTGTCCACCTTCTTACGAACAGCCTCGGCGTCAGTGGTCCATTCGCGGTCGGTGACAGCCACGTAGGGACCAACGCTTAGTCCGGCGGACTCGAAAACCACCTTCATGAAGTGCTTGTCCATTCCCACAGCTGAGGCCAGCACACCGGCGCCCACGTAGCGGGTATCCGAGAGCTCCAGGAGACCTTGGACGGTACCGTCCTCGCCCCAAGGTCCGTGCAGCAGGGGAAATACGACGTCCACAGCACCCAATTCCAGGGGTACGGCATTGGGCTCGGTCACGATGAGCTGATGCTCGCCACCAACCTCGGCCAAGGTGACGGTCTTGCCCGACGGCGCCACCTCGGGAAGAGCTGCCGAGCTCAAGGACCACTGGCTGGTGTCTCCCGAGGCCAGAACCCACTGCCCCGATTTGGCAATGCCAATGGGGATGACCTCGTATTTGTTCTTGTCTATTGCTCCCATGACACCGGCGGCGGTGACACAGCTGACGGCATGTTCGCTGGAGCGTCCCCCAAAAAGAACAGCTACGCGGGGCCGGCTGGTCGCCGGAGTGGAGTGGTCAGTCACCATCAGTAGTCGCCTTCGGACTTCAGTGCCCGGGCCAGCAGTCGCGGCCCCAGGTCATCAACGGACATTCTGCCTTCAAGCACCGCCACAACGGCGGCCGTGATGGGCATTTCAACATTTAATTTGCCGGCGAGCTCATGCACGGCGGGGCCTGATTTGATGCCCTCTGCTGTCTGCGTCATGTGCTCTGCAACTTGGTCGAGGCTAAGACCCTCGCCAAGCAGCCTGCCTGCGGTGTGGTTGCGCGAGAGGGCCGAGGAGCACGTGGCAACGAGGTCCCCGAGTCCGGCCAAACCTGCCATGGTGTGGGCTTCTCCACCAAGGGCCAACGCAAGCCGGGACGTCTCGGCGAGTCCGCGGGTAATCACCGAAGCCTTGGTGTTGTCGCCCATTTGGCGGCCCTCGCAAATGCCTACGGCCAGAGCTATAACGTTCTTGACGATTCCGCCGATTTCCACGCCCACAACGTCAGTACTGGTATAGGGCCGGAAGTACGGTGCCGTGCAGCACAGCGCAATGGCAGCGGCCGTGTCGGCGTCGCTGCAAGCAACAACGGACGCCGTTGGTTGCTCCCTGGCAATCTCCATCGCCAGGTTGGGGCCCGAGACCACTGCTACGCGGGACGCGGGAAGACCCAGCTCCTGGGCGATCACTTCGCTCATCCGGGCGTCCGTGCCCAGTTCCAGGCCCTTCATCAAGGAGACAACCACGGCGTCGGGGGCCAGAAACGGCTTCCACTCCCCCAGTTGCGGGCGCAAGGACTGGGCGGGCACAGCGAGTACCACCAGCGTGGCATCCTTAAGCACCTCCTCCACATCCGTGGAGGCCGTGACTGAGACCGGGAGTTCGATGTCCTTAAGGTATTGCTCGTTGCGGTGCGAAGAGTTGATCTGCTCCACCACTTCGGCCCGGCGTCCCCAGATCCGGATGCTTCGCTCGGATCCGGTAGCCCCAGCAGCATCGGCCAGGACCTTGGCGAATGTGGTTCCCCAAGACCCTGCACCCAAAACAGCCACTACGTCCGGTGTGTTGACGGTGCCGTCCACTGTGGTCATTTGCCGTGATCCCCTTCCTGCGTATCCGAGCCCTCCTGGGTGAACCGGCCGTGCTTGGCCTGCTTGTGGACAGCGGGATCCCAGCGCTCAGCGGGGGCTTCTTCGCCTCGAAGGGTCTCAAGAAGTTCCGTGATGGCGTCCATAATGACCTCGGTGGCAGCGGTCAGCGTGGCGCGGTCCATGGGCCGGTCCTTGAAGGCACCGAGATCAACAGGTTTCCCGATCAGCACGCGAACAGTTTTCCGCGGAAAGATATGGAGGCGCTTGGCATACCGTGGGAAGACTTCCTGTGCACCCCAATGCGCCATGGGAACCACGGGTGCGCCGGTCTGCAAGGCGAGCCTGGCCGCACCGGTGTGTCCCTTCATCGGCCACAGATCGGGGTCGCGGGTGAGGGTACCCTCGGGGTAAATGATGATGGCACCCCCGGCATCCACCACCTCTTTGGCCACCTGAAGCGAGCGGTTCGCTCCCGCCGTCGAGCGTTCAACCGGAATCTGCCGCGTGGCGTGGAGCAATGACCCCAGCACGGGGACCTTGAAGAGGCCGGTCTTCGCGAGGAAGTGCGGTGGCCGTTTCTGGTTGTACACCATGTGTCCGATCACGATGGGATCGATCTCGGTGCAGTGGTTGGGTACGGCGATGAAGCCGCCGGGCGGAAGGTTCTCCACACCCTCCCACTTCTTGGAAATCAGGAGGTTCATCAGCGGACGCGCCAGACCGGCCAGCAGCATGAACGTTGCACGGCTCTTAGCCGATTCCTTCAAAGGAGCCCCCGCTACTTGGTGGTGGTGATATCGAAATCGGCACCCAGGCCGGCCAGCTTCTCGGTGAAGCGCTCGTAACCGCGATTGATGATGTCGATGCCAGTAACCCGTGAAGTGCCCGTGGCAGCCAGCGCCGCGATGAGGTGGCTGAAGCCGCCCCGGAGATCGGGGATGTCTATGTCTGTGCCGCGGAGCGGAGTGGGACCGGAAATGACTGCTGAGTGCAGGAAGTTCCGCTGTCCGAACCGGCAAGGAACACTGCCCAGGCATTCGCGGTGCACCTGGATGTTTGCCCCCATGCGCGCAAGGGCTTCGGTGAAGCCGAAGCGGTTCTCATAGACGGTCTCATGGACAATGGAGACGCCCTCGGCCTGGGTGAGCGCAACCACCAGGGGCTGCTGCCAGTCCGTCATGAAACCGGGGTGGACGTCCGTCTCCAGGACGAGCGGGGAGAGCTTGCCGCCCTGGTGGTAGAAGCGAATGCCGTCGTCGCCGATGTCCATGCCACCACCAACCTTGCGGTAGGTGTTCAGGAACGTCATCATGTCACGCTGCGAAGCGCCCTCTACGAAGATGTCGCCGCGCGTCACCAAGGCAGCAGAAGCCCAGGACGCGGATTCGTTGCGGTCCGGGAGCGCACGGTGGTTATAGCCCCGCAGATCCTTGACGCCCTCGATCCGGATGGTCCGGTCCGTCTGGACGCTGATGATGGCGCCCATCTTCTGCAGGACCGCAATGAGATCGATGATCTCGGGCTCGGTGGCTGCACCAATGAGCTCTGTAATGCCCTCCGCACGCGTGGCGCTGAGCAATACCTGCTCGGTGGCGCCCACCGAGGGGTACGGCAGCGAGATTTTAGCTCCGTGCAGTCCGTTCGGTGCGGAGATGTGGATGCCGCCGGGACGCTTCTCCACCACGGCACCAAACTGCCGAAGGACGTTCAGGTGATAGTCGATCGGCCTGTCGCCGATCTTGCAGCCGCCCAGGTCCGGAATGAAGGCCTCGCCGATCGCGTGGATCAGCGGTCCGCACAGAAGGATGGGAATCCGCGAATCTCCGGCGTGGGCATCAATTGCCGTGCTGGAGGCCGTCTTTGCGTCCTTGGGATCCAAGGTGAGGTCTCCCGATTCGGGATCCTTCACCACGGTCACGCCGTGCAACTGCAGCAGGCTGGTGACAACCTCTACGTCCTTGATTTCCGGCACGTTCCTCAGCACCGATGGTTCGCTGCCCAGCAACGCCGCCACCATGGCCTTGGGCACCAGGTTCTTGGCACCGCGAACGGTCACGCGCCCGGTCAACGGGACGCCACCGCGGATTGTCAGAACACTACTCATCTATACCGGTTTCCTCACGACTACTCGCCCCCCAAACTTACAAAGGCTCCAGCTAAGCATAGAAGCTCGCTTTACCGATCCGAAATGGAACCGCCCGGCGGCCCGATGATGGTTCACCGGAAACAGAGAAACAAAAATGGACCGGCCGGCCCTCCCGAAGGGGGCCAGCCGGTCCGTTGTCCGCAGGTTTGCGGCCTTGCATCAGAGGCTACCGGGCATCGACTTTGGCCGGCAGCGTCTTGGGCTTGAAAGAGGGACGGGTGGCCTCGTAGGCCGTGATGTCCTCTTCATGCTTAAGGGTCAGGCCAATGTCGTCGAGCCCTTCCAGAAGACGCCAACGCGTGTAGTCGTCAATCTCGAACGGAGCCACCACGTTGCCGCACTCAACCGTTTTGGACACCAGGTCCACCTTGACTTCGGTGCCGGGGGCGTTCTCCAGGACCTTCCAGATCAGTTCAATATCATCTTGGGCAACCTCCGCGGCGAGCAGACCCTGCTTGCCGGAGTTTCCGCGGAAGATATCGGCAAAGCGTGAGGACAGAACAGCCTTGAACCCGTAGTCCTTCAATGCCCAGACGGCGTGTTCACGGGATGATCCCGTACCAAAATCAGGTCCGGCCACCAGAACAGAGCCGGCACGGAAAGGTGCTTGGTTCAGGATGAAGGATTCGTCCTTGCGCCAGGCAGCGAACAAAGCGTCCTCAAAGCCTGTACGGGTGATGCGCTTGAGGTACACAGCGGGGATGATCTGGTCAGTGTCAACGTTGCTCTGGCGCAGTGGAACGCCGATGCCCGTGTGAGTAGTGAATGCTTCCATGGGATCCTCCTAGACTGCGATTCCGGTCAGGTTGCCTGCGGCGGCGGACTCAAGGTCCGAAGGCGAGCTCAGCGTGCCTCGAACGGCCGTGGCTGCGGCCACCACCGGCGAGACCAAGTGCGTGCGGCCGCCCTTGCCCTGGCGTCCCTCAAAGTTGCGGTTGGACGTTGACGCGCAACGCTCTCCAGGTTCCAACTGGTCCGGGTTCATGCCCAAGCACATGGAGCATCCGGCGAAACGCCATTCAGCACCAAAGTCCTTGAACACCTTGTCCAGTCCTTCTGCCTCAGCCTCCAACCGGACCCGGGCCGAACCCGGAACCACCAGCATGCGGACGTTGGGGTCCTTTTCGCGCCCACGAATGATGTCCGCAGCGGCTCGAAGGTCTTCAACACGGGAGTTGGTGCAGGATCCCAGGAAGACCGTATCCACGCGGATGTCCTTCATGGGGGTGCCGGCTTCCAGGCCCATGTACTGCAGGGCGCGCTCGGCCGCCGCCTTGGCGTTCTCGTCACCAAAGTCCTCGGGAGAGGGTACCTTGGCGGACAGTGAAACGCCCTGGCCCGGGTTGGTCCCCCAGGTCACGAACGGCTCAAGGGTGTCAGCGTCAAGGTCAACTTCGGCGTCGAAGGTCGCGTCGGCGTCGGTGTTCAGCGTGTTCCAGTACTCGACGGCGGCATCCCAGTCTTCGCCTTCCGGCGCATGGGGGCGGCCCTGCATGTAGTCGTAGGTGGTCTGGTCCGGAGCCACCATTCCGGCGCGGGCGCCGGCTTCGATGGACATGTTGCAAATGGTCATGCGGGCGTCCATGGACAGAGCACGGATGGCCGAGCCGCGGTATTCCAGAACGTACCCCTGCCCGCCGCCGGTCCCGATCTTGGCGATGACAGCGAGGATGATGTCCTTGGCAGTGACGCCGGGACGCAGCGTACCTTCGACGTTGATTGCCATGGTTTTGAACGGCTTCAGCGACAGGGTCTGGGTGGCCATGACATGCTCCACCTCGGACGTGCCGATGCCCATGGCAAGAGCACCGAAGGCGCCGTGGGTTGACGTGTGCGAGTCGCCACAGACCACGGTCATACCGGGCTGTGTCAGGCCCAGCTGGGGACCCACCACGTGCACGATTCCCTGTTCCTTGTCACCGAGGGAGTGAAGGCGGACGCCGAATTCCTTGCAGTTGGCGCGCAGTGTCTCAATCTGCGTACGGCTTGTCAGGTCCGCAATTGGTTTGTCGATGTCCAGCGTGGGAGTGTTGTGGTCCTCGGTGGCAATGGTGAGATCCACGCGTCGCAATGGCCGGCCGGCCAGGCGCAGGCCCTCGAAAGCCTGCGGGGACGTTACCTCATGGACGAGGTGAAGGTCGATGAAGAGAAGATCGGGCTGGGCATTGGCTCCTTCGCCTTCACCCTTGCGCACTACGTGCGCGTCCCAGACTTTCTCGGCCAGTGTCTTTCCCACGGCCTTGCTCCCTTCACTGCGGTTGGTTTGTTGCGTTGTTCTTGTTCCACTGAAGCAGCCCGGCGTCAAAATAGGCCAGTGAAACAACTTGCATCTCAGATATTGAGACGGCAATATCATTACATGGACAATTCTAGTGGAGTCGGTGTCATTGATAAAGCGGCCCAAGTACTCGATGCCCTTGAGGCCGGGCCCACCACTCTTGCGCAGCTTGTGGCAGCCACGGGCCTTGCCCGGCCCACCGTTCACCGGCTCGCGCTGGCCCTTGTTCACCACCGTTTGGTGAGCCGCGACATCCAAGGACGCTTCGTCCTGGGCAGCCGACTGGTGGAACTCGCATCAGCTGCCGGCGAAGACCGGCTCATCGCCTCCGCTGGCCCCGTTCTCATTCAACTCCGTGACGCCACGGGTGAAAGCGCGCAGATCTTCCGCCGCCAAGGCGACTGGCGTGTCTGCGTAGCCTCAGCCGAACGGCCCATCGGCCTGCGCGACACCATTCCCGTGGGCACCCAGCTCTCCATGAAGGCTGGCTCAGCCGCGCAGGTATTGCTGGCGTGGGAAGACCACGACCGACTCCTGGAGGGGCTGCAAAACGCGCGCTTTACGCCCACCGTCCTGGCAGGGGTACGACGCCGGGGCTGGGGTCAGAGCCTTGGCGAACGCGAACCCGGGGTCGCCTCGGTTTCCGCTCCCGTTCGCGGACCGTCCGGCAGGGTCATTGCGGCAGTGTCCATTTCAGGTCCGATTGAGCGCCTCACCCGCCAACCGGGACGCCTTCACGCCGAAGTGGTCTGCAACGCCGCCCGGGTCCTCACCGAAGCCCTGCGGAAGAACAATGACTAGCGTGTTCAGCTATGCAGTCTTCCTCCGCGGCGTCAATGTTGGCGGCATCAACATCAAGATGGCCGATCTCTCCTCTGCACTGAAGGACTACCCGTTCAGCAAGGTCAAAACCCTCTTGGCCAGCGGGAACGTGGTGCTGCAAAGTGAACTCAGCGCCAAGGACGTCAAAACACAGTTCGAGAAATGCCTGCGGGAAACCTTCGGTTACGACGCCTGGGTGGTTGTCCTCACCGCTGCAAGGATCGGCGAATTAGTGGCCGCGTGCCCGTATCCGGCGGACGACAAATCCACGCACAGTTACATCACCCTTGCGTCCGATACTGCGATGCTTGATGAACTCTTCCAGGCCGGCGAAGCGCTTGGCGGCGTGGAACAGGTGCGGCTCGGCCCGGAGGCCTCCGCTTGGCTGGCCCCTGCCGGCGGAACACTGGACAGTCCCTTCAGCAAACTCTCGGCCAAGGCACGCTACAAAGCCAGCACTACTACCAGGAACCTGCGCACCCTCATCAAAGTCAGGGATGCAGCCGCGTCCCTCTAGGCTCTGACTTTTGATGTTGGGCACGGTCTAGCCCGGGCGTGCGGCCTTGAGGGCTGCGTTGAACGCTTTCAAGCGGGTGATCTCCACTTCGACGGGCTCCACAATCCGCTGCTCGGCAACCGCTGCCACGGCTGCCTTCAACCGCTTCGCTGCCCTCGAAGCCCTGGCACGCGCCGCCCATCCACCAAGAATCCTCCCGGTGATGGCAAGGGCGATTCCCAGCACCACTCCCCCGGCAACCATCAGGGTTGGCCACGGCCACCCTTCTGTTCGGGGCACCTCAGGCACTGGCATTTGGAAGTAGCCGAGCGCGGCCAACACACCCAACCAGCCCAGGCCACCTGCTGCGAGCACAAGCGCGATCCATTGGAGGGTATTGAAAAGAAGCCACCACAGGGGACGTTTACCCGCCAAGAGGTCAGTGCCTGCAATCGCTTGATCCAAGGCGTCGGGCAGCTCCTCCCGCCCGTCCCTTGCGGCACTGCGGATGGCGGCACGCCAAGGACCCGGGGCGCCCGCTGAAGCATCGTCCGCAAAATCCCGCACCGCTGCGTCCGTCCTTGCCCTCTCGGGTGCACCGGCAGGTGGCAGAGATGTTCTGTTCAGTTCCGGCCTGGTGTCGTCCCTGCCCAGGTTCAGCCGCCGCAACGGGTCGGGCCGGAAACGCAAAAGCCACCGGGTGACGGGCCAGCCTGTTCTTTTGGCTGATTCCCGCTTAAAAGATCGGTGAACGGCGTCCACAACAACCGGAACATTTGCCGCCGTCGACAATTCAGACGCGAGGCGGGCTTTCGTTCCACCCTTGACGCCCCTGGCTTCGCCCTCGCCGGAGGCTTTGGCAAGTTCCACGGCGGCCTTCGCAACGTCCGCTGCCAGGCGTTCTGTTGTTGCCTCCCGCTGAACCACCACCTTCCTGATCACCGCGCGGAGGCTTTGGACGCCGTCGCCCGTTAGCGCTGAGGCGCCAAGGACCCGGACCTTCCCCAAGCCGTCCCCTGCAAGGATCCCTTCCAAAGACTGCATCACAGCGGCAGCGTCGGCTGTGTTGAGTTTGTCCATCTGGTTCAGGACAACCAGGGTCACCGCCCCATGAGAGGCCATAGGGCGAAGAAAATCATGATGCACTGTAGCGTCGGCGTATTTCTGCGGGTCCAGAACCCACACCAGGACATCAACCATGCCCACCATTCGCTGAACGATCTCCCGGTTCTCCACTCTGGTGGAATCGAAGTCCGGCAGATCCAGCAGCACCAAGCCGGTGTTCTCCTCCGCGAGCCCTGGAACCGGTGGCAGCGTATGCCGCTCTTTGACGTCCAACCAGTCAAGCAGCGGCCCGCTGCCTTCCTCGCCCCAAATGCCCGCCAACGGTGCCGACGTCGTGGGGCGCCGCGCAGTGGCGGTCGCGAGACTGCTGTCCGAAACAGCATTGAACAAGGAGGATTTTCCGCTGCCTGTCGCCCCGAAGAATCCCACCACCGTGTGATCTGCCGACAGTGACCGCCGCGAGGTGGCCCGTTCCAAGACCTCGTACACGGATTGCAGATCAGGATCCGGGAGGACACCCTCAGCCAGTTCCCGTGCAGCATTGAGGGATTCAAGCCTGCGCTGCAGCAGCGACGACTCGCGGACCAGGCCATGACGGCTCATGCTGCCCCCGCCAAGGTGCGCAAGGCCTGGGCGAAGCGGGCGAGGTCTGTTCCGGACTCCGGGCGGGCGGAGTCAAGCCGGCCAAGGAACCTTTCCCTCTCATCGTCCAGGAGCCGTTGGCATTGAGTATGCAAATCATCCCTGGCTTGCTGGGCCAGGCGACGTACCGCATCTTCACCGAATACCGCTTCAAGCAGCTTTTGGCCAACAACAGCCGTTCCACCTGCAATCCCGATCTCCAGGCCGCTGAGGCCGGCAGTCATGGAGAACACCACCACCATGAGTGCGGCACCGAGCCCGTTGACTCCGAAGGACAGCCACCGGGCCTGGGTCCGCTTGCCCTGGCCCTGGGTACGGATCATCTCCATCAAGCCCTGCTGCCAGGACCGTATGGCCGCTGCGGTCTTCGCATCAAAGCCATCGCTGGTACCTGAGAGATCTTCTGAGCCAAGGAGCTCCCTGCCGGCAGCATCGGCACGCCAACGTCTGTCCACGTTCTCGGCTGCGTTCGCAGCCTCGTCCAGGATCACGGCCTGCAGACCGGCTTCTATAGCGGTTTCAACCTTCACGGCCGGAGCCGGCTCGCCACGGAAGAAAGCCCCTACACGGTCCCGCATCCGGCCGATATTCTGCTCCAGCGCACGGAAGAACTCCCCTGTCCCCACAAAGTCCTGCCACCGTGCCAACACCTCGCCGCGAAGCAATGCTCCATCCTTGGTGGCCTCAAGGATGCGCGAGAGCGCTTGCTCATACTCCGCTACGCACGTCATCCGGAGATCCTCTGCGGCAGCCTCCTGGGCAGCAGTAGCTCCCGCAATTCCGTCCATCCGGACGCTGACAGCCTTGACGGCTCCGTTGAGGGTTCTTCGAGCCACTTCCGCCCGTCCGGCTGCATCAGCTGCAAGGTCACCCAACCACTGGCGCAGCGGGATCACGGACTCCTCAGGAAGCATCCCCAGACCGTCCAGAGCACTTTCCGGAACGACGAAGAGTTTGGCCCCGGCCAGTCCTTGCTTGTCCAACATTGCCTGCAGATCTGTCCTGACTTCCTCTTCGGCAGCAGCCGGAACACGGTCAAGGACCACTGCCACAGTGATATCGCGCGAGGCCGCGTCCAGCAGCAACCGCCAAGGTACGGCGTCGGCGTAGCGGTTTGCCGTGGTGACAAACACCCAAAGGTCAGCGGCAGCGAGCAATTGTCCGGCGAGCCTGCGGTTGTCATCGGAGATCGAATCGACATCCGGGGCATCAAGGAGCGCTATTCCCTGAGGCACTGATTCGTGACCCACCAGCACCAATGACGTGATGGCTTGGGCGTCCGGGGTGGCACCTGCCTGATGCGCCGGCAAAGGGTTTGCTGAGACTTTGCCGCGGATCCGGTCCAGGCCCGGAAGTATCCGCCGGCCCTCAAACCACTCCCCGTCCAAGGGATGGTGGAGGAGGATGGGCTGGCGGGTTGTGGGCCTGATGGCGCCGGAACGGGTCACCGGATAGCCAATCAGCGCATTGACCAAGGTGGACTTCCCTGCACCTGTGGAACCGCCCACAACCGCCAGCAGCGGGGCGTCCAGGCTTCGGTAGCGGGGAATCACGTAGTCGTCCAGCTGTGCCAGGGACTCACGAATCCACTGGCGCGCCTCGCGGACCTCCGGCACGGCAAGGGGCAGGGATGTGGCCGCAAGTTCCGCACGGGCCGCTTCCAAGGTCTCGACGGCGGTTACCGCGCCTTGGGCAGCTTGGATAGCCCGGGGTGTTCTCTGATCATCATTAGCGGTCACAGCATCATCATGCCAGCCCGATCCCCGTCACAGGGGCGGCGCAAGCAGGGAAGACAAATCCGGGGAAAAAGAAATCCCCCGGAACCATGGTTCCGGGGGATTTGCTGGTGACCCCAGCGGGATTCGAACCCGCGTTACCGCCGTGAGAGGGCGGCGTACTAGGCCGCTATACGATGGGGCCTTGCACTTTTTATCACCGTTTCCGGCGATCAAGCTGAATGAGTATTTCATACTTTCAGCTTCGCTCCAAATCGACTCAGCGACTTGAAAC
Source organism: Paenarthrobacter aurescens (assembly GCF_041549525.1). Taxonomy (NCBI): domain Bacteria; kingdom Bacillati; phylum Actinomycetota; class Actinomycetes; order Micrococcales; family Micrococcaceae; genus Paenarthrobacter; species Paenarthrobacter aurescens. The sequence continues at coordinate 2,519,253 of NZ_CP157456.1, forward strand.
ATCTGAATTTCCAGCGGATTTACGCGGACTTTCAGAGCTGGGATACCAGGACTCGAACCTAGAATGACGGTACCAGAAACCGTAGTGTTGCCAATTACACCATATCCCAAAGTGACTTTCGGACCGGAGTTCTACGCTTTGGTTTCCCTCAGCTTTTCCCTCCGTGCCCCTCAGCACGAGTAATGACTCTACCGGAGTCTTGCCACCTGCACAAATCGGAAAGCCGTTACCTGCATCACATGATTCCTACGCAGCCGTAGGAGCCGGCACCAGCAGTCGTGAAAGGGAGTCCACTTGGCGCCCCGTGAACTCCTCCACCACTTCCCCGGTCCTGTTCAGCCATACGCCGATCAGGCCGGCCGCCGTGGCGCCGTCAGCATCAAGGAGCCTGTTGTCGCCAACGTACAGCGTTTCTCCCGGCACTGTGCCCAGCAAGCGCACACCTTCGAGGTAGATTGCCGGATCCGGCTTTGGCACTCCCACAGTGTCCGTACCTACCAGGATCCTGATCCGGGACAGACCCGCACCATCAAGTTTGGCCCGCTGGTAATCATGGACATTGTTGCTCACGGCGCCGTAGGGAACACCGGCGGCATCCAGGGCATTGAGAACTTCCTCTACGTCCTCAAAAGCCCGCACATAAGCCGTCTGGAGCTTGTGATATTCGGCCACCCACGCTTGGGCCTGCTCACCGTCCTGAAGCTCCACGCCGAAGTGACCCAAAGCAGCTCTGCCCCTCAAGAGCCGCTGCTCATTGAAGGTCAGCTCTCCGGCCAGGTAGCGGTCGTAAAAATGCGTGGTCTCGTGGGTAAAGATGCGTCCGAACTTCACCCACCCGGCCTGATCCAGGCCGGGCAGGAGATGCTCGCTGACATCGCGCAGTGCCGTTGTCATGGCGTACTCAAGGTCCACCAGGGTGTCATCAATGTCAAAGAGGATACCGCGAACAGTGCCGAAAGAACTTGAAATAGCCATGACTTCTTCTACTGCTGGCCGCGGAACGCGCGGACCCGGGTGAGTGATGAGTCCTTGCCGAGGATCACCATGGACTCGAACAGGGGCGGAGAAATGCGGCGTCCTGAGATGGCGGTGCGCACAGGCCCGAACGCTGCGCGGGGTTTGATCCCGAGGTCCTCAACCAGGGCCTGCTTAAGGGCGGTCTGGATGTTCTCTGCCGTCCAATCACCGATCGGTTCCAGTGCCGCCAGAGCTGCATCGAGGACTTCGTCCATGTTCTGCGGAAGACCCTTGCGGGCATCCTCGGCAATATCAATGGCGTCATCGGCCTTGAAGAGGAAAGCCAGCATCTCGGGAGCTTCGCCAAGCAGCGTGATCCGTTCCTGAACCAGAGGGGCCGCCTCGTTGAGGATCTCTTCCTGACGCGGCGTCAGAATCTCCCCTACGAAACCAGCAGCCCGGAGGTAGGGAACCAAACGCTCCTTGAAGTCCTCCGGCGCAAGCATCCGCACATGCGTGCCGTTAATGGCTTCGGCCTTCTTGATATCAAAACGCGCGGGGTTACCCAGGACGTCGTGGATATCGAAGTTGGCTACGAGCTGCTCCACGGTGAAGATGTCCTCGTCCGCGCTCAGTGACCAGCCCAGGAGCGAGAGGTAGTTGAGCAGGCCCTCAGGGATGAAGCCACGTTCGCGGTGCAGGAATAAGCTGGACTCGGGATCGCGCTTGGAGAGCTTCTTGTTGCCCTGGCCCATGACATAAGGCAGGTGGCCGAACTCCGGCATGTACTCGGCAACACCAATGGCGTAGAGGGCGCGGTACAGCGCAATCTGCCGCGGAGTGGAGCTGAGCAGGTCCTCGCCGCGCAGGACGTGGGTGATGCCCATGAGGGCATCATCCACCGGGTTCACCAGCGTATAGAGCGGAGCTCCATTGGCGCGGACAACAGCGAAGTCGGGAACCGAACCGGCCTTGAACGTGATCTCACCGCGGACCAGGTCATTGAAGGTCAGGTCCTCGTCCGGCATGCGCAAACGCAGCACAGCCTCGCGGCCCTCGGCCTTGAACTGTGCCAGCTGCTCATCCGTAAGGTGACGGTCGAAGCCGTCGTAGCCCAGCTTGGGATCGCGGCCGGCCGCCTTGTGACGGGCTTCGATTTCATCAGGAGTGGAATAGGACTCGTAGATGTGCCCCCCGGCTTTGAGCTTGGCGATGACATCCTGGTAAATCGCGCCGCGCTGCGACTGCCGGTAGGGTTCGTGCGGCCCGCCAACTTCCACGCCTTCATCCCAGTTGATTCCGAGCCATTTCAGGGCGTCCAGCAACTGGTGGTAGCTCTCTTCGCTGTCCCGCGCCGAGTCCGTGTCCTCGATGCGGAAGATCAGCTTGCCGCCGGTGTGGCGTGCATAAGCCCAGTTGAACAGGGCGGTGCGGATCAGGCCAACGTGCGGTGTTCCCGTGGGCGACGGGCAAAAACGGACGCGGACCGGAGTCTCGGCGTTAACGGCAGGAATGGCGCTGGGGGCAGCGTTCGACGCAGAAGCAGTAGTCATAGTGGTTCCAACTTTACCGCCTGGCACCGCTTCAATTTCCCGGCCTGACGTGCCCGACGACGGCACTGGCCTTTCGTGCATGAGGCAAGTGCCGCCGTCGGGGTCTGACTACTGGGATGTGCCTAGCGGCGGACCACCGGGTTGGAAAGACGGCCGATGCCTTCGATCTCCACGTCAAAACGGTCGCCCTCACTGACCAGGCCGACGCCTGCGGGCGTTCCGGTCATGATCACATCGCCCGGAAGCAGAGTAAATGCGTGCGAAACGATCGAGACAAGCTCGCGGACGCCACGGATCATCTGGTTGGTGCTGCCGTCCTGGCGGAGTTCACCATTGAGCCGGCCCTGGATGGCCAGGTCCTCGTGGTCAAGGTCCGTTTCGATCCACGGTCCAAGGGGCGCTGAAGTATCAAATCCTTTGGCCCGCGCCCACTGAAGGTCGGTCTTTTGGACGTCGCGGGCTGTGAGATCGTTGCCGCACGTGTAGCCGAAGATGACGTCGTCGGCACGGTCCTCGGGAACGTCCTTGCAGATCCGGCCGATTACCACACACAGCTCAGCTTCGAAGGAAACTTCCTCCGAAAATTCGGGAAGGATGATGGGATCGTTCGGGCCGATCACCGACGTGTTGGGCTTGAGGAAGAGCAGCGGTTGCTGCGGAACCTCGTTGCCGAGCTCGGCAGCGTGCTCAGCGAAGTTCCGGCCGACGCCAATAACCTTGCTTCGGGGAATGATCGGAGCGAGGAGCCGTACGTCCTCAAGCTTGTGCTTCACATGGGTACGTTCCACACCGTTGAAGAAGGGGTCGCCGTTGATGACAGTGATTTCCTCACTGCCGGGCTCACCTTCAACAACGCCGTATAGGGGATCAGAATCAACTACAAACCGGGCGATACGCATGGGCTCAAGCCTACAGTCCGGCTCTAGCTTCGGAGGTAATCCAACTGGGCTGCGACCGAAGTCTCTGCCGCCCACCTGACGGAAGGGTCGACGTCGGGATAAACGGAGTCGGTGACCGCCGCAATTGACGCCTCGCTTCCCAAATGCCTCAGCGCCGTCCTGATTTGATCGAGCCTTTGCTCCCTGTGATCCCGGTACTCGCGGCACTTCTCGTCCAATGCCGGGAGAACAGGCCCATGTGCGGGCAGCAGTGTTGCGGGCCCGAGGGCTTCCAGCCTGTCCAGGCTTGCAAGGTAATCCCCCAGCTTGCCATCGGGATAATCCAACACGGTGGTGCCGCGGCCCAGAATGGTGTCGCCGGTCAGGACGGAGCCGGTGGGGCCGTCCTGCGGGAGATGGAAGCAGAGGGAGTCCGACGTGTGGCCCGGCGTTGCCACCACACGGATCTCCACGCCGCCGGCCATCAGCACCTCGCCGTCCATCAGCGGCTCACCTCCGTGGCAATGCTCAGGCAATGCTGCGCGGACCGGGGCGCCGGTGATCCGGTGAAAACGCGCTGAGGCCTCGGTATGGTCCGCATGCCGATGCGTAATGAGGACTACATCCACAACACCCGCCGATGCCAAAACTGCCAGGTGGTGTTCGTCTTCAGGGCCCGGGTCAACCACCGCCACAGAGGGGGAACCAGGGGCACCGATGACATAGGAGTTGGTACCGTCCAGGCTCATCGGGCCCGGGTTCGGTGCCAGTCTGAAACGGGTGAGCCCGCTGCTGCGCTGCAGGGAAGAGGAGCCGCTGGTGGGTGAGTTACCGGAAGTCGCCATCGATTCTGAAGTCACAGTCCCATCTTGGCACTGAACGCGCGCTCTCTCACATCCCGCGCCCTCCCCACCGCCCCTCTCTCACATCCCAGGCCTGTTCCACCAACGGTCTCTCATATCCCGTGCCCTTCCCAGACTCGACGCCTTCTGGCGGCTGAGGTGCCAGGATCGAGAACGTTAGAACGCCCGAGGGAACTGAGAGAAGGTTCGACGCAAACCCGAGTTATGTGATCGAGCGTGCGGGAAAGCAGAACAGCGGCCCTTCCGCTTGTCTGCCAAGTGGAAGGACCGCCGTCGTGCGTTGATGTGGTGCTGGAAAACCCGGGACTAGACCAGGCGGGTGAGCCAGCCGTGGGTGTCCTCCACGGTGCCGGTCTGGATGCCCAGGAGCTGCTGGCGGATGGCCATGGTGGTCTCGCCGGCTTTCGCATCCTCGGAGCCGATGAATTCCGTGGCGTCCTTGAGCACACCGATCGGCGTGATCACAGCTGCGGTGCCGCATGCGAAGACCTCGGTGATCTCACCGGAGGCAACGCCGTCGCGCCACTCGTCCAGGGTGATCTTGCGCTCGGTCACTTCACGGCCCATGTCCTTGGCCACCTGGATGACGGACATGCGGGTGACGCCTTCAAGGATGGTTCCGCTCAGGGCCGGGGTTACCAGGGAGCCGTCCTTCATGACGAAGAAGACGTTCATTCCGCCGAGTTCTTCCACGGCGTCGTCGTTGAAGTGGTCCAGGAACAATACCTGCTTGCAGCCGTTCGCTTCGGCTTCCTGCTGCGCAATCAGGGAGGCTGCGTAGTTGCCGCCGCACTTGGCAGCACCGGTACCGCCGCGGCCTGCACGGGCGTACTCGCGGGAGATCCAGATGGAAACAGGCTTGAGCTCGCCGCCAAAGTAGTTGCCGGCCGGGGAAGCGATAACCCGGAAAGACACTTCACGGGCTGCACGGACACCGAGGAACGCCTCCGTGGCAATCATGAACGGACGCAGGTAGAGGGCTTCACCGTCGCCGGAAGGAACCCATTCCTTGTCCGCCTGCACGAGTTCGCGGATGGCGCCGAGGAAGTACTCTTCGGGCAGTTCCGGGAGGGCCAGGCGACGCGCGGACTTGTTCAAGCGCGCTGCGTTCGCTTCGGGCCGGAACGTCCACACCGAACCGTCAGCGTGACGGTAGGCCTTAAGGCCTTCGAAGATTTCCTGGCCGTAGTGCAGGACAGCAGCCGAAGGGTCCAGGGAAATGGGTCCGTACGGCTCGATCCTGGCATTCTGCCAACCGCCATTGCCATCGGCGTCAACCTTGTAGTCAACGACGGCGGTGTGGTCGGTGAAGTAGTCGCCGAAGCCTGGGTTCGCCAGGACGGCTGCACGCTCCTCAGCAGATTTCGGGGTTTCCGAAAGCTGCTGGCTGAATTCGACGCCATGGGCAGTCTGAGTCATGTTTCCTCCACAGTCAGCTACCTGGCAGGGCGAACCGTGCCCCAAAAAAGGGTGTGGTTCAGCGATGGACCAGGGAAGCAGGTAAATAATTCAACACAAGCTTACGCCTGAGATTCGGGCCTAAAGTGCGGCCGCAATGGCATCGCCAATGGCGGCAGTGCCGCGTGGCTCGCCGGTGCGGCTTTCGACGTCGGCAACTACTGCCGCTTCGATCTTGCGGGCCGCCGTGGTGTAGCCAAGGTGGTCCAGGAGCAGCACTGCGGAGAGGATGGCCGCGGTGGGATCGGCTTTCTGCTGTCCGGCGATATCCGGGGCTGAGCCGTGGACGGGTTCAAACATTGACGGCGCAGTACGGTCCATGTTGATATTGCCCGATGCCGCCAGGCCGATGCCGCCGGTGATGGCCGCGGCGAGGTCGGTGAGGATGTCTCCGAACAGGTTGTCGGTGACGATGACATCAAAACGCGAGGGGTCGGTCACCATGAAAATGGTGGCTGCATCGATGTGCAGGTAGTCGTGGGTGACCTCGGGGAATTCCTGGGCCACGGCCTCGACAGTCCGCTTCCAGAGGTGCCCGGCAAACACGAGCACGTTGTGCTTGTGGACAAGGGTGACGTGCTTGCGGGGACGCTCGCTGGCACGGCGGAAGGCGTCACGGACAACGCGCTCCACACCGTGGGCGGTGTTGAGCGAAACTTCGGTGGCGACCTCGTGCGGCGTGCCGCCACGCAGTGTGCCACCGTTACCCACGTACGGGCCCTCGGTCCCTTCCCGGACAACAATGAAATCGATGGTGCCGGGGTTGGCCAGGGGGCTGCCGACCGTGCCGTAGAGGCGGGACGGGCGCAGGTTCACATAGTGGTCAAGGCTGAATCGGAGCTTGAGCAACATCTCGCGTTCAATGATGCCGGACGGGATGCGGGTGTCGCCCGGGGCAGCGCCTACTGCACCGAAGAGGATGGCATCACGGGTCCGCAGATCTGCCAGTACCTCGTCCGGGAGGGTCTCGCCAGTCTCAAGCCAGTGCTGGGCGCCGAGCTTGTAGTTTGTCAGTTCGAGGGCAACGCCTTCGGCGGCGACAGCCTTTTCCAGAACCTTGACAGCTTCGGCGATGACCTCGGGGCCAATGCCGTCGCCAGGGATGACAGCGAGATTGATGGACGTTGCGCTCATGGTTCTATCTAGCCAAGCAATCCACATGTTGGTCAAAATCGTCTCACTCCTCGAACATATCCTCACGATATGGCCCGGAAGTCAGACCCTGGCATGATGCCCGGCCCCGGACCCTGCGCATAGAGTCGTAGCGTGGATAGAAGGCACGCGGCGTACGAATGGTTCCGGATCAATCGCTTCAAAGTGGACATGACGGCAACCTGCCTGCTGATTCTCCTCTTCGGTCCGGTATATCTGGTTGCCGACAGGCCTTGGCTTTTCCTCCTGTCCTGCAGCTTGCTGTTTCCCCTCGCCTGGCGCCGCACCCGCCCGGCTGTGGCGGCTGGGGCCGTCATCCTGGTATGCCTCATCCAGTGGGCAGTGGGCGCGGAGCCAGTGGCCGGCCAGATCGCAGTTCCCCTTGTCATCTACGCCACGGCAGCCTATGGGCCCACGTGGGCCAGCCGGACAGTTCTGCTGGCCGGTCTCCTGGGTGGCGTCATGCTCACCACCCGCCTCTTTTCCACCACCGCTGAATCCGGCATCCTGGGCCTGACCATAGGTGCGCTCTACACTGTGCTGATCTGGATGCTGGTTCTGGTCAGTTGGACGCTTGGAGACCTCACTCGCGTCCGCAGGCTTCAGCTTCAAGCATTGGAGGACCGTACCCGGAGGCTTGAAGTAGAGCAGATGCAGGAACGGAAACTGGCTGCTGCCGACGAACGCTCCCACATTGCCCGCGAAATGCATGACATTGTGGCCCATTCACTCTCAGTCATCATTACCCAGGCCGACGGAGCGAGGTACGCTGCGGCAACCAGGCCGGAACTCGCTACCGAGGCCCTGGCCACCATTGCCGCCACGGGCCGGGACTCCTTGGGAGAGATGCGAAGACTTCTGGGGGTCCTCCGCTCGGACGACGACTCCCCTACCAGGCCACAACCCCGGCTCTCGGACCTGGATGAACTCCTCCTCGGCTTCCGTGCTGCCACACTCCAGGTGAGCTTTGATCAGTCCGGCGTACCCCGCAGGCCCCTTCCCGCCGGTGCTGAACTCACCGCTTACCGCATCATTCAAGAAGCCCTCACCAATGTAATGAAACATGCCGGACCCAACGCGACGGCGGGCGTTAACCTCACCTGGCAAGCCCGCGGATTGCAGCTGGACATCATCGACGACGGCCGGGGTGCCGCTGCGGATCCGCCCACGCCAGGCGGGGGCAACGGTCTGCCGGGGATGGGCGAACGGGTCTCCCTCTACGATGGTTCCTTGACCGCAGGCCCGGTACAGGGCGGCGGTTTCCGTGTGTCCGCTTTCATCCCCTATTCGGAGGCCTAACCTTGCCTGAGATCACCGCACCCATTCGGGTTGCACTCGTTGACGACCAGCAGTTGGTCCGTTCCGGTTTTGGCATGCTGATCAATTCCCAGCCGGACCTTGAAGTGGTGGCCGAGGCAGGTAATGGGATCGAAGCCATCCAAGCCCTGAGCGCCACGGCCGCAGACGTAGTCCTGATGGATGTCCGCATGCCGGGGATGGACGGCATTGAAGCAACCCGCAGAATTCTGGAACAGGCTGCGGCGCAGCCCTCGGGCTCCCAACGGGCTGAGATCAAGATCGTGGTTCTCACGACCTTCGACCTTGATGAATATGCTTTGGCTGCCATCCAGGCAGGTGCCAGTGGATTCCTGCTCAAGGATGCCCCACCGGAGGAACTGCTTGAAGCCATCCGCACTGTTTATCGCGGGGATGCCGTGATCGCTCCTTCCACTACCCGCCGTTTGCTGGATCATGTGGCGCCGCTCCTGAGGACCCAAACGCCGGAGCAAACTGAACACGCTGCCGCCGTGGAACGGCTGACGGCCCGGGAGCGCGAAGTCTTCGAACTGATCGCACAAGGAAAGTCCAATCCGGAGATCGCTGCAGGGCTGTTCCTCTCCGAGGCCACGGTGAAAACCCACGTGGGCCATATCCTGGCCAAACTCGGCGCACGTGACCGCGTACAGGTGGTGGTCATTGCCTACGAGACCGGCGTTGTGGCCCCCGGCACGTAGTCAGCACTGTGGCCTCATACCCGTAAGGCCGCCGGACTCAGACCACGGTATGAGCACGGTCCCGGGATAATGGACCCGCGGCCCGATCCTGCACGGCAAGGGCGGAACATAGCGTGAAACCATGACAACTTTTACGCCCCTCCCCCACCCGTCAGGATCCCGCCGGCCCGAAGCCTCGGACGGCACCACTGCGCCGGCCGTTGAGGCCCATGAACTGACCAAAAGCTACGGGCGTGCCGATACCAGCGTGACGGCACTGAACAAGGTCTCTGTGCGTTTCGACGCCGGAAAGTTCACTGCCATCATGGGGCCCTCCGGTTCCGGCAAGTCAACGCTGATGCACTGCCTTGCCGGATTGGATACCGCGGATTCCGGAAAGATCGTTCTGGGCGGCACCGAGCTGACCGGGCTCAATGACCGTCAGCTGACCGCACTTCGCCGCGAACGGATCGGCTTCGTTTTCCAGGCGTTCAACCTTGTGCCCACGTTGACTGCCGAGCAAAACATCACGCTTCCGCTCGCCCTGGCCGGAACCACGGCCGACGCCGGATGGCTGGATACCGTTGTCAGCACACTCGGGCTCAAGGACCGTTTGAAGCACCGGCCACATGAGCTCTCCGGCGGCCAGCAGCAACGCGTGGCTGTTGCCCGTGCGCTGCTGACGCGTCCCGACGTCGTCTTTGGCGACGAACCTACCGGCAACCTGGATTCGAGGGCCGGTGGCGAAGTCCTGGCATTGCTGCGTCGGAGCAGCCAGGAGATGGGGCAAACCATCATTATGGTCACTCACGATCCCGTGGCAGCGAGCTACGCGGACCGTGTGGTGCTGATGAGCGATGGAGGCCTGGTGGGCGAGATTCACCAGCCAACAGCAGAGTCCGTGCTCACTGCCCTGGGCAAGCTGGGGGCCTGAGGCATGTTGCGGGTTGCACTGTCCCAATTGACCACCCATGCCCGGCGGTTCATCGCCATAGGGCTTGCAGTCATGTTGTCTGTGATGTTTCTCTCGGCCACCCTCATGGTGGGCGCGAGCACCAATGCCTCGCTCGGGGCCAGCATCGGCGAGGCGTACCGCAACGCTGACGTTGTTGCCACGTCCAGGAGCGGGGAGCCGTTCACCCAGGCAGTGGTGGATGCGGCGTCCTCCTCGCCCTCGGTTGAGGACAGTTATGCCGAGCGGTCCACCTATGTAACCTTCCAAGCCGGTGGGGGTGAGCAATACGGCCGTCTGCGCAATGCGGCGCCGGCTTCCCTCGATGGTGCTGTCCTGACCACCGGGTCAATGCCATCAAAGGCATTCGAAGCCCTTATTGATCTCAAAACGGCCGGGCATCTGGGTCTCACGGTGGGCAGCACGTTGGAACTGCGCGGCCAGGGACCTGTGAAGACCGCGAAGGTGACCATTTCCGGGCTGACGAAGGCCACCAATGATCCCTTCTCCTCCTCGGCAGCGCAGCTGGTGGGTGCCGAGTCAGTGCTGAACGCTGTCCAGGACGCGGGAGCAGGCTTCTCCGGTCTGCAATTCACGCTCAAGGCCGGCGAGGATGTCAACGCTGCCAAGGAGTTCATCGCGCACCGCATGGAATCAGCCGGTGCCGTTGAGCCGATCCTTGAAACGGCGCAGGAGAAGGTCACCTCCACGGTGGCCATGCTCAGTGCCGGACAGGATCAGTTGACGGTTGTCCTGCTCGCCTTTGCAGGCGTGGCCATCCTCGTCTCCACGTTGGTAGTTGCAAATACCTTCTCCGTCCTGGTAGCTCAGCGGACCAGGGAATTGGCTCTGCTTCGTTGCCTGGGCGCCGGCAGGGCACAAATCCGCGGATCCGTGATGGTGGAGGCACTTGTTGTGGGCTTCATATCCTCGGTAGTGGGTGTCCTCGCTGCTACAGGCCTGATGACGGGCTTGATTGCCTGGGCAAAGTCCCAACCTGAACAGGCATTCGCCACGCTGGCCGTTCCGTCGTCGGCAATAGTTGCAGGCCTGGTGGCCGGGACGTTGCTGACAGTTGTGGCTGCGCTGGTGCCCGCAAAAGCAGCTACTGCCGTGGCTCCGCTTGCCGCACTCCGACCCACTGACGACGCGTCCGTCAGCAACCGGCGTGGCAAGGTTCGCCTGGTCATGGGCCTAGTGGCCCTGGTGGGCGGAGCGGCGTTGCTGGTTTACGGAAGCATGAGCGTCTCCTTGATGGTGGCACTGCTCGGTGGTGCAGCCTCGTTCGTGGGAATCCTGCTGTGCTCCACCCTCTTCATACCCCCAGTGGTTGCCATGGCCGGACGCCTGGCAGCACCGGCCGGAGTGCCCGGGAAACTCGCCGCTGTCAACGCGACGCGAAACCCTGCCCGGACTTCCGCCACGGCTGCTGCCCTTCTGATCGGTGTCACTTTGGTCTCGCTCATGATGACCGGGGCTGCTACCTCCAGGCACGCGTTCAACGACACCTTGGCGGAAAACTATCCGGTAGACCTCTCCGCCCAGACCGCCGTGGACACTGCCGATCCCTCCCAGGCCATCTCCAGGATCAAGGCGCTCGACGGCGTCAGCTCTGCTGTGCTGCTGCAGCCGGTGGGAACGCTGAGCGATGAGGCCACGCACAACGGCGGCAGGACCATTTACGGCCTCTCCGCCGCCGATGCCGCTTCGGTGGTGCGGGACAGTCACCTGAAACTGTCCGCGGGGACCGTTTACCTTCCCGAGGACTCCCCGGAGGGACCGGCAACCCTGACGACGCCGGCCGGTACCGTTACGCTCGAAGCCCAGGTCCTGCGGACGCGCCACGTGCCCGGCTTCGTTGAAATCTCCAGCGTCACCTCAGCTGTGCTGCCTGATACTCCCGGCATGGTCTGGGTAAAACTGGACGATTCGGTCTCGGGTGAACAGGTTCAGGCCATCCAGAAAGAGATCGCAGGAGCACTGGGGGTGCATGAGCGCACTGTCAGTGGAGCCGCCATTGAACGGGTAACTTTCAACAGCATCATTGACGTCCTGTTGCTGGTGGTCACCGGCCTCCTCGGCATCGCCGTGGTCATTGCCTTGATCGGTGTGGCCAACACCTTGTCCCTCTCCGTCCTGGAGCGAACACGCGAAAACTCCCTGCTCCGTGCCTTGGGACTGACAAGGGGCCAGCTGCGCGGGATGCTGGCCATCGAGGCCGTGCTCGTCGCAGGGGTGGCCGCAATCCTCGGGGCTGGCTTGGGTATTGTTTACGGCTGGCTCGGAGCGCAGGCAACTTTGGGAGGCGTAGCCACGGTTGTCCCGGCGGTGCCATGGCTCCAGCTGGCGGCCGTCTTCGGCGTAGCCGTGGTGGCGGGCCTCCTGGCTTCGGTGGTTCCTGCCCGGCGGGCTGCGCGGTTGTCGCCGGTGGAGGGACTCGCCACGGCATAAGTCCCCAACGCTCTATCAACTAATCACCCTTAAACTGAAACGCTCTCTCACCTCACCGGATGAACCGGAAGGAGGTGAGAGAGCGTTTCTTGTTTACGGCTGTGATGTGAGAGCGGGTCCTAGGCCTCGGCGGGCTCTTCATAGCGCGGGAAGACCGGAACCGGAGCCGGCAATTCGGTGCCGGCAACAATCGGTGTTGCCACCGCGGCGAACTGGCGGGACTGACCTTCCGGTTGTCCAAGCACCTCCAGGAGCTTTGCGGACGACGACGGCATCACCGGCTGGGCGAGGATCGCCACAATGCGGACAACCTCCAAGGTGACGTAAAGAACGGTGTTCATGCGCTCAAGATCGGTCTTGCGCAAAACCCACGGGGCCTGCTCCGCGAAATAGGCATTGGTATCGCCCAGAACGGTCCAGATCGCTTCCAGGGCCCGGCTGAACTCCTGTTTGTCGAAAGCGGCCCGCGCGGTTTCCAGCAGCGCCCCGGCCTGGGCCAGCAACGCTGTGTCCTCATCCGTGAAAGCACCGGGAACCGGAACCTTACCTTCGCAGTTCTTCGCCACCATGGACAAGGACCGCTGGGCCAGGTTGCCGAAGTTGTTGGCCAGATCGGAGTTCATGCGGCCCACGATTGCCTCGTGGTTGTAGTTGCCATCAGCCCCAAAGGGAACTTCCCGGAGGAAGAAGTACCGGCACTGGTCCAAACCGTACTGCGCAACAAAGTCCTGCGGGGCAACAACGTTGCCCAGTGACTTGGACATCTTCACGCCGTTGTTGGTCAGGAAGCCGTGGATCATGACGCGCTTGGGTAGTTCCAGGCCTGCGCTCATGAGGAAGGCGGGCCAGTAAATGGCGTGGAATCGTGAGATGTCCTTCCCGATCACGTGGACATCGGCGGGCCAGAACTTCCTGAAGGATTCCGAATCAATATTCGGGTATCCCACACCGGTCAGGTAGTTGGTCAGGGCGTCAACCCAGACGTACATGACGTGCTTTTCATCGCCCGGGACGGGAACGCCCCAGTCGAATGTGGTGCGGCTGATGGACAGGTCCTCCAGCCCACGGCGAACGAAGCTGATGACCTCGTTGAAGCGGGACTGCGGTGCACCGAACTCGGGCTGCTCCTCATAGAGCGCGAGGAGTTTCTCCTGGTAGTTGGAGAGCCGGAAGAAGTAGCTCTCCTCAGCGGTCCAGGTGACCAGGGTGTCCGTCTCCTTGGAGTAGCGGAGTCCGTCGTCCTTCACCACAGTATCGTCCTCGACGTAATAGGCCTCGTCCCGGACGGAATACCAGCCCTCATACTTGGACAGGTAGATATCGCCATTGGCTTCCATCTTCTTCCAGATGGCCTGTGAGGCGGCGTAGTGGTCCTGATCCGTGGTGCGGATGAAGCGGTCGTGGGAGATCCCCAAGTCCTGGCTCATCTGCTTGAAGGCCGCCGAGTTGCGGTCAGCGAGCTGCTTGGCAGTGATGCCTTCCTTCTCCGCTGACTGCTGCATCTTCAGTCCGTGCTCATCCGTTCCGGTCATGAAGAACACTTCATGACCGTCAAGGCGCTTGAAGCGCGCCATGGCATCAGTAGCAATGACCTCATAAGCGTGGCCGATGTGCGGCACGCCATTGGGGTAGCTGATTGCAGTGGTGATGTAGAACGGGGATTTCTCTGGAGACGTCACTCTAAGAAGTTACCTTTTTTTGGGATGGAATAGCTTAGTTAAGTTCGGTCAGCGTATCGCTGAGCCGTACCAGCTCGTGGTCGTGAGAGGCAACCAGAACGGCAATGCCATCGCTGGTGGTGTCCTTGAGGATGCCAATGATGCGGTTGGCCGCTGCACGGTCGAGGCTGGCCGTGGGCTCGTCCACCACCAATACGCGGGTTCCAAGGATCAGGGCACGGGCAATTGCTACGCGCTGGCGCTCACCACCGGAAAGCTGAGCCGGACGGTGGCGCATGCGGCGCCCAAGGCCCACCAGGTCCAGGAGGTCCTTGGCCATCTCTGTACGCTGTTCAACTTCGCCATCGGGTACAGCAGGGAGCAGGACGTTTTCCAGAGCGCTCATGCCGTCAATCAAGGCCCCGCCCTGATCCACGTAGCCGATCAGTGCCCGGCGGCGGTCCGCGATTTCGTCATCGCCCATGCTGTCCAGCGGCTGGCCCTCCCAGAAGACCTTGCCCGACGTCGGCAGGGTGAGTCCTGCGCTCACCGTCAGGATGCTGGTCTTACCGGAGCCGCTTCGACCGGCAATGCAATGCATCTCACCGGCGTGCAGGGTCAGATTGAAGTCATCGACGACGTCGACTTCCTCGGCACCGCCTTTATCTCCACCGTAGTGGATGGTGACGCGGCTCAGTTCCAACGGGGTTGCGTGATCGGCAGCCCTGACAATGGTGTTGGCTCGGGTCTGCAAGGACTCTTCCGCGGACTCCGGGGTGGCCGTCGGCTCGGGGTTGAGTTTGTCAGTCATTTGACTACTTTCGTTGCAATCGGAATCCAGCAAATAACGGCCAGCAGGCCAGCCAATCCGGCCCAGAGGGCCGCGTAGGGAGCCAGGATCAATCCCAGTCCCAAGGCGCCGAGGACACCCAATGGGAGTGCCACCGTGCCCACGAGGGCATTTTCGAAGAAGCGGACTTGGCCCAGCATGTCCGGGTTCCATCCCATGGCTTTCAACGTGCCGAGGTACTCGCGTTTGGCGTGAAGTTCAAACCGCCCGGTGACCAAGGTCAGGAGCAGGCCTACAACCACACCGAAGACAGCAAGGATAACGCTCGGCAGGGCAATGCTTGCTGCAGCCAGACCACTCAAGGCACTGGCACCTGCAGCCCGGGGAATGTCAATCAGGAGTGCAATCAAGGCACCAACGGCAGCTCCGAAGACGCCCACTGCCACAGCAAGGGAGATGGAGTTGAAACGGTTGGTGGTCAGCTGCCTGTTGGCAAAGGTCAGGGGTGAGTCCACAGTGACCAGCCGCTCATCATGCTGCGGTTCCTGATCAATGACCACGCGGTGGCGCAACTGCTGGGCGGCCAACAACGCGGCACCGCTGTAAATGACAAGCATGGTCACCGAGACGATCACGGTGGCTATGTTCCAGCTCAGCAAGCTCAGAATCACTCCGGCCGCAGCGAGGGCTGCGGCGCCCACGGCAAACTCTTCCAACACCCAGGAACGGATGCGTTTCTGCGTCCACCCCATGGCCCGGAGAATTCCGGCTTCACTCCTGCGCTGCCGGATGTAGCTCACTGTGGAAGCGCCCGTCAGGAGCGTGGCCCCAAGAAGCGTCAGGAACAGCAGGGTGATGTTGGTGCTGGTGAGCGAGCCCGAGACGGCGTCAGCGGCATCCTGCCGGACCCACGACTGCTGGACGGTGCCCAGCGGTGACTCCTTGCCGGCGTCGTCCTTGCTGTAGCCGGGGACGAAGATGTTGGCGTCTTCACGGGCGGAACCGGCCACCACGGTGGCCTCAAGGCCAAGCTCACGGATCTGGGTGGCAAGTTTCTCCACCTCAGGCTGTGCGGTCTTCCAGTTTCCGGCCGCTGATGCCTTGACACGAATGGCGTCAATGACGTCGGCGTTGCTGTCGTAGCCACGCGCCGCTGCCAGGCCGTAGTAGTCGGTGATGGCACCGGCGGACTGGCTGACCAGGCCCGTAGCGCTCAAAGACGGCTTCAATTCCGTACCCTCAACCTCTTTGCCCTCAGCGTCCTTGCTCAGGGTCATGGGGGTGGGATCATAGCCGCCCAGCGGGAGCTTGTTGACGTCGCCGGCAGCAGCCTTAACAGCGGCAGGGTCAAAGGTTCCGTACACCATGGGCAGCGGCGTTGCCGGCTTTTTACCTGTTTCCAGGTCTTCGCGGTATGAACGCTCTTCAACAGGTTTGCGCTGGGTCTGGTCCACGGGCGCCCCGAAGGAGGACTTCTCCGGCAAACGGTTCACTGTTACCCAGTCCCCCGGCGTGGCACTTTTTTCCGACGCACCATTAGCGGCGTCGTCGCCATCCTGATACTGCGGAGCAGCGGCAAAGGCTGTGCTCCACGTGGCCGGGTTGTACAAACCCTGGCTGAAGGACGCCGTGCTGCCAAGCAACTTGCTGTGGTCCGTTGATCCGGGCCATTCAAGGGCGAAGGGAGATTTGGAGACGAACGGGAGGTAATCCTTGTCCAGGGACCGGGAGACGGTACCAACGTCCTTGACCACCTTGCCGCTGGCGTCCAGTTCCTCGATCTTCACCGAGTACTGCAGATCAAGGGAGGTGCCGGAGCGGACAATCAGGGGAATGGCCTGGGAATCATCGGTGAGCAGGCCGTCACGCTTGGCCTGCTGGTACTGCGTCATCAACGGCGCCCAATGCTTGAGCTTGACGCCAAGGAAGTCCGGTCCTTCTTCCAACTGCTCCATGCTCAGGCCAGTGGTGAAGAGACTTTCAAAGTGGCGTCCGATAGCCCCGGCGTCACGTGCATCTGCCGGAGGCGCCTTCTCCAGCGGTGCCAGGAAGTCTCCAGCCGAGCCCAGCAGCGCACGCTCAGCGGCAGGGTCAACCGCGACGACGGACTCTGTCACCTCAGGTGCCAAAGGAAGCGCCACTGTGAGGTTAAAGAGGTTGTGCTCCGAGCCGAGTGCGGGGGCCGGGAACTTGATCCCGGTCTCGCCTTCAGGCCCGGCGATCCGGACGTTGCTGCCACCGGCGGTCTGTTCCTGGATCAGACGGCCCTTGCCCAGGGTGCCTTCGGCGCTGGTCTTGAAAAGAGTCTGCTGGTTCACGCCATCCGAGCTCGTGGCAGAGGCGGTCAGCCGGTATTTCTTGGGAGAATCGGACAGCACGGATTCCGCTGCCGGCCACTTGCCCGAATCCATGGCGGAGGGATCACCGGCGGTTACCGCGCCGGCCAGGCCTGAGTTGTACCCCAGGTAGTCCATGGCGTTAAGGCGCGGAGCCTCAAGGTTCTGCGATACCCGCGAGACCAGGCTGATGGGCGCTGCCACAGCCGTTTGTCCCATGGTGCGGATCTTCTCGAGCTGCTCAAAACTGATGCCGCCCTGGCCGTTGGCGATTTCCGGCTGGATCAATGAACCGCCTTCGCCATCTTGTGTCTGGTCAGGCTTAGCCTGGACCAGGATGTCGTAGAGTCCCCGCGAGTTCTCGTCCACTGTCCTGTTCAGAGCCGCCTGCGACTGGCTCTGAACGAGGACGGACAAGCACATGGCGACGATCAAAATGGCCGCGGTCAGCAGCAGCACACGGCTTCTGATGAACCTTTGGACGGCGTTCATTGGGCTCCCTGAGACCTTGATTGCGGGCGCGCACACAGACGCCGTGATTCCTCAAAAGACACAGAGAAATACCGGGCTGTATGTGCAAAAAGTTGTGGCCGGCCTGCTGCCGGGTCCGAATCGGCGGACCCAGCCATTGTAAGCAGACCGGCCACTCCTGCGTGCCAAGGTGTGTCGCCGGCACGCGAACCTCACTGATGTGAATCGGTGTTAGTCCTCCAGGTCCACTTCACGGACCATATCCGCGCCGATACCGGCCTTGATGGCCTCCAGCACCTGCTGTGGAACGGAACTGTCAATGGTCAGCAGCGCCAGAACCTGGCCGCCTTCGGTCTGCCGTGCCACCTGCATCCCGCCGATGTTAATGTTGTTCATGCCCAGGATGTGTCCGATGGTGCCGATCACGCCGGGACGGTCGGCGTAGGCCACAACCACCAGGTGTTCGCTGATGGGAATTTCCACGTCATAGCCGTTGACGCCCACCAGCTTCTCAACCTGCTTGGGACCGGTCAGGGTTCCGGCAACGGAGATCTGCGAGCCGTCGCTGAGTGCTCCACGAATTGTCAGGACGTTGCGGTAGTCCTCAGCATCCGGTGTGGTGATCAGGCGCGTGTTGATGCCGCGCTGTTCGGCGATCACCGGAGCATTGACGTAGCTGACCTGCTCGGTAACGACGTCGGCGAAGACGCCCTTCAGGGCGGCCAGTTCGAGTACCTTCACGTCCAGTGCTGCGATTTCGCCGGCTACCTCAACGTCAATCTGCGTCAGGGAAGCGTGGGTCAGTGCAGTGAAGATCCGGCCAAGCTTCTCAATCAGCGGGATGCCCGGGCGGACGTCCGGAGCGATGACTCCCCCGGCGACGTTCACAGCATCGGGTACCAGCTCGCCGGCAAGTGCCAGGCGAACGGACTTGGCCACCGAAACACCGGCCTTCTCCTGGGCTTCATCAGTGGAAGCACCCAGGTGCGGGGTGACAATGACGTTGTCGAACTCAAAGAAGGGCAGATCCGTGCTGGGCTCCTTGACGAAGACGTCAACCCCGGCTCCGGCAATCTGGCCTTCCTTCAGCGCAACGTGGAGTGCTTCCTCGTCTACAAGTCCGCCGCGGGCCACGTTGACCACGTAGGCCGTTTCCTTCATCTTGCGGAAGGCATCGGCGCCGAGCATGCCCACGGTTTCGGGCGTCTTGGGCATGTGGATGGTGATGAAGTCAGAACTTTCCAGCAGCTCATCCAGGGTGACCAGTTTGACGCCCAGCTGTGCTGCCCGGGCGGAGGTGATGTAGGGATCGTACGCAAGGATCTGGGTATCGAAGCCCTGGAGGCGCGCGGCCACCAAAGCACCAATGCGCCCCAGGCCGATGATGCCGATCTTCTTCTCGAAAAGTTCGATTCCGGTGTACTTGGAACGCTTCCACTCACCGTTCTTCAGCGCTGAGCTGGCCTGCGGAATGTGACGGGCGAGGCTCAGGATGTGCCCCACCGTGAGCTCTGCGGCGGAGACGATGTTGGAGGTCGGGGCGTTGACCACCATGACGCCGGCCTGGGTTGCGGACTTGATGTCCACGTTGTCCAGGCCCACGCCTGCACGGGCGATGACCTTGAGGTTCTTTGCCGCAGCAATTGCTTCGGCATCCACTTGGGTAGCCGAGCGGACCAGAATGGCGTCGACGTCGGCAATGGCGGACAGCAGCTGGGAACGGTCGGCGCCGTCGGTCTGTCGGATTTCAAAATCCGGGCCCAAAGCCTCGACTGTGGCGGGCGAAAGTTCCTCGGCGAGGAGGACGACGGGTTTGCTGGCTGACACGGGGAGGCACCTTACTTTGGACAACTTTGGACAGAACTGGACAAGGAGCGGATGCGTGGCCCGGGGCACGGCGCCGGGACCAGCCCAGAATATCGAATCCGGGGAGGGATTCCGGTGCCGGGAGGGGATGTTACGGCCACACCGGCAGCGGTTGTGAAGAAGTTCACAGCCCGCACGGTTGTGAAATTCGTTGGAGAAACAGCGTAGAAGCGGCGGGAAAAACGGTTCTCGATATGCGACGACGCCCGCCCGGCTGTGGTGACCGGACGGGCGTCGAAGTGCGTCGGCTGCTTAGCCGGCGCCAAAGGATCAGCGGGCTGCAGAACCTTCAACGTAGTCAGCGTCCTGCTGCTGCCAGGAGAACAGGGAACGCAGTTCGCGGCCCACCTCTTCGATGGGGTGCTGCTCTGCCTTGGCACGCAGTTCCTTGAACTCGGTGCCGCCGTTGTCCTGGTCATCGATGAAGCGCTTGGCGAAAGCACCGCTCTGGATGTCCGCGAGGACAGCCTTCATGTTTTCCTTCACCTCGGGGGTGATGACGCGAGGGCCGGAGACGTAGTCGCCGTACTCTGCGGTGTCGGAAACGCTCCAGCGCTGCTTGGCAATGCCACCTTCCCACATGAGGTCAACAATGAGCTTGAGCTCGTGGAGAACCTCGAAGTAGGCGATCTGCGGCTGGTAGCCGGCTTCGGTGAGGGTCTCGAAGCCGTACTGGACCAGCTGGGAAACGCCGCCGCACAGGACGGACTGCTCGCCGAAGAGGTCCGTTTCGGTCTCTTCGGTGAAGGTGGTCTTGATGACGCCGGCGCGGGTTCCGCCGATTGCCTTGGCGTAGGACTTGGCAAGGTCCCAAGCGGAACCGCTTGCGTCCTGCTCCACAGCGATGATGTCCGGGATACCGCGGCCGGCTTCGAATTCGCGGCGCACAGTGTGGCCCGGAGCCTTCGGGGCGATCAGGATGACGTCAACGCCAGCCGGAGCTTCGATGTAGCCAAAGCGGATGTTGAAGCCGTGGGCGAAGGCAAGCGCCTTGCCCTCGGTCAGCTTGTCCTTGATGGAGTCGTTGTAGATGGAACGCTGGTGCTGGTCCGGTGCCAGGATCATGATGACGTCGGCCCATTCGGCGGCGTCGGCAACGTTCTTGACGGTGAAGCCTGCGTCCTCAGCCTTGGCGGCCGACTTGGAGCCGTCCTTCAGCGCGATAACAACCTCGACGCCGGAATCGCGCAGGTTCAGCGCGTGGGCGTGGCCCTGGGAGCCGTAGCCAACGATGGCTACTTTGCGGCCCTGGATGATCGACAGGTCTGCGTCGTCGTCGTAGAACATTTCAGTCACTTGCGTAACTCCTCTTGAGTGGTTTTTCGTAGATATTGATAGTGGTGCTGCGGTACTGGGCTCAACGACGGGCGATTCACGCCGAACGGAGCGCCCTGTCACTCATGGAGCGGGATCCCCGTCCAACGGCCAAGGTGCCGGACTGCACAATTTCACGGATGCCGAACGGCTCGAGCACTGACAAGAGCGCAGCGAGCTTCTCGGGGGTACCGGTTGCCTCAATCACCAACGAGTCTGTGGAGACGTCGACGACTGCGGCACGGAACAGATCTGCAGCCTGGGTAACCTGCAGACGTGTCGCGGCATCCGCACGTACTTTGACCAGGATGTGGTCACGTTGTACGGAAGATTCAGAAGTCAGCTCAACAATCTTGATCACATTGACCAACTTGTTCAGCTGCTTGGTGACCTGCTCGATGAGGTCGCCGTCGGCGTCGACGACTACCGTCATGCGGGACATGCCGGGAACCTCGGTGGGTCCCACAGCCAGTGAATTGATGTTGAACGCGCGCCGGGCGAAGAGGCTGGCCACGCGGGTCAGTACGCCGGGTTTGTCCTCTACCAGAACGGACAGTGTGTGACGGCTCATGCCTAGTCCTCCTCTTCCCATTCCGGGGTCATGTTGCGGGCAACCTGGATCTGGTCATTGCTGACGCCCGCAGGCACCATGGGCCATACCATCGAGTTGGGGCTGACCACGAAGTCGATCACCACGGGGCGGTCGTTGATTTCCAGCGCCTTCTGGATGGTGGCGTCGATGTCTTCGTCGCGCTCACAGCGAAGTGCTGCGCAACCGTAGGCATCAGCCAGTTTCACGAAGTCCGGAATGCGGACGGTGTCGTGGCCTGTGTTCAGGTCCGTGTTGGAGTAGCGGCCCTCGTAGAACAGTGTCTGCCATTGGCGGACCATGCCCAGTGAGGAGTTGTTGATGATGGCCACCTTGATGGGGATGTTGTTGATGGCGCAGGTGGCCAGTTCCTGATTGGTCATCTGGAAGCAGCCGTCGCCGTCGATTGCCCACACTACGCGGTCCGGTTCACCTACCTTGGCACCCATTGCTGCCGGAACCGAGTATCCCATGGTTCCAGCACCACCGGAGTTCAGCCAGGCGTGCGGGCGCTCGTACTTGATGAACTGGGCTGCCCACATCTGGTGCTGGCCAACGCCTGCAACGTAGATGCCTTCCGGACCCGTGAGTTCACCGATGCGCTTGATCACGCGCTGCGGGGCGGTGAGGCCGTCTTCGGGCTCGGTCCAGCCCAAGGGGTAGGTATCGCGAAGGTTGCCCAGGAAGGCCCACCAGGAATCCAGGTCCGGGGTCCCGCTCAGTTCGAACTGCGTCTTCACGGCTTCTGTGAGCTCGGGAATGATTTCCTTGACCGAACCCACAATCGGGACATCGGCAGTGCGGTTCTTGGAGATTTCCGCGGGGTCGATGTCGGCGTGGATGACCTTGGCGAACGGGGCAAAGGTCTTCAGCACGCCAGTGACGCGGTCGTCAAACCTGGCACCGAGGGTGATCAGGAGGTCCGCCTGCTGAAGGGCTGTGACGGCGGAAACGGAACCGTGCATGCCGGGCATGCCCACATGCTGCGGATGCGAATCCGGGAAGGCGCCACGGGCCATGAGGGTGGTGACCACTGGAGCGCCGGTTGCCAGCGCCAGTTCCATGAGCTCCGCGGAGGCGTGGCCCTTCACCACACCGCCACCGACGTACAGTACCGGCTTGCTGGAGGCAGCGATCAGCTTGGCAGCTTCACGGACCTGCTTGTTGTGGCCACGCACCACCGGACGGTAACCGGGCAAATCCACCTTCGGCGGCCAGGAGAAGGTCATCTGGCCCACCTGGGCGTCCTTGGCGATATCCACCAGGACCGGACCCGGACGGCCCGTGGATGCCAGGTGGAAAGCCTCTGCCATGACGTGCGGGATGTCATTGGGATCGGTGACCAGGAACGAGTGCTTGGTGATGGGCATCGTGATTCCCACGATGTCCGCTTCCTGGAAGGCATCGGTACCGATCACTCCGCTGGATACCTGGCCGGTGATGGCCACCATCGGCACGGAGTCCATGTGGGCATCCATGATGGCGGTAACGAGGTTGGTGGCACCGGGTCCTGAGGTGGCGATGCAAACGCCAACCCGTCCGGTAACCATGGCGTAGCCTTGCGCGGCGTGGCCGGCTCCCTGTTCGTGACGGACCAGGATGTGATTCATGCTGGAGGCCATCAAGGGGTCGTAGGTGGGCAGGATCGCGCCACCGGGCAAACCGAAAATATCGTCCACGCCGAGTTCTTCGAGCGAACGGACAATTGCTTGTGAGCCGGACATCACCGTTGGGGGTACAACGGTGTTCGGCCCAAGTACAGGAGAGAGAGGTGCAGCAGCGTCGACGACGACGGCCTCAGCCGTACGGTCGACCTTTTCCGGAGCTTTGTAGGCTCCAGCGGACTTTGCAGCCATCAGCGAGGGGCTGATCGGCGATCCTTTGCTCATCGGACTCTTCCTTAGTGGATCTTCATTAGATGGATCTTGCTTCGGGGAATAAAAAAACCCCTCAGCCTTCCGGCTCTTCGAGGGGTTTGCGCGTGACGGTTCGTTACCAGTCGGGCTAAGCCACGCGCTTGGTAAGGACGACGACGCCAACGGTAACGAATGTGATCATGCGTTCAGTGTTCCCTCTAAGTGAGATACGTGTCAATTGACCACTATCGTATCTCACTATTTGGACAGCGATGTCCGCCTGCCGGACTCCGGCCGTCTCATGACAACCGGAGTCCCAAACAGGAATTATCCGCAGTACGCCCCGGTGGAAGCACTGTGGACAAGCTTTGCGTACTTGGCCAGCACGCCTTTGGTGAACTTGGCGGGAAGCGGCTCCCAGCCCTCCTTGCGGGCTTCGAGTTCGGCTTCGTCAACCAGGAGATCGAAGGAACGTGCGGCAATGTCCACGCGGATGCGGTCGCCGTCCTTCACAAAGGCAATGGGCCCGCCGTCCACAGCTTCAGGCGCAACGTGTCCAATGCACAGGCCTGTTGTGCCTCCTGAGAAGCGGCCATCGGTCAGCAGCAGGACATCCTTGCCAAGGCCCGCACCCTTGATGGCTCCGGTGATCGCCAGCATCTCGCGCATGCCCGGGCCTCCCTTGGGGCCCTCGTATCGGATGACCACAACATCACCCTTGTTGATCTCACCGTTGTCCAGCGCACTCAGGGCGCCCTGCTCGCGCTCAAAGACACGCGCAGTCCCCTCAAAGACGTCGGCATCGAAGCCTGCACTCTTGACGACGGCGCCCTCCGGAGCCATGGAACCGTGAAGGATGGTGATGCCGCCGGTCTTGTGGATGGGGTTGTCCAGGGCGCGGAGGATTTTGCCGTCCAGGTCCGGCGGGTTGATGGAGGCAAGGTTTTCAGCAAGTGTCTTGCCCGTAACGGTGAGGCAGTCACCGTGCAGCAGTCCGGCGTCGAGCAGTGCCTTCATGATGACCGGTACGCCACCGATCTTGTCGACGTCGGTCATCACGTAACGGCCGAAAGGCTTGAGGTCACCCAAGTGCGGAATTTTGTCCCCGATGCGGTTGAAGTCCTCCAGCGTCAGCTCAACCTCGGCTTCACGGGCGATCGCGAGCAAGTGCAGCACGGCGTTGGTGGAACCGCCGAACGCCATGGTGACGGCAATGGCATTCTCGAAGGCTTTTTTGGTCATGATGTCCCGCGCTGTGATTCCCAGGCGCAGCAGGTTCACTACCGCTTCGCCGGACTTGCGGGCAAAGTCATCACGACGGCGGTCTGCCGAGGGCGGGGCGGCTGAACCCGGGAGGGACATGCCCAGTGCCTCGCCGATGCAGGCCATGGTGTTGGCCGTATACATGCCGCCGCAAGCACCCTCGCCGGGACAAATGGCCTTCTCGATCCGGGTGAGGTCTTCCATGCTCATCTTCCCGGCGGCGCAGGCCCCCACGGCCTCGAAGGCATCAATGAGGGTGACTTCCTTCTCTGAGCCGTCTTCGAGCTTCACCCAGCCCGGCATGATGGAGCCTGCGTAGAGGAAGACCGATGCGAGGTCCAGACGGGCCGCGGCCATGAGCATGCCCGGAAGAGATTTGTCGCAGCCGGCAAGGAGCACCGAGCCATCAATACGCTCGGCCTGCATTACCGTTTCCACGGAGTCTGCAATGACCTCACGGGAAACCAGGGAAAAGTGCATGCCCTCGTGGCCCATGGAGATGCCGTCCGACACGGAGATGGTGCCGAATTGCATGGGGAAACCACCGCCGGCGTGGACGCCTTCCTTGGCACCCTGGGCGAGGCGGTTAAGGGAAAGATTGCAGGGAGTGATCTCGTTCCATGAACTCGCAACGCCAATCTGCGGTTTGGCGAAGTCGTCGTCGCCCATGCCCACCGCACGGAACATGCCACGGGCAGGGGCCGCATGAATGCCGTCGGTTACCACCCGGCTACGGGGTTTGATGTCCGGGGTGTTCGTTGTCGCAATCGGGGTGGTCTCACTCATGGTCCAAAGTCTATGTGCACCGGACACTTGCAGGCGCTGTTGCACGCCGGGTTAAGCCCATACTTTCCAATATTGCGGTTATTACCGGCCCTCAGATGTTCACATGTGAGGCATTGAGTTCCTTGGCGATCGCGGCAGCTTCGCTCTTGAGCATGTCCAAAACGATCCCGATAGTGGATCTCGCGGCCACCTCCTGCCGCGACAAAGCCACAATGCTCCTGCTCGCCTTCACCCCGGTGAGGGGGCGAAGAACCAGACCACGCCGCGCGCTTGCCCGGGCCGTGTACCGAGGCAGGAGGCAGATGCCGTGCCCTGCTCCCACCAAGGCCTCAAGCACCCTCAGGTCCGGGTATCGCTGCCCCCTGGAGGCCCGCCTGCCTGCAAGGAGTTCTATCTGGCGAAGGACAGTGTCGAAAGGAAATCCCTCCGGCACTCCTATCCATGGGTAATCAATGACGTCCGGCGGGCTTAGCCGGACTTTGGCCGCCAAGGGATGACCAGCGGGCATGGCCACGTCCAGAGCTTCTTCCAAAAGGGGAACTACCGTCAGGCCTTTCTTGGCGAAAACCTCCGGACCGTTCACACTGTGCGCCAGAACGATGTCGTAGTCGGCCACCAAGGGAGCGAAGTGGGCGGTTCCGGGATCCTCGAAGTGAGCATCAAAACTGAGCCCCTCAACGGAGGCAACCCGGTGCAACACTCCGGGAAGCAGCATTTCAGCAGCACTGGGAAAGAAAGCTGCGGAGACCCGTGTCTGCCAACCTTTCCGGTATGTGTCAATGGTGGACTCGGCCCTGGCCATGGCTGTGGCTATGTCCGATGCCGCGGCGGCCATGGCCAGTCCTGCTTCCGTGAGCTGAACTCCCCGGCCCACCTTCTCCACCAGGACAACGCCGATCTCGGCTTGAAGTGTTTTCAACTGCTGCGAAACGGCAGAGGCCGTGACATTCATTGCTTCGGCAGTTGCGCCAACACTTTGCCGGTCCGCCAATTCGCGCAGAATCTGCAGCCTTTTGAAGTCCATGGAGCCAGACTAGGTGACCGAAGGCAATTAACCGGTCCCGAATTCTTTTCACTCCCTGCTTAGTCAGGAAGCTGATATTTACGGCGAAGCAGCAGGTCAAACGCTGGACAGCCCATAAGGAGGCACGTAACGTCGGGAATACCACGAGCTGCACCCCTGTGAGCAGAAGGGCTTCCACCATGGACTGGTTAATTTGGGTCATTGTCATTGTTTTGGTCGTCGCGATTGTTTGGTGGCTGATGAACCGCAACAAGGCGCGGACAACCGATGCCACCGCAAGCCGGGCTCCGGCCGATGACCGCGTGTCCGGAAACACCGTGACCGCCGCCCCGGCAGCCATGGAGCCAAGCAACACAGCTTCCATGCCGGATCCCGCTGCAACGGCAGCAGGTGTAGCAGGCCTGGCGGGGGTCACCAATTCCGGCAAATCCGCCACGGAGGGCAGCGGCCCCAGGTTCAACGAGCCTGATGTTGCCGACCCGGATGCCACCGAAGCAGATGTTGCCCACGGAGCGTCCCCCGCTGCAGCGGAATCCCCCACTGCAGCAGAACCCCCCACAGCAGCAGACGTGGAGACCGAGCCGCGCGCCGCCGTCGACGATTCTCCGGCAGCTCCCGCCACAGACGCCCGGCCGGCTGCAACTCCGGGCTTGGGCGTTGCCGAACCCGTCATCGCTTCCCCCTCAGTGGCCGAGCCGGTCATTGACGAACCGGTAGTGGCAGAGCCTGTGGTGGACACGGACGCGAAGGTTCACGCGGCCGACGCCGGCGATGCTGTCCACCGGGACTCCGGTTCTGCAGCGGCAACCTCTACCCCGGACACCGGCGGGGTCCTGGCTGAGGACACCGCAAAGGCGGATGCAGCAGCCGATAAGGCCGAATGGGAATCTTCCTGGACGGATGCCGGCGGCACCCCGGTCCATCATCACGAATACACGGACCCACACTCCCCCACGTTGCCGGGCGCGGAGTCCGCTGCAGCCGAAGATTCGGCGGGCTCAGGCCATCTGGCTGTCGAGCACCCTTATGGGACCGGCTCCTCAAGCGCACCAGGGGACGCCTATCCCGTTAAAGCCAGCGCAGCTGCCATGACCTACCACGATGAAGACACTGCCGGCTATGAAGACGCTCCCGCTGACGTGTGGTTCGAATCATCCGCGCACGCCGAAGCAGCGGGCTTCCGGCCACCCCGCCGCAACAGGCACTGATCCGGCGGACGGTCAGGGACACCATGGTTGTGACACATGGCAGGCACCACCGGGAACGGCGTGAACGTTTGGTGCCTGCCATTGCGCTCGCTCTGCCCTTGTCCCTGCTGCTGATCCTCAGTGGATGTACGGGCAGTCCATCCTCGCCCGGAACCGCAGCAACACCGGTGGCCACGTCCGGGGCTCCTGCCACGGAAGGCGGGCAACCAACCACCGCGTCACCAATGGCCCCGGAAGTGGCCCAAAAGCTCGACGTCGG
Organism: Paenarthrobacter aurescens; assembly: GCF_041549525.1. NCBI lineage: Bacteria > Bacillati > Actinomycetota > Actinomycetes > Micrococcales > Micrococcaceae > Paenarthrobacter > Paenarthrobacter aurescens. The sequence goes on from NZ_CP157456.1 coordinate 2,546,931, forward strand.
ACTCCAGCTGCCGTGGTCGGTAGTCTTCCTGCCCGATGGCACAGCTGTAGTCTCCGAACGTGACTCCGCCCGGATCAAGAGCATCCGCAATGGCCAAGCCGCCACTGTTGGTGAGGTTCCCGGCGTCGACCCCGGCGGAGAAGGGGGCCTGCTGGGTTTGGCCCTCTCACCCGGCTTCGCAACGGACCGGTGGCTTTACGCGTATTTCACCTCCCCGGATGACAACCGGATTGCACGCATGAAGCTGACCGGGGACGCGGGTGGGACGCTGGCTCTGGGTGAGCCGGAAGTGGTCTTTTCCGGCATGCCCAAGGCTTCCACGCACAACGGGGGCCGCATACGATTCGGTCCCGATGGACTCCTGTACGTAGGCACCGGCGATTCCCAACGCAGGGAACAACCACAGGACACCAACGCCCTGGGCGGCAAGATCCTGCGGCTCACTCCGGAAGGCCGCCCGGCCCCGGGGAACCCGTTCGGTGAGAACCCCGTCTACAGCTACGGGCACCGAAACGTGCAGGGACTGGCTTGGGACAGCGATGGACGTCTTTGGGCCAGCGAATTCGGCCCGGACGTGGATGATGAGTTGAACCTGATCACCCCTGGCGGCAACTATGGTTGGCCTGCAGTGACCGGCGCGCCGGGCCGCAGCGGCATGATCGACGCGAAGGTGGTCTGGCCGTCAACCTCCGAGGCCTCACCCAGCGGACTCGAAATCGTTGACGGCATCGCCTATACGGGGGCGCTCCGCGGGCAACGACTCTGGGCGGTTCCACTCGATGGGGAGACCGCGGGCTCGCCTGTGGCTTATTTCACAGGTCAATACGGGCGCCTGCGGGACGTTGCCCGCGCCCCCGACGGCACCCTTTGGGTGATCAGCAACAACAAAAACCCCGATTTTGCGCTGATTCTGAGGGCAGGACGGTAAGGCCGGAGGCGGCGAACCGCTGATTTCACACTTCGGCGGAAGTCGTGTAGAGTTACATGTCGTTGCGGAGATCGCCGGAGAAAGAAAAGCTTCTCAGGCAGGAACCAAATCAACAGCTGCACCTCTAGCTCAACTGGCAGAGCAATTGACTCTTAATCAATGGGTTCCGGGTTCGAGTCCCGGGGGGTGCACCAAGGAGAAGGCCTTGGAGTGATTATCACTCCAAGGCCTTTTTGTGTTTTGCGGGACAACTCATTCAAGACAACACATGGCGTTCATCACGCCCTGCGCATTCTGGTCCCCAGGCACAAAAAAGTGGTGTAGAGTTATTTGTCGTTGCGGAGGTCAACGAGGAATGCGAATTCCCCGAATAAGCCGAAACAATAGCCGCACCTCTAGCTCAACTGGCAGAGCAATTGACTCTTAATCAATGGGTTCCGGGTTCGAGTCCCGGGGGGTGCACCACAATAAAAAGGCTCCGGATCGTAACTACGATCCGGAGCCTTTTTCTTTCCATGCCGGGGCTTCCCCAAGGAAGCCCCGGCCACAGGCTTACGTCAGACTTGCGGCAAGTCAGTGTCGATCTCGTGGGCTTGCTGTTCCGGCGCCGGCAACCCGGCCAGGCCGCGGACAACGATCCGAAGTTCCTCGCGAAGCCTTGCGGTGTCCACAGCAACGGGCGACAAAACATCCTGCTCAAGCTTTACTGCTTCTGCAAGAGCTGCAATACCGGCGTCAGTGAGGGTCACCACGTGACTTCGGCGGTCCGAATCGCTGCGTTGCCGGGTCACATGCCCGTGCAGTTCAAGCCTTGCGAGGGTAGTACCCATCGTCTGGGCCTTGACCCTCGCAACTTCGGCCAAAGCCGCCTGGGTGATGGCACCCTTGGCAGCCAACACCTGCATGGCAATGACACCGGCGTGGGTCAGGCCGATGGACTTCAATTTTTCGTTCCACGAGATTTCCACCAGGCGCGCAGCTGTCGAAAGCAAACGGGTGGTGGGCCATCTCTCCATATCTGGCATGCCGACAGTATATGCGCGGAAGCGGTGAGGGCGCGGCCTCTGGCACTAAACTGAGAAATCGCGAACACTGGCAAGGAGCATATTTTGGCTGAACGACTTATCCCGGGGGACATCGCCCCGGACTTCACACTTGAGGATGAAACCGGCAAAAGCGTGAGCTTGTCGGACCTGCGCGGTCGCAAAACCATCCTCTATTTCTACCCGGCAGCTTCCACTCCCGGATGCACCAAGGAAGCCTGCGATTTCCGCGACACGCTGGGGTCACTGAAAGCTGCCGGTTACCAGGTTGTTGGCGTCTCCCCCGATTCCGTCAAAGCACTTGCCAAGTTCAGCGAAGAAGAACAGCTGAGCTTCCCGCTGCTCTCGGACGAGGACCACGCAGTGGCCGAGGCCTACGGAGCCTGGGGTGAGAAAAAGAACTACGGGCGCAGCTACATGGGATTGATCCGGTCCACGCTGGTGATTGATCCCGAGGGAAAGGTTTCCCTGGCCCAGTACAACGTGCGTGCCACTGGGCACGTTGCCAAGCTCCGGCGGGATCTCAAGCTGGACAACTAACAGGTACACTGGAGGCCGGTATATGGCAGTTGCCCTTCTTTCAGACGGTCCAATTGCCTGCCAGCGCGAGTGGTGAAATTGGCAGACACGCAGGATTTAGGTTCCTGTGCCTTCGGGCGTGGGGGTTCAAGTCCCCCCTTGCGCACAGTTACATCAATACCCCCGGTTGCAAAGCCGGGGGTATTTTTCTCCTCAAGCAGCCGGGGGATCCTGAAGGTGCGCTGAAAGCTGGAAATGTACTGGGAAGCGCACTCAGGACGTTCAACTAGACTGGAATGCGGTCTGGCCGAAGCCGGCCACAGCACTTCCAACCGGCTTGAGGGGACACGAGTGGCAAGCAGCAAAATGCGGCGCCTGGGCATGCAGTTAGGTGCTGCTGTACTGGCATTGGGGATGGCCGGATGCACCGGAACTTCGGTGCCGTCACCGTCGTCGTCCACCGGCGACTCCCCCGCCATTCTTCCCACGGCAACCTTCAATTTCGGCACCGCGTCCATGCCTTTGGGCCTCGATCCTGCCGTCACCGCCGATTCCGAGTCGTACCGCGTCACCCGCCAGGTCCTGGAAGGACTCGTGGGAGTAGATGGCGAAACAGGCCAAACGACGCCTCTTTTGGCCACGGAGTGGAAAGACAGCAATAACGGGCTGAGCTACGACTTCACGCTCCGTTCCGGCGTGACCTTCCACGACGGCACCGTCCTGGATGCTACGGCCGTTTGCGCCAACTTCAACCGGTGGTTCACCTTTCCGGAGACCCTCAGGAGCCAGGCGCCGGGGATATCCTTCCAGAGCGTCTTCAAGGCCTACTCCGACCAGCCGGTGTTCTCAATCTTCAAGGACTGCAAGGTAGTCTCGGCCAGCGACGTCCAGATCAATCTGACGCGCCCGTTCACCGGATTCCTTCAAGCATTGACCCTTCCGGCGTTTGCCATTTCTTCCCCGGCCGCCTTGGAGGCGCAGAAAGCCAACGTCCTTGACCAGGTCCGGAACGGCCAGGCCATATCCGCTTACGCCGGCCATCCAGTGGGCACCGGTCCCTACGAATTCACAGCGTGGGATGAGAAAAAGCTCACACTGTCAAGTTACAAGGGCTACTGGGGCAACAAGGGACAGATCGCAACCATCAACTTCATCCCCTATGACCGCGCGGAATCACGGCAGCAAGCCCTCCTGGACGGCAAGATCGACGCCTACGACCTTGTGACCTCAGGCACGTTTGACCAATTGGTCAAAAAGGGTGTTCAGATCATCCAGCGCGATCCCTTCTCCGTGATGTATTTGGGGATCAACCAGGCAGTGGCACCATTGGAAAAGCCCGAGGTGCGCCAAGCGATCGAGATGGCGATCGACAAAGAGACCTTGATCCGGAAGTTCTTCATCGACAACACGGCCCAGGCTTCACAGTTCGTGCCACCCAAGCTCAGCGGATTCAACAACAACGCTCCCTCCCTGGGGTACAACCCGGACAAAGCCAAAGAGCTCTTGAAGAAGGCCGGCTACAAGGGTGAAGAACTGAAGTTCTACTACCCCCTCAACGCCACCCGGGCCTACATGCCCACCCCGGAAAAGATCTACGCCGAACTCAGCCGCCAACTGGTTGCGGTCGGCTTCAACATCAAACCCGTTCCGGTTGACTGGGAAGACGGCTACCTCCAACGGGTCCAGTCAGCCGGCGACCGGGGCCTGCATCTGCTCGGCTGGAACGGCTCGTATGCCGACGCTGACAACTTCCTGGGACCGCTGTTCGGTGAAACCCGGGCCGAGTTCGGCTACGCCGACTCCGAGGTGTTCCACAAGATCGAACGCGCGCGGGCCATGCCCGAGGGCGATGACCGCAACGCCCAATACCAGGCCATCAATGCAGAGATCGCGGCTTCAGTACCTGCCGTGCCCATCGCCTTCCCCATCTCGGCACTGGCACTGTCCGACAAGGTTGAAAGCTACCCGGCTTCCCCGGTCCTCAACGAAGTTTTCGCAAACGTCCGCCTAAAGCCTTGACGATTCCCCGCAATTTCAGTATTGAGTCTGCGCGGGGATATTCTGTGACAGCCAGTGCCGCCGCTAACGGAGATTGATCGTGACCTTCATTTCCAAGACTCAACATGCCGACGTCGTCCTTATTGGCGGTGGAATCATGAGTGCCACCCTTGGTGCGTTCATCAAGCAACTTGAACCCACCTGGACCATCTCCCTGTTCGAAAGACTCGACGAAGCAGGGCTCGAAAGTTCCGGCCCCTGGAACAACGCCGGCACCGGCCATGCTGCGCTGTGTGAGCTTAACTACTCTCCCGCAGCAAAAGACGGTTCCGTGGACCCGTCCAAGGCCCTGCACATCAACGAGCAGTTCCAGCTGTCCCGCCAGTTCTGGTCCCACCTTGTGGACAGCAAGGTGATCGGTTCCCCCAAGGGCTTCATCAACACTGTTCCGCACATGAGCTTCGTCATCGGCGATGACCACGCGAACTTCCTCAAGACCCGCTACGAGGCCCTGAAGCCCAACACGCTGTTCCGCAGCATGGAGTACACCGAGGATCAGGACCAGATCGCCAAGTGGGCCCCGTTGATCGTCAAGGGACGGGACCGCAAGCAGCGCGTGGCCGCAACCCGCGCCGCTGAAGGCACCGACGTCGACTTCGGCGCCTTGACCCGTGAACTGACCGATTACCTGCAGGGCAGCGGTGCCGAGGTCAACTACGGACACGACGTCACCAACATCCACCGTGCAGCAGGCGGTGGATGGGACCTCTCCATCAAACACCCCAAGTCAGGTGAGCACGGCCGCATCCACGCGAAGTTCGTCTTCGTGGGAGCCGGTGGCGGAGCACTGCACCTGCTGCAGGCATCCGGCATCCCCGAAAGCAAGGGATACGGTGGTTTCCCCGTATCGGGCCAGTTCTTCCGCTGCACCGATGACGCCATCACCTCCCAGCACAGCGCCAAGGTCTACGGCCAGGCGTCCGTCGGTGCACCGCCCATGTCCGTCCCCCACCTGGACACCCGCTATGTGGACGGCAAGCGCTCCCTCCTGTTCGGACCCTACGCAGGGTTCTCCACCAACTTCCTCAAGACCTCCAGCTACCTGGATCTTCCGCTGTCCATCCGCCCGGGAAACATCATCCCCATGCTGGCCGTGGCCAAGGACAACATGGACCTCACCGCATACCTCATCAAGGAGGTAGCCAAGCGGCATGAGGCCAAGGTTGAGGCCCTGCGCGAGTACTACCCCGAAGCTTCCGGGGGCAACTGGGAACTGATCACTGCAGGTCAGCGTGTACAAATCATCAAGAAGCATCCGCAAAAGGGTGGTGTCCTGCAGTTCGGCACTGAAGTCATCGCATCCCGCGATGGTTCCATTGGCGCACTGTTGGGCGCTTCTCCGGGCGCATCCACCGCTGTGCCCATCATGATCGAACTGTTGCAAAAGTCCTTCCCCAAGAACTTCAAGGGTTGGCAGTCCAAACTCAAGGACATGATGCCGGGCTACGGCGTCAAGCTCAACGAGAACCCGGATCTGGCAGCCGAACTGGAAGCAAGCACCGCCAGGTCACTGCAATTGGACGTGGCCAACGCCGTCCAAGGCTAGGCCACACCCGGGGCTGCGGCCGGTTCCCGTCAGTCGAATCGTCACGTAGACCGCAGGAGTCAATGCAATGTTCCGCTTGGCCAAACTGTCCCTGGGAAACCGGGCCCTGATCGCGCTGATCACCGTCTTTGCGGCGGTGTTCGGCGTGATCACCATGGGTTCACTGAAGCAGGAACTCATTCCATCGATCGAGTTTCCGCAGATCACCGTGGTGACCTCAATGCCGGGCGCCTCTCCGGAGGTGGTGGACAAGCAGCTGAGCCAGCCGCTGGAAACTGCTTTGAACAGCGTCGAGGGGCTTGAGTCAACAACATCGACCTCCCGCAACGGCGTATCCCAAATCACCATGGTGTTCACCTATGGTTCCAACCTGGACCGGGCGCGCAACCAGATTGACAGGGCCATCTCCAACGCCAAGCGGGTGCTGCCCTCCGACGTCGAGCCCCAATCCATAGCCGGCAACATCAGCGACTTTCCGATCGTCTATCTGGCGGTTTCTTCGGACAAGCCGCTGAGCGAACTCAATGCAGATCTCCTGAGGCTGAGCGTTCCGCGTCTGCAGAAGATAGACGGCGTCCGCGGCGCGGATGTAACCGGCGGTTCCAGCCAGCACATCCTGATCAAGCCCCGCCCCGCGGACATGGCAACTACAGGGGCCTCTGTCCAGTCCATCAGCAATGCACTGAAGAACAACGGCACCTTGGTTCCCGTGGGCACCATAGAGGACCAGGGCAAGACCCTCTCCCTCCAGCTGGGCAGCCCTGTGGATTCCCTGGAAATCATCAAGGGGCTTCCTTTGGCCGGGGCAAAGAATGCCGCCACCATCGGAGCCGTTGCCGAAGTCAGCATCGAGGACGACGCCGCCACGTCCATCACGCGCACCAACGGGAAGCCCACGTTGGCTCTTTCGGTTACCAAGAAGCCGGAGGGTGACACCGTGGCGATTTCGCATGCAGTGCGTGACGCAATCGGCCCCATGGAAGAGGAACTGGGCAACAACGCCAGCTTCACACCGGTTTTCGACCAAGCTCCATTCATTGAAAAGTCCATCAAGGACCTCACCACCGAGGGGCTCCTGGGCCTTGGCTTCGCCGTAGCTGTCATCCTGGTGTTCCTGATGTCGGTACGTTCAACGTTGGTCACCGCCGTCTCCATCCCGCTGTCCTTGCTGATTACTTTCATCGGGATTTCCGCCACGGGTTATTCGCTGAACATCCTGACTTTGGGTGCCCTCACCATTGCAATCGGGCGCGTGGTTGACGATTCGATCGTGGTCATTGAGAACATTAAGCGGCATCTGAGTTATGGCGAGCCAAAGCTGACAGCCATCCTGACCTCCATCAGGGAAGTTGCCGGGGCCATCACGGCTTCCACCTTGACTACCGTGGCCGTGTTCCTTCCCATCGCTTTCGTGGGCGACCTCGCCGGTGAGCTGTTCCGGCCCTTCGCCTTGACCGTAACCATCGCGCTGTTGTCATCACTGCTGGTTTCGCTGACAATCGTTCCGGTCCTGGCCTATTGGTTCCTTTCCTCACCCGGAAAGGGCGCTGAGGCACAGGCATCCGCCAAGGAAGCTGCGGAGAAAGCCCGGGAAGCCGAACAACGGAGTCGCCTCCAGCGCGGCTATCTTCCGATTCTTGCCAAGACGCAGAAACATCCCGTCATCACGTTGTCCGCCGCGGCATTGATTCTGGTGGCCACCATCGCCGTCTCGCCTCTTTTGGCCACTGATCTTTTGGGCCGCTCCGGCGAGAACAGCATGACAGTGCGCCAAGTCCTTCCGGCGGGCACCAGCCTGCAAGCCACCAGCGATGAAGCTTCCAAGGTCGAGGAATCGCTCAGGGGCATTGAGGGCATCAAGGACGTACAGGTCACGTCAGGTAACGCCCAGACAGGCTTCGCTGCGCTGACTTCCACCGGTTCGTCCAACTCGACGTTCACCATTGTCACCGATGAGAAGGTCAATCAAAGCAGACTTCAGGACGAGGTGCGCGCCAGACTCGAAGGAGCCGCCGGAAAAGTCACAGTAGGGTCCCAGCAAGGCGGATTTGGCACGTCCTCCACAGTGGACATCACCATCAGGGCCGCGAACTCCGCTGACCTGCAAACTGCAAGCGATGCCATGGTCAGCGCCATGGAGGGTGTCCCGGGCAGCTCTGAAGTGGCCACCAACCTTGCTTCGACGCAGTCGGTGGTCCAGGTCCGCGTTGACCGGGCCAAGGCCGTCGCGGCTGGCCTGACGGAAGAACAGGTGGGTGCATTCCTTGCATCAACCGTCAGCCCCATTCCAGCAGGTACGGTCAGGATCGAGACCAATGACTATCCGGTGCAGATCGGCGAGGGCACCCGCTTCACCAGCATTGCCGCTGTCCGTGCTCTTCAACTCCCCACCTCAGGCGGCGGGGTGCCGCTGCAGGCAATTGCCGCCGTCGAGCAAGTGGACACCCCCGTCTCGATTACCAGCAGCAACGGTCAGCGAACGGCGCGGGTAACCGTGACACCTTCAGGATCCAACCTTGGCAGTGTCAGCGCCGCGGTGCAGGAGCGGCTGGCAGGGGTGGAATTGCCCCCGGGAGTAACGGCTACCATCGGTGGGGCCACTACTCAGCAGGCTGAGTCCTTCCGGCAGCTCGGACTGGCTCTGCTGGCTGCAATCGCGATTGTCTATGTGATTATGGTGGCCGCTTTCAAGTCCCTCATTCAGCCGCTCATCCTGTTGGTCTCGGTACCGTTCGCGGCAACCGGTGCCGTGGGCTTGCTGTTGGTCACCGGTGTTCCGCTGGGATTGCCGTCCCTGATCGGCATGCTGATGCTGGTGGGCATTGTGGTCACCAACGCCATTGTGCTGATCGACCTCATCAATCAATACCGCAAGCCACATAACGGCAGCCCGGGCATGAACGTAGCTGACGCCATCACGCACGGCGCACGCCAGCGGTTGCGTCCTATCCTCATGACGGCCCTGGCCACGGTGTTCGCCCTGACTCCCATGGCATTGGGGCTCACAGGCGGTGGTGGATTCATTTCCCAACCGCTGGCGATCGTGGTGATTGGTGGTCTTGTCTCGTCCACGGCGCTGACTCTGGTCCTGGTCCCGGTTCTCTACAAGCTTGTGGAAGGCCGCCGGGAGAAGAAGGAGTTGCAGAAGGCCCTTCAGGACAAACCACCGGTTTCACCCGGCGACGGCCCCGGGAGCTCCGGATCGGCTGATTTTCAGGATTGGACCACTGGAATGATTCCCCGTGTTACCGGCCGCCGCGCCGCCCATAATCCCGCAGAGTAGCGAAAAACCAGCGAATCACGCTTGATGGACAGGCCCGGGAACAATTCCCGGGCCTGTCCTGTTACAGGTATCGATACATGCAAATGCATCTAGTTTGAGGTACACTGATTACAGCGCCCGGGACCTCGGGCAGGGAGAAAGGCACATCATGCAGATCGGCGTATTCAGCGTCAGCGACATCACCACTGACCCCACCACGGGCCGCACGCCCACCGAAAACGAGCGCATCAAAGCCTCTGTTGCCATTGCCAGGAAGGTCGAAGAAATCGGCATGGACGTGTACGCCCTTGGCGAGCACCACAACCGCCCCTTCTTCTCCTCCTCCCCCACAACCACACTTGCCTACATTGCAGCCCAGACCGAGCGCATTACGCTGTCCACGGCTACAACGCTGATCACCACCAATGATCCGGTCAAGATCGCCGAAGACTTCGCAATGCTCCAGCACCTCTCCGATGGCCGCGTGGATCTGGTCCTCGGCCGAGGCAACACGGCTCCCGTGTACCCCTGGTTCGGAAAGAACATCCAGGACGGGATTGAGCTCGCGATCGAGAATTACAGCCTCCTTCGCAAGCTGTGGGATGAGGACACGGTCAACTGGTCCGGCAAGTTCCGTACACCCCTGCAGAACTTCACCTCCACACCGCGCCCGCTCGACGACGTCGCCCCCTTCGTGTGGCACGGCTCCATCCGCACCCCGCAGATCGCAGAAGTCGCTGCGTACTACGGCGACGGTTTCTTTGCCAACAACATCTTCTGGCCCAAGGAGCACTACCAGCAGCTGATCGGGCTGTACCGTGAGCGCTACGAGCACTACGGACACGGCGCGGCGGACCAGGCAATTGTTGGTCTTGGCGGACAGTTCTTCATGAGGAAGAACTCCCAGGATGCGGTGAAGGAATTCCGTCCGTACTTCGACAACGCGCCGGTTTACGGGCACGGGCCTTCACTGGAGGACTTCACCTCGCAGACTCCGCTGACCGTGGGCAGCCCGCAGGAAGTGATTGAGAAAACGCTGACGTTCCGCGAAGCCTTTGGTGACTACCAGCGCCAGCTGTTCCTGATCGACCACGCCGGCCTGCCTTTGAAGACGGTACTGGAGCAGTTGGATCTCTTCGGCGAAGAAGTCCTGCCGGTACTGAGGAAGGAATACGCTGCCATGAAGCCAGCCCACGTGCCTGACGCACCAACGCACGCCTCACGCGTGGCTAAAGCCTTGGAAGCAAAGGTCAGCGAATCAGCCACCGCAGGTGCTGCGGGGCAGGACGCCTGATGTCCAGCCCTTCGGCGTCCTCCGCGGTTCGCCTCGCCGCCGAGACCTGGGAGTCCTTGTTCCGCTCCCAGGTGGCGGTGATGCGAAAGCTTCAGTCGGGACCGGCGTTCAAAACACTTCCCGTCAAGGAATACGATGTCCTCTTTACGCTGTCCAAGTGCCCTTCAGGTCAGCTCCGGCTCAACGAAATCAATGACAAGGTCCTGTTGAGCCAGTCCAGCCTGAGCCGCTTGGTGGACCGGTTGGAGAAGCGCGGGTTGGTGGAACGGACAACAGCCCCCGACGACGGCCGCGGGGTCCTGCTCTCACTCACCCCAGCGGGGAGTGAGCTCCAAAAAACAATTGGCCGGGAACATGTGCGGGACATCGCCAATCTGGTGGCACCTGCCCTCACAGCCGACGAGCAGCAGGAACTTCTGCGGCTGACGGAGAAGCTCCGCGCTTCGGTTGCCGGTCACTAACGCAAGCTGATGAGCTCCCGGGGGTCCTCCACCGGGAGCTCTCCGTTAACGGAGGCACTGACCTTGAGCGTTTTCAGGGTCAGGCTGCCGCCCACCGTGGACAGGAACGCCGTGTCAGAAGAATCCCGCCCTGCGGTGATGCGGAGCATGGATTCACGGGGGGCCAGTCCGGTGGGATCAATAATGTGCCACGCACCGTTGATGTGGGCCTCGGCAACAGCATGGAAATCCATGGGGCTCAATCCGGGCGCATATACCGCAGCCAAACGGGCGGGGACGTCCTTGGACCGCAATAGTGCAATGGCAAGATGTGCGAAGTCCCGGCACACGCCTTTCCGGTGCAGCAAGGTTTCCACGGCTCCATCAGTGCCCCGGGAAGATCCGCTGACGTAGCGCAGTTCCCCGTTGACCCAATCCCGGACTGCCTGGAGCAGCTCGGCGCCGTGCAGGCCTCCGAATTCGGCGTAGGAGGTAGGCAGCAACCTATCGGACTCCGCATACCGGCTGGGCCTGACGTACCTGATCAGTTCCATGGGACTGGAAGTGTCCGGCTCCCCGAAACCGTGAACCGTAGCCCGGTAATCCACTGTCACCTCACTCGGCTCGGTGAACTCCAGGTAGTGGAAACGGCCCCCGTGGTGGTCGCTGAGTTCGGCAAAAGGAACCTCAATACCATCACTGGTGATGGAGAGATTTTCCGCCAGGGACTCGTAACCATCATTATTGGCCACGGCGATGGCCATGGCCACCTTAGTGTTGGCTGCGGTCTTGAAAACGAGCGAGGCAGCAACATTGCGTTCCATTGATCTCCGGGGTGGGTGTGCGGCGGATGGCCCCATGGCCGCCGTGTGGGTGGATCAGCCAATCGCAGGGCTACAGATTGACCTTCAGAGACAGTAGCATCCGCTGGACATTGGCGAATTCAGAACCGTGGACGGCATACTTCGCGGCCAGGTCCAATGTATCGAAAGCCTTGGCCGGGGCAACCTTCTCATCTGCAGCAAAGGCATGGATCGCCGGGACGTCGCCAAAGGAGATATCTCCCTTCCCGGCAGGTCCCAGGACCCGGTTCCTCAGTTCACAGGACTGCCCGTCAACACCGGCCACCATGTTGGTAATGCCGTAGGAGCCAAAGAATTTGTAGCCCTGCACCACCCGGAACACCACGCGGGGGTCAATGGTGTCCGGGCCATCGGAGTGCGGGATGTCCAAAGGCACGCTGCTGATCACCACGTAGGGGCGTGCCTCGCCAGGCGGGCAGGAAGCAGGCGCGGCGGTTGGCAGACCTGTGTGAAGCGTGGCCAAGTAGCGCCCTTCGGCATCCTTGACCTCTACCTTCACAGCGTTGGGCAACGATCCCGCCTCCGGCGTCACCGACTGCGCTATCCACTCCTGCGGCAGTTCGAAGCTGACGGTTTTGGCGGAGTCCGTGTACGTCTTCCAGGACACCGCCGTTGCTGCCGGACTCGCTCCCGGGCTGGCCGAAACGGTGCTGCCGTCTGTTTCAGTGGGTGTTGCCGAAGGTGAGCCACCCGCGGCGCCAGATGCCGGCGTCGTAGCTTCCGGTGTTGCCGACCCCGATTCGGAGGTGTTGGGCCGGGAAATGTCAGTGGAAGTCACTTGCGGGCCCTTGTTTTCAGCAGTGCACGCTGCCGTCCCGGCGATGAAGGCCACAGCCAGTGAAATTGCGGCAAGTCGCTTGGCAGTACTGCGCAGGTTCAAGGTGCCGTTCATGACCTCAGCCTATCGGCGGCACTGCTGCGACACGCACAGGGCTAGGCTGAGGGTATGGCTCCCGATCAGCAGGACTATTTCGAGGACGATGTCCCCACCATGTCAGCGGTTGATATTGCCGACTGGCGCCTGCGGACGTTCGCCCTCTACGACAAAGTGCGTCAGCTCGCAGCTACCAACCCGTTCGACGCCCACGTGTTCTGGCGGCAGGAACGGGACCTGATGTTTGCTACGCATCCAGCCTCGGCGTTGACCCCCGGGTTGAAGGCCTCATTTTCCGGACTGAAAACGGCAGACTACGATCCTTCCTTCCGGAGGTACGCGGTCCTCTCTCCTGTTGGAGCCGGGCAGGAAATGAACGTCCAAACGGGCACTGACGGAGTGGTGCCCTTCACCAGAATCGGCACATTTGAGTTGCCCGGGCTGGGTTCATTGGCTGCATGGCGGCTTCGCAGCTACGGCGGCGGTATCTTTGTGCCTTTCCGGGACGCAACGGCCGGCAAGGACGGCGGAAGCTACGGGGCCGGCCGGTATCTGCTGGACACCGTCAAGGGCTCATTTCATGGAACCCGGGGGGCCGGCGCCGAACAGGAGTTTGTCCTGGACTTCAACTTCGCCTACAACCCCTCCTGCGCGTACAACGAAGCCTGGGCGTGCCCGCTGGCCGGGCCAGCCAACCGGCTGGAAGCAGCGGTGCCTGTAGGAGAGCTCTACCTGGGCTGACCCAACAGCCCGCCAGGGCCAAAAACGGCGAGCGCGGCTACTGCCGCCAGAATGGTCAGTGGTGCCACCACCAAGCCAAACACCGCGTATCCCTTCCATTTGATCAACACGTTCATCCGCACCAAACGGTCATGCCATAGCAGGGTGGCCAGGGAAGCCCACGGTGTGATCAACGGCCCCGCGTTCACCCCGACCAGCAGCGCCGCCATGCGCTCGGGGCTTCCGGCCAGAGGCTCGGCCAGAAGGTAGGCAGGCAGGTTATTGACCACGTTGGATCCCAGGGCGCCGGTCATGGCCAGCCTCAGAAGTTCAACAAACCCGTGTCCCTCGCCGGCCACCTGCCCCAGCAGTCGGGAGGCACCGAGGTACTGGGTTGCCTCCACCACCAGGAAAAGTCCGCAGGTGAACAGCAGCAGCGACCACGGAATCAGGGTCACTTTGAGTACCTTGGGGCGGCGGATGGCGAAAATGACCGCCAGTATCGCTGCTGCTGCGGTGGCAGGAATCCAGATTGCAGCCCCGGAGATGAGTGCCGGCAGGAGTAACAGCAGGACGGCGGCACTGCCCGCCAGCAGGACTTTGTCATTGCCGGCGCTCAGCACTTTGTCATTGCCGGCGCTCAGGGATGCCCTGTGGGCCGGTCGGGCGGAATCAAGGGCGTAACTCCTGCGAAGTTCGCGCCGAAACACCAGAGCGATCAAGGCCAGGGGAACCAGGACGGCGGCCAATGACGGCGCCCACATCAGTTGGGCAAACTGTGCGGGGCTGATGCCGCCCAGACTGTGTTGGGCAAGCAGGTTGGTCAGGTTGGAGATCGGAAGCAACAAACTGGCGGTGTTTGCCAGCCACACTGTGGTCAGGGCGAACGGCAGGACAGGAAGGCCCGCTTGGCGGGCAACCGTGACCACCACCGGGGTGAGGAGCACCGCGGTGGTATCCAGCGACAGAAAAACAGTGCTCACCGTGGCAAACAGGGCCAAAAGCAGCCACAACAGGACGCTGCGGCCCCGCCCCCAAGCCCGGATGTGGCGGGCAATCCATTGGAAAGTGCCGGCTTCACTGACGAGCTCAGTGACCACAGTCATGGCCACAACAAAGCCCAGGATGGGTGCCACCCGGTCCACGAGGACCGTCACTTCCTGCCATGGCAGGACACCCGTAGCCACGGAAATCCCACCAGCCACGAGCAGGACCAAGCCGATGATCGCCAGACGCATGGAACGGATTCTAAGCCCGGGTCCTGTGTTCTTCCTGCAGGGCAGATCATGGTGGCGGGGCGGGAAGAAGGCGTCACCGTCTTGTAAGCAATGGCGTCCCCAAAAACCCAGCGGGAAGCCTAGCCTTGGAACATGTTCACAGCGTGGAGAATGAACCGGTTGCGGCAGGTCATCCGGGCTCACAGAATCCTGGCACTTGCGGTAACGGTGTTGGTCCTTTCCGTAGGGATAGCCGGGGCTGCACTGTTCCAGCCGTGGCGCATTTTTACCAGCAGCAGCGTTTATGAAGCATTGCCTGCCACACCAGGTTCAGCGAGCATTCCGGCCCCCGTGTCCACGTCACTTCCAACTCCACTCCCGGCACCAGCAGCTCCGGTGACTCCGGTGACTCCGGTGATTCTGAGCTCGGGCACTTTCGAATCCCAGGAACATGTGACCACGGGTACTGCCCGGCTGGTGCAACTGCCTGATGGTAGTTATCTGCTCCGCCTTGAGGACCTTGCCAGCAGCGACGGGCCGGACGTCAAAGTCTGGCTGAGCAGCCTGGAAGCCGGGGGCGACTGGTTCAAGTACCGGTCCGGAAGATATGTGGACCTGGGGGCGGTCAAAGCCACGCACGGCAATCACAACTACCCCGTCCCTGCCGGCACGGACATCGCGGGGCTGACATCGGTGGTGTTGTGGTGCGACCGCTTCAGCGTGGCCTTCGGATCCGCACCTCTGACCTAAGGCGTTGCGGGGCCCGCTTTGCGGGCCAACAACGCGCCTTAGGGCGTAAAGCGGGCCCCGCAACGGAGGGGAACACGCCCCGAGGACGTAGGATGTCTTCATGACTTCGCCCCTGCCCCGCCGCCTTGCCCGTGTCCGGCCCACCCGGACGGCTACGGAGACCGGCCCGTCAATCGCCCGCCAGAGTCCTGACGAGCAATTCTTCGTGGCCAACGACTCCCCGGATTTCAACTCTGCGGAAGGAACCCGATGGACCGTGGTGGAGTCCCCTTTTCCGGCGTCGAGGGCCAATGGCAGCAGTCCCGCCAGGCAGGGCTGGGAGCCCGGGGCGCAGGTCAGCGAAGATGCCTTTACTTTCCTGGCCCCTTCAGTTCCTGTGAACGTGCTCGGCATGGCGCACAACACCGGGCAGCCCGGCCGCGACCTGCCACCACAAGCCTTCCACAAAGCAGCCTCCAGCGTGATTGGGCCCGGGGAAGCAATCCAACTGAGCTCCACCGTGGGCTACGTGGATCCGGAAGCTGAGCTGACGATCGTCGTCGGCCGGGCTGCACGCGGCTTGACCCTTGAAACGGCGAGGTCGGCAATACTGGGATACACCATCGGCAACGACGTCTCCGCCCGCGACCTCCAAAAGACTGACGAGCTCTGGATCAGCGCCAAAAGCCAGGACACCTTCACTCCTGCGGGCCCTTGGATGGTCACGGACCTCGATGTTGCGGATCTGGAAATCGGGATCGTCCACAACGGCACCGAACTGAAAACGGCGAGTTCCGCAGACCTCGGTTGGAAAGTGGATGAAATCCTGGTGTACCTGAGCTCCTTCATGACCCTCCAACCCGGGGATCTCGTACTCACAGGCTTCCCCGCAGAGTGCGCACGAATTCAGCCCGGGGACACCGTGGTGTGCCGTGTGGAAGGAATCGGTGAGCTGCGCAACCCCGTCACAGCCGCTTCCTGGGAACAGCAGCCCGCATAGTGTGTCAGGCTTAATGCCATGGAGATAGCTGCGGAGGCCACTGAGCTTCGCCCGTCTCCCTCACAAAAACCCCCGGGAAAACACCACAAGCGTCACCGCGGTGTCCTCAAATACCCGGTAGTGCGGCAATTGATCCGCTTCACGGGCGTTGGAATCGTCTGCACCGCGAGTTCGCTCTTGATTTACGCCTTGCTGCGTCCATGGATCGATCCCCAGCTCGCCAACGCCGTTGCCCTCATTGTGACGTCGTTGATGAACACGGCCCTGAACCGGAGGCTGACGTTCAAGATCACCGGCCGCAGGAAGCGCGCAAAGGACCACCTCAGCGGGGTGATTGTGATTGGCATCGCGCTGATTATCACCGGTGGGAGCTTGGGTGTGCTGCATCTTCTGAGGCCCGAAGCCACGGTCACCGAGGAGTTGTGGACCACCACGTTGTCCGGTTTTGCAGCCACTGCGGTCAGGTTTACCCTGCTGCGGCACTGGATCTTCCGGCGCGCACGGCACGTGTAGCGTGTGGTTACTCCCGCTGTTGCGGGGCAGCCAAGTTCCGGACGCGTCCGACGGCGGTTTCCACGGCAGCGGCTGCCTGCTCCAGTTCGGCGTCGGTGACAGCTGAGGTGAAGCTGAAACGCACCGCAGTCTGGGCCGTTTCAGGGGCAATGCCAAGCGCCACCAGAACAGGCGAGGGCGCGTCGGATCCCGCCGCACAGGCCGAGCCGCTGGAACACACCACGCCGAGCCGCTCCAGCTCAAGCAGCACAGACTCGCCGCTGGTGCCGGGGAAGCAGAAAGACGCCACAGAGGGCAGGCGCTGAACGCGGTGTCCGGTGAGCAGGGCATCAGGTACGGTGGCCAGTATCCGCTGGATGAACTGATCCCTGAGCTCCGAAACGCGGGCTGCCTGATGGGCCTGCTCAGCGTCGGAGAGCCTGAGAGCTGTGGACAGCGCAACAGCCCCTGCCACGTTCTCTGTGCCGGAGCGCTTGGCCCTCTCCTGGCCCCCGCCATGAACCAGGGGCTCTACCCGCAAGCGGCCCTTGGTGAACAGGACACCTGATCCCTTCGGCGCTCCAAGTTTGTGCCCGGACATGCTCAAGGCATCCACTCCAAGAGCTTTGACGTCCAGGGGCAACCAGCCGGCCGCTTGCACTGCGTCGGTGTGGAACGGCACCCCGTGTTCCCGGGCGACCGCCGCCAAAGCTGCAATGGGCTGGACAGTTCCAACCTCATTGTTCGCATACATGATGCTCACCAGTGCGGTCCTGGGACCAAGCACCGCCCGCAGGTCATCAACAGAAACCAGACCCTCCCCGTCTACCGAGAGTACGTCCACGGCGAAGTGATGCACCCGCTCCAGGTACCGGGCTGATTCTTCCACCGCAGGATGCTCGATCGCACTGATCACCACCCGGTTCAGGGAAGGATCAGCGGCCTGCCGGGCCAGCGCAATGCCCTTGATGGCGAGATTGTCCGCTTCAGTGCCTCCGGAAGTGAAGGTCACCTCACCGGCGCGGCAGTTCAGGACCTTGGCGACGCCGGAACGGGCCTCTGCGAGCGCTGCTGCTGCTGTTTCGCCCAGGCTGTGATGGCTGGAGGGGTTGCCGAACTCACCACTCAGGTATGGCCACATGGCCTCAAGGGCCTCACGGCGGACCGGAGTGGTGGCTGCGGCGTCCAGGAAGATCATGGGATGGTCAGGCAGTCTCTAGAACAACGTCGAGCCCGAGATCGAGGGCGCTCACACTGTGGGTCAGGCCGCCTATGGAGATGACGTCCACTCCCGCCGAGGCAATCCCGGTAACAGTGTTGACGTTTACGTTGCCGCTGGCTTCCACCGTGGCACGCCCGTCCACCTGCTTGACCCCAGCGCGAAGTTCTTCAACGGAGAAGTTGTCCAGCATGATGGTGTCCACGCCTGCAGCGAGTACTGGTTCGATCTGCTCGGCACGGTCCACTTCAACTTCGAAGTGCGTCGTGTGGCCAAGCTGGGCTTTGGCGGCAATCAGCAGCTCGGTCAGCATGCTGGAGTCACCTCCGGTCATGACGGCCAGGTGGTTATCCTTGGCCAGCACGGCGTCGGAGAGGCTATAGCGGTGGTTCGCTCCCCCACCACAGCGAACCGCGTAGCGTTCCAGAACACGAAGGCCGGGCGTGGTTTTGCGGGTGTCGGTGATCCGTGCACGCGTCCCTTCCACCAACCTGACAAACTCGGCCGTCTTGGTAGCAATGGCACTCATGCGCTGCACCAGGTTCAGGCCAACTCTTTCTGCCAGCAGGACCGAGCGGGCGTTGCCGCTGACGCGCGCGAGGTGGGTTCCGGCGTCGAATGTTTCACCGTCGGCGAGCAACAACTCAACCTCAGTGTCCGGGTCTACGAGCTTCATGGCATCGCGGAAAACTGTACCGCCGCTGAAAACACCCGGGACGCGCGCATTCAGCACAGCAGTTGCCCGGGCGTCTGCGGGGATCAGCAGTTGCGAGGTGATGTCGCCGCTGGGTGCGTCCTCCGCGAATGCCCGTTCCAGGATGTCCCGGACGGGGGCTGCGGGGAGGGTCAGGTTAGTCATGGACGAGGCTCACTTTCCGGCTCATGGTGTAACGCTTGTCAATATCTTCGACGACTCCGGGTTCCTCCCAGCTGTCGCTGCGGTAGTGGGCCCCCAGAGACGCCCGCCGTTCCCGCGCAGCATGTACCAGCAACTGCGCCGCCAGCAACAAATTCGCATCCTCATGCTCCCGAATATCCGAAGAATCAGGCACATTCAGTGGAAGCACGTCCTCTGCCCAGGCAGCCAACGCCACCCCGGCCTCACGAATCAGCACGCCATCACGCAACACACCGGCCTTCGCAGTCATCAACCGCCGCAAAGCCCCCCGCGAAAACACCCCCGCCTCCGCAAAAGAAACCTCGCGGGCCCCCGGCC
The DNA here is from genome assembly GCF_041549525.1 of Paenarthrobacter aurescens. Classification (NCBI taxonomy): domain Bacteria; kingdom Bacillati; phylum Actinomycetota; class Actinomycetes; order Micrococcales; family Micrococcaceae; genus Paenarthrobacter; species Paenarthrobacter aurescens. The sequence continues at coordinate 2,566,351 of NZ_CP157456.1, forward strand.
CAGGCAAAGACTCAAACTCCCAGGCAACAGGAGCAGGCACCGGATCCAACACCAACGCCCAACCGCCCGGATTAGTCGACAAGTCCTCTTCCAGCGGCGCCAGAGGCCCCGACAGCGCCGTTGTCGCGTGAGGGCCCGAACCGGCCGCCGAGCTAGCGAGGCGATCGCCGGTACGAGGCGGGAGCGCAGGCGCCAAGGGGCCTGTGGCGCCGCGGTCACCGTAGAGGAACGCTTCAACGGCCCGCCGCCCGAACACGAGGCCTTCCAGGAGGGAGTTGCTCGCCAAGCGGTTGGCGCCTTGCACTCCGGTACAAGCCACTTCGCCGGCCGCCAGCAGCCCGGGAACAGAGGTGCGGCCGTAGAGGTCGGTCACTACCCCACCCATCCAGTAGTGGGCTGCCGGTGCCACGGGGACGAGCTCTGTTCTCCAGTCAACTCCGGCTTGGAGGGTGCGTTTGCTGAGGGTGGGGAAGCGCTTGGCCAGGAAGCCCCGGCCCCGCTGTTCTTCGATCACGGTGGCGTCGAGGAATACGTGGCCGTTGGGGTCCCCGAGTTTTGCCAGGTGCAGGGCGATGCTGCGGGAGACCACGTCCCTGGGTGCGAGTTCGGCATCCGGATGGTAGTCGGGCATGAAGCGGTGACCGGTGGCGTCTACCAGGATGGCGCCTTCGCCCCGCACCGCTTCGGAGATGAGCAGGGGGTCATTGTTGCCCTCGGCTTCGCGGGCTTCCTCAGGAAGCACCATGCAGGTGGGGTGGAATTGGAAGAACTCAAGGTCGGCGACGGCGGCACCCACACGCCATGCGAGCGCCAAGCCATCTGCTGTTGCCACAGCCGGATTGGTGGTTTGCGCGAAGAGTTGTCCAGCTCCGCCGGTGGCGAGCAGGACGGAGTCACCGTGGACACCGAGGTGGCGCCCTTCGTGAAGGAAATTGGCCCCCACCACGCGTCCACCCTGATCTCCGCCCAGGGAGAGCGAGGTTACTTGGGCGTGTCCAATCACCTGGATCTTTCCTGCGGCCTGGTAGTCCAGGACGGTCCTGATCAGCGCGGCCGCTACCCCGGCTCCTGTGGCATCGCCGCCGGTATGCAGGATGCGCGGAGCTGAGTGGGCTGCTTCAAGTCCCAGGGCGGGATCGCCGTCGTGGTCGAGGTCGAAGAGCACGCCGTAACGTTCCAGCCCGGCGATGTCCAGCCGCGCCTCGGTGCACAGCACCTGTACTGCTTCTTCGTTGCAGTGGCCGGCCCCGGCTTTGAGTGTGTCAGCGATGTGGGCTGCAACGGTGTCGCCGGGGGCGGGCTCGTCCAACACAGCGGAGATCCCGCCTTGGGCGTAGTAGGTGTTGCTGTCAGCGAGGGCACCTTTGGTCAACAGCACCACGTCAGCGCCGGCATCTGCGGCAAGCAGGGCCGAGTACAGCCCTGCGATGCCGCTTCCGACCACCACCAGCCGTTGGCGGGCAGTCCCGTCAGTTGGGCTCTCTGCTCTCATGTGAGGCTCGATTCGACTAGTCCGGTGCTGTTGCACCCGATGAAGTGATGCTGGGTGGCTTGCTAGGCAGGCTTGGCTGCAAGCATGCGTTCCAGCGCAATTTTGGCGTTGTCCTGTACGGAGTCGTCAACGGTGATGCGGTTGACGATGCGTCCTTCCACGAGTTCTTCCAGGACCCAGGCGAGGTAGCCGGGGTGGATGCGGTACATGGTGGAGCACGGGCAAATGACGGGATCGAGGCAGAAGATGGTGTGCTGCGGATTCTCGGCGGCGAGCCGGTTCACCATGTTGATCTCGGTGCCGATGGCGAACGTGGTGGGTTCGGTGGCGGCGGCGATGGCCTTTTTGATGAAGTCGGTGGATCCTGCGGAGTCTGCGGCGTCCACTACTTCCATGGGGCATTCGGGGTGGACGATCACGTTGACGCCGGGGAAGTCTTGCCGGGCTTTTTCGATCTGGCCCACGTTGAAGCGCTTGTGAACTGAGCAGAAGCCGTGCCAGAGAATGACCCGGGATTCCTGCAGTGTTTGTTCGTCGTTGCCTCCGAGTTCCTTGCGCGGGTTCCACATGGGCATCTGCTCCAGCGGAACGCCCAGTGCCTTGGCGGTGTTACGGCCCAGGTGCTGGTCAGGGAAGAACAGGACCCGCTGGCCGCGCTCAAAAGCCCATTCCAGAACCACTTTGGCGTTGGAGGAGGTGCACACTATGCCGCCGTTGCGTCCGCAGAACGCTTTCAGTGCAGCTGAAGAGTTCATGTAGGTGACGGGGATGACCGGTACGCGTCCGGATGCGTCTGGCTCCGTGCCGAAGATTTCTTCGAGCTGCTCCCAGCATTCCTCCACTGAATCTTCATCTGCCATGTCAGCCATGGAGCAACCGGCGGCGAGGTTGGGCAGGATGACGGCTTGTTCGGCAGTGGAGAGAATGTCCGCTGTCTCTGCCATGAAGTGCACGCCGCAGAAAATGATCGCTTCGGCGTCCGGCCTGGTCAATGCCGCGTTGGCAAGCTGGAAGGAGTCGCCTACAAAGTCTGCGTACTGGATGACTTCATCGCGTTGGTAGAAGTGGCCCAGAATGACGGCGCGGTCCCCGAGTGTTGCTTTGGCCGCCCGGATGCGGGCGTCCAGCTCGGCGTCGGTGGCTTTTTTGTACTCTTCGGGCAGCTGGCCTTGGCGGGGCGTAGCCTTGGGGGCAACGTCCTCGCTGGAGGCACCCGGACCATAGGCGGGCGCACCCGCAAGGGATTCTGCGAGGTCGTATTCCCAGGGGCCCCTGGCCAGGGCAGGGCTGCACGTGGACCCTGCGCGTGAGAGGCCCTTTTCAGCCTCTTCGCGAGTGATCAGCTGGACGGCAGTGTTGACGCTGCTCATGGTGTACTCCTGTTATCTGGCCCGAGGCCGGGCGTGCCGGTGAAGCGGTAGAGGCGTGGGGGGCGGTGTTTTCCGCCTTGCAGGTATTCACCGGTTTCTTCGATTTCCGGTGTTGCCTTGATTTGCCTGCGGAAGTTTGCGGGATCAAGCTGGCGATCCAGCACGGCCTCGTAGACTTCGCGGACTTGGGCGAGCGTGAAGAACTCGCCCAGCAGGTGGTAGGCGATGGACCCGTAGGCCATCTTGTTGCGAAGCCGCCAGAGTGCGTATTCGACAATCGCGTTGTGGTCGAAGGCCAGTTCGCCGAGCCTGTCTGCCCGGAACCAGCGCACATTCTCGGATTCATCGGCAAGGGCGGCCTCGGTGGGCTGAACCAGGGCCCAGTACACGATTGAGACGACCCTCTGGGTGGGTGACCGGTGAAGGCCACCGAAAGCGTACAGCTGCTCGAGGTATTGGGGTGCCAGCCCTGTGGTTTCGCGGAGGTTCCGTGAAGCGGCGTCCTGGAGGGATTCATCATGGGCCAGGGGCCCCCCGGGCAGTGCCCACATGTCCTTGTAGGGCTCACGGATCCGGCGGACCAGGGGCAGCCAGAGTGTGGGTCGCCCGGAGGTCTCGCTGGGGCGGAGCGCGAAAATCACCGTTGAAATAGCCAACGACGGCGGTGCGAGCCGCCGCTCGGCCACGTTGGCTGAGTTGGTGTTCACGGCGTTCACCTCGCTTCATCGCCGCCCGGAACCGTTCATCGTGATCCCGGAAATCTAGTTAAAGTCATCTTGACTAGAACTAATGGTACGGCTCAACAGCCCCACGGCAAAATGCTTTACGTCACACTGACTTCGCGGCAGCCTCCATCAGCGGCAGCGTGCGGCCCTGGATGTGGCTGTTCAGCACGATCACCGATGAACACCGGACCACTGATTTGGTGGCAATCATGGCATCAAGGACACGCTGCATGTCCGGGTTGGACCGCGCTGCAATCCTGACCATCAGATCCGAATTACCCGTGACCGTGTGGACCTCGATAATTTCCGGGATGGCACTCAAGCTTTCAATGATCGCGTCATGGCCGATCTCCTGGGTGATGGTGACGGAACAGAACGCCACCACAGGAAAGCCAAAATTGGCCGGATCAGGTTGGGGAACCCAGGACCCGATGACCCCGTTCTCGATCATGCGATCGATCCGGGACTGCACCGTGGCCCGGGCAACCCGGAGCACTCGGGAGGCCTCCAACACGGAAGATCGCGGCGAATCCGTGAAGAAACGTACAATTTTTGCATCAAGCGCATCGACCAGCATCAAAGTTCCTGTCCCCGGGGATCCGTAGCCATCACATCGCTACAGCAAAAAGTGATGTATCTTACAAACTGCGAGAATTATTCCACGGCTCTTGCTGCGTCGTCGACGCCCGCGTGCCACGTCCATAAGGCCAGCACGCCAAACCAGCATGTAATCCATAGAAGGTAGACACGTATGACAACGAAGTCCATCGCGGCTCCTGCCCCCACGTCCGGCCTCGGCCATTCACTGAAGCCACGCCAGCTGACCATGATGGGCCTGGGCAGCGCGATCGGCGCAGGCCTGTTCCTGGGTTCGGGAGCAGGCGTTCAAGCCGCCGGCCCTGCAGTGCTCATCTCCTACCTCGTAGCCGGGACGCTGATCATCCTGGTCATGTGGGCCCTTGGCGAAATGGCGGCCGCCAACCCCAACAGCGGCGCGTTCTCCGTCTACGCCGAAAAAGCCATGGGCAAGACAGCCGGCGGAACCATTGGCTGGCTGTGGTGGCTGCAGTTGGTAGTGGTCATTGCCGCAGAAGCCATCGGCGCGGCCGGGCTGCTGTTTTCCATTTGGCCGGTCATCCCCGTGTGGGTCCTTGCACTGGTCTTCATGGTGGTATTCACCGGCATCAACCTGGTGGGCGTGCGCAACTTCGGCGAGTTTGAGTTCTGGTTCGCCATCCTCAAGGTCGCCGCGATCGTCATCTTCCTGCTCATCGGCGCCGCCTTGCTGTTCGGCTGGCTGCCCAACGTCCCCTCCCCCGGCTTCTCGGCATTCGGTGACTTTGCTCCGAACGGGATCGGCGGCATTGCTGCCGCCTTGTTCGTGGTCATCTTTGCCTTCGGTGGAACAGAGATCGTCAGCGTTGCTGCCGCTGAAACCGAGAACCCCGCCCACAGCGTTGGCAAGGCCATCCGCACGGTGGTGTGGCGCATCCTGGTCTTCTACATCGGATCCGTTTTTGTGATCGCAGCGGTGCTCCCCGTGGGCTCGGAAGGACTGAAGTCCCCGTTTGCCGGCGTGCTGGACCTGGCAGGCATCCCCGGTGCCGGTGCCGCGATCACACTCGTAGCCGTGGTGGCCCTGCTCTCCGCCCTCAACGCCAACCTGTACGGCGCCTCCCGCATGATCTTCTCCCTGTCCGAACGCGGCGAAGCTCCGCGCTTCCTGTCCCGCCTCAGTGCCTCGAAGGTCCCCGTGGCCGCCGTCGGTATTTCAGTTGCCTTCGGCTTTATTGCCACGGTCCTTGAACTCCTGTTCCCGGAAAAAATCCTGCCGGCATTGTTGAACCTGGTTGGTTCCACCTGCCTGGTGGTTTGGGGTACAGCGCTGGTTTCCCAGTTCATCCTTCGCCGCCGGGCTGACAGGGACGGCACCGAACTGCCATTGCGCATGAAGGGCTTCCCCTACCTCACCATCGTGGGGCTGATCTTGCTGGGCCTGATCCTGGTGGTGGGCTTCGCCAACCCGGAAAGCGCAGGGCAGCTCATTGGAACGTTCATCCTGATCCTGGTCATTGCCGCCGGCTGCTTTATCAACGCCAGGTCCAAGGCCGCCAAACACGCCACTCCCGCAAAGTAACCGCCTGCTAATTACCTTCCAGAAGCCCTGCACAGTTTGTACTGTGCAGGGCTTCTTCTTTTGCCCAAATTGTACAAAGTGTTCCGTTTGAACTGAGCTGATTGCGCACAGGCCATTACGGTGACTAGGGTCACAGGCATGACTACCAATCCTGTGCCGGCCGTCGTCGAGGATGACGCGGCCCCGCTCACCCACCCTCAACTTCGTGAGCTGTACAACCTCATGGCTGCCGTTCGTCACCTGGACACCTCAGCCGTGGCCTGGCAGCGCCAGGGAATCATCCCTGGATACGCCCCAGAGCTCGGCCAGGAGGCTGCTCAGGTAGGCAGCGGCTACGCCGTGGACCGGACCCGCGACTTCGTTTTTCCCACCTACCGCGAAATGGGCGTAGCCCGGGCCATGGGCCTGGACATGGTGGGCTACATGTCCACCCACAAGGCAACCTGGCACGGCGGAATGTACAACCCCCTGGAGTCCCGGTTTGCCCCCATCCAGGCCGTGGTGGCGGGTTCGGTCCTGCATGCTGTGGGCTGGGCCCACGGCCAAACGCTTGCCGGCCACGCGGCGGGCGAGATGGGCGTAGCCATGACCTACTTCGGCGACGGTGCATCCTCCCAAGGCGACGTCCACGAAGCCATGAACTTCGCCGCCGTCATGAAGTCCCCCGTGGTCTTCTTCATCCAGAACAACGGCTGGGCAATCTCGGTCCCCACAGAACGCCAGGTAGCGGGCGGCTCCGTGGCGGCCCGCGCTGCCGGTTATGGAATTCCCTCCTTGCAGGTGGACGGCAATGACGTGGTAGCCGTCTACGAAGCCACCCGTTCCGCTTTCGCCCACTGCCGCGCAGGTAACGGTCCAGTGGTGATCGAAGCCATGACGTACCGCCGCGGCCCGCACTCCACTGCCGACGATCCCGGCCGTTACCGCACGCTGGAGGAGGAACGCCTTGATGCCGGTGAAGATCCTTTGACGCGATTCAGGCAGCGGCTCCTCGAAGAAGGCGTGGCCGACGAAGCATTCTTCGCAGAGGCACAGCGTTTGGCGGAAGAGGAAGAAGAAGCCGTCCGCGCAGGCATAGCGGACCTCGGCCCCCGGCCCGGCTCCGAGATGTTCAGCCTCGTCTTCCAGGAACCAACGCCCGCCCTTCAATCCCAGGCCACAGCGTGGCGCGAGGAGTCCGAACATGTCTGAGACCATTACCCAAGCGCGCCGGGAAGAGAACAACCCGGCCACAGCTGCCCCCGGCGTCCAGCAGATGTCCATGCAACAGGCCCTCAACCGGGCACTGGATGAAATTCTGGCCGAGGACCCTAAAACGGTGATCTTCGGCGAGGACTGTGGACGATTGGGTGGAGTCTTTCGCATTACCGACGGCCTGCAGGCCAAGCACGGCGAGCAACGGGTTTTTGACACCCCCTTGGCCGAATCCGGCATCCTCGGCATGTCAGTGGGCCTGGCCATGGCAGGATTCCATCCCATCCCCGAGGTCCAGTTCGATGGTTTCGCTTATCCGGCCATCAACCAGATCGTCTGCCAGATTGCCCGCATGAATTACCGCAGCCGCGGCACGCTGCCCATGCCCATCACCCTGCGCGTGCCCAGCTTCGGCGGCATCCGGGCACCGGAACACCACGGCGAAAGCCTTGAAGCACTCTTCGCCCACGTCCCGGGGCTCAAAGTGGTTTCTCCCTCCACGCCGCACGATGCCTATCATCTGCTGAAGTACGCTGCCACCCGGCCGGACCCGGTGATTTTCATGGAACCGAAGTCCCGCTACTGGCAAAAGGGGCCGGTGGATGTCACCAACGCCCTTCCAGGCACAGCAGTGCACGACGCCGATGCGGACAACGGCGGCAGCCTCACCGGCGCCCGTGTGGCCAGGGAAGGACGGCACATCACCCTCGTGGCGTGGGGCGCTATGGTTGCCCGCTGCCTGCAGGTTGCTGACTTGGCAGCTGAGGACGGCATCGACGTCGAGGTCCTGGACCTGCGCTGGCTGAAACCGATTGATGCTGCAGCTTTGGCGAGGTCCGTGGGAAAGACGCGGCGCGCCGTCGTCGTTCATGAAGCGCCGCTGACCTCCGGACTGGGTGCCGAGGTGGCCCAACTCATCACGCAGAGTTGTTTCTCGACGCTCAAGGCTCCAGTGGAGCGTGTCACCGGTTTTGACGTCCCTTATCCTTCCGGCGACCTGGAAGACGAATACATCCCCAACATTGATCGCATCCTCTTTGGGATCCAACGCGTACTGGAGTACCGCCGTGGCTGAAATTTCCTTCCCGCTTCCTGATCTCGGCGAGGGCCTCATTGAAGCAACCGTGCTGGAGTGGCTGGTGGAGCCCGGCCAGCAAGTGGAACGCAACCAGCCGATTGTGGAGCTCGAAACCACCAAATCAGCGCTCGAATTGCCCAGCCCCCAGGCGGGTAAAGTGGTGCGTATTCACGGAGCGCCCGGCGACACGATCAACGTTGGCGAGCCGCTGATTGTGTTCGAGGTCCCGGATGACACCGCCGGGATCGTGGGCACTGTTCCGAAGGACGAAGCACCCAAGCGCCGGGTCCGCCTGAGCGCCGTACTCGATGAGGACTGACATGATGACCGGCAGGCACACCATGGAACAGCACAGGCACACAGTAGAGGGCACCGACCCCGGGCTCTTCGTGGAAGTTCACGAGCCAGGCAATGACGCCGGCCTGCGTCCTGTGTTGCTGATCCATGGATTCTCCTCCTCGACCAAACTGAACTGGGCGGACAGCGGCTGGATCACCACCCTGCAGGATGCGGGACGGAGGGTGATCACAGTGGACCTGCCCGGTCACGGCCGAAGCCACTCCCCTGAGGACCTGGATTCCTATACGCCCAGCCGCATCCGCGCCGACCTTCTCCAAATAGTCACCGACGCCGGCGCCCGGCCCCTGCGCGATGGTGACCCGTCCACTGGACTGGACATCATTGGCTACTCGCTCGGTTCGCGGCTGGCGTGGGAATTTGGTGCCACCCAGCCGGACCTGGTTCACCGCATCGTCCTGGGCGGCCCGAGCTCGGCGGATCCGCTGGCAGCCTTTGACCTCGCCGCCGCCCAGCGGCACCTGGCCGACGGCACACCCATCGAGGACGCGTCCACGGCCGGCTTGCTGAAGATGGCGCAAATGCTCCCCAGCAACAACCTGTTCGCCATGCTGTCCCTCATTGAAGCCATCAAGGGCGAGCCGTTCGATCCCGCCGAAGCCGCTCCTCACATGCCGCTGTTGCTGGTTGCCGGGGAGAAAGACGAGCGGGCAACCACCATGCCGGAGCTGGCCGCCCTGGCCGGCGCCCGGGGTGGAATGGTGGAGACCCTGGTAATTCCCGGGCGGACCCACACCAACGTGATAACCAGCAGGGCCTTCAAAGAAGCTGCCGTTCAGTTCCTCGGCGTGTAGTTCTCAGCGGGTCAGGCGCTCGGCGTTGAGGCTCATGCGCTCCAGCACGCTCAGCGCCATGGCGTACTCGTCAATGCCGATGCCCATGGACAGGTCTTCGCGGGCATCCTCCACCAGCCTTTGGGCCTGGTGGTATGTGTCCCGGCCATGTTCGCTCAGTGCCAGCCGGTGGTCGATCATGGTGATCAGTCCACGCCCCACCAGGGCGGCAAGCTCCCGCTCTCGCAGCTTGGTATCGCCACCCCAGAGCGGCTGGAGGATGTCCTCCAGCTGATCCGGCAGCATGGCACCTTCCGAGAGTGCACCCAGGGCGTGCCATTGGCGCCGGGTGAGTTTGATCCGGGACAGGGTGGCATCGAGCTGGGCTTCCAGGGCGGCGTCGAGCCTCTTGATCCAATATCCGATTGGCTTGTTCACAAGCCCATGCTTTCAGCGGGGGCGTCACCGGGCAAGGTGTGGACTGTAGGCTTGGACATGCAACGAATTACGTGGAAGTGGAGCAGATGGGCATGCGTTTCAAGGACCGCGCGGAAGCGGGTCGGCGCCTGGCTGAAGGACTCCCCCAACTGAGGGAACGGCCTGAGACCATCGTCTTGGGCCTGGCCCGTGGCGGAGTCCCGGTAGCCGCCGCAGCAGCTGCAGAGTTATTCCTGCCTTTCGGTGCCGTACTGGTCCGCAAGCTGGGCATCCCCGGCCGTGTGGAGACCGCTTTCGGGGCACTGGCGTGGTCGCAGGGTGACGTTCTGCGGATGGTCAACAGGCCCCTGAAGGAGCTCATTCTCGCCCACGGAATCTCCCAGTCCGCTTTGGATGCCGTGGAAGCCCGTGAACGCTCCGAACTGACCCGCCGCGCCCAAACTTATCCTGGCATCGAGCACGATCTTCGCGGAAAGACAGTGGTGCTGGCCGACGACGGACTGGCCACGGGGGCCACCATGCGGGCAGCCGTAGAGGCGGTGCGGGCCGGCGGTGCCGCCACGGTGATCGCCGCGGTGCCCGTGGCATCGTTGGAAGCCTCAACGTCGCTGGCCCGGGTCTGCGACTTTGTGATGGCCCTGCACACGCCGGGCAAATTCCACGCTGTTGGCGCCTTCTACCAACGCTTCGAGCAGTTGTCCGACGCCGACGTCGTCAGCCAGCTTGAAAGTGCAGCTCCCAGCGGGCGCAAGTAACCGGCGTCGTCCATGGAGCAACGCGCTCTTGTTGTTGAAGCACCGCAAGGGTGCGGTCCCAGAGGACCGCACCCTTTCGTTTGTGCTCGCAATGGCCTTTGTAGCGGACCCTAGTGGTGGACGCTGTATCCCAGTGGACGGCCGCGGGTTTCCTTGGCCAGGATGACGCCAATTGCGGAGATGACACAGAGAACCATGATGTAGATGCCCACCGATCCGGACCACTTGGTGGTGTCAAGGAGTGCTTGAGCGATGAGCGGAGCAAAGGCACCACCCAGAATGGCGCCCAGGGCGTAGCCGATGGAGATTCCGGAGTACCGGACCTGGGCCGGGAACATCTCTGCGTACATGGCAGACATGGGTCCGTAGGACAGGCCCAAGCCGATGGTGAGGACAAACAGGGCCGTACCGTAAAGCAGGATGTCCTTGGAATCGATCAGCATGAACATGGGAATCATCCATGCGAAGACCAAGCCATAACCGATCAGGAACGTTTTGACGCGGCCGATTTTGTCCGAGAGCCAACCGCCCACCATGGTGAAGATGAGCCAGCCGAAAGAGGCGATGGTAGTGGCGAGCAAAACCTGGGGTGTGGGCATCTTCAACGTACGGGTGGCGTAGGAGATGAAGAAGGCAATCAACAGGTAGCCTGCTGCATTGTTTGCAATGAAGATCAGCGCGGCCAGAACAACTTCCTTCTTGTTCTTCCTGAACAGCTCGCCCAAGGGGGCCTTGCTTTCAGCCTTGCGCTGGGCGATTTCCTTGAAGACCGGGCTCTCACCAACAGCGCGACGGATGAGGTAACCCACCACGATGAGGACCACCGACAACAGGAACGGCACACGCCAGCCCCATGAGGCGAAATCTTCCTTGGACATTCCCGACTGCAGCAGGAACAACAGCCCGGTGGCCAGGATCATGCCGATCGGAACACCGATCTGCGGGTAGGCGCCGAAGAGTCCGCGCTTTTTCAGCGGGGCATGCTCCACAGCCATGAGTGCAGCGCCGCCCCATTCGCCACCCGCGGAGAACCCTTGGACCACGCGCAGGGTGATGAGCAGGACAGGGGCCCAGACGCCGATTGTTGCGTAGGTGGGCAGCAAGCCGATCAGCGCAGTTGCAGCTCCCATCATGACCAGGGTCATAACGAGTACAGCCTTGCGGCCCATCCTGTCGCCAAGGTGTCCGGCGACGAACGCTCCGAGTGGGCGGAACAGGAAACTGATGCCGATTGTGGCGAAGGACAGCAGCTGGGCTACTCCCGGGTTGGACTTCTCCAACGGAGAAAGGAACAACGGGGCCAGCAAAGTAGCCGTCAGCTGGGCGAAGATGAAGAAGTCGTACCACTCAATCGTGGTGCCCACCAACGTCCCGGCCAGTACCCGGCGCTCTTCGCGCTTGCTGCTGGGTCCTGACGGGGAGTCGACAGTGGAAGTTGCGGTCATTGGAACTCCATTGGGGTGAGAGTGACTGGTCGGCACGTGACTTGCATAAACCGACAGAACGGTCAGTTAGGAAAGAATACTACAACCTGTGAGCCAAAGCACAGACCCCTGCGGTGCAGGCCACCATAGAATGGTTCGCATGAATCCCCGCAGCGACGTCAAGGGCACCCCGGAAGCACCAACCCAGGTTCCGCCGTCGCAAACGCTTTCACGCGGAATCCGGGCGCTGGAGATTCTCGCGGCCGCGGAAAAGCCCCTCAGCATCGCTGAACTCACCGAAGCCCTGGGCGTCCACCGATCCGTGGCGTACCGGATCCTGCGAACCTTGGAGGACCACTCACTCTTGGTGCGCGACGACTCCGGGCGCGTTCAGCCCGGCCCCGGCCTGGCAGTCCTTGCCCGCGGAGTCTCACGGAACCTCCAAACCGCCGCCCTCCCCGAGCTCACCCAACTGGCCAACACGCTGCACATGACCGCATTCCTGGCAGTGTGGGACCATCAGGAATGCGTCACCCTGGTCACTGTGGAGCCGCGACACTCGGGGGCCGCACTTGCCCAACATCCCGGCAGCCGCCACCCCGTGAGCACAGGCGCCCCGGGAATCGCCATCCAATCGAGCATGACGGAGGAACGCTGGCAGCAGGTGGGCGCAGGCAACCCCTACCGCCCTGAAGCCCACGAAGCCCGCCGCCTCGGATACGCCACCAGCCACGATGAAGTCATCGCCGGGCTGTCCTCCATAGCCGCCCCCATCCACGTTCCCGGCGGACGGCCGGCCGCGATCGCCGTCGTCTACATCCGGCTGGACCAGGACTCCGATGCCGTGGGCAAGGCACTGGCCGCGAGCGCGGCAAGGATCGAAAGCCAGCTGGCCTGAACCCTTCCTTGCGGGTCAACTGACGTGCCCCACAGCACAAGACGATGGCCGTTCCGCCGCGAATACTCGAATGAAGGACCGGGCATTCCGTCCGGTCCTTCATTCGAGCCTGAGAAGGAACCCATGAGCCTGAATCTCCTAGACACCTCCAACTGGCTACCCCTGGACGGACTGGCCCCCGGCTTCGACGCCAACAAAGCCCCCACCGTGCAGGACCTGGCCGGGAAGGACTTCTCCCTGCGCAACGACGGCGGACCCATGACGTTCAGCTTCGACGACGAAGAAGTCCAGTGGGCTGCGGCAGGCCATTCAGGAACCGCGCCCTACGAGGCGTTCCAGGTGGCCGAGGAACTGTACTACGCCCAGTGGCAGAGTCAGCAGGATCCCCAATTTGCCGTTTCCCTGATCCTGGATCTGCTGCACGGCCGGGCGCTCTACATTGGCGCCGCACTCGGCAGGGCAACCGCCTCCAGCGTTGCTGTCCAGCACGATTTCCGCCCGGGAACGCTCGATGATCATCAGGCCACGGGGATCCCGGTAGCCGAAAGCCACGCGCTCATCGGCCGACGCGTTGAATGGGTCTACAGCGAATCCCACGCCTACGAACACATCTACCTCAGCCCCACTTGGTACACCTGGCAATGCCTCGCTGGCCCCGAGCGCGGATTGGCGGACACGGACTCCAACACTGTGTACCAAATCCGCCCCGGTATCTTCGTCTTTACCTGGCGGGAGAAGGTCATACCCTGTGGTTCAGTCACCATTGCAGACCACCGCGATCCTCACGCCATCAGGTCCCACGGCAGCCTTTTCGGATGGGATGAGGCAGGCACAAAACCGGTCCACTTCACGTTCGGTGCACATGGCCGCCTGATCAGCATCAGCCGGCACAGCCCGGAACTCGACCCCGCTACGGGGATGTAGCCCTCCGATGCGGAACATGAACTGAAGAAAACAAGGAAGCCCCGGCGACACTCGCCGGGGCTTCCTTCAGGTTGGGACGGTTATCAGTGGTCCGCCCCATGGCCGATCCGGGCGTACAGTGCCGGCTGCGAGCGCCGCAGCCGCAAACCCCAAATGACACCAGCAACTCCAGGCAACAAGACCAGCATCGGCAGGACAAACGTGACAGCCGTCGACTCAGTCTGTCCCAGCAGGACATTGAAGTTGGCCATGATGAGCACGAAGACCACCGCCAGGAGTGCGAATCCAACACCTGGGGCAATCACCCTGACCCACAGGCTCGCGCCGTGCTTTTCCCGGCGGAAGAAGCCGATCACTGCCACAGAGACCACTGTCATCAGCAGCACGAGGCCGATTGCACCACTGTTGGTAAGCCAGGTGAACATGGTAAGGACGGGATAGAGTTCGCCGAGTTCGGAACCCGAGCCGGCGATGGCGAAAGCGATGGTCACGACGACGGCAATCACCGTCTGCGCCAGCGAACCGGCGAAGGGCGCCCCGCTTTCGGTCCGCACCTTGGCCAGTGCTGACGGCAGGACGCGCTCGCGGCCAAGGGAGAAGAAGTAGCGGGCTACTGCGTTGTGGAAGCTGACGAGCGCGGCGAAGAGGCTGGTGACGAAGAGGATCTGGGCGATGTCGCTGAGCAGCACGCCGCCGTGAGTGCCCAGGAATGCGAAGATCATGTCCGGGCCGTTGGTGGTGGCCGCCTCAATCACGGCGGACGGTCCCGCTCCTATGGTCATGGCCCATGCAGAGACGGCATAGAAAACGGCGATGATGCCAACAGCAGCGAAGGTGGCACGGGCAACGGTGCGTTTGGGGTCCTTGGACTCTTCACCATAAATAGCTGCGGATTCGAAGCCCATGAAGGCGGCGATGCCGAAGGAGAGAACTGCTCCAATGCCGGGAACAAACAGGCTTTCGGGGCTGAACGTTGCTGCCGTAACGCCTTCGGGGGCCACCGCAAGGCTCATGACGTCGTACACAATGACCACCAGGAACTCCAGGGCAACCAGAACGCCAAGAACCTTGGCGGACAGGTCCACCCTGTTCACCCCCAGCCATCCGACAATTCCGATGCACACCAGCACGGGAATCCACCAGGGAACGCTCACGCCAAGCCGGGCGGACAGCAGTGAGGAGACGGTGAAGCCGAACAACCCGTAAATTCCTACCTGCATGAGGTTGTAGGCCATGAGGGCAATCAGTGATGCCCCTACGCCTGCCGGCCGTGAGATGCCCTGTGCGATATATGCGTAGAACGCGCCGGCATTGGTGACGTAGCGGCTCATGGCGGCGTAGCCAACAGCGAAGAGCGCCAGAATTGCGCCCAGGATCAGGAAGGACAGCGGCACGCCGGTCACGCCGGTAACCGCGAAGGTGGTGGTTACGCCGCCCGCGAGAACGGTCAGCGGCGCCGAGGCCGCGATAATCATGAAGGTTACTGCCGGTACGCCGAGCCGCCTCTTGGTGCCTACGGCTCCGGCGGCCCTGCCCTTGACGGGGTTGTCCACGCTCATAGTGTGCTCCTGCCTCGGTGCCGCGGGAGATTGCGCGGCACGGTGTCTGTCATTCCGCAATCTTCCACCGCAGGGCCCTTGCGTGACTTGTCTCACACGGCAGGGTGTTTGTCGCTGCACGCAAGCACGGTCGCGGGCCGGTCCCGGTGTAGAATCGTGGGCAAGCTCACGTCCGCACAACCGGCATTCCCGGCCCAGTGGCAGCGGCGCCGCGGGCGGTTGACGAGTGACCCTTGAAGAGGAGTTTGATGACCGTCGCGGCTGATACGGGCCCCGCAACCGTGGAAACCATCGTGGCGGAGTCTTTCCAGGAGTGGAGCAAAGCAATCTCCAACTCTTTCGTGCCCCTGGTGGCTACGGGTCCCAAGAGCTCATCTTTCCAAGGCTCCACCTTCCGAGGCGTCATGCGCGCTCGCGTGCTGGGGCAGATCTCCGTAGTTGAAATCACGGCCGGACCGCACACTGTCCTGCGCACGCCGGAGCTGATTGCCAAGTCCACGGGGCGCTTCTTCAAACTCAGCATCCAGCTCGCTGGTTCGGGCCGCCTGGTTCAGGATGAGCGGGAGGCGGTGCTGCGCCCCGGCGATCTCTCCATTTACGACACCTCCCGCCCGTACCAATTAACGTTCGACGACGACTTCCGCACTTTGGTGCTCATGTTCCCGCACGTATTGCTGGACCTGCCTGCAGAAGCCATGGGACATGTAACAGCCCTGCGCATTCCCGGCGATGAGGGCCTTGGCGAACTTATCAGCCCCTTCCTGGTCAAACTCGCCGACAACCTCGAGGCCCTTTCCGGCACCAACGGGCTCCGCTTGGTCCACAATGCCCTGGATCTGGTGACCACACTTTTCAACGGTGAGCTTGATCAACTCATTGAGACCGGCCGGGATCCGCATCTGCTGCTGCTGGGCCGCATCCATGACTACATCGAGGCCAATCTCGGTGATCCTGAGCTCTCCCCCGGAACCATAGCCGCAGCCCATTACATCTCCACGCGGCATCTGCATGACCTCTTCCAGGAAATCGGTACCACGGTGGCCTCCTCCATCCGCCAGCGGCGGCTCGAACGGTGCCGGCGGGACCTGAGGGATCCTGTGCTGGCTGATCGAGCCGTGACAGCCATCGCGGCGCGGTGGGGGTTCACCGATGCCGCGCATTTCAGCCGCATCTTCCGCGCCGCGTTCGGGAACTCCCCCACTGGCTACCGCAACAGTCACTGACGGCTGGCTGAACCGGCCAACCCGGCAGCCGCCGTCGAGCACTTAGGCCCCGCAGAGCCGCGGCTAAGCGGCCGCCGTGGGGGCCGTGCCCTGGTCCGTGAGGGCTGCCATCTCTTCGAGCATGGTTCGCAACAGCCGGTCTTCCAAGTCGGCGTAGGCAGGATCGCCGGCACGGTTGACCAGTTCCCCGGGGTCTTCGCCGTGATGGTAGAGCTCTGAAATCCCCGTGCCGAAGTAGCGGGTCAGCCTGCCCTCAGCTGTGATAACTGTCCGCATCCGGACAGGTCCCGGCAGTCCGTCCAAGCCGAATGGTTGTTCTTCCTCCACCAGGAGCGAGTCCCGATGACTCTCAGTCTCCCCCTGCAGCAGGGACACAAGGGAGCGTCCCTGAATGCCCCTATAGCCTTTGGAGCCGGTGAGCTCAAGAAGCGTCGGGGCTAGATCCGCGCTGGAAACCAGAGCCTTGGTACGCCGCGGCAAGCCTCCGGGAAGGTGCACCATCAACGGCACATTGGTCACCGCGCGGTAATGGACAAAATGTTTGAGCATGAGGCCGTGGTCACCAAAGAGATCTCCGTGATCGCTGGTGAACACCACAATGGTGTCCTCGGCCAGTCCCTGGCGATCCAGCTCATCCAGGATTCGGCCGATGTGCTCATCCATCATGGTGATCAGGCCATATTGGGCGGCCGCCGCGAACCTGTACTGCTCCTCCGTAGCCGCCCACGTCATGGTGGGGTCCATGTTCGGCTCGCCCCGGCGTTCGATCATGTTCCTCACGTGCGCAGGTGAGGAGGCGTGGTCCTGTTCGAAACCCAGCGGCAGTGGCAGGTCCTCTGGATTGTATAGATCTGAATAGCCTGCCGGGGGCGAGAACGGATGATGCGGATCCGGGAAGGAGACAAACATGAAGAAGGGCTGATCCTGCCCTGCGGCATCCTTGAGGTGTTCAATTGCTTTCTCGCTCACATAGCTTGTGGGGTGCATATCGGCCGGAACAGCCGTCTGGTACACCTGATCCCAGCCGCTGTAGGTAGCAGAGGAATTTGACGGACCTCCCAGCGATTCGGGATCAACGCCGCGCTCCCGGGCCCAATGGACGTAGTGGCCGCCGGGCCGGTCACCGTGACCGATGACAAGGTCCACGTGCTGGTAGCCGTAGTAGTCCGCGGGCAGCGGTATGAAACGGGCGTCATGGGCCTCCCGGTTTTCCCACTGATCCCAACCCGGGCTTAAGCCCTGACGCCGGGCATCGCTGGTACCGGGGTCCAACAACAGAGGGTCCGTGGACAGGATCTCCTCTGCCTGGTGCGGCTCAAACTCCCACCCCATGTTCTGGTGATGGAGCTTCCCCACGCCCACTGTGCGGTAGCCACCTGCCCACAGGGAACGCGGAACTGTCTGCGTCAATGGATCCAAAGTAATGCCGTTGCAACGGGTGCCGTGTGCAGAAGGCCAGCGTCCGGTCACCAGGCTGGCACGGTTGGGCATGCACGTGGGGTTGGCCACCGTGGCATTGTCAAAAACCACGCTCTTGGCTGCGAGAGCGTCCAGGTTAGGCGTCTTGACTGTGGCGTTGCCTCCGAAGCCGAGGTGGTCGGACCGGAGCTGGTCCGCGATGATGAACAGGATATTGGGCCGGCGGTTCCCAGCCGCCGCTCGCCGCCCCCTCATGCGGGCCTCTTAATGAGGGACAGTACTTCGGTTCGCTGCCGCGCAAATTCCGGCAACGAACGCGTAGTGATTTGGTCCCGTGGTGCCGGCAGGTCCACGTCCACCACTTTGAGGACGCGGGCGGGCCGGGAACCGAGCACCACAACACGATCAGCCAGGTAGACGGCCTCATCGATGTCGTGGGTCACCACCAAAATAGTCATGTTGAAGTCTTTCCGGATCTTCAGGCACAGATCCTCCAGATCAAAGCGGGTCTGCGCGTCCACGGAAGCGAAGGGCTCGTCCATGATGAGGATCTCCGGCCGATACGCCAGCGCCCGGGCAATCGCCACGCGTTGCTGCATGCCGCCGGACAACTGCCACGGATACTGGTTATGGGCATGGGAGAGTCCGACGGCGGCCAAGGCACTGTCGCAGCGCTCCTTCAGTTCCGCCGCGGGCAACTTGAGGTGCCGCAAGGGAAGGATCAGGTTTTTCCGGACGGTCAGCCATGGCATGAGCGAGCGGTTGTAGTCCTGAAAAACCAACGCCATCTCCGGCGGTGGGCCGCTGATGGTCCGCCCGTCAATGGCTGCACGTCCGCTGCTCGCCGGATGAAGGCCGGCCAGACATTTCAGGAGAGTGGTCTTTCCAACCCCTGACGGGCCAACTATGCAGACAACTTCGCCGGCGTCCACAGTGAAAGTGAGATCTTCAATGACTGTGTGTGATTTTTCGCCGCTGCCGTAGGTCTTGGCCAGATGCGCCACGTCCAGCCGAGGGGTGGTCGCACTGATGCGGGTTTCTGGTTGCTGTGCCATGGTGGACTTTCTGTTGGGGATGGGGAGGGACGGGGCCTGCCGGACGCTCATGCTGCACGCGCCATGCGACGGGATCCGATGTACCAGGACAGGACCTTGCGCTTGAGCAGGCTGAACAGCACGTTGACCAGGAATCCGATGACACCCAGGAGCAGGATGCCTGCCCACATGTCAGCGGTCATGAAGCTCTGCTGAGCCAGCAAGGTCATGGCTCCGATGCCCTGGGAACTGCCCAGCATTTCGCTGGCGATCATCACGATGAAGGCCACTTGAAGGCTCACTTGCAGTCCTGAGAAAATTTGGGGCATCGCTGCGGGGAGGAGGACATTGACCACGCGTTCCTTACGGCTGAACCTGTAGACCTTGGCTACGTCCAGGAGATCGTTGCTGACGCTCCGAATGCCGTCCACTGTGGCGATCATGGTGGGAAACAACGCCGCCAAAGCGATGCTGGTTACGCGCATCTGTGTACCGAAGCCGATCAGGGAGATGAAGATCGGCACCAATGCCACTGGAGGAATTCCACGGAGGAAATGGATCAGGGGATCGATCATCCACCGGACCGGAGGAACCAGTGCTGTGGCGAAGCCCAGGGCAACCCCGGCCACCGCTGCCATGGCGAAACCCAGGAACAGGTTCCCCAAGCTCAGGAGGACATCGGACTGGAAATGCTCAAACAGCCACAGTTCCTGGAAGCGGACAAGGATGGTTTCCAGCGGCGGGAAAAAGGGATCGGTGGAGTCCGCGGAAAGGAACCACCAGATGATCAACAGCAGCACAGGAGTGCCTGCTCCGATCACCCAGTTTCGGATTGCGGGGTTTCTCATCAGCGCACCACTTCCCGGTAGGACTCATGCCAGTGCAGGACCCGGCGCTCGGCCAGCCGGGTAGCACCTTGAAACAACAGACCCAGGACGCCGAGGACAATCACCAGGGCGTAGAGGCTGGCGTAATCACCCGCCGCCTGTGCTTGGTAAATGCTTTGGCCCAGGCCCGGACCGCCGCCAAGAAGGCCGGCCACCACGGTGACCACCAAGGCAGCAGGGGCCGCCACCCTCATGGCAGTGCCGATATACGGCATGGCGCTGGGCAAGACCACCCGAGCCAGAATCTCCCCCTGGCCCATGCCGTACGAGCGGGCAGTATCGCGTGCCACGGGGTCGGTTCCCTGAACGCCGTCTACGGTCTGCATGACAATAGGGAGCAGGCATCCGAAGACCACCAGGAAGAGCGCCATCTCAGCAGTGGGGCCAAGTACCAAAACGGCGAGGGGAAGAATAACGATCGGGGGAACCGGCTTCAGGAATTCCAGGACAGCCAAAGTGGCGTACCGAACTGATTCGAAGCTGCCTATGAGCAGTCCCAGGACCACCCCCGCCAAGGCTGCCATAGCCAGCGCGAGCAATGCGATGGCAAGCGTGGCGCCCAGAGCGGACCAGAAAGTGCCTGTCCCCAGAATGGTCGCGAGCGTGGCAAACACCTCGGTAGCCGATGGCAGGGCATTTCCTGCTGCCTTGGCCACAGCCAACACCTGCCAGATGACCAAGGCTCCCGCTATGCCCAGGGCACTGAACGCATAGGGACGGATAGATGCTTTCATGATGAATCTCCCATGGTGCTTCCGGCCTACTTCCCGAAAATAACGTCAGCCGGCAGCTTCACCGGTTCACTCAGGAATCCGAGCTCGGCAAGGTTCTTATTGGCACGCTCAATGTCTTCAATGCGGACGTCTTCGGGCCAATAGTTCACGGCACCGGACTTGACCACGTCCAGGTCAGTCTTGGTGATCTCGGCACTGAGCTGCTGCGCTTCATCAACGTGCGCATTGGCGTAGGCGTTCGCCTTGTAGATAGCGGCCCTGAAACCCTGCAACGCCTTTTCCTTGGACTTCACCGTGTTCGCCCCGGCCACCCAAAGGCCAATGGCGCCTTGTTCAAAGAATTCGACGCCGGGCGAAGCCAGGAGCCTGTTGCCCTCCGCGGCGGCCTTGGACGTGAACGGGGCCACGAGTGAGGCAGCATCCACCCGTCCGGAATTCAGGGATTGGAGTGCAGAGGAAGGATCAAGGACCATCCAGTTCACCTTGGCGGGATCGCCGCCGTCGTCCTTGACCAGTTTGCTGACAGTGACCTCCAGCTGTGCCTTGCGCGCCGGGACGCTGACGCTCTTTCCCTCCAGGTCCTTGGGCCTGTTGATGGTTGACCCCTGCTGCACCAAAAGTCCGGTGTCATCCACCCGGAGCAGGTCAGTGCCTTCACTGGCACCGTCCTTGTAGCCGTCGGCTGCGGCAATGATCTTGAGCGGCACGTTCTGGCTCAGTGCATTCAGCAGCGGAATGGAGGGCGTGTACGTGAGATCAATCTGGCCGCTCTGGGCCGCAGCAATGCCGGCCGGAGGGTTGGCAATAACAGAAATCTCCACATTGAGACCCTGCTCCTTGAAGTAGCCCTTATCAGCTGCAAGCCGGATGCCCGCGTCCGAACCTATGCCGATGGTGCCCACCTTCAGGGTGGTGGTCCCGTCCGCGGCGGGGGCGGCGGCCGGGCCGGAACCCCCACCGCAGGCGGCCAACGTCATGGACAAAACTGCGGCCAGGGCCAAGGGAATAGTGCGTCGCATGGTGCTCCTTGAATCACGAAAGGTTGGAAGGGAAAAGTTGTAGCTGATGGGGTGGACTACGTTGATGGGTGAGTTAGCCGGATTGGTGAACTACCCGGCCACCGCTGAGGGTGAGCCTGACCTCTGTGTCCAGGAG
This sequence comes from Paenarthrobacter aurescens, assembly GCF_041549525.1. Classification (NCBI taxonomy): domain Bacteria; kingdom Bacillati; phylum Actinomycetota; class Actinomycetes; order Micrococcales; family Micrococcaceae; genus Paenarthrobacter; species Paenarthrobacter aurescens. The sequence continues at coordinate 2,587,927 of NZ_CP157456.1, forward strand.
TTCTTCAATCTCCTCGTCCACGGGCCAGGGCTTGGAAAGCAAACACAAATCCGCCGTCATGCCCGGGGTCAAAGCACCCTTGAATTGCTCCGCATGGTCCTGCCAGGCCGCGTTGACGGTCATTGCCATCAATGCCTGCAAGCCGCCGATCCGCTCCGGGTCCCGCGGGTTGCCTGGCTGCGAACGAGTGCCCCGGCGAACAGCTGCCACCACTGTGCGGCGCCAATCGGCACTGGTCACGGGGGCATCCGAGGCAAGATTCAGACGGACTCCGGCCCCCAGCGCCGATTGCAGGGGCTGGTGCTTGGAGAAGCGATCCTCACCGAGAACCTGCCGCATGATGTCGCCGGCTTCTTGCCGGATAAGGGGGTTGGTGCTGTAACCAATACCCTGGGACGCCATGGTGTGAAGTGTTTCGGGGTCCCCGAAGGCCCCGTGGATGATGTAATGACGGTTCTCCGACCGCCCTGAATCCCCGTTGCCGCCATCCCCTGCGGCGATGATCGCTTGAACTGCGGCAGCGGTGGCCGCGTCCCCCGTGGCGTGAACGCCCGCCTGCAGCCCGGCGTCATTGATCAGCTTCAGGATTTTATGCAGCTCCGCAACCCGCTGGGCTTCGCTTGCTCCTTGGATCACCAGGCTGCCGTGCGTACATGCCTTCCCGTAGGGCTCGCTCATCCACGCGGTTCCGCTGCGGGGAATTCCATCGGCGAAAATCTTGACGCCCGCAATCCGCAGTTGCTCCGGACTGATGCCACGGTCCAAGTAGGCAGCGGACAGCCCGCTGCGCAGTCCTGCCTCAACCGCGCGCGAGTTGGCTCCCCCTGTTCCCGCGAAGAGCATCAGTACGTTGATTCGCAGCGAAAGTTGCTTCGCCTCGGCGAGGTCGGCCAGCAACTCCAGTGCCGCCGTCGAACCCGCACCATCCATGAGTCCCGCGCACGCCGGCCCCAGGCCGGGATCGGTGAGGGAGGTGATGCCCAAGGAATGCAGTTGCTCTTGGAATGCCAGCAGAGCAGGGCGCAAGGTTGATCCGGGGACCGGCGGCATTGCCCGCGAGAGAAGTTCCATGGCTCCGTCCTGGAGCAATCCTGTGGGAGTGCCGTCCGAGGACCTGGCTACGACGCCGCCGTCAACATCTGGCGTGGCGGCGTTAATACCGGCCCTTCTGAGCGCTTCGGTGTTGGCCAGCAACTGATGGCCGGTGCTGTCGAAAGCCACCACGGGCGTGTCCGGCCTGACATTGAGCAAGAACCCCTGCGCCGGCCCCAGCAGGGCTTCGTCCCACCCGTGGGCGCGCACCCAACCATCCTCCCCCGCCGGCGCTGTTTCCAGGACGTCGACGACGGCAGCCCAGTGGGGCGCCACGGCGGGTTCCAAGCGCACATACCCAAAGGCGGCCATGGCTGCCGAGACAAAGTGCAGGTGGGCATCGTTGATGCCTGGAATGACAGCTCCGCCTGCAGCATCGATCACCTGCGTGGCAGGGCCGATCCTCCCGCTTACGCCCCGGTGGCCCAGCGCGGCAATGCGGCCGCCCGTGATGGCGACGGCGTCGCTCACGTGATGTGGTGCCGCCGGATCCATGGTGTGGACCCTGGCGTTCGTGATCACCAGATCAGCGAAGTCTCCCATAGCTTCTCCTCAGTTCGCCGCACCAAATGTGATGCAGACAACGTTCCTGAAAGAAGTATGTCGCTTGACTGGGTCACTTGACTAGGTTTTGGCGTAAAATTTCTTTCACGGGAGTTTTCCGCCCCCGGCACGGCCATAACGGCGTCCCGGCGGATAGCGCCTACGATCAATGGGAACGCTGGGTCATGACCGGATCACCAAGGTGGCTGAACACGATCGTGGGCCCGTGACGTTCATGGAGGACTGAAAAGAAGAAGGTGAATGAATGGCCAGGGTTCCCGCCGAGGAAAGGCGGCTGCAGTTCGTCGAAGCGGCGGCAAGGGTGATCGCCCAAGATGGCCTCGCCTCTGCAACCACGCGACGAATCGCCACCGAAGCCGATGCCCCGCTTGCCGCACTGCACTATTGCTTCCGGAGCAAAGACGAACTTCTTGAAGAGGTTTACAACTTCCTCAGCAGGGACTATGCCAAGGCATTGGAGCCTGTGGCCGATCCAGGAATGGGATTACGGCACATGATTGGTGCCCATGCACGGCGCATCTGGAGCCGCATGCTGGATAATCCGCATGAGCAGGTCACAACGTTCGAACTGCTGCTCCGGCGGTTCCGCGTAGAAACCGAAGACCAGCCTCAGGCCTTGCTCATGAACCGCTCCATGTACGACGGCTGGGTCAGCTCAACGTTGGAGCTGTTCCGTGCCGCCGCTGACGCCGCCGGAGAGCCCGTTCCGGACAACCTGGAAGACATCACCCGCTTGTTTATTTCAGGGATTGACGGCATCAGCATGCAGCATTTGGCCGACCCCAACGACGAACGGTCACTGCGTTTGGTGGAACTCATGGCCGTTTCCCTCGCCGGAGCGCTCCATTACGCCTGAGGCCTGCGCTTCATCACCAAGGACGTAAGAACACCTAGCAACAAAAGGCCTGCCGCTGCGGCCACGGACACCACGAAAGCCGCGCCCGATCCCTGAGTTTGAGCCAACTGCCCGGCCAGATAGGAGCCCAGTGCAGTTCCGGCCACAATTCCGCTGGCCAGCGCCGTCATCACAGTGGCCATCCGACCTGCCGGAGCCACAACACCGCCGATGCTGAAGACAGTCACCATCACCGGCCCCACAGGGATGCCCAGTATCAGCAAGACAAAGACCATGGGCCAAATGCCTGCCGGGAGAAGCAGCAGAAGCGACAAAACGGACATCGCCAGCGCCGCGGCAACCCAACGGGAAGCCAAGCTGAACCGCTGCGGCCAGAATGCCACCGAAAGTGCCGCCACAGCTGAGCTGAGGCCCATCACGGCATACAGAATTCCTGCGATCTCAGCCGTGGCGTACTGGGCCGAGAAAGCACTGAGCGCATTCTGTGTGGCCCCGAAAAAGGTACCCATACACACCATTGCAACCACCGGAACGGCTACAACGGCCCCGGCCCAACGGTTACGTCCCCGGGACGTCGCTTCGCCCGGTTGCTCACTAACCAATTGTTGGGCGCCCGAAGGCACGACGCCGGCACGGGCCTTGCGTGGGGCCGGCATCACTGCACGCTGGCTGGGGTGGACCGCAAAGGCAGGAACCAAAGTGATGGTCATGACCGCGGCCAACGCCAGCGGCAACCATGGTGCCACCATACTGGCCAAGACGCCCACCAGGGCGGGACCCAGGACGAACGTGACCTCGTCTGCAGTACCTTCATAGGACAGTGCGGTGTCCAGGTCAGCCCGGTTGGCGGCCACACTCTTGCCGCCGTTGGCTGCAGATAGGTTGCGGGTGGTCAGCGCCATCCACCGGACACGGGCCATGGGGCCCACTTGGGGACAGCTGGCGCCAGCGAGAAAAGCGGCAATGAGGACTCCAACCGCCTCGCCCACAGAACCGTAAGTGGTGGTGAGGTATGCAGCAGCAAGGAGCCCTGCCACAGCAAGGGTGTTGATGACTGCTGCCACCATCAGCACAATCCGTTGGCCGGCCCTATCGGCCAAGGACCCCAGCACCGGAGCGCCCAACGCCGAGCCGATGCCTACGGCGCCGGCTGCCATGCCCCCGATTGCGTAGGAATGGCTGACGGCTGTCACCAGGGTCAGGGTGCCCACTGTCAGCATGGCCAAGGGAAGCCGGGCGAAAAGTCCAAGGGGCAGGAAACCAGGTCCCGCCAATTCGGGAAGCCGCGCGAAGCGGCCTGGCAAGCGTGAGGGGCGTGAGGGAGCCTGCGATGCGGGCTGTGAAGCTACAGAAATTTTATCCATTAATCCGGGTTCGCTAAAGAATGCGCATCGTCCCTCCTCCCGATGCGCGCGACCCGGTGTAACGGTTCAAGTCTATCGGATACGGCTCAGGCAGGGACAGCTTCGGAAATCTTCACGCTGGAACCGTGCCTTCCCTTGATGACCTGAAGCTGGTTGGTGATTCGCTGCTTCATCTCCGCGACGTGACTGACAAGACCAACTACCCGGCCGCCGTCGCGCAGTCCTTCCAGGGCATCCATCACTTGCTCCAAGGACTGGTCATCCAGACTGCCGAAGCCCTCGTCAACAAACAACGTCTCGATGTCCACACCACCGGCCTCCTGCTGGACAACATCAGCAAGACCCAGTGCCAGGGACAGCGACGCCATGAAAGATTCACCGCCGGATAGCGTCGAAGTGTCCCGCCGCTGGCCTGTCCACTCGTCCACAACTTCAAGCCCGAGGCCCGATTTTGCACCCCTGGCAGCCTTGGCGTCCGTGTGCTCCAAGGTGTACCTGCCATCGCTCATGGCCACGAGCCGTTCGGAAGCTGCAATGGCCACCTGTTCCAGCCTTGCTGCCAGGACATAGGTGTTCAGGCTCATCCTGTAGTTGTTATCTCCGGATCCCCTGAGAGTGTCCGCGAGTTCGGCCAGCAGATGTGCCCGGCTCCTTGGTTCCCTTCCGGCTTCGGCCAAGGTCCGGTACTCCTTCGCCAACCGGGCAACTGTATCCGCGGACTTTCCGGCAAGTCCGGCCGACAATGCCTTGGCCCGAGCGTCATCCGCAGCGTGGGACGCGAGAATCCGTGATTCAGCAAGTGCAGCCTCCGCCAGCGGAAGTTCACTCCTGGCTGCCTCCTTGGCAGCAAGGACAAGGTCCTCACCGGCAAACAGCTCATCCAGTCGGGACGATTCAGCCTCGAAATCTGACAGGTCTTTCTCCAGGCCCACAACGTCCGCTGGTGACAGAATCTCACGCCGGGCTTCATCGGCTGTGGTGAATCCGGACTCCGTCAAGGCTTTTCCAAGGGAAGCGGCCGCGTCTTCACCTGCTTGTTTTGCCTGATCAAGGTGACGCTCTGCATCCACGGCTTCCTGCAGAAGCTTCCGCTCAGCCGTGAGCGCCTCCAACCGCTCACGCAGGCTTGGGAAGCCCTCCCTCAGGCCGGCAAGTTCTGCTTCGAGGGCATCACACTGCTCTTGCAGCAGCTGAACTGCCGAAGACGCCTGAGCCGCTGCGTTTGCGGAACCATCATGATCTTGCTGCACCAGCGCGATCCGCTTGCCGAGGGCTTCGTGCCGGGCGCGAAGCTTCTCCAACTCCTCTGCAGCTTTACGTGCTGCCGCAACAGCTTCCCGGGCGGATGCCCTCTTGGCCCTGGCTTCAGCGGCATCCGTTGAACCACCTTGAGCAACCAAACCGGCGAGCACCTGCGCTGTGGAGGAAAGCTGCTCAGTGAGGCGCCCAAGAGCTTCCTCGCTTGCCTCAAACCGTTCCTTGGCCGCTTCCTCGTCCTGTGCGAGGGAGAGGGCTGATTGCACGGCCGCGGCGGGTTGGGGATGCTCTTCGCTTCCACAGACGGCGCAGGGCTGACCGCTCCGGAGCGATGCAGCCAGCTCCCCGGCTGCATTGGCCAAACGCAGTTCACGGACATCAAGCCATTGTTGGCGAAGGTCCTGCGATGTGCTGCGTGCTTGGAGGTGCTTCCTGGTAATCCCGTCCAATTCCTCGCTGACGGTGGCGTGACGGGCAACAATCTCCACCAACTCGGCGGCTTCGGCAGCTTCCCGCTCCAATTCCGTGAGTTTGTCAGCCAAAGGCTCCAGGGGCTGGATTTCCAACTCCACGGTGGAGACGTCCAGGCGCAACTGTTCCAGGACCGAGGCCGACGCCGCAGCGGAAGCCTGGTGATCTGCCACATCATCACTCATAGTGGCCAGACGGACTGCGATGGCCTCCAAACGCTGTTCATCGGGGAGCCGCGCCTCAAGGACCGCGGAGTTGGCTTTGATGGTTTCAAGCGCCATGCCCGGGTTTGCCGCCTCCAAGCCCGCTGCTCCGAGCTTCCCGCGGACGCCGGCAACCCGTACTTGGGCGGCTTTCACCTTGCTGGCTGCAGAATCAACCGCTTCCAGTTGCCCACTGAGAACGGCTGCCCTCCGGTGCTTTGCGAGCATCTCCTTGTTCTCCATGGCCCGGGGTGCTGCCAGCTCAAGCAGCACACGCCGCTGCGTGGCAGCACTGAGCCGGCCATGCCTCAGGGACTTCTCCTGGGCATCCTGGAATTGTTCCATAAGCCGGGTAGAGACGGACTCTGCGTTGGCAGCCTCATCCTGCCGGCGCTTCCACTCGGCGAGCACTTCTGCTTCCACTCCGGACAGCCAAGCCTCAGGTTCCTGGCCAGGCTGCGGTTCTGACTCCCGCTCTGGCTCCCCCAGAGCAGAAGCGGCAGCTGCAGGAAGATCCAGCTGATCCTGCTCTGCGGCAACCCGGTCCAGCAGCAGCTTCAGTTCCGAGGCATTGTCCTGCACCGCACGGGTGGCCTCGGCGGCTTGCTGCAGAAGTTGGCGTTCCACCGCTTCAAAACGCTGTGTACCAAACAATTTCTGGAGGAGGTCCAGGCGGTCGTTGGCTTTGGACCTCAGGAAAGCCGCGAAGTCGCCCTGTGGCAACATGACCACCCGGGTGAACTGCTCCCGGTCCATTCCAAGGACGTCCGAGAGCTCTGCACCCACCTCATCATTCCTGGAAGACTTCTCTTCCCAACTTCCAGCCACGCGTTCCCTGAGGAGGGTCTTGGCCTGCTGGGTGGTGAATCCATTGCGGCCACGGGCGCTGGGCCTGTCCCACGCCGGGGACCGCGTCACTTCAAAATGGCGTCCTCGCGCAGAGAATTCACAGACGACCCGAGGCTCCACGCCCGGCGCCGCGTGATCGCTGCGTAGTCGCTTTCCTTCCTGGCGGGCTCCGGGAACGGAGCCGTACAGGGCGAAGCAGATGGCATCGAGAATGCTGGTCTTTCCGGCCCCCGTAGCTCCGTTGAGAAGAAATAGACCCTGGGCACTCAAATGGTCAAAGTCAATGTGTTGGGGCGTGGCGAAGGGTCCGAACGCAACGATGTCCAAACGGTGAATTCTCACTGTGCGGCCTCCTGCAGGCGGACAGCTTCCAGGGCATCGCGCAGCGCAGCTTCCTCTGCCTCGTTTGCGTCGCGGCCCCTAACATGTTCCAGGAAGCCGCAGCAGACTCCGAGGTCGTCCTCTGCCGCGGCCAGGCGGTTGCTGTAACTGGTGGAGGTCCGCGCTTGGGCACCTTGGGGATCGAAGGAGAGCACCAGGGTTTCCGGGAAACGGGCACGCACCCTGTCCATGGCCTGTGCAGGCCGTTGTGCATCCGTGAGGGTGATCTGGCAATAGGCATTCTCTGCCCATGCATGTTCATCGCTCTCCAGGAGTTCTTCCAGAGTCCCCCGCAGGGTAGCCAGCGCCTTGGGGGCTTCCCAGAGGACTTCTTCAACGGCTACCGCGCCGCCGGCATTGAGGTCCACGAGCCATGCACCTTTGTGGTGTTTGGCTTCAGAAAATGAATAGGCCAGGGGCGAACCGGAGTAGCGGACATGAGGGGCCAGCTCCTGCCGCCCATGAAGGTGACCCAGTGCGGTGTAGGCGAAGCCTTCAAAGAGATCCAGCGGAACCGCGCCCAGACCACCTATGCTCAGGTCCCGTTCGCTTTCTGAGGTGACGCCTCCACTGGCAAAAGTATGTGCGAGGACTACCGGGTAAACCGGACCGGACTCCTGGCGTTTCTGAACATCCTTACGGATCCGCTCCACGGCTGCCTGGGTGACATCAAAGTGGGTGGCGTTTTCAGCCCCCAACCGCTCAGCGACGAGCCGGGGTTCAAGGTAAGGAATTCCGTAGATAGCCACATGGCCAAGCCCCGTGCTGCCCTCCTTAGGGTCATTAACCCCCAGAGGGAACAACACGGGTACGTCGAGTTCCTCAACGTGCGTCCTCAAGTGGACGCCCCCACGTTCGAGCAAGCGCGAGGCGAAGCCCAGCCTGATGGCGGAGTCGTGATTGCCGCTGGTCAAAACCACCGCGGCCCCCGCCTGCGTGATGCGCACCAAGGCCTCATCAAGAAGTTTGACCACATCCAGCCCGGGCAAAGCGCGATCATAGACGTCCCCGGCAATCAGCACGACGTCAACTGAGGCGGATTCCACCAGCGCTACCAGCTGGTCCACAAAGTTGCGTTGGGCGTCCAGCATGCCCACGCCGTGAAATGACCGGCCAAGGTGCCAATCGGAAGTGTGAAGTAACCGCATATTCCCAAGTTAACCGCCGGGCACCGACATTAAAGCGCAGGCGAGCCGTCCGTCGTCGAGCCCGTAGGGTTTATTTGCCCTTTTTACCGTCGAAGAAGTCCCTGGCGTCATCATTGACCGGACCAGCTTGCACAGCCCGGGAAGGAACAATGTCAGGTTTTCCAGCGGATTCCTGAACCTCGATCTCCTCCACCGGATCAATAGTGGCATCGAAGGAATCGTTGACCCCATCGCTGCCACCCAGGACATCCGCAGGCGCAGAAGCTTCAGCGGATGACAGGCCCTGGAAACCACGGAAGGCAAGGCCGGCAAGCGCCGCACCCATCAGCGGGGCTACCCAGAAGAGCCACAGACCCTCCACAGCCCAGGATGAACTGAAGAATGCCTGGGCCGTAGCGCGGGCCGGGTTAAAGGGAAGGTTCCCCAGGACTTGTCCAAGCTGCAGCAGAACCGCCATTGACAAGCCCACAGCGAAGGGCGCCATGGCAGGTACGGCCCGGCGGCCCGCTGTCGCACCAAGGAACACAGCCACAATGAGCGCTGCACCAAGGACCTCTACCAACAGAACTCCAGCCAGCTGGGTTTGGGCGGCGGCGTGTTCGCCAAAGCCCGGCGCAACGACGTCGAACGCGGCCCTGGCGTCCTTGAGGACCGGCACCGTGCTCACCACAAAGTAGATCAACGCAGCACCAATCACACTGCCGATGATTTGCGCCGCCAGGTAGCCCAAGGCCGCCACGGCCCGGATTCGGCCGGCGATCAGATTGCCCAGGGTGATCACGGGGTTGAAGTGGCCTCCCGATACATAGCCGAAGGCCAGCATGGCTGCCGTCACTGCAAGGCCGGTCGCAAGAGCTAGAGGCAAGGGGGCGGCGCCAGGATTTGAAAAGATCCCGACTCCCACAGCAACGACAACAACGAACATCGATCCCAAAGCTTCAGCAGACAGCCGGGCAACGAGTCCCGGCTGGGGTTCTGGTGTGGCCTGTACAGATGGGGTCATGTCCAATGAGTCCTTACGGTTGGTGTGAATGCCGGCTAACCAGCGTGCGCAGCGCTCTGCCGCCGATGATGGCAGGGCCTGATCTGAGTTCGGGGCAGTAAGTATTTTGTCAGCAATGAGTATCTTGTCAGCGGAGTCTGGACGCTTGCTGAATACTGCCCTTGAGCCTATCCTCCCAAAGCAATAGCTGCCATGGCAGTGGCAGCCAGTCCCACAACAGCCAGCGTGCTGACCAGGATGAGTTGGGCAGATGCTGCCTCGTTACCGGCGTGGAGTTGCCGTGAGCGAACCCACACTACCGATGCCAGCACAACAGTGGCTGCAGCAGCCATCAGGGCGCAGATCCCCTGGTAATCCAGTCCGGGAAGGCCGGTCATGAGATTGGCGGTGGAGGGTTCGGACGTCAGCCAACTGCGCCAAATGAAGAGGTCCACCACCACCAGGGAAATCAGAGTCCGGCGCCAGGCCAAGGTGGTGCGTTCGGGCTGGAGCCCGGGATCGCGCACTTCCATCCCTAGCGCGCAACCAGGATCAGCACGGCAAAGGCGAAGGCAGCTACGGCCACCACGATTGTCATGAACAGCATGACCCGGGAGAATGGGAGCGCCTGGTCATTGCGCATGGCCGCTTCCATCTGACCCCAGCGGCGGTACGAAAGAACAGCCAGTCCGGCCCCTACAAGCGCGAGCAGCACACAAAGGATCAGGCGGACGGGTGTGGGAGCTATGTTGGGCGCCAGCTGGTCCACCGCCACCGCGCCTGCGAGCAAGGCCAGGGAAGTGCGGATCCAGGCAAGGAAAGTACGTTCGTTGGCGAGAGAGAACCTGTAGTCAGGGGTCTTGCCTGTTCGTCGCCAAGCAGGTTCTCGCAAAATGTCTCCAGGATTTCTCAGTTGCCGGCAGCTTCCCCACCATATCAGCGGAGCCCCGCGGGCACGGTAAGTTACTGGCATGAGTGTTGAGCCTAAGACCCCCGCCGTTCCTTCCTTCGAGTCCCGCGTGTACGGGACACTTTTGGGCGGCGCGCTGGGTGACTCCCTTGGTTATGCGGTGGAGTTCGAGTCCATTGACGCAATTCGCGCCCGCTATGGTTCCGCAGGTCTGCTCTCCTTCGGGCAACTCGACGGCGGCAGCCACTTTTCGGACGACACGCAAATGACCCTGTACACCGTTGACGGTCTGGTGGAAGCCCTCGAATGGGCCAACGACGGCGTAGCAGCGGACGAGATCGCCTGCCTGTGGCTTGCCTACCTGCGATGGCTGGGCACCCAGGATGTTGCTGCTGCTTCGTCCGCTCCCGTGCCGCAACCCCGCTGGATCGATGCCCAGGAAGTTCTGCACCACCGCCGCGCACCCGGAAACGCGTGCCTGAGCGGATTGGCAACGGGTCAGATGGGAACAGTGGCACGTCCGGTCAATGCAGATTCCAAGGGCTGCGGTACGGTCATGCGCTCGGCCCCGTTCGGCCTCATCCCGCACATTTCACGCGAGGCGGTCTACAAGCTGAGCTCTGATGCTTCTTCATTGACCCACGGACACCCTTCAGCACGACTCAGCGCAGCAGCGTTCAGCCTGCTGATCCACAACATCGTGGCCGGAAGCGACATCCGCACGGCTGCGGCCGAGGCCCTTGACTATGTCAACGGCGTCCCTACCAAAGCACCCGAGCTGCCGGAACGCTTGGAGGCCGCCCTGCAGTTCTCACTGCAACCCACCACGTTGGACCCGGAAAAACTGACCGAAGCGCTTGGTGAAGGCTGGGTTGCCGAGGAGGCACTCGCCGTCGGACTTTACGCCGTCCTTGCCACCAGCGGCGGCACGCCGGCGGAACATTTCCGCAACGCCATAACCCTGGCCATCAACCACAGCGGTGACAGCGACTCCACCGGGTCCATCGCCGGAAACATCCTTGGCGCCTACTACGGCGAGGATTGCCTGCCGGCTGACTGGCTTGAGGCGTTGGAGGCCCCGGAGATTATCCGCGGCATGGCTGAGCGGCTCCTTGCCGTGACCACCGGCTAGGCAGCCTCCGCGCTCTCTGCGGTATCCGGGCAGCGTGAGGACATCACCTTGCAGACGACGGTTACGCGCCGCCTACCATTTGCAGGAACTCTCCCTCGGAAACAACCTCGATTTGCTGACCCTTGGCATGGAGTTCCAGGACCCGCTTTGCTTTGCCTGTAAGCCGGCCGGCACGGAGATCGCCCGCCACGAATCCATCACCCACAATCAGCACAGTAGTCCGTGCAGTGACCCGGCTTTCGGGGCGGGCGCCCATGTCCGCGGCCCGTGACTTCGCTTCGGGCCTGGTGATGGCCAGGTCCCCGGTGAACACCACGGTCTGGCCGAAGAGCGGGTGGCCGGGTTCCGCAGCCGGGTTTGGCAACGGGTTGGGCCCCTCCTCCGGCCAACTCGGGAAGCCGCCGGAAACGCCCAGTGAGCGTTCAAGGCTCCGTTCGGCAGCGCTTGCGGTCCCGCCTGTGAGCGCGGACATGCCTGCGAGCGCTGACATGGTTGCTTTGGAGAGTCCTTGTGCGGGATCGAAGGCAGGCTGCTTGGGCAGGTTCAATCCCAGGGAAAGGTAGAGCTCGGCGATGCTGTTGGCGTTGTTTCGCCGGGCAATGTCCACCAGGATGCCGGCGCAGGCGCGGGCATCCTCCGCGGCATCGTGGTGGTTGACCAGGGGAACGCCGGCTTCCTCGGCGGCGTAGGGCAGGGAATTGGACACCAGTGAGTAGCAACGGCGCGAGAGCATCACGGTGCACACGTAGTCATAGGCCGGCCCGGCCAAGCCGGAGACTTCCAGTCCTGAGCGAATAACGCCGAGGTCGAAGGCTGCGTTGTGGGCGGCCAAGATGTCGTTGCCAATGAAGGCGCCGATTTCCGGAAAGAGTTCCCCGAAGCGGGGGCGGCCTGCTACATCTTCGGCGCGGATGCCGTGGATACGGGTGTTATGGAACTCGAAGTGATCGTGGTTCTCCGGCGGGCGCATCAGCCAGGAAGCTTCTTCCACTACTACGCCGCCACGGACTTTGCTCAGGCCCACCGAGCACGGCGACCCCCGGAAGCCGTTGGCTGTTTCAAAGTCGATCGCCGTAAAGTCCAATGCCACTGGACAAGGTTACAGCCGGAAAAGGCCGCCCCTGCCGATTTCGACGGCGGGGCGGCCCTTCCAGCCTGCATTGTGGCCAACGCGACATGTGGTGGCCTATGGTGTGGCTTTGCGCAGGGTTGCGTAGGAACCTGCTGCGAGCACGCAGCACAGGAGCGCGGCCCACCCGCTGATGGTGAGCGGGGTCTGCTGGGCGAACCAGTTGCCAACGTGTCCCCATCCTTCAAACAAGGTGATAAGGGCGGCAAGGCCGATCAAGGCTACGGCTGTTCCCAAGGTAGAGACCAGGGTGCCTGTAGTGCCCCAGCGTTTGAAAATGGTTGCGAACCAAAAACCGATGATGAACATGAACATCATGACTACGAAGAAGAAAGCGGCTGTGGAGTACCAGGGGCCATCGGTAACCCACGGGATATTGAAGAAGTAGCCGTTCACACCCCAGCCGTTGCTTGCCCTTTCAAGGACGCCCCCGGCCATGTAGAGCACGGTCATCCCCAGGGCGATCAACGAGAAGAGGCCCAGGGTCCCCAGGTAGAATGCCCGCCGGCTGATGCTCAGCCCTTGGGAGAACGGGAAGACCAGGGTCATGCTCTGGATTCCAAGAACCAGGAAGTACCAGAGCGGCGCCTGGCTGCCGCCACCATTTTTGGCTTCTGAGACGGGAATGAGGGCGAAGATTGCCAGCGACATCAGGAAGGCCGCCCCCAGGATGGTCAACGGCCACCCTATATACGTCCACTTGTTGATCAGCTGCATCCGGGCAACTGCCATGGTCCTGCTCATCGCCTTGCCTCCATCGTGTGATCGGCGAATTCTTCACGGGCTGTTTCTGTTGCGCCTGCCCCGGCCATGGTCTTGCGAACCACCAATTGCTGCAGGGAAACCGGGGATAGTTCCAGGCCCAGCTCCCGGGCTTCGGTGCGTTCGCGGCCGCTGAGCACCTCGTCCACGGTCACAGAGGCCAGGGAGCCCAGCGTCTCGCGGTGCAGTATCCTGCGGCCGGCCAGGAAAGTGTCCACCTTTTCAGCCGAACCTGAAACCGTGACAGCCGAACCACGGATCTCCTCGGCATCGGCATCCATGATGATCTTCCCGTGGTCGATCACCACCACGTGTTCAAGGAGATTGGCAACCTCATCGATCAGGTGCGAGGAAAGGATGATGGTGCGGGGGTGCTGCGCGTAATCCTCCACCAAGCGGTCATAGAACAGCTGGCGGGCTACGGCGTCCAGCCCCAGGTACGGCTCGTCGAAGAATGTCAGCTCTGCACGCGAGGCCAAGCCAATAATCACTCCGACGGCGGACAGCTGACCACGCGAGAGCTTCTTGATCCGGCGCTTGAGGGGCAACTGGAATTCTTCGGCGAGGCGCTCGGCGAAGCCCTGATCCCAGTTTTTGTAGAAAAGGGCGGCGGAGCGGAAGGCATGGTGCGGTTGGAAATCATCCGGGTACTTCTGCGATTCACGGATGAAGCAGATCCGGGAGAGCACGGCCTCGTTCTCGTAGGCACTTGCGCCGAAGACGAGGGCTTCGCCGGAGGTGGCGAAGGCCTGGGCGGTGAGAATGGACATCAACGTGGTCTTGCCAGCTCCATTGCGTCCCAGCAGCCCGTAGATACGGTTCGCTGTGAGCTTGAGGTTGACGTTGTCCAAAGCATTGAGGTCTTTGTAATGCTTGATCAGGTTACGGGCCTCGACGACGGTCTCGTTCACAGGGCCGCGCTCCTTTCCTTATCTGTCGCATTGTCCGGCTCAAGCCCGGAGCTGCGTTCAATCATGGAATTCAGCTGCTCGGTTGTTATGCCCAGTTTTCGGGCTTCCAAGGCCAGCGGCTTGACGTACTGCTCAAAAAACTCTTCGGTCCGGCGTGCAACCAACTGTGCCCGCGCTCCTGTGGCAACGAACATCCCTATCCCCCTGCGTTTATAGAGAATTCCTGAATCCACCAGCAGATTGACGCCCTTGGCGGCAGTCGCCGGATTGATGCGGTGGAAAGCTGCGAAGTCGTTGGTGGAGGGAACCTGTGACTCTTCAGCCATGGTCCCGTCCACGATTCCGTTTTCAATGAGCTCTGCGATCTGCACGAAGATCGGTTTGCTGTCATCAATCATGAGCACCACCGCCTAACTGGTTCATTACTCATGTAACTAACCATACAACCGGGGAAATGAGAGTCAAGAGGCTCCCCCGAAAAACTCCATGACCACCGTCAAGTAGGCTTGATGGGTGATCTTTTCTGCGATAAGCGACCTTGCCGTATCCACAATCGGGGGCGCGGGCCCGGTTTCGCCGCCTATGGCTTCATTCCTTCCGGACTGGCTGAACCCCGACGTCTTCCTCCGCGATTCACCGTTGGGCCCCTGGGTGGTCCTCCTGGTCTGCGCCATTGTGTTCGCAGAAACAGGGCTCCTTGTGGGGTTCTTCCTGCCCGGTGACTCCATGCTGTTCACAGCAGGACTCCTGGTCTCCACCGGCGCCATCGAATTCAACCTGTGGGCCATGTGCGCCATGATCATCGTCGCTGCCATCATCGGCAACCAAACCGGCTATCTCATTGGATCCAAAGCCGGTCCTGCGATCTTCAATAAGCCGGACTCCCGGCTGTTCAAGAAGGAAAATGTGGAGAGCGCCCACGCTTTCTTCGAAAAACACGGCGGCAAGGCCCTGATCCTGGCGCGATTCGTTCCCATCATCCGCACTTTCGTGCCTGTGATCGTGGGCGTGGCACAAATGGACAAGCGCAAGTTCTTCCTCTTCAACGTCATCGGCGCAGTCCTCTGGGGTGGCGGTGTAACCCTGCTCGGAGCGTGGCTTGGTCAGTTCGAGTGGGTGGGCAACAACATCGACATCATCTTCATTGTCATTGTCCTGATCTCCGTCATCCCCATCTTCATCGAGATCGGGCGTGGATTCATGGCAAAGCGCAGGGCGGCAGCTGAAGGAACCGATCCTGTGGAGGAGTTCATCGAGGAGCACGAAGGCGGCAAGCACAGCGAGCACTAGGCGCCCCCAACACCAAGGGCAGCAAAAAGGCACCCCGCAGCGGCGGGGTGCCTTTTTTGTGCCCTGGCAAAGCGCTAGGCGGCGCCAGCCTCGGACAAAGCCTTCACAATCGCAGGCAGCAGAGCACGGAAAGCCTGACCCCGGTGGCTGATGGCGTTCTTCTCCTCGGCACCAAGCTCGGCACAGCTGCGGTCCATCCCGGCCGGCTGCAGCACGGGATCGTACCCGAAGCCACCTTCCCCGCGGGGCTCCCGAAGGAGCGTCCCCTCAAGCTGGCCATACTCCACAGTCTCGTGGGCAATACCATCAGGACCCGGAACTGCAAGAGCAGCCGCGCAAACGAAGGCAGCCCCCCGGAAGGAGTCCGGGACGTCAGAGAGCTGTGCCAGCAAAAGCCTCAAGTTGGCAGCGTCGTCTCCATGAGTGCCTGACCATCGGGCAGAGAAGATCCCGGGAGCTCCGCCGAGGACATCAACGGCAAGACCTGAATCATCAGCAATCGCTATGAGGCCTGTTGCCTCTGCTACTGCGCGGGCTTTGAGCAGGGAGTTCTCCGCAAAGGTCACACCGGTCTCGGCAACATCCGGGGCACCTGCCGCGGCAGCGTCCACCACCTGGGTGTCGACGTCGAGCCCTGGAACCTGGCCGCGAAGCAGCTCCCGGAGTTCCTTCAGCTTGCCTTTGTTGTGGGTAGCCAGGACGAGGCGAGGGGATTCTGACGCCGGCGTGCCGCTCACGGGGCTTCCGCCAGCGTCTCGCGCTGGATGGCGGACAACTGTGTAGTGCCCAGGAGGGCCAGATCAAGCAGGGCATTGAGTTCGTCGCGATCAAACGGGGCACCTTCAGCTGTTCCCTGTACCTCGACGAACTTGCCCGAACCGGTGACCACCACGTTCATGTCCGTCTCCGCACGAACGTCTTCCACATACGGCAGGTCCAGCATGGGTACGCCATCGATGATGCCAACGGAGACCGCTGCGATGGTGTCCACCAAAGGCTCTGCGTTGCGGGCAATGAGCTTGTTCTCACGGGCAAAGCGGATCGCTTCGGCAAGCGCCACGTAGGCGCCGGTGATCGCAGCGGTGCGGGTGCCGCCGTCGGCCTGCAGGACATCGCAGTCCAGAACGATGGTGTTTTCGCCCAACGCCTTGGTGTCAATGATGGAACGCAGCGAGCGGCCAATGAGGCGCGAGATCTCGTGGGTACGGCCACCGATCTTGCCCTTGACGGACTCACGGTCCGAGCGGGTGTTGGTGGCGCGCGGAAGCATGGCGTACTCGGCCGTGACCCAACCCCGGCCCTCGCCCTTTAGCCAGCGGGGCACGCCCTCGGTCAATGAAGCCGTGCACAGAACCCGGGTGTTGCCGAACTCGATCAGCGCCGAGCCTTCGGCCTGCTTGGACCAGCCGCGGGTGATGCTGATGGGGCGCAGTTGGTCCGGGGTCCGGCCGTCGGCGCGGATAACGGGTGTGGCTGTAGCTTCAGAAGTCATGGTTCCAGCTTAGCCAAGCCTGCGGCACCACTCCGACGCCACGTGCCCCAAGACGCCCGTAAGCCTAGATCGTGTAGTGGACTCCGGCGACAGCAACGGCTACGTCACCGGTGAAGACCGGCTTGGCCTCGGACAACACTTTGGTCTGCGAGGTCCATACAGGGATATGTGTCAGGAGGAGCCGCTTGGCGCCGGCATTCATGGCAGCCTCCCCAGCGCGCTTACCGGTGAGATGCACGTCCTTGATGCCATCATCCCGGCCTTCTTCAAATGCCGCCTCGCACAGGAACAAGTCCGAGCCCCTCGCGGCATCTTCGAGTCCCTGACAGGAATCGGTATCCCCCGAATAGGTGAGGATTTTGGTAACGGGAACGCCGTCCTTACCGGGTTCCGTGGCGGTGACACGCAGGGCATAGGCCTCTTCGACGGGGTGATTGACGGCGAACGGGGTCACCGTGAAGGGGCCCACAGCCACCGGCTTGAGCTCGGTCCAGTTGGTGAAGTCGAATTCCTCGTGCATACCGGGATCCAGATCCAGCCCATAGGCTGTGGCCATCCTGTCCGCTGTAGCCGCGGGACCCCAAACCGGCAGGCGGTCCCTGCCCCATCCACCCGGCTTCCACCGCACCGCGACGTGCAGGCCGCAAAGGTCCATGCAGTGATCCGGGTGCAGGTGGGTGAGGAAAATGGCGTCGATGTCTTCCAGGTCCGTATACCGCTGGATGGCACCCAAGGCTCCGCTGCCCAGGTCCATGACGATTTTCCACTCCCGCTCACCGTCGTGCGCTGTCACCAGATAGCACGAGGCCGGCGAACCGGGGCCGGGAAAGGAGCCTGTGCAGCCCACGATGGTCAGCTTCACAGATCACGTCCCATGGTTGTGCCGCTGAGGGTGTCGGGCTGGACAAAATACGAGCGGCGGGACAGTCCGGCTCCTGAACGTGCCGCTTCGAGCATCTCGGGAGTAATACGGGCCAAGCTGCCTGTGGGGTACTGGGCAGCGACGTGGTCCACATGCTTCACGGAAAGGACTTCCGGCCCCAGGAAGCGGCGGGCCAGGGTCTCAAACTGCGTGGCATCGCCGGTAGCTATGAACTCGTGGCTTGGTGCCCGGGCTTCCGTTCGCTGGATGCCATGGTTGGCCAAAGCGCGGTAAACATCCTTGGCGGTTTCTTCAGCACTGGAAACCAGCGTGACATCCTCGCCCATAACGAACGAGATGACACCGGTCAGCAGCGGATAGTGGGTGCAGCCCAGCACGACGGTGTCCACTCCGGCCACCTTGAGGGGCTCCAGGTACTCATTGGCGGCAGCCAGGAGATCGGGGCCTGTGGTGATTCCGGCTTCGACAAATTCCACGAACGCCGGGCAGGCCACAGAGGTTATGGAAAGGTCCGGGGCGGCAGCGAACGTGTCCTCATAGGCCCTGGAACCCACCGTGGCCGACGTTCCGATCACGCCGATCCTGCCCGAACGGGTAGCTGAGACTGCGCGCCGCACCGCTGGCTGGATGACTTCGATCACCGGGATGCCATACCGGGCAGTGTAGCGTTCCCGGGCATCGCGGAGCACCGCAGCAGAGGCTGAATTGCACGCAATGGTCAGCAGCTTCACCCCTGAATCCACCAGTTCATCCATGACGCCCAGGGCATTGGCACGAACCTCGGCAATGGGCAACGGCCCATACGGACCATGTGCGGTATCGCCGACGTAGAGGATTGACTCATTGGGGAGCTGATCGATGATGGACCGCGCCACCGTCAGCCCACCAACGCCTGAATCAAAAATGCCGATTGGACGTGTCCCTATGAGTTCCCCCGTGCCGATGGGGGCGTCACTGCCCAACGAGCCAAGTGGCGAACCCGAATCTGTTGTCATAATTATTCGAGAATAAGGCTTCCCGCGGTGTGCGGCCATTAACTGTGCTCTCCGCCTCGTGTCTGATGTGTCACAAGACATCCGGATCTGCGTTGAGGGCAGGAGCGGCAACCCGCCACCAGGATCAGGATTTTGCCTGCCTTGCGGCCATCATCGCCTGCACCAAAGACTCCTGAAGCCAGGTGGTGAAGTTATAGACGAGGGCAAGGTAGCTCTCCACGTCTTCGGCCTGGCTCCAATCCTGCATGCTGTGGATGTGCTCGGCATCGGCTTCATCGCGGATATCCAGGCGCTCGGCCAACACCAGCCGGACATCGTTCAAGGCCATCGACCACCGCGTGGCATCCTCGGGAGTCAGAACGAGCTCGTTCTTATCCAAGCCCAAAGCGGCCGCACGCAAGGCGCCGATTTTGTTCTCCCGGACAGAGCGTTCGGTGAGCTGGCGGAACTCCAGCGAGCCGCCGTCGTCGTCCTTCATGACGTTAGGCAACAGCCGCAACAAGGCGCGGTCACTTGGCTGCTTGACGTCCATATCCAGGCCGATCAGCGCGGCAAGAGGGTCTTCGTTCTCCCGGGCGTCAGAATCCAGCATGGAGATGACATCGTCCAATAATCCGCGCAGGAGGTCGCGCTCGGCGGGCTCCAGGTAACCGCTGATGCCCTTGAGGCCGTACTTGAATGCCTTAGCCACGCTGGCGGCCACCCTTTCCCGGTGTTTCGTTGCCGCTGGCGGCCTTCTCAACAGTGGCCCACAGGCCAAATCCATGCATGGCTACGGCATGCTGCTCCACCTGTTCCTTGCTGCCGTGGGCAACAATGGACCGGCCCTTCTTATGGACCTCCATCATGAGCTTGTGGGCCTTGGACTCCGAGTAGCCAAAGTAACTCTGGAACACATAGCTCACGTAGCTCATCAGATTCACGGGATCATTCCAGATCACAAGGTTCCACGGGATATCAGGGGCTGTCAGGACATCAGTGGCGGACCGCTCTTCAGCTTTGGTCCGTTCATCGATGTCCGTGCCATACGCAACGCTAGGGCTCATCTGTCCATTCTATGGCGGCTCGCACTAGAGTGAATTCGTGAGTAGAGCCTCGTCGTGGGACCACCCCGCAACTTCCTTGTACACAGACCACTACGAACTGACCATGCTTCAGGCCGCCTTGCACTCGGGCGCCGCGCACCGGCGCTCGGTGTTCGAAGCATTCGCCCGGCGCTTGCCGGACGGCCGCCGCTATGGCGTGGTAGGCGGCACGGGACGCCTGTTGGAGGGCATAGCCGATTTCCGCTTCGGCGAGGACGAGCTTGCCTTCCTTGAGCAAAACAAGGTGGTCAACCAGGAAACCCTGGACTATCTGGCCGACTACAAATTCAGCGGCGACATCTGGGGTTACGCCGAAGGCGACGCCTACTTCCCCAACTCCCCCATCCTCATTGTCGAATCAACGTTCGCCGAAGCTTGCATCCTGGAAACCTTCGTCCTCTCGGTCCTGAATCACGACAGCGCCATAGCTTCGGCTGCTTCCCGGATGACCTCGGCGGCCGGATCGCGTCCCTGCATAGAGATGGGCTCCCGGCGCACCCAGGAGGAATCCGCGACGGCGGCAGCCCGCGCCGCTGTGATTGCCGGCTTCGCCAGCACCTCCAATCTGGAAGCCGGCCGCCGCTACGGAATCAAAACAGTGGGCACAGCCGCACACTCATTCACGCTGCTTCACGACACCGAGCGGGAAGCCTTCGAAGCACAGATTGCGGCCTTCGGACCGGGCACCTCACTCCTGGTGGACACTTACGACGTCGAAACCGCGGTGCGTACCGCCGTCGAGCTGGCCGGGGACAAGCTGGGAGCTGTCAGGCTGGACTCCGGGGACCTCATTGCCCAGGCGCAGTGGGTCCGCCAGATGCTCGATGACCTCGGCAACGTCAACACCCGCATCGTGGTTACCTCGGACCTGGACGAATTCGCCATCGCGGCCCTGCAGTCAGCTCCCGTGGACTCCTACGGCGTTGGCACCTCGCTGGTCACCGGATCCGGCGCCCCGACGGCCAGCATGGTCTACAAGCTGGTCAGCCGCACCAACGATTCCGGAGAATTCATTTCGGTGGCCAAAGCGGCCAAGAACAAAGCAAGCGTCGGCGGACGCAAATACGCCCTGCGTAAACTCAATGAGCGCGGCCGGGCCACCCAGGAAGTCGTAGGGATCGGCCACCGCCCCGAAGATGACGGCAACGACCGCGAGCTGCTTCATCAATTCGTCAAAAACGGCGAGGTACTGCCCGGCTGGACCGGACCCGAAGGTGTCATCCGCGCCCGTGAACGGCACGCAGCCACCATGGCTGAGCTGCCCGCCGTCGTGAACCGCCTCCAGCGGGGCGAGGCCGCCATCCCCACTGTCTACGAGGAGAACTGATGTCCAGGGCCCTGATCATCGTCGATGTCCAAAATGACTTTTGCGAAGGCGGAACGCTCGCTGTAAGAGGCGGAGCCGCCGTGGCAAGTGCCATCACCGAGTATGTGGATGCCAACCAGCAACACTTCGATCACATAGTGGCCACCCAGGATTGGCACATCGAACCAGGCGAGCACTTCTCGGATAACCCGGACATGGTGGATTCCTGGCCACCGCACTGCAGGGCAAGAAGCAAAGGAGCCGAACTCCACGAGGACCTGGACCCCGAATACATCCACGCTTACTTCCGGAAAGGGCAGTACACCGCGGCCTACTCCGGCTTTGAGGGTGTTTTGGCTCCCGAAGACGACGTCCCCACCGGGGACCTCAAAGCCGGCACGGCTCCTGCCGAGGTCCTCGATGAAGACGCAATAGGGCTCGACGATTGGCTGCAAAGCCACGACGTCGAGGAAGTTGTAGTGGTTGGACTGGCAACGGACTACTGCGTCAAGGCCACTGCCCTGGACGCAGTCCAAGCCGGTTACAGCACCACTGTGATTGCCGAACTCACCGCCGGAATCGCCGAAGACCTCAGCGATACCTATGACGAGATGGAAGCGGCCGGCGTCGAGGTTGAACGCGACTGAGACCAAAGAGGCTGGAGACACCGCAAGGGCGCCGCAACCGCGGCGCCCTTGCGCTTTTCTGCTGACTCTTGAACCAGCTACTTCCGGCCGATGAACCAGTCCTGCAGCTTGCGCAACCGGGCCTGCAACTGTTCCTCGTTCGCTTGGGCCACCGCAGGGCCGCCGCACACTTCACGCAGTTTGGTATGAACCACTCCGTGAGGGGTTCCGGTGCGGGCTGACCAGGCGGCCACGTTCTTTGCCAGTTCGTTGCGCAGGTCCATCAGCATGCGGTGGTCGGGAACCGCCGGAGATGCAGCAGCTGCCAGAGGCGACTGGCGTTTCTTCCGCGACTGCTGTTCGTGCTGGCGCTGACGCAACAGCGTACCTACTTGTTCTGCGTCCAGAAGACCCGGAATTCCAAGGAAGTCCAGCTCTTCGTCGGAACCGATGTCTGCCCCGGTGCCGAACTCGCCGCCGTCGAAAAGCACGCGGTCAAAGGAGGCCTGGGAATCCAAGGCTTCGAACTTGCCCTTGGTGAGCTCGTCCGAGGCTTTGTCCTCACGGTTGGCCTCTGCCATGAGATTCTCTTCAGGATTGAAGAGCCCGTCTTCATCCTTTTCCGGCCGGTCCAGGGCGTGGTCGCGCTCCGCTTCCATGGTGTTGGCGAGAATCATCAGCGGAGGTACTGATGGCAGGAACACCGACGCCGTCTCGCCCCTTTTGCGGGCACGCACGAAGCGGCCAACAGCCTGGGCGAAGAACAACGGCGTTGACGTCGAGGTTGCGTAGACACCCACAGACAGCCGTGGAACGTCCACGCCTTCGGACACCATGCGGACAGCTACCATCCAGCGCTGGTCCCCTGCGGAAAACTCCTCGATTTTGCTCGAAGCCTTGGAATCATCAGAAAGGATCACCGTGGGCGACTGGCCCGTAATCTTCTTCAGCTGACCGGCATAGGCACGCGCGTCATCATGATCGGTGGCAATGACCAGCCCGCCGGCATCCGGCACGGTCCGCCTGACCTCGCCCAGACGTTTGTCCGCAGCGGCAAGGACGGCAGGGATCCACTCTCCGGTCGGATTCAAGGCCGTCCGCCACGCCTGTGAGGTGATGTCCTTGGTGACAGCGGCTTCGCCCAAGGACGCCGCCATCTCATCACCGGCACTGGTCCGCCAGCGCATCTGGCCCGAGTAAGCCATGAACAACACGGGGCGCACCACATGGTCCCGCAATGCGTTGCCGTATCCGTAGGTGTAGTCCGCCTTGGAACGGCGGATGCCATCGCGGTCCTCGGCGTACTCCACAAAGGGAATCGGCGAGGTGTCCGAACGGAACGGGGTACCGGTCAAGGACAGGCGCCGCGCGGCAGGGTCAAAGGCCTCACGGAGGCCGTCTCCCCAGGACAAAGCTTCGCCGCCGTGGTGGATCTCATCCAGGATCACCAATGTGCGGGCCGCTTCAGTCTTCGCCCGATGCAACATGGGCTTGCTGGCAACCTGCGCATAGGTGACTGCAACGCCCACAAAACCGCGGCCATGTTGGCCATCAGAGTTCTTGAAGTTCGGATCAATGGCGATCCCCACCTTAGCCGCGGCGTCCGCCCACTGCCGTTTCAGGTGGTCGGTAGGGGCAACAATGGTGATCCTGTTGACCACTCCGCTGTCCAGCAAGGTGGTGGCAATGCGCAGCGCGAACGTGGTCTTACCCGCGCCGGGCGTTGCCACCGCAAGGAAATCCTTGGGATTGCGTGTCATGTAGAGGTCAAGCGCCTCCTGCTGCCATGCACGAAGCTTGGGCGCTGTGCCCCACGCGGCACGCTCCGGGTATGCCGGAGGCAGGGACGGCCCACCAAAAAGTGTTTCTGTCATGCTGACTCCCCCGGCCTGACGGCAGCGACGATCATCTCAAAAAGCCCGGGCACGCCAAAGGCAGCCGTGGGACGAAAATGGTCAGATGGGGCCGGTGTTCTCTTCCCACCCACTACTTGGAGTTGCCCGGGCCGCCGTTGTTTCCACCGTCATTGCCGGGGCGGAGGCCTTCATAGATCTCCTTGCACTCCGGGCAGACCGGGAACTTCTTGGGATCGCGCCCCGGCGTCCAGACTTTGCCGCAGAGGGCAATGACGGGCTCGCCGGTCAGAGCCGACTCCATGATCTTTTCCTTGCGGACGTAGTGCGAAAACCGCTCGCGGTCGCCGGGCTCCACTTCCTGGCGCGTTTCCTCGCGCTCAATGGTGGCAGTGGACGTTCCGGCTCCGGAAAGCTCTCGCATGGGGTCGTTTTCGAATGGATCCGGAGGAAGCGTAGTCATGCCAAACATCTTACCGTCTACAGCCCCTGCCACTCCGGCTTGTTGTCATAGGTGTGCCGATAATAATCGGCCAGTTTCAGCGAAGACGCAGCAGCCTCATCGACCAAAATCGTGGCGTGCGGGTGCATCTGAAGGATGGACGCGGCACAAATGGCAGCTACCGGCCCCTCCACAAAATCCCGAACGGCCTGAGCCTTCTGCGCACCTGTTGCGACCAACACCACATGCCGGGCGTCCATGATGGTCCCCAGCCCCTGCGTGACCACATGGTGGGGAACGTCGTCGATGCTGTCGAAGAACCTCGCGTTGTCCTTTCGCGTCTGCTCGATCAATGTTTTGATGCGCGTACGGGATGCCAGAGAAGACCCTGGTTCGTTAAAGCCAATGTGCCCGTCTGTCCCCACCCCGAGGATCTGGAGGTCCACTCCGCCCACAGCTTTGATGGCGTCCTCATAAGCCTGGCATGCGGCCTCCAGGTCCTCGGCTGCACCGTCGGGTCCATGGACGTTATCCGGCTTGATGTTCACCCGGTTGGTGAACTCGCGCCGGATCACCTCGCGGTAGGACTCGGGATGCCCTGCTTCGAGCCCCACGTATTCATCCAAGGCAAAACCGTGCGCCTGGCTGAAGTCCAATCCCCCGGCCTCGTAGCGGCTGGCCAGTTCGTCGTAAATAGGCAAGGGGGACGAGCCCGTTGCCAGGCCCAGCACCGCATTGGGCTTACGGCGAACCAACGATTCGATGGCGTCTGCTGCAAGAGCACCGATCTGCTTGGTGCCAGGGAGAATGACAACTTCCATCGTCACGGCCTTTCTAGTTATGGGCGTCGAGTCCGGTTATGGGCTTCGAGCTATCTGACAGAGAGGTTATCCCATGTCCCACCTAGGAGACACGGTTGTTACGTCGTTACCGGTTCACGCTAAGTTGGGCAAACATCTCCGGGCCCCGCGCGTCCAACCATTTACCACCGAGACGCACACCCACCACGAAGAGGATGATGCCCAGCACAGGGCCCACAGCCAGATTGATCCATCCGGCTTCCGGACCTCCGCTGAATGCCTGAAAGGCCACCAAGGCAAGCTCCGGAACGAGCAGGAGTGCCAGAAGCCCCATGCCAACGGCCTGGACTGCCAAAGTCTGCGCCACATTTCCTGGCGGCTTCTTGAACGGGCTGTCTCCGGGCAAAGGTACAGCGATGTTGTAGCGGGCGGAAATAACCGAGGAGAGCCCAAGGCCGGTAAAGAGAGTGCCCAGTGACAAACCCAGAAGGTTGGGAAGCCATTGCCACTCCCCTGTCACAAAAAGCGGTCCCACGGTAAAGACCAGCACCACAGGGAGGGAAATTGCCAAACACGCCATGGCCCGGCCAAGCCGGTCATCAACGCCCCGGACCCCGGCCGCGAGATGGAGAGCAAAAGCTGTGTTGTCATATGAGACATCTGCGCAGATGGACCACGCCATCACGAACGCGGTCAACGGCCCCAGGATCATCAGCAGGCCGTAACTTCCGCTTTGCGAACCGCTGAAGAAAAAGAGGACAGGAAACAGCGGAACAATCACCAAGGATGCCGCATAGCGCGGATCCTTCAACCAATAGATCAAGGCGCGGGCAGCAACTGCACCCGCCGGTGACCCCGGAAGAAGGCCGAACAAGCCAAGCTTTCCACCCTTCTTTGCCGAGCCTCCGGAATACGGCGGCGTCACCAGCGCCCGCTGCAACAGCACATGCCAGCACAGGAGCAGACCAACAATGGTTGCTGCGGAGATCAGGAACTTAAGCCCGGCGGCGACCACGTTGCCGGACTCAAGATCGCCACCCAGAGACCACGCTGCACCCAGCGGCGTCCAGGACACAGTGCGGGCCAGCACGGGTAGGTAGTCGGCGCTGCCCCGGACACCGTCCACGATGCCCACCATGATGGGCCCCAACAGCATCAGCGGAATGAAGACGATAATGCTGCTGACATCCTTGAAGCGCCTCGAGGATGCAAGGCCAGCCGTCGCAGTCGTGACCACCTTGGAGAGCACTATGCAGGTGACTGCGCCCAAAACGGCTCCCAGCAAGGCGCCGGCCACTGCCGGAAAACTACGCCACCAAGTGCCAACCGTTCCCAACGCTGTGAGCAAAGTGGCCATACCCGGAATGCCGATGAAACCGGACAAGGCAAGTCCCGCCAGGAGCTGCCTCGGCGGTATGGCGAACGTAGTGAAACGGGCAGGGTCCAACGTCATGTCCGCCGCAGATGCCACGAGCGGAATGATGGCCCACCCCAGGACAGCGGCCGCTCCACCCAATACCACTACAGTGTGGGCGATCTCCGGATCAGCCCACCGCAGCGCTATGAGGCCTCCAATCAGGAGGACCAGCATTCCCAAAGCATAAAGAAGGCCCAAGGCCATGCCCACCAGCTGCCACGGGCTTCGCTTGAACCCGTTGAGAAGCAGGCGCCACTTGAGCCTTAGAAGGTGCGCAACCATTCCAGGCCCTCCGTCCGGTGTCCGCCGCCCACCATCTGAACAAAGCGTTCCTCCAAGGTGGAACCATCGCGGACTTCGTCCACGGAGCCCGCCGCCAAAACACGACCACCAGCCACCACAGCTACGTGGCTGCACATGCGCTGCACAAGATCCATGACGTGGCTTGAAACAATGACCGTACCGCCGGAGGCCACGTATCCCTCAAGGATGCCCCTGATGTTGGCGGCCGATACCGGGTCAACCGATTCAAAGGGCTCGTCGAGGACAAGCAGGCGTGGTGCGTGAATCAGCGCGGAGGCCAGTGCAATTTTCTTGGTCATGCCGGCCGAGTAGTCAACAACCAACGTGCCGGCATCCGCCTGGAGATCAAGGGCAGCGAGCAATTCGGGCACGCGCGAGCCCACCACTTCGCGGTCCATGCCGCGGAGCAGTCCGGAATAAGTGACCAATTGCTCGCCGGTCAAGCGATCAAACAGGCGTACGCCATCAGGCAAGACGCCCATAAGCTTCTTGGCTTCCAGCGGCCGTGCCCAAACGTCCACCCCATGGATCAACGCTGTGCCAAAGTCCGGACGAAGAAGACCGGTAGCCATGGAAAGCGTTGTGGTCTTGCCTGCTCCGTTGGGACCGACCATCCCATAGAAGGATCCTGCCGGTACTTCCAGGCTTACGCCATCAACGGCAATTTTCTCGCCGAATCTCTTGGCAAGGCCGCGAATGGACAGTGCAGCCAGTGGCATTGCCCCGCCGGAGGCCTCCGGGGGCGACGGCGGAGCGGCGGCCTGTGGGAGGGTGGGGGCTTGCGGCTCGGCAGCTTGTGGCGGCTCGGACGTGGACGTGGGTTCATGGCGTGGTTCCGTCATGAACCCAGCCTAACCTTGCCAACACAAAGCTGCGGAGGTACTAGAAGCCGTGGCGGGGAACGGCTCGCTGGTACTGCGGAACCCAAGGAATGTCATGACCAAGTTCGTAGGCAGCCCTGAGCCACCAATGCGGATCACGGAGAGCTGCACGGGCCATGAAAACCGCATCTGCCCGGCCGTTGGCCACAATGTCCTCCGCCTGTGTTGGGCTCGTCAGCAGCCCCACCGCACCAGTGAGAACTCCGGCGTCGTTCTTTACCTGCTGGGCGAACCCGGCCTGATACCCGGGCACCGCCCTGATCTGTTGATGGGCAACTGCGCCGCCGCTGGAGACATCCACCAGGTCAACACCACGTTCGGCAGCGGCTCGGGCCAGGCGCACGGATGCGTCCACGTCAACTCCACCATCAGCCCAATCCGAGGCCGAAATACGGAGCAGCAGCGGCATGGAGTCGGGAATGGCTTCCCTGACAGCATCCACTACCGCGAGCATCAGCCGGTTGCGACCTTCCTCGCTGCCACCCCAGGCGTCCGTCCGCGTGTTGATGAGCGGGCTTTGGAATTGGTGCAGGAGATACCCGTGGGCTCCATGAATCTCCACGGTGTCAAAGCCCGCATCCACCGCACGTTTGGCTGCGGAGGCAAAGTCGGCCACCACATCCTGGATATCCTCTTCGCTCATCACTCTCGGCGAAGCGTAGCCGTCGAAAGATTCGCTGCCTGGCCCCACGGTGACCCAGCCGCCGTCGTTTTCGGGAACAGAGCCTGAACGATCCGAAAACGGCCAGTAGGTGGATCCCTTGCGCCCGGCATGGGCCAGTTGGACACCGATCTTGGCATCAACGGCACCATGCCGGTGGACGAAGGCCACAATCCGTTCCCATGCGGCAGCCTGATCATCGGAATAGAAGCCCGCGTCCAGCGGGCTGATCCTGCCTGACGCGTTCACCGCAGCTGCCTCTGTAAGGATCAACGCGGCTCCGCCGGCGGCAAAGGAGCCCAAGTGCATCAGGTGCCAGTCGTTAGGGACGCCTTCTCCTGATTCCGGCCCACAACTGTACTGACACATCGGCGAGACCCAGCCACGGTGTGCAACCGTGAGAGAACGCAGCTGAAGCGGGGTGAACAGCGCGGATGGCACTAGAAGAGGACCCTCGCCAGCCCTTGGCGCGCCTTGGCTACACGCTCGTCCTGGGTACCTACAACCTCAAACAGCTCAAGGAGGCGTACGCGGGCGGTCTCACGCTCAGGACCGAAATTGCGGCCGATGAAGGTGATGATGCGTTTGAAGGCGTCATCGATGTGGCCGCCGGAGACGTCGAGATCGGCAACAGTCAATTGGGCCTGGACGTTGTCCGGTTCCTTCGCGGCGAGGTCCCGGAGGCTCTCGGCCTCGGCGGCTGAGAGCTTGTCCAACCGGGCCATCAGTTCCACCTGTGCCAGACCGGCTTTTGCATCAGCATCTGCCGGCTGCTCGAGAAGAGCCTGCTTGTAGGCCGCAATTGCCCCGGCGTAGTCGCCGGCCTCAATGGCATCGACGGCTGCCTGGTGCAACGGAGGAAGTGGTGCAGGTTCCGCGTCCTCCCCTTCCGCAGGGGCGTCACCTATGCTGCCGGTGACCCCATTGGCTGCAGCAACCTTGAGGAGTTCCTCCACAAGGTTTCGGATTTGTTCATCATCTGCCGGTCCTTGGAAAAGGGGGACGGGCTGACCCTTGACTACGGCAACTGCTGTGGGAACAGCCTGAACCTGGAAGGCCTGCGCCAGCTGGGGGAAAGCGTCAACATCAGCTGCTGCAAGTACCAGACGGCCACCGTAGCTCTGAACTACCCTCTCGGCGGCGTCAAGAACGGCGGGTGACTCCGCAGCGTAGCGGGACCACAGCAGGAAGAGCACAGGGATCTGCGCAGATAATTGCACCAGATCCTGGAAATTTGATTCGGTTGCATCTACCCGAAGCGGCGCTTTGCCGGCTTCGCCCCCTGGGGAGCCATCGGCAGGCGATCCGCCATCCGCAGGAGCAGACGGGGCGGTTGCCGACGGGGTGGCCGGGCGGCGCAGCGACGACAAGTCAACGGCACCACGAAGATTGAGCTGGCTGGCAGCGGCTGGAGTGGGTCGGTATCCGGGCGAACTCATACCGTCCACTCTAGCCGCTGCCCTGCCATGGGTCTGTCCTACTTGAAGCTGGCTCCAACCAGCCCGCGGGTAGCTGCCACGAGATTCATGGGATCTGCAGAACCTGCCGGGGGAATGTACACGGCCACGGATTCGGCGAAGTTCAGAACCATGCCCGTAGTGGTTTCCTTGCCACCGGCAAAGACTGCGGAATCGTCCTCAAGGAGAAGCTTGTCACCTGCAGCCTTTGGCGTTCCTTCGAACGCGAAGTCCAGGCGCCCTACAACCACGGCACCGCCGTCAGCAGTTCGCAGGACCACCGTCTGGTTGGTGACCGGCGTGTGCGTGAACTTGAAGTTGGCGCTGGTTCCGTTCTTCACGGTGTCCGCCTGGTAGGCCAGTGCCCCGGCAATGTAGGGGGAAGACTGCCCGTCGGCCAGCTTGCTGCGGTTGGGAGACTCAGGGTTGGTGAGCATTTCGCTGAGGATCTCCAAAGCCTGGTTGCCGCTGTAGGCCAGTCCCGTGCTGTCACTGGCCGGTACGGGCTCAGTACCCTTCCGCGGAACGGGGAAGGACGGGAAGTTGGTGCCGGGCTGAAGCGGTGCGCTGCCCCACAACTTGTAGTTTTCACGCGGGGAGAGCTGGACGAGGGTCAGAACCTGCGGCACCACGTTCCCTTCACCCTGGGTGAGGGCGAAGACGGTCCGGGGCCAATCACGCTTGGTGCTGATCACGCTGCTCTGAAGCTTGGTGGCCCGGACCGGCATACGTGGCTCGTAAGCGGACACAGTAGACCGGATTTTGTAGTTCTGCGTCCGGATCTGAAGTTCCATCTTGTCCACGCGCGGAGCAAGCTTAGCCGCGTCCTTGGCGGCATCGGCTGCATCAACAGTGCTCGCTACCTGCTCAAGGATCCTTTGCAGTTGGGATTCCAGCATGACCGGCGTTCCGCCTTCTGCAGCATCTGCAGAAGAGGATGTGGGTGTGGCCTCCGGTGTTGCGGTGGTGGCGTGGGCGGCGATTGCTGTGCCTCCCACCATCACGGCCGCAAGCGTGGCAGCCAAAGCTGTGACCCGGAGTGCCGGGCCTTCGGATCCCGCGCCACGCCGGCGACCCTCGTCACCAACAGGTGAGGTCGTCCCGGAAGACTTGGCCCCGGGCAAGAGGGGGTTTTCGGACTGGATCGGCAGCGTAGTGGTTTCTCCACCGTCGCCCGGGTGATCGTCGTCGTCGTCCTTGCGTCGGTTAGCCAAAGCCTTGGCGACGAACGGCAGAGCCGCACCGACCAGAATGATGATGATGCCCAGAACAATCAGCGGCACCGCCCAGGGAGTGGTGGCGTTGTTGGGGAACGTCATGGAAATCGCCGACGGCGCAGGCTGGGTACCGTCGCCGGCTACCAGGAGAGACCACTCACCATCAGCGGGAGGGTTCCAGGTGTAATCCAGATCTCCGCTGGCATCTTCAGTGCTGACCCACAAATCGGATCCAGCCGGCGAGGGCGCAGTGGCCTCCCCGTCTGCGGAAGAAACTTCCAGCGACTTCTGGTCAGCGGAGACACCGGTGAGCGTGTTGTGGGCCGTCTTGCCTACCCACGCTTCGACGTCGTCCGGGCGTCCGGTGGCAACAATGAAGTTACCTTCACCCTGGATCTTGATTTTCACCGGCCCGTCATGGAGGGCGATCAACTTTTGGTCGATCACGGTCAGCGGGGCAGCTTTGGTATCGCTGGGAACCGAAGCCGTCACGGTCTCAGCGGGGGCCCAAAAAGTCAGCTGGCCAATACCGGCCAGCATCGTCAGCAGGCCCAGCAGCACCAGCAAGGCTGCAGTCTTCAAACGCACAGGATCACCTATCATCAGCGGTCGTTGAACTTCAAGGGTAACCGTTTTGTTATCAGAGAGTCAGATCAAGGTGATCT
The DNA here is from genome assembly GCF_041549525.1 of Paenarthrobacter aurescens. Taxonomy (NCBI): domain Bacteria; kingdom Bacillati; phylum Actinomycetota; class Actinomycetes; order Micrococcales; family Micrococcaceae; genus Paenarthrobacter; species Paenarthrobacter aurescens. The sequence continues at coordinate 2,619,311 of NZ_CP157456.1, forward strand.
CCCCAACATCCGGAAAAGCCCGCCAACGCGCCGCTCGGGCGTCATTCCGGGCTCCTGATAGTGTGGCGATGATCATGATATCCGGGCCTAACAACGCCTAAGTCCACCCTGTACCACCACTGAAAAGGCAACTAAACCGCGTGAAAGACCACATGGAGCCCCGTCCCGTCAATGAGCCCGGGTCAGGTGCGGCGGGTTCCCCTGCCGAGGGCGCTGCCGCTTCAGATGGCAGCACTGCTTCCGACGGCACCGCTGCGACGGTTCCCGTACGGACCGGACGCCTGGCAGCCATCAGCCGCAGGCTACGGCAGCCCATCCCCGGGGCAAGGAACCGGGTGCGCTTTGAGATGCCTCCGGAAACGGAATCCGATGACGGCAGGGACGGCTTCCGGCCCGAGGACGACCACGGCTTCGGCGCTCCGGGACCACGAATGTCCTCCCAACATCCTGTCTACGTGGGATTCATGGGTACTGCCGGCGTCGGTATTGCCTTGGCGGTGTTTTATGTGGCCAGCAACACCACGCAGCTGATTCTGTGGATCGTGGCGGCGCTGTTCATCGCCCTGGGACTTGACCCGGTGGTCCGCTGGCTGGAGGGCCGCAAGGTCCCCCGCCCGGCCGGCATCCTTATCTCTGTCTCGGCGCTGGTGCTCGCAGTAGCAGGCTTCTTTGCCACACTCATTCCCACCATCGTGGAACAGGTCTCGGAGATCGTCCGCCAAGCTCCCGAATGGATCCGCAACTTCCTCGACTCCGACTTCTTCCGCAACGCAGACAGCCAATTCGGTGTACGGGACCGTATTACTACTGAGTTGGACAAATTCGTCAAGGACCCTGAAGCGATGGGTGGCATCTTTGGCGGCGTGGTCGGTTTCGGCTCCACCGTTGCCAACGGACTCTTCGGCTCCTTGATTGTGCTGGTCCTGAGCCTCTACTTCCTGGCCGCCCTGCCGTCCATGAAGAAGTGGGCCTACCGCCTGGCCCCGCGCTCACGGCGCCCCCGCGTTGAGGCCCTCTCCGAAGCGATCACCGACTCCGTGGGCAACTACGTCATCGGCCAGGTCTGCGTTGCGCTCCTGAACGCCATCTTCGCCTTCATCCTGATGACCATCCTGGGCATCCCGTTCAGCGTCCTGCTTGCGTTCGTCGTTGCACTGCTGGCGTTTATTCCGTTGGTAGGCGGCATGATCGCCGCTGTAGTGGTAATCCTTGTTGCACTCACCGCAGGCTGGCAGACAGCCGTCATTTATGCGATCGCGTACTTCGCCTACCTGCAGTTCGAGGCGTACTTCATCTCACCGCGCATCATGCAACGGGCAGTGGCCGTACCGGGCGCAGTGGCAGTGATCTCAGTCATTGCCGGTGGCAGCCTTCTCGGGGTGCTTGGCGCGCTGATCGCCATCCCCACCGCCGCCGCCATCATGCTGCTGATCAAGGAAGTCTTCATCGTCCGGCAAGACCGGCACTGAGCCCTCCCTCGGTTTTTGTACAGGTAATGCCCCTAAGCATCCCGTTTAGGGGCATTATCTGTACAAAAACTTGTTACCGGGCTACATGGTTGCTACCCGGCTAGCTTGTTGCTACCCGGCTAGCTTGTTGCTACCCGCCCCGCCCACTGCCGAGGCAGGCCGTCCGCTCCGGCACCCGCCGCAGTGACGTCGTCGACGATCTCATCCAGGACGCGCGCGGCGTACTTCTCCCCCACCCACAGGTGTTTGGCACCGTCGACGCCTACAACCCGGGCCTGCGGAACAACGCTGAACCGCCGGGCTGCTTCAGCAGGCTGCAAGTAGTCATCGTGCTCGGGCACCAGGACAGTCAGTGGTTTTCCGGACGCCGCCCACTCCTTGAGGTGCACGTCCGTAGCCCGGTGCAATGGCGGCGAAAGCAGCACGGCGCCTTCGATCTGCGCCGCCACCGGCTCCGTGGCCCCGTACATGAGGGCGAGCTCGGTGCCGAAGGACCAGCCCACCAACCAGCGGTTGGGAAGCCCGCGCTCCACCGCAAAACGGACAGCTGCCTCCACGTCGTAGCGCTCACCAATACCTTCTTCGAACTCACCATCACTGGTGCCGCGCGGCGATGCCGTCCCGCGGGTATTGAAGCGCAGGACTGCGACGCCGGCCAACGCCGGCAACCTGTAAGAGGCCTTGCGGTACACGTGGGAATCCATGAAGCCACCGTGCGTGGGCAAGGGGTGCAAGGTGATCAACGTGGCAGTGACTTCCCCCGATTCCGGGAGCGCGAGTTCGCCCAGCAAAACTTTGCCGTCCTCTGTGGTGAACTCCACATTCTCGCGCGCGGCGGGGAGGACCGTTGAGGCGCGGATTTCCGAGGGCGAGTCCTGCGGGGTGAAAACAAACGATGCGGGGTCAAAACTCATGCAACCAAGCCTAAGGGAATCAGCGGTAGCGGTACGTCCTGCCCGTCCAGCAGTTGGTGTGCCAGTGCCTGCGTTCGGCCAATCCTGCGGCCTGTCCGAACAAGTGGCTGTCAGACCACACCACCAAATGCGCGATGCCCGGGACGATCGCAGTGGAACAACCGGGGCAGATGTACTGCTTTTCTGCCTTCTTGGCCGTCATGGTGCGCACTATCCAGTCTCCATCCGGCGCGCTTTCCCGCCTGGCGATTCCGCCGCGTGCCCGCTCAAGGTCCAGCTCCGGCGTCGGTTCAGTCCACTTGCCGCCGGCGTTGCCGGAGCGTGTGCTGGACGCGTTGCGACGAGGGCGGTTGGAGCGGGGCATGCTTCCATTCTGCCCCAGTCATCCTGATGTAGATGGTGAGACGGTAATGTGGGGCGGGTGCGACTCGTCATAGCCCGTTGTTCTGTTGATTACGTTGGCCGCCTCAAGGCCCATTTGCCCCTCGCTACCCGCCTGCTGCTGGTCAAAGCGGATGGCTCCGTGTTGGTTCACTCCGACGGCGGCTCCTACAAGCCCCTGAACTGGATGAGCCCACCGGCCACTCTTCGGGTGACTTCGCCTGAGGAGACCGAGGTAGAGGAAGGCGTGGTGGAACAGTGGACCGTCCAATCGGCCAAAACCGATGACCGCCTCATCATCAACATCTACGAGCAACTACACGACACCTCCCATGAGCTCGGCGTCGACCCCGGCCTGATCAAGGACGGCGTGGAAGCCGATCTCCAAAGGTTGCTGGCCGAACAAATCGAGCTGCTCGGCTCGGGCTATTCCCTGATACGCCGGGAGTACTTCACCGCGATAGGCCCCGTGGACATCCTGGCCAGGGATGCAGACGGCGCAACCGTTGCGATCGAACTCAAACGCCGTGGGGACATTGACGGCGTCGAACAGCTCACGCGGTACCTCGAACTCCTCAACCGCGATCCCCTGCTGGCACCGGTGCGGGGAATTTTCGCCGCGCAGCAGATCAAGCCCCAGGCGAAGGTCCTTGCCAACGACCGCGGAATCGACTGCGTCACGCTTGATTATGACGCCATGCGCGGCGTGGATGACAGCGAGTCAAGGCTCTTCTAAGTTTCCTCCTTCGGCACAGTGTGCCGCAGGCCTAGAATCAAAACCATGACTGTTGCCTCGCACTTTCCTTCTTCTTCCGCTCCAAGCCACCAGATCATCAGGGGGACGCTTGTCAGCGACGGCGAGGTGGTGGAGGACGGCCTGGTTGCTGTAGAGGGCGACAGGATCGCCTATGCGGGTCCTGCCAGCGACTTCAATCCCGAAGAATTCGACGGTTTCCAGAGCGCCATTCGCCTAGGTGTCCCCAGCGGCAGTTACCTCTTCCCCGGCCTGGTGGACGTTCACTGCCACGGCGGAAATGGCGGCGATTTTCCTGGCGGAGAGGAAGCCTCAGCGCGCAAAGCCATTGATTTCCTGCACCGGTCCGGAACCACCACATTCCTTGCAAGCATGGTCACCGCCCCCCGGGAAGATCTCCTCCGCGGCATTGAGCTCTATGTGAAGCTCGTGGACGAAGGGCTTGTGGCCGGCATCCACCTTGAGGGACCGTTCCTTTCCCACGCCCGCTGCGGCGCCCAGAATCCGGACTACTTGTTGGAACCGGACCTGGCACTCATGGACGAGCTGGTGGGTGCGGCGGCCGGCAAGCTGGCAACCATGACCTATGCCCCGGAACTTCCGGGTGCAGCGGCTTTGGTGGACCTGATGACGTCCCACGGCGTCACCCCCTCTTTGGGTCACACAGACTGCGACGACGCCACAGCCGCGGCGTCGCTGGCTGCGGCCCGCGAGGGACTTGAGTCAGCAGGGTTCGACGGCGTCAGCTCGCTGCCCACCGTCACTCACCTTTTCAATGGGATGCCGCCGCTGCATCACCGCGCCCCCGGCCCCGTTGCGGCATGCCTGCGCATGGCCCAGGAGGGCAAGGCAGTTGTTGAACTCATTGCCGACGGAACCCATTTGGACCCAAGCACAGTGGCCACTGTTTTCCAGCTGGTGGGAGCGGGCAATATTGTCCTGGTCACAGATTCCATGGCCGCTGCGGGATTGTCCGATGGCAGCTACATGCTCGGCCCATCGCCTGTGACCGTCAGCGACGGTGTAGCCACCCTCGATGCCACGGGCTCCATCGCCGGTGGCACCTCCACCCTGCTAGAGGTCGTCAGCAAAACTGTGGCAGCCGGCGTCGGACTTCCGGATGCCATTTGCTCAGCGACTGCGGTCCCGGCCGCGGTCCTGGGACTATCGGATGAAATTGGCGGGCTCCGACGGGGACTTCGGGCCGATGTTGTTGTCACCAACCAGGACTTGGAACTGACAGGTGTAATGCGCAATGGACAGTGGATGTCCCAGTAGCGTGCATTGTCCTGGTTTCCTGCATAGCCGGAAAAGCCCACGGGTGAATTCCCGAAGGCGGCGTTACCTTCTTTTTACCGAAAATTTTCCTGAATTGACCAAAAGACCGTTGACCTCCGGCAGAGCACATGAAAGTGTTGTAGCAGTCTTTGTGTAGGTGTTTTTCATGCTCGCAAGACCAGTTGCGAGCGTGAAGCTCCTGCGAATCAATCAAGCCCCGGCTTGAAAGATATTCAGGTCTTCTCGCGGAGTAACAAACCCGGTACGAGGTGTATCGGACTGATGTTCCACAATGAGGAGATATACATGGCACTGGGAACCGTCAAGTGGTTCAACGCCGAAAAGGGCTTCGGCTTCATCACCCCGGATGACGCGGATGGGGACGTTTTTGTTCACTACTCCGAGATCCAGACCGGTGGCTTCAAGACCCTCGATGAGAACCAGCGCGTTCAGTTCGAGATCGGTCAGGGAGCCAAGGGCCCCCAGGCAACCGGCGTTACGGTCGTCTAGTTTTACCTGCTGATCCCTGCTTTACGCAGAGACAACAAAAGACGTTGACCCCGGCTTTCGAGCCGGGGTCAACGTGTCTTAATCTCATGAATGCCGGACGCTATCCACGCAATCCAACATCGACTGTTACTAACCATGAAGAAACAGCGAAAGAGTGCCGGAAATAGGCGTTGACATTTCAACCAACCAAGCTCCTGAGCAACCGTGCGGAATGACGGACTGACAATCCGGGAAGATACGCCCTGCTGAGTGCGCGTCCTATTGCAGGAAGATGCAGGGGGTCCTGGTAATACATGTACAGCGTTCTGTACTCAGGTTGGAATCTGGACTTAAAGGATGCCAGGGACCTGAATCCGTAAACAGGTTCCAGTGCCTGCCCCACAACCTCCAGTATTCCCGCCAAGCCCTTGGCCCGCTGTTCTATTTCACTCTCTTCCCGGGCCAGGGGTGACCCGGACAGGGAAATCACTTCCACGGAGTCGCGCAAGTGCAAAACGGCCGAAGCGATCAGGAACTCCATGACTCCCGGGAAAGCGTCACCCCGCCGTCGCATGAAATCCAGAGTCCAACTGACAACAACGCCGTCTTCGTAGACGGGCAGCCAACTGGTCACGCCGTAGACGAAGCCCGAACCATCCACAGCAACGCAGCACAAGACGTCGTCGTCAACCAACTCATCCAGTCCACCCATGGTGAACCCCATTTCCGGGATCCGCTTCTGGGCTGCCCATTCTTCCGAGACTTCACTGACCTGGGCGCGTACTCCGTGGTGAAGTTCGGAGTATCGACCCCAGCACGCGGTGATTCCCATCTTGGCTGCACGGTTCAGCGACGTCCTCACGTTCTGCCACTCCTTGCCCCTGAACTCCAAATTCCTGATTCGTAACCGGGTCTCCTGCGCCACAGAGACCCGGCGGAATCCGCGTGATTGCAGCACGGGCCAAAGCTCGTCCGTGCAGGAGTAGAGGCACGGCGTCAATGCGTGCCGGGAGCAGTAGTCCAGGAAGCCTTCGGCGGCCGCCTCATGGTGCTGGCGTGCTCCGAAGGGACCCGCCAAGGTCAACGCCACGTGGCTGTGCTGTTGGTAGGCCACACCGCCAGCGCCGTCCGGGGTGAACCAAAACTTGTTCGGTTCCCATAGAGCCATCCATGAGAGTGAGTCTCCACCCCTTTTCACCAAGGCACGGGCCGCGTGCCGCGACTGGCGGTCTAGTCCGCCAGTGTGATGTCCGCGGACCAGCAGGACCCAGACCCCAATCAGCGCAATGAGCCAAAACAAGGTGCCGGAGTAGGAAAAGAGAAAGACCTCCATCACGTCCCGTTCGGCGAAAACCTTACGGTATACGCCGGGAAGTGGAACAGGGAGATACTGCCTGGCGAGTTCAGCAACCAATCCCAGCAGGCCGCCGTCGCGAACCAGACCGCCAGAAGCCAGCCACACCACTGTGTAGGCCAATCCGAGCCCTCCCCCGGTCAACCCGACCAGCCAGAACACCTTCCTGCGGAGACGATCAGAAGTCTCTACCCGGAAATGGCCCCGGTAAGCGAAAAGTAGCAACGCAAGTGCCAAAGGAACCAGGACCAGCGGAATAATGTGAACCACAGGCGAATTGAGCATGCCCGCATGTGACCGCCCATCCGGCCTCGGGATGCCGGCAAAAAGTCCAAGATAAATCGTGGACAAAGCCACAACTACCAGCTGCACGCCGATCGCTATTCCCAGCGCCAGGCGCCGCCCCCGCCTCATTCCATCAGCACAAATGAGGAGAAGAACCACAGGAACTACCGCCAGCGCCAGTCCAAATGGTCCTGTGTACCCTTGGCGGGCAATTTCAAGGCAACCGACGTCAATGGTTCCCCCGCAGTTGCTCTCGAGCTGGCTTAGGGTGGGAAGCGGATTGAGGATCACATCCCGCAACAGAGCCAAAGGTCCTGACGGGCTTTTGGCGGCGGCGGTGACGATGGGACCCACAGCGAAAATTGCCATGGTCAGAGCCAGGAGATTTCGGATTTCCCGGCTGGTTGACCTGTGGAGGTGGAGATGTCCCTGGCTGCTTTGGATCCACCAGCCCACCAGCAATCCAATGAGTGCGCCCAGGAAGCCAACTACCGTCTCGGCGTGTCCCACATAAAGAACCAGCAGCAAGGAAATGGCAAGCACCACAGTCCGGAGCCTGCGCTGCCACAGGGTGGACAGAAGCGCACTGGCAGCCAGGACGGACGTGAGGACTGCGCCGTAGGGCCCGATCAGAGGAACGTTGCTCATCCCCGAAAGCCAACCATCACCGAGGTACTGCGCAACTTGGGTCACCAGGAGGAACGCCGATACGCAGGCGAACTGACCGCCGATGAAAACCCCTGCCGCAGGAAGGGATCCCAGGTGTCGCTCGGCCAAGCCAAGGAGGAACAGAATCATCAGGACGGCCGTGGCGTAGGCCAGGGGGTTGGTGGTGAAGAACAGCGATGTCCAAATAGACCACCATTGACCTGACCGCAGGCCCTCCAGCGAGACACTCGCTACGGGAAGCCACTGCTGGGGCGGCCCCGTCAAAAAACTCGCGGTCACCAAAGACAGGCCTACAAAAAGGGTCAGAACCACCGTTGTAAACGGAGTTGACCACAGGTGTCTTACCGCTTGCCTCAATGCAGGTTGGAGCAAGCTTTTGACGGCAAGGCTCACCGCGGCAACCCCCACCGGGCGGCCAGAAATTCCAGTCCCCCGGGCATGCCTCGTATCACTGCGTCCCACGAGTGCCCGGCCTGGGCAATGGCATGTTCCTCTGTTTCAAACCCGGCGTTCCGTGCGGCATCAGCGAGTTCATGCATGTACTCGGTGAACTCGTGGTCAGCTTCGCCTGAGACCAGGTACACACCGCTGCCGGAATAGTCGCGTTGCTGCATCAACACCAAAGGTGTTCTGGACTCGAATGCTTCAACGTCGCCGTCGAACGAGTCCGAAATCGTCTTGTTTCTGTCTTTGGCCAGTGCGGGTTCCCTCTCAGCAGCGAAAGGAAGGATGGACGTGAACAGGTCCGGGTGGGCAGCGCCCATCTGCATGGCGCAGGTGCCACCAAAAGAGAATCCGCCCACCGCCCATTGCGTGTGATCCTTGGACACATCCAAATTCCCGGTGATCCAGGCAGGTACGTCCCGGGAAAGATAGGTATCCACGGAGGCTATGTTGCTGTCCATACACATGGTGTTTGCGTTCGTTGATCCGTTGGGGTCCACCACCACGGTGACCGGGGCAATCCCTTGGTGCTTTTCGGCAAACTGGTCCAGGAGAGAACGCAGCTGCCCACCTGTGAGCCAATCGGCAGGACCGCCAGGTTGACCGGCGAAGAGAACAAGCACGGGCAAAGTTGGTCGGTCAACCGCCTGATACGCGGGCGGGAAGTAAATGTATGCTTCCCGGGCGCTAAAGCCCGAAACCGTGCCGGGAATGTCGGCTTTGCGAAGGACACCGTTCCGGGGCAAGGAATCCGGGGCCTTCCAGGCAGAGGGTGCCGGCCCCGGCTTGGCGTCCGGACTGCGTTTGAGGGCCGCCTCCAGTGGCTGTATGCGCGCCACCGCAGTACCCAGCAGGTCCGAGACAGTATTGTTCAGTCCGAAATAGAGGTTTATCTGAACTATGCATAAGAGCAGGACCCCCAGCATTGCCGCCACACTGAACGAGCGGCCACGCCAGGAGTTTCGGGGAAACCGCGCTATGCAGAGGAGAAGGGCAGCAACTGCAGGAACCGCCCAAGCGAGAGTTTGGAACGGAAGGTTCTCGGAGAACGTGGCCAAGAGGTCCACCAGAATCCAATGAACCAGCGCTACCACAGCTATGGCCAGCACCAGGCTGGCTGGAACCAGAACCAACCACGAACGGCGTCGGCGCCACAGGAGGTAGGCCCCACCGGCAGCACCACAGGCGACGCTGAACCATAGGAACGGTCCATCAACCAGGCTGACGTCCGAAAGGAAATCCATGGCGCCTAACGCCAGGTTCCGACGCCGATGACGGGTCCAGCTTCGAGCCAGGACGACAAACCAGCGTAAGCATCAAAATTCATGGCCAACATGAATTTCTTGCCTTCATATTGCAGTTCAACCACAACAACGCCTGGCTGAATCCTGACGAGTTCATCTTCCGTGGGCTGACGGCGACCCAACAACTCAAGGGAACTGCGCGTGAACCTGTGCTTGGGAATGACGCTGAGGGACATCAAGCGGAACCACTCAAGCTCGTTGTCCTGATAACGACAAACCCCCATCTGCCAGCTGTTTCCAGCCATGCAAATGGAGGCGTCGACCGTGCCCAGGGCGCGCCGCAGATTGAAGCGGCGCACCCCGAAAAGGCACAGTGAAATGATCAGCAACGTAAACGCTGTTGCCAAAGCGATGAACGGAATAAGGGAATCGTCCATCAAGGTCGTGCTATCGGATCCCCGCTGTAGCCGCTTCGCCCAATTTGGCGTTGTCAGCAACAATCACCACGCGATCGTTGTCGACGGAGAAGAATCCGCCGTCAACAACTACTGCAATGCGATCACCGGAAACCGGCTGGATTGCCAGCTCGCCCGCGGCCATGATAGCCAGAAGGGGCGAGTGGCCCGGCAGGATTCCGATTTCACCATCGCTGGTGCGGGCCTTCACCATCTTGGCCGCACCGGACCACACGAAGTGGTCCGCCGCGACAATCTCAACCTCGAGCTCAGCCATACTACTTGGTCTGTTCCTGGATCTTAGCCCACTGACGCTCAACGTCATCCAGGCCACCGACGTTGAAGAACGCCTGCTCTGCGATGTGGTCAAGCTCGCCGTCGCAGATAGCGGTGAAGCCTTCAACGGTGTCCTTGATGGACACGGTGGAGCCCTCGACGCCGGTGAACTGCTTGGCGGTGTAGGTGTTCTGGGAGAGGAACTGCTGGATACGACGTGCACGCGACACGACGATCTTGTCCTCTTCAGACAGTTCATCAACACCAAGGATGGCGATGATGTCCTGGAGTTCCTTGTTCTTCTGCAGGATCTGCTTAACACGGACAGCCGTGTTGTAGTGATCCTTGCCGATGTACTGGGGATCCAGAATACGGGACGTGGACGTCAGCGGGTCAACGGCCGGGTACAAACCACGGGAGGCGATTTCACGGGAAAGTTCCGTGGTCGCGTCGAGGTGTGCGAAGGTGGTTGCCGGAGCCGGGTCCGTGTAGTCATCAGCCGGCACGTAGATTGCCTGCATCGACGTGATGGAGTGACCCTTGGTGGAGGTGATGCGCTCCTGGAGCAGACCCATCTCGTCAGCAAGGTTGGGCTGGTAGCCCACAGCGGACGGCATACGGCCGAGCAGGGTGGAAACTTCCGAGCCTGCCTGCGTGAAGCGGAAGATGTTGTCAATGAAGAGCAACACGTCCTGGTTCTGAACATCGCGGAAGTACTCAGCCATGGTCAGTGCAGACAGTGCCACGCGAAGACGCGTTCCCGGCGGCTCATCCATCTGGCCGAATACAAGGGCGGTGTCCTTGAGAACGCCTGCCTCTTCCATTTCAACCCAGAGGTCGTTACCTTCACGGGTACGCTCGCCAACACCGGCGAATACGGAAGTACCACCGAAGTTGCGGGCAACACGGGTGATCATTTCCTGGATCAGAACGGTCTTGCCAACGCCGGCGCCGCCGAACAGGCCGATCTTTCCACCCTTGATGTACGGGGTGAGGAGGTCGATGACCTTGATGCCGGTCTCGAGCATCTCCGTGGAGCCCTCGAGGGAAGCGAAGGACGGAGCCTTGCGGTGGATCGGCCAGTAGGCATCTGCCTTGATCTCGGACTCTTCGACGTCCAGCGGCTTGCCGAGAACGTTGAAGATGTGGCCCTTGACGCCGTCGCCGACGGGCACAGAGATGGGAGCGCCGGAGTCCTGCACGGTGGTACCGCGGACCAGGCCGTCGGTTGCCTGCAGGGAGATGGCGCGAACGAGGTTGTCGCCCAGGTGCTGGGAGGTCTCGAACGTGATGGTTTTCGTCTGGCCGTTGAGAGTGATCTCAGTGGTCAGAGCGTTGTAAATCGAGGGGATTGCGTCAGCCGGGAATTCGACGTCGACAACCGGACCAATAACACGGGCAATGCGGCCGGTAGCACCGGCCGTAGCTACGTGTTCGGTAGCAGTGGCAGTCATCTCTCTCACTTCACTCAGTAGATGGCGTGGGTTAAGTTTATCTGTTGTTGCAGGTGCGGCTTCGAGCCGAGGTTCAAAGCAGGCTAGGACGCGAGTGCGTCTGCGCCGGCCACGATCTCGGAAAGCTCCTGCGTAATCTCGGCCTGGCGGGCCGTGTTGCGAAGGCGCGTGTACTTCTTGATCAAATCCGTAGCGTTATCGCCGGCCGACTTCATAGCACGCTGGCGGGCTGCGAGCTCGGAAGCTGCGGCCTGCAGCATGGCTGCGAAGATGCGGGACTCGATGTAACGCGGAAGCAGTGCGTCAAGCACCTGCTCTGTTTCCGGCTCAAACTCGTACAACGGCAACAGCTCGGATTCCGAGGCTGCTTCCTCTTCGACGACCTCCAGCGGGAGCAAACGGATCACCGTGGGCTCCTGCGTAACCATGGACTTGAAGCGGGTGTAAACAACGTGGATTTCGTCCACGCCGCCCTCTTCGAAGTCAGTGGAGAAGTCTTCAAGAAGTGCAGCTCCGACTTCCTGCGCGGTTTCGAATTCCGGTGCGTCCGTGCCTCCGGTCCATACGCGGGCGTATGACCGGTTGCGGAAATCGAAGTACGCCTGAGCCTTGCGGCCAACCAGGTACGCCTTGACTTCCTTGCCTTCTGCGTGAAGAAGCTCGGTGAGACCTTCAGCCTGCTTGAGCACGCTCGCGGAATAGGATCCTGCAAGGCCGCGGTCCGATGTAATGATCAGGACTGCGGCCCGGCGGATCTGCTCCGGCTCGGTGGTCAGCGGGTGGTCGATTTCGCTCTGAGTTGCGACAGCAGAAACGGCGCGGGTAATCGCGTTCGCGTAAGGCAGTGAAGCTGCTACGCGGGCGCGGGCCTTACCGATGCGCGAGGTAGCGATCAGTTCCATCGCCTTGAAGATCTTGCGCATCGACGTCGTCGAGCTGATCTTCTGACGGTAGACCCGAATCTGGGCTCCCATACTTATCCTTTCCTAAGTTCCCGATGTGCTGCCCTGCCGGGGCCCTTTCGGACCCCGGCAGAGCAGGTTATCGAAACTAGCGCTTCTGCTTGACGATCTTTTCCTGGTCGACGTCGCCGCCGGAGATCGCTGCGTGCTCTTCGTGGCCGGCGCCAACCAGGTGGTTGTCGCCTTCGCCGAAGAAGCCCTTCTTGAAGGAAACGATTGCTTCCTTCAAGGCTGCAGCGGTGTCGTCATCCAGGACGTTGGTCTGTGCCAGCGTGGTCAGGATGGAGGACTTGTGCGTGAGGTGCTCCAGGAACTCGGACTCGAAGCGGTTGATGTCCTCAACCGGAACGTCGTCCAGGTAACCGTTGGTACCGGCCCAGATGGAGACAACCTGGTTCTCAACCGGGAACGGTGAGTACTGGCCCTGCTTGAGCAGTTCCATCAGGCGTGCACCACGGGTCAGCTGCTGACGGGAAGCTGCATCCAGGTCAGAGGCGAACATGGCGAATGCCTGCATGTCGCGGTACTGAGCCAGGTCCAGCTTCAAGGTACCGGAGACCTTCTTCATGGACTTGACCTGTGCAGCGCCACCCACGCGGGAGACAGACACACCAACGTCAACAGCGGGGCGCTGGTTGGCGTTGAAGAGATCCGACTGGAGGAAGATCTGGCCATCGGTAATGGAGATCACGTTGGTCGGGATGTAGGCAGAAACGTCGTTTGCCTTGGTTTCAACGATCGGAAGACCGGTCATCGAACCCGCGCCGAGCTCGTCAGAGAGCTTGGCACAACGCTCCAGCAGGCGGGAGTGCAAGTAGAAAACGTCACCCGGGTAGGCTTCGCGTCCCGGCGGACGACGCAGCAGCAGGGACACAGCGCGGTAGGCTTCAGCCTGCTTGGACAGGTCATCGAAGATCACCAGAACGTGCTTGCCGCCGTACATCCAGTGCTGGCCAATGGCCGAACCTGCATACGGTGCCAAGTACTTGAAGCCGGCGGGGTCAGATGCCGGGGACGCCACGATGGTGGTGTACTCCAGTGCGCCATGGTCCTCGAGGGTCTGACGAACAGCTGCGATGGTGGAAGCCTTCTGGCCAACACCGACGTAGACGCAACGGACCTGCTTGGTGACATCTCCCGAAGCCCAGTTGGCCTTCTGGTTGATAATGGTGTCCACGGCGATGGCTGTCTTGCCGGTCTGGCGGTCACCAATGATCAGCTGACGCTGGCCACGGCCGATCGGGATCATGGCATCGATAGCCTTGAGGCCGGTCTGCATCGGTTCGTGAACGGACTTGCGTTCGGTAACGCCGGGAGCCTGAAGTTCCAGTGCACGGGTGGCTTCGGCCTTGATCTCGCCGAGGTCATCGATGGGCTGGCCCAGGGGGTCGACAACGCGACCCAGGAAGGCGTCGCCAACCGGAACGGACAGGATCTCACCGGTACGGTGAACTTCCTGGCCTTCTTCAATACCGGTGAAGTCACCGAGGATAATGACACCGATCTCGCGGACGTCAAGGTTCTGGGCCAGGCCCAGCGTGCCATCTTCGAAGCGAAGCAGCTCGTTCGCCATGACCGAGGGAAGACCCTCAACACGGGCGATGCCGTCACTTGCGGTGGTTACACGACCAACCTCTACGCGCTCTGCGTTACCGGGTTCGTAGGACGCCGCGAACTCGTTCAACGCATTACGGACGTCGTCGGCGTTGATGGTCAATTCGGCCATCTGCAGTCCCTGCTCTCCTGTTTTCGTGATCATCGTTGCTCACGATGACCGGGTTTTATATCAGTTAAGTTGTGCTTTGTCTTCGCTAGCCAGCGAGCTGACGGCGGAGTTCAGTCAGACGGGCAATAACCGAAGCATCAAGTACTTCGTCACCCACCTGGACCCGGATTCCACCGATCAGTGCGGGGTCAACATTGACGTTGACCTTCAATTCGCGGCCGTACAGGGCATCCAGCCCGGCCTGCAGACGGCTGGCCTGCGTTTCCGTCAACGGACGGGTAACGCTGACAGTTGCAATCCAGCGCTGCTGACGCTTGGCTGCAAGCTTGGCGAATGACTCGACGAGCTTGCTCGGCTTGACACCGCGCGGCTGCGTAACTGCCTGGCTGATGAGAACCTTTGCTTCCTCGCTGCTGCCAGGAACAAGTTTCTCGGCCAGTGCAATCTTCGCCGCGGATGATGCCTGCGGCTCAGACAGAGCACGTTGTACTTCGTGGCTGGAGGCGACGGCCTGGTTGAAGGCAAACAGATCGTTTTCCAGCTCTTCCAGCCCCGTGATACCGGAGGCAGAAACGGCCGACTTGTTTTCAGCTACGGCAATGACAACCGTGGCGGCAAGCGTCTCGAGTGCATCGCCGATATCGCGTGCCGATGCCCAGCGCGAGCTGGCCAATCCGCCTGCAATCTCAGCAGCATCAGCGGAGACTTTCCCGCCAACCAGCTGCTTGACCAGCGCCGACTTCTCGTCACCGGAACGGGACGGGTCAGTCAGGGCGCGGCGCAAGCCAGCCGAGCTGTCCACCGTTCCCAGGATTCCGAAGAGGTCCTTAGCCAACTGCAGCGAGGCGAAGGGAAGCTTTGCTTCCAGCTGCGCCAGCGCTGTGGTCAGCGATTCGCTCGATATACCTGCCATTACTTAGCTGCACCTGCGCTCTGGGTCTCCAGATCTGCCAGGAAACGGTCCACAACGCGTGCGGCGCGCTGGTCGTCGGTGAGTGCTTCCCCAACGATGCGGCCGGCCAGCGTGGTGGCCAAAGTGCCAACCTCGGAACGAAGCGAGACAACAGCTGCCTGACGCTCCGATTCGATGGCAGCATGTGCCTGCTCAGTGATGCGTGCAGACTCGGCTGCAGCCTTTGCCTTCAGGTCCGCAAGGATCTGGGCGCCTTCGGCGCGTGCTTCTTCGCGGATACGGTTGGCTTCGGCACGGGCATCGGTGAGCTGCTGCTTGTACTCTTCAAGAGCTGCAGAAGCTTCCGCTTGGGCCGCTTCGGCCTTTGCAATGCCACCTTCGATTGCTTCGGCGCGCTCTGCGAAGGTCTTCTCGAACATCGGGACAACAAACTTGACCACGATGTACATGAGGACCGCAAAGCCGACGAGGACTACGCCCATTTCCCAGACGTTGGGAACGAGCGGATTAGCCTCCGCAGCGCCTTCAGTGGCGGCTGAGATGATCAGCTGATTCATATTTCACCCGTCCTATCTACTCGTGCTTGGGATTCGCTTGGTTCTAAGGACTAGGAAAGAACGAAAGCGAAGACCAGGCCGAGGATGGCGAGAGCTTCAGTCAGTGCCAGACCAAGGAACGCGATCGGCTGCAGCACACGCTGAGCTTCCGGCTGACGTGCAACACCGTTGATGTACGCGGCGAACACGAGACCCACACCGATACCACCGCCGATGGCCGAAAGACCGTAGCCGATGAGGTTGAGGGAGCCGTTGATGGTGCCTTCCATTTTTTCTTCCTTTCAAGATGCCGCCCGTGCGGCAGGTTGTTTGGGTTGCTTCATCCCCGCGAGGGGAAGTTTTTGGGAGCCTAGTGGCTGTCGGCGTGCAGGGCGCCTTCGATGTAGATCGCGGTCAACAGTGTGAACACGTAAGCCTGCAGGGCCATGATCAGTGCTTCGAGCATGTACATGGCTACAGCACCTACCAGGACCAGTACCGAAGCACCCTTGAGCAGAACGTTCTCCTGCATGACAAGGAACTCGATGCCGGAACCGGCGAGCATGACGATCAAGTGACCGGCCAGCATGGTTGCAAACAGACGGAGGCTGTGCGTGACCGGGCGGACCAGGAAGTTGGAGATGATTTCGATCGGTACAACGATCGGCAGGATGTACCACGGCACACCTGAAGGAACGGTGGCGAGCTTGAAGTACTTCAGGCCGTTCTTCTTGATGCCGATGATGATCCAGGTGAAGTAAACGATGCCGGCCATCACATAGGCGCCGCCTACGTGCGAGAAGCTCGGAAGCTGGATCACGGGAATGGCCCCGTAGATGTTGTTCACCAGAATGAAGAAGAACAGGCTGAACAGCAGCGGCACGTACTTGATGAAGTCCTTGCCGCCGATGATGTCCTTGGCGATGCCGTTACGGACGAAGCCGTAGGCCATCTCGCCTGCGAACTGCAGCTTGCCGGGAACCAGCTGCTGCTTACGTGCAGCGAGGATGAAGAATGTAGCGATAATGACGACCGAAAGGATCACCAGCAACATCTGCTTGGAGAAGCCATCGTGCGCACCCCAAGGCAGGATTGCCGGCAGGTGCATTTCGTCGATTCCGGGTGGGGTGAATGACCCCGAATCCTGGGCGGGGAGCGCAAGCGCGATCAACGCGTTTCCTCTCTGCTGTGTCCATCATTGGGCATTTGTTGGAGTCCGGACGCGTTGGACGCATCCGCATTCCTTGTGAAATTATTTGGCATTACTGTCCCCGTCCGTGGACGGACCGCTGTCTGCGTTGCTCTCGCCAGAAGAAGAGCTTTGCCTGGTGAGGCCGTGCATATGGGAAAGATAGAACCCTCCTGCGGCTCCCAGCAGAGCGCCAAGGAGCACAATCCAGCGGGTCCCCCACAGATTATCCAGACCCCAGCCTATCAAACTCCAGACAATGATCCCGCCAATGATGTAGCTGAAGACGGCAATGCCGGCGTTGTATCCGCCGTCGTTTCCAGCCTCGGCAGATTCACCGTGGTTGACAGCTTGCTTATCAGTAGCGGCGGGGCGTGAATAACGCTTACGCGGAGACATCCGGGCCACCCTTCTGCTCCTCAGGATCGTTGTAGATCTGCAGGCGGGCTTTGCTGAAGCCGTAGATTTCGGCGGCTTGCCAGAAGACAACGCTGACTACGGCCCCAATAAGGAACCATCTGTGATGGAGCCATTCCGGAGCCCCGAGCACAAAAAGCACAACAGCGAACCCGACCACCTTGATGAAATATGTTGCAACAAAGAGGCCGACAGCGCCGGAAGGGTTGTTACGGCCAACGAAGTGACCGATCAGAAGGCTGATCCCAAAGAAGAGCATGACCAGCACGGCACCGAACGCTGCTGAAAGCGCGCCCTGCCCGCCGTTCATGAAGGCCGCGATCACGCAAGTGAGTGCAGTGGCAGCTGATGCTGCTGCGGCGCTAAGAAGGAGCAACCGGAGCCACAACGAGGAAGTCTGACCAACAGATCCAACACCACGTTTACCGGACGGGCGTCCGGCTTCGGCGTTGGATGTCATGGGGATACCAATCCTCGTGGCACAGGTGCCATATTCTCAAAGTGGGGTTACGGGCGAGTGACTGTCCGCAGTAAGAATTCTACATGAGATAGAACTGTGACCATAACCGGACCGTCACAACTACTCCCCCGGCCGGGTGGAATTCCGGGTGAAGTAAGGCCACGCCGTCACGGCGGCCATGACAAGCGCTGCCGCTATTAGGACGATGAGCACTATCTGCCATGGGAAGACCGCAAAGGCCACACCGCCGAAGGCCAGAATGCACGTCCAAACATAAAGCATCACGACGGCGCTGCGGTGCGAGTATCCCAGGTCCACCAACTTGTGGTGGAGGTGCCCGCGGTCAGCGGACCACGGCGATTGCCCCCTGGCTGTTCTCCGGACAACAGCCATCCCCAAATCAAGGAGGGGAAGCGACAACACGGCGAAGGGCAGCAGGATGGGGACGATGGTGGGGATACCGTTGGCGCGGTCGTAAAGGCCGGAGCCGATCTGTCCTGTTGCCACCACACCGGCGGAAGCCATGAGCAAACCAATAAGCATGGCCCCCGAGTCGCCCATGAAGATCTTGGCCGGAAACCAGTTGTGCGGCAGGAACCCGATGCAGCTGCCCACAAGGATGGCCATCAGGAGTGTTGCGAGATCTGAGTTGTCCGTGGATGGGTTGTTGCGGTGAACCCAGTAAGCGGTGAGGAAGAACGCTCCGCCCCCAATGATGGCAACACCGGCTGCCAGCCCGTCCAAGCCGTCAATGAAGTTGACGGCATTCATGGTGGTCACAATCAGCCCGGCGGTCAGCACTATCTGGACCACCTCGGACTCGAGGAAGATCGGTTCCGGGATGAAAGGCACAACAGACATCCGCACGCCCCAGATTGCCACAATGAAGGCCGCTGCGGCCTGGCCCAGCAGTTTGATCCACCAACGGATGTCCAGGATGTCATCCGCGACGCCTACGGCAACGATCACCACGGCACCGGCCAGAATGCCCCAAGGGGCATCGTTGTGCCTGAAGATGTCCTTGACGAAGAAGGAATTGCTCGCCACCACCAAAGCGGCGAAGAAACCCACAAAAATGCCCAGCCCGCCAAGTTTGGAGATCAGGGCCGAGTGCATGTCACGGCTGCGGATGGGTTGGTACAACCGCAGTTTGTTTCCCACAACGCGGGCGCCCCACGTCCCGGCGTACGACACTATGGCCGCTGTAAGGGCCATCAGCATGTACATGATCATGAGGCAGCCCCAAAAAGCAGCCCGATGCATAGGCCGTTAGCCTGGATCACTGCACGCAGCCGGCGCGCTCTACCTCGAAATTGAGCGCAGCCCAAGGTGTGGAATTCTGTCTTTGGATAAATGGAACTTCTCCGTCGCCATGCCTGCACCGGCTGTGCCGAATGTTGCGGGATTTCTGTGGACTCTAGTCACGATACTAATGCCAACGGCCGTGACCAGCCTGTGATGCAGCCGCCGAGCCCCAGCGTGTTTGGCTCAGATCAAGCTGCGCGGCTCTTACCGAACAGGCTCCAGAACATCGCGCAATGCGTAGACGCCTTCGAGCACCTGAGTGTTGGAGCGAGGGGCTTTCAGGCTATGGCGCAGGCCCTTGAAGAGCCCCACCAACAGCACCTTACGGTTTGGCGAAGCGGCAATCGTGCGGGTCCAGTTGCGCAGCGAAGCACCGGTAAACAGGATTTTTTCCCAGGGAGCCAAAGCGTTGGAGCGGGTGTAAACCCAGAGTTTGTTCCGTACCTCGTAGTAGAAACGCGGGCCGGGATCGGCTCCGGCATCACCAAAGACCTTGGTGTGGTGGTTGGCCACCGAAGCGTTGGTGGTCAGGGCCGTCCCCCGCCGGGAAATTCTGGCGGTGTACTCGAGGTCGTCGTTCCAGATGAAGTAGTCCGCTATGGGCAGGCCGTGTTTCCGGATTTCCTCAGCACGGATCAACACCGATACGAAGGAAGCGCTCCGGATCTGGGTTGCACCCAGCCGGACAGCTGCGCTGCGCTGGCTTTCACTTGCGCCCATCCGGGGCCGCATGCGGTTCATGGGGTGGTCCCGACCATCGGTCCACACCACACGGCTGGCGATGAAGGCCGGGGCCTCCCCCGTTAGCCTGAAGTAGGACACGGAAACGTCCAAGGCTTCCCGCAGGGCGTTGGCCTGCGGCTCGGTGTCGTCGTCCATGATCCATACGTGGTCCGCAGCGTGATCGAGCACTGCACGCTCCATGCCCACCACGAAGCCACCGGCACCGCCGACGTTGGTGTTCAGTGTGACCACATCCGTTGTCAGGGGACCGTGGTATTGCCGGAGGAACTCCGCGGTGCCGTCCGTGGAAGCGTTGTCCACGATGACTACGGCATCCGGTACCTGAGTACCTGCGGCGATGCCGTCCAGGGTGGTCTGGAGGAGTTCACGCCGGTTATAGGTCACTACAACAGCCACCACAACGGGTTGGGACGTCATTTACTTGCCTTTGGTTTTGGATGGTTGAAGCGGCGCCTGATCAGCAGGCCTGCCAGCTTCCAAGGTTCGACGAAAACTCTGTAGGCCACCCGGCCCGGGTGAAGGAGCAGGCGCCACGCCCATTCGAGCCCCAGGCGTCCGAGCCAGCGTGGAGCCAGTTTTTGGACTCCTGCAACCTGTTCAATGGCACCGCCTACAGCACAGTAAACAGCAGGCGGCAATTCTGCGAGCCTACGGTGCAGGACGGTTTCCTGAAGGGGCATCCCGAGTCCGATCAGGACTACTTGGGGCCGGAAATCCCTCAGCCAGCCCACCACCGCCTCTTCCAAGGCGCTGTCCCACCCCTCACCGGGCATTCCGTCCACTGCTGCATCCGGCATGATGGCGCGCAACCGGGCCACCGCCGTCGTATTCGCAGTCCGGCCGGCTCCAACTACAGCGATTCGCTCCAGGCCCTTGACCTTTCCCAGCTCCGGGATCCAGTCCATGGAGCCGAGCCGGTACGCCATGGTTCCCTCATCTTGAGCTTGGACCGAACCCCTGTGTGCAAGACCCCACAGCATGGCCACAGGAGCTCCATCCAGCAGGACAACCGGGCTGTTCTCATACAAGGCGCGGACATCCGGGCGGGAGTGAAACAACGTGATGCTGTGAAGGTTGTGTCCCAGAACGGTGGCGGATCCGCCGGCGGCGATCAGCTCACCCATGGCATCGACAACCTCTTCGACGCGCATTGGAGTGGCGTCGACGTCAAGGACGGGGACGCGTTGGCGCTGTGGAATCATTCGGACTTGGCTTCGGTGGAGGCCTCCGGCTTCACCGTGTCCTGGCTTGAGTTCTCGACGGCGGCGGCTTCAGTTACTTCGACCGGCGCGTCCTGAACAACCGGCGCGTCCTGAACAACCGGCGCGTCTTCTGCAACAGGCGATTCCTCAGCAGCCGGCGCCTCGGCAGGACTCGTCTCGCCAATACCCAGCATCGACGGAACGATCTCGCGGAGCCGCTCCAGCTCTATGGCTCCCTGGCGCACTAAGCGGAACGGTGTTGATGTGGCATCGACGATCGTCGAGGGCAAAGCAGTAGTGCCCTTGATTGGACGGAAGCCGCCTTCTAGATAGACCTCAACGGACTCGGCCAATTGAAGACGGGCTTCTGAGGCAGTCTGCGCCGCTTCCTGGCCTGTCCGGTTTGCCGATGAAACAGCCAAAGGACCGGTGAGCCCGAGCAGATCCAAAGCGATTTGGTCATCAGGCATCCTGAGGGCCACGGTGCCCTTGGTTTCGCCGAGGTCCCAGTCCAGGGATGGCTGCGCGTGCAGGATCAGGGTCAGCCCACCGGGCCAGAAAGCTTGAGCCAGCGCCCGGGCATCGGCCGGTACGTCGGTGGCAAGTCCGTCCAGGGCATTGACCCGGGGAATCAGGACTGGCGGAGGCATTTGCCGGCTGCGGCCTTTGGAAGCCAACAACATGGTCACTGCCAGCGGCGAAAAGGCATCTGCGGCAATACCGTAGACCGTGTCCGTTGGCAGCACGACGCACTTCTTTTCGCTGATGGCTCGTTGGGCGTGCTTGAGCCCTTCAGCCCGCTGGTCATCGGAAGTGCAGTTATAGGTTGTGGTCACAGCGCTATTCTTTCACTCATTCAGGAGACGGGCTTGCCAGTATCGCGCTGGTGGCACGTTCCTTGCCGTTCAGGTCGTAGTGCGTGGAGACGTTGTTCCAACGTCCGGTTCGTTGCAGCATGCCCGCTATCCATGCAGCCTGGACCTCCGCGTGCTCCATAACAAAATACCCACCGGGTTTAAGGAGGCGGGCCGCTGAGGCCGCTGCCGCCGTCGGAAGTACCATGCCGTCCGCTCCCCCGCCGTACAACGCCTCCGGGGGATCGTGCAGGGCAACTTCAGGCTCTGTGGGAATCGCTTCGGCCGGGATGTACGGCGGATTGGACACCACGACGTCGAAGGTTCCGTTGTGCTCGGGGAGGGCGTCCCGTAGATCGCCTTGTATTAGGGTGACGCCGAGTGGTTCCAGATTCCGGGCGGCCCAAGCATGGGCAAGGGTGCTGTATTCCACCGCATGAACTTCTGCGCCCGGAACCTCAAAGGCCACAGATCCGGCAATTGCCCCGGACCCGGTACCCAGGTCCACTACCTTGGGGTTGGCGATCCCTGAGAGGTGATCGATGACCAACTGAACAACCGATTCCGTTTCAGGGCGGGGTATGAAAACGCCCGGCCCCACGCGTAACTCAAGGTGTCGAAAATACGCGACCCCGGTGATGTGCTGCAGGGGTACGCGTCCGGCCCGTTCTTCCACCAGTTCACCGTAGCCCTCAGGTGCGGCTGAATCGCCGAGCATCATCGCGCGCAGCCGCCCCAGGCCTACGCCCAGCAGGTGGTCGGCAAGCAACTCCGCGTCAACGCGCGGGCTGGGCACACCGGCGTCGGATAATACGGCAGTGGCCTCGCGGACAGCGTCCGCGAGGCTCTGGCCTTGGTAAAACGTCATGTATGTACTCTGCTGTGTTCGTCCGGCGCCGCTGTATTGCAGCTCGTTATTCGCCGATTGCGTCCAGCCGCGCCTGCTCGTCCGCTTCAATGGCAGACTGGATCACCGGCTCCAAGTCGCCATTCATCACGGCGTCAAGGTTGTAAGCCTTGTAACCGGTGCGGTGATCGGCGATGCGGTTCTCCGGGAAGTTGTACGTGCGGATGCGCTCCGAACGGTCCATGGTGCGGATCTGTGACTTGCGCTGTTCGGAGTTGGCGGCGTCGATCTGTTCCTGCTGGTGGGCAAGGAGACGGGCGCGGAGAACGCGCATACCGGCTTCACGGTTCTGCAACTGCGACTTTTCATTCTGCATGGCCACAACAATGCCCGTGGGCAAGTGGGTAATGCGAACAGCAGAGTCAGTGGTGTTCACAGACTGTCCACCCGGACCTGATGAACGGTAAACGTCGATCTTGAGGTCATTTTGGTTGATTTCAAGCTCTTCGGGCTCATCAACTTCGGGAAGCACCAGCACGCCGGCGGCCGAGGTGTGGATGCGGCCCTGGGATTCCGTGACAGGCACACGCTGGACGCGGTGGACGCCGCCCTCGAACTTCAAACGGGCAAATACGCCCTGTGCGGGGTCATTGGAGTTGCCCTTGATGGCCACTGCAACATCCTTGTATCCACCAAGATCAGATTCTGTGGCGGAGATCATCTCGGTCTTCCAACCACGCGATTCGGCGTAACGCATGTACATCCGCAAAAGGTCACCGGCGAACAACGCAGCTTCGTCGCCGCCTTCGCCGCCCTTCACTTCAAGGATCACGTTGCGGGCGTCATCAGGATCACGCGGAATCAGAAGGCGACGCAGCCGCTCCTGGGCCGCAGGGATCTGCTCCTCCAGCTGCACAACCTCAGCTGCGAATTCGGGATCTTCGTCTGCCATCTCCTTGGCAGCTTCCAGGTCATCGTTGAGCCCGCGCCACTTGTTGTACGCCTCCACAATTCCTTGAAGCTGAGCCGAACGCCGGCCCAACTTCCTGGCAGCAGACTGATCGGCATAAACAGCAGGATCACTGAGCTGCGCCTGAATTGCAGCATGCTCATCAAGCAATCCCTGTACGGACTCAAACATTTTCAAACCTCTTTCGACTCGCAGACAAGTCTAGTTGCGACGATTGGTGACTTAACGACCAACCGCTCAAATAAGCCGGCCAGCGAAGGTGACGGTAACGCTCAAGGTGACCTGACCGCCGTCATGTAATTTTGCCGGCCCGGGAGTGGCATCGGGCCTGTCGTAGCGTTGCTGCCGACGTACGCAGTACGTCAGCAGCAACGCGAAGGGGCGGGGCCGGCAAAATTACTCGACGGCCCCACCCCAGATAACGCTATTTGTCGTTGTCCGACTTCGCTCCGAGCGTCGTCTTCTGAACCTGCATGAGGAACTCGACGTTGCTCTGGGTCTCCCGGATCTTGTTGGTCAGCAGTTCAAGGCTCTGCTGCTGCTCCAGTCCGGAAAGGACGCGGCGCAGCTTCCACATGATCTTGACTTCTTCAGGCGAGAGCAGGTTCTCTTCGCGGCGCGTACCGGAGGCATTGACGTCCACGGCCGGGAAGATGCGCTTGTCTGCCAGTTGGCGGGACAGGCGGAGCTCCATGTTGCCGGTGCCCTTGAACTCTTCGAAGATGACTTCGTCCATCTTGGAGCCGGTCTCCACGAGCGCGGTTGCAAGGATGGTCAGGGAGCCGCCGTTTTCAATGTTGCGGGCTGCACCGAAGAAGCGCTTGGGCGGGTACAGTGCTGCAGAATCCACACCACCGGACAGGATACGGCCGGAAGCCGGTGCTGCCAGGTTGTATGCACGGCCCAGGCGGGTCATGGAGTCCAGCAGGACCACCACGTCCATACCCATTTCCACGAGGCGCTTTGCGCGTTCGATGGAGAGTTCCGCCACCGTGGTGTGGTCGTCTGCGGGACGGTCGAAGGTGGAGGCAATGACCTCGCCCTTGACGGTGCGCTGCATGTCCGTGACTTCTTCAGGACGTTCGTCAACCAGCACCATCATGAGGTGGACCTCAGGGTTGTTGGTGGTGATTGCGTTCGCAATGGACTGCAGGATGAGCGTCTTACCGGCCTTCGGCGGGGAAACGATCAGACCACGCTGGCCCTTGCCGATCGGGGCCACGAGGTCTATAACACGCGGGCCGATCTTCTTGGGGTCGGTCTCGAGGCGCAGGCGCTCGGACGGGTACAGCGGGACGAGCTTGGCGAACTCAACGCGGTCTTTGAGCTCTTCCGGCGTCTTGCCATTGACCGAAGTGACGCGGACAAGCGCGTTGAACTTCTGGCGCGCCGACTGCTGGCTGCGGTCTTCACCGTCACGGGGTGCGCGAATGGCACCGACGACGGCGTCGCCCTTGCGGAGGTTGTACTTCTTGACCTGTGCCAGGGAAACGTAGACGTCATTTGCGCCGGGAAGGTAGCCGGATGTGCGGATGAACGCGTAGTTTTCCAACACATCCAGGATGCCTGCTACGGGAAGCAGGACATCATCTTCGGTAACCTCGACGTCGTCAACGTCCGGTCCCTGCGCGCGGCCACGGCGACGTTCATTGCGGTCACGGAAGCGGTCGCTGCGGGTGTTCCCGTCACGGCTGTCCTGACCCCCACGACGATCGCTCCGGTCGCTCTGGTCATTGCGGTCCCTACGATTCCGACGGTTTCGGCGGTTGCCGGTGTCGTCGCCGTCGTTGTTCTCTTCCCGACGGCCGCGGGTGTTCTCGCGACGCTCGCGCTGCTGCTCGCCCGAATCGGACTGCTCGCGCTGTTCGGTGCGGTCTGCACGCTGTTCGCTGCGATCGGCACGCTGTTCGCGCTGTTCGGCGCGGTCGGCACGCTGTTCGCGCTGTTCGCTGCGGTCAGCACGCTGCTCACGCTGTTCTGCGCGGTCAGCACGCTGTTCGGCGGCCGGCGCTTCTGCTGCCTCGGCAGGCGCTGCGGCAGCTTCGCCACGGCGACGGTTGCGGGTACGAGGCTGACGACGCTCGGTTGCAGCTTCGCTGGTTTCCACCGCGGCCGGAGCTTCAGCAGCCGGTGCGGTTGCGGGCTCGGCAGGGGCAGCAGCGGCCTCGGCAGCTGCAACGACTCCATCACTGGTTGCGCGGCGACTGCGGCCACGACCACGGCCGCGAGGTGCTTCCTGGGCCGGGGCTTCGGCGGCAACTGCCTCAACAGGTGCGCTGCTTTCCTGGGTGGCCTTCGGCTCTGCAGCCGGGGCTTCCTTGGCCGCAGTTGCCTTCGCCGTGGCCTTGGACGCCTTGGCAGGGGCCTTGGTGGTGGATGTTCCGGCACGATGTGCCGAAATGGCCGTTACCAAATCCCCCTTGCGCATACGGGATCCCCCGGAGATGCCCAGCTGGCTCGCAAGAGCCTGGAGCTGGGCGAGCTTAAGGCCTGCAAGGCCGCTGCTCTTGGTGGTTGCTGCAGTTGACGAATCAGCAGCAGAAGATGTTGTGTCCACAGCTGAAGCCAGCTCAGTGGTTTCTGTCACGAAGGATCCTTCCCCCTCGACGGCGTCCAGAGCGAGAGCTGGACGCGATGATTTGTTCTGGGCTGCAGTTCAGATCTGCAGCCGGTGATTTGGGCCGTGCCTGATGGATTGTGGCCAACAGGGCCGGATACTGATCGTCATCACTGGATCCAGTTGCCCGGACAGCCGGCGTAGCTTTCAGGGAACAGAGTGTTTTCTGCGGCACCTGAGACAGGCCGGAAAGAGACGACACCACCAACGTTGGCACAGTTGACGAAAGGTACGGCGAAACACCGAGATCCAAAATCAGGGAACTGCCCGCGGCTTTACCGGCGGTGCACTTCCACTCTAGCACCTTGAACGTCTACAGCCAGCGTCATCACGCGCCAACCCACTTCGGGTGTGTTGTCCGAGGTGAATGCCTCGATGAATTCAACAACGGCTGCGGCTTGGTCCGCACCATTTGCCAGCACCATCACCGTAGGCCCGGCACCGGAGACAACAGCAGCATGGCCTGCGCTCCGCAATGCCGCGAGGAGGTCTGCGCTGGGACGCATGGCCTGTGCCCGGTAGCTCTGGTGGAGATAGTCTTCCGTGCCGGGAAGCAGCAGGGCGGGATTGGCAGTGAGCGCGTGAATCAACAGCGCCGCACGTCCGGAATTCATTGCAGCGGCATGGTGGCCAACTGAAGCCGGCAGCAGTCCACGCGCGGTCTCAGTGGCAAGTTCGTAATCCGGTACCGCCACTACCGGGATGACAGATGATGCGACGTCCGCACGCGTACTGCTGTACTGCTCGCTGTCCTGCCATGACAGCGCCAGTCCGCCGAAAATAGCGGGAGCCACGTTGTCCGGGTGCCCTTCAATCTCGCTGGTCAACTGCAGGATCCAGTCACGGTCCTGCCGGGACTCCTCCGGGACCAGTGCATTGGCGGCGGAGACGGCAGCAACTACTGCTGACGCCGAAGACCCCAGTCCCCTACCATGCGGGTTGACGTTGTCCGCAATGATTTTCAGGCCGGACCGCTGGAAGCCAAGGCGTTCCAGGGCGAGATCGATAGCGCGCACCACCAAGTGACTGGCGTCGCGCGGAAGGGTGTCCGCGCCCTCACCGGAGAGCTCGAATTCGAGCTCTCCGGTGTTGTGGGTTTCCACCGTCAAGGTGTCGTATATGGATAAAGCCAAGCCGAGGCTGTCGTAACCGGGGCCCAGGTTGGCACTTGTACCAGGGACCTTGACGGTCAGCCGCTGGCCTGCCGCGACGAGTGCACGATCGGTCGCGGTGGGCTGCGTTGATTCCACTCTTAGTTTTCTTCCAGTCCCAGTTCTGCGGCAACGGTGACGACGTCGTTCGGTACCTTTACCGGCTGGACATCGCTGCCGTCTTCTGTACGGAGGGCCCACTGCGGGTCCTTGAGTCCGTGACCGGTGACGGTGATAACGATTGTCTTGCCCGACGGTACTTCGCCTGCAGCGTGCTTCTTGATCAAGCCAGCAACACCGGCAGCGGAGCCGGGTTCGACGAAAACGCCTTCCTTGGCGGACAACCAGCGGTGGGCATCGAGAATCTCTTCATCAGTAACAGCCTCGATCAAACCGCCCGATTCGTCACGGGCGGCAACTGCCGTCTCCCAGGAGGCCGGGTTGCCGATGCGGATGGCCGTAGCGATCGTGTCAGGCTCAGTGATGGGGTGGCCGGCAACGAACGGGGCGGCACCTGCAGCTTGGAAGCCCCACATGACCGGCGTCTTGGTGGATACTGCCGGAAGCGTTCCGTTGGCGGTCTCGAAAGGCGCGGAGTACTCCTTGTAGCCCTTCCAGTAGGCGGTGATGTTGCCGGCGTTACCCACGGGCAATACGTGGATATCAGGTGCGTCACCCAAGCTGTCCACAACTTCGAAGGCACCGGTCTTCTGGCCCTGGATACGAGCCGGGTTGACGGAGTTAACCAGGAACACCGGGTAGGCCTCGCCAAGTTTCCGGGCGATGTCCAGGCAGTTATCAAAGTTGCCGTCAACCTGGAGCAGCGTGGCGCCGTGGGCAATGGCCTGGCTCAGCTTACCCATGGAGATTTTGCCCTCCGGCACCAGCACTGCACACTTGAGGCCGGCGGCGGTTGCATAGGCTGCAGCCGAAGCAGAGGTGTTGCCCGTAGAGGCACAAACTACGGCCTTGGCACCGGCCTCCACAGCAGCCGTCATGGCCATGGTCATGCCACGGTCCTTGAACGAACCCGTGGGGTTCATCCCTTCGACCTTCAGGTAGACCTCAGACCCCGTCAGCTCGGAAAGCTTCTGCGCGTGGACGAGCGGCGTGCCGCCCTCGCCGAGGGTGATGACCTTGGTGGCTTCCGTTACCGGCAAACGATCAGCGTATTCGCGGATTACTCCGCGCCATTGGTGAGCCACTTAGACCCCTTCTACCCGCAGTACGGATGTTACAGAATTGATGACGTCCAGGCCTTTGACGGCCTCGACGGTTGCCGCGAGTGCAGCTTCGGACGCACGGTGCGTCACGATTTTCAGCTCGGCTGACTCAACGTTCGAGGCAGAGTCGCGGTGGATGGTTTGGCGCATGGTTTCGATTGAAACGCCGTTTTCCGCAAAGATGTGCGCAATCCGGGCCAGCACCCCGGCTTGGTCTGCGACGTCCAAGCCTATGTAGTAGCTCGTTGTGGAGGCATCGATGGCCAGTGCCGGAACGTGTCCCGTGGTGGTTTCCGTTCGGCCAGGGCCGCCCAGAACCAAACGCCGGGCTGCGGAAACGAGGTCGCCCAGCACCGCGGATGCGGTGGGCGTTCCGCCCGCGCCTTGTCCGTAGAACATCAGTTCACCGGCGTTCTCCGCCTCAATGAACACCGCGTTGAAGGCGCCGCGAACAGCAGCCAGCGGGTGTTCGCGCGGCAGGAGTGTGGGGTGAACCCGCACGGAAATACCGCTGCCGTTCTCCGCTGACTCGATCTTCTCAGCGATGGCCAGCAGCTTGATCACAAAGCCGGCTTCCTTTGCCGAGGCGATGTCGGCAGCACTGACCTTGGTGATCCCTTCGCAATAGACATCGTCCAGCGAGAAGCGCGTGTGGAAGGACAAGGACGCAAGGATCGCTGCCTTCGCTGCGGCGTCGTGGCCTTCAACATCGGCGGTGGGGTCCGCTTCGGCGTAGCCCAGACGCTGTGCTTCAGCCAGGGCATCGGCGAACTGCGCGCCCGTGGTATCCATCTGATCGAGGATGAAATTGGTGGTGCCGTTAACAATGCCCAGCACACGGGTGATGCGGTCTCCGGACAGGCTGTCGCGTATGGGGCGCAGGATGGGGATGGCCCCGGCGACGGCGGCCTCGTAGGAGAGCTGGACTCCGGCCTTGTCCGCCTCTTCGTAGAGCGTGGGCCCATCCTGTGCCAGGAGTGCCTTGTTTCCGGTGACAACGCATGCGCCGTTTTGGATGGCAGTGAGGATCAGGGACCTGGCCGGCTCGATCCCGCCCATGAGCTCGATGACCAGGTCCGCGTCCTTGACCAGGGTGTGCGCGTCAGTGGTGAACAGTTCCCGCGGCAGTTCGACGTCGCGCGGAGATTCGATGTTGCGTACGGCGATGCCGGAAAGTTCCAGGCGGGCGCCGCTGCGGGCAGCAAGGGCCTCGGCGTCGTCAATCAGAATCCGCGCAACCTGGGCCCCAACGTTGCCACAGCCCAGCAGGGCCACCTTCAAGGTTCGCACTTCAGACATTCGCCACTCCCATGTCGCGGTTCAAGAGATCTTCTTCGGTTTCCCCGCGGACAATCAGCCGGGCGGCTCCGTCGCGCACAGCGACAACGCCAGGCCGGGCCAGGTAGTTGTAGTTGCTGGAGAGGGCCCAGCAGTAGGCGCCGGTACCCGGTACTGCGAGCAAATCACCGGCTGCCACATCCGCGGGCAGATATACATCTCTAACAACTATGTCGCCGCTCTCGCAATGTTTGCCCACTACTCGGGACAGCTGCGGATCGGCGTCAGAGTCCCGCGAAGCCAAAATTGCCGAATAATCCGCGTCGTAAAGCACCGGGCGGGCGTTATCGCTCATTCCGCCGTCCACCGACACATAGCGTCGCGGATACGTAACGTTCTTCAGTCCCTCTTCACCTTCAGGGGCATCAACGCGGACCGTTTTGAGGGTGCCCACTTCGTACAGGGTGAAGGTAGTGCTGCCCACAATCGCGCGTCCGGGTTCAATGGAGATACGCGGCGGTGTGATGTTCAGCTCAGCGCACGTGGAACGCACAACGGCGGCCATTGCCTGCGCGATCTCGGCTGGCGGCCGTGGGGTATCAACCGGGGTGTAGGCAATTCCGTAACCTCCACCGAGGTCAAGCTCTGGCATGACGATTGAGTACTTGGCTTGCATGGCGGCAAGGAAGCCCAAAAGCTTCTCCGCTGCCACAGCAAAGCCGTCCGGCTCGAAGATCTGCGAGCCGATGTGGCAATGGAGTCCCAGGAGTTCGATGCTGGGGTATGACGTTGCTGCAGCCACCGCTTCCTCGGCTGCGGACAGTCCGGCTTCATCAGTGGAGTCCTCAGCCATGGAAAGGCCAAACTTTTGGTCCTCATGTGCCGTAGCGATGAACTCGTGGGTGTGTGCGTGCACCCCAGGGGTCAGGCGCAGCATGACTTTGGCAACCTCGCCCCGGCCGGAGGCGATCTTGGCCACCCGCTCAAGTTCGTCGAGGCTGTCCACAACGATCCTGCCAAGCCCCATGTCCAGTGCGCGGTTGATCTCCGCATCTGATTTGTTGTTGCCATGCAGGCCCAGGTTGGAGCCATCAATCCCAGCGCGGGCGGCGACGGCGAGCTCGCCTCCGGAGCACGTATCCAGGCGCAGGCCCTCTTCTGCTACCCAGCTGGCCACTGCAGTGCACAGGAAGGACTTTCCTGCGTAGTAGACGTCCACTCCCCCGCAAATGTCAGCGAAGGCAGCGTCGAAGGAGTCTTTGAACGCCCTTGCCCGGGCTCGAAAATCCGATTCGCTCATGACAAACAGCGGAGTTCCGAACTGTTTCTTGAGCTCACTGACGGACATACCGTCAACGGTGACTTCACCGGCGTCGTTTTTCCCGACGCCGGCAGCCCACATGGGTTCCTGCAGCGCGTTGAGGTCCGCCGGGACGCTCAACC
Organism: Paenarthrobacter aurescens; assembly: GCF_041549525.1. Classification (NCBI taxonomy): domain Bacteria; kingdom Bacillati; phylum Actinomycetota; class Actinomycetes; order Micrococcales; family Micrococcaceae; genus Paenarthrobacter; species Paenarthrobacter aurescens. The sequence goes on from NZ_CP157456.1 coordinate 2,650,614, forward strand.
ATTCAGGAGCGAGCGGAGATGCGTGGTCAGCAGCTGTGTTCATGGTCCTACATCCGTTCCGGCGCGGAAACGCCCAGCAGTTCAAGTCCGTTGGCCAGCACCTGGCTGGTGGCGTCGTTAAGCCAGAGGCGGCTGCGGTTGACGTCCAGGACGGGGTCATCACCCTGGGGCGATACCCGGCAGGCGTCATACCAGCGGTGATAGGCCCCTGCAATGACCTCCAAGTGGCGGGCAACACGGTGGGGTTCGCGGAGTTCTGCGGCCTTGGCCACAATGGACGGGTAACTCCCCAGGTAGGACAGCAACTCGTTTTCCGTGGCGTGGTCAAGAAGCGAGGCGTCGAAGGCATCCACGCCATCAACCTGACGCTCCACGCCTGCTTCGGCTGCATTGCGCGCCGTTCCGCGGGACCGTGCATGGGCGTACTGCACGTAGAACACAGGGTTCTCGTTGCTGTGCTTCTTCAGCAGCTCCGGGTCCAACGTCAACGGCGAGTCGGCAGGGAACCGGGCAAGCGAGTACCGGACGGCATCTTTCCCAAGCCAGGAGATCAGGTCCTTGAGCTCGATGATGTTGCCGGCGCGCTTGGACAGCTTGGCACCATTGACGGACACCAGCTGGCCAATCAGGACTTCGATGTTGACCTCAGGGTCATCACCGGCGCAGGCCGCAATGGCCTTCAGGCGGTTGATGTACCCGTGGTGGTCAGCGCCGAGAAGGTAAATCTTCTCAGTAAATCCGCGGTCCTTCTTTGAAAGGTAGTACGCGGCGTCCGCAGCAAAGTATGTGGGCTCACCATTGGCGCGGATCATCACGCGGTCTTTGTCGTCGCCGAAGTCCGTGGTGCGCAACCAAACAGCACCGCCGTCGTCGAACACGTGACCCTGCTCGCGAAGGCGGGCCACGGCGGATTCGATCGCACCGGCGTCGTGCAGTTCCTTCTCCGAGAAGAAGACATCGAACTCCACGCCGAACTCAGCCAGGGTGGCTTTGATGTCCGCCATTTGGGCCTCATAGGCAGCAGCACGGATAACAGGGAGGGCCGCCTCGTCCGTCAGCTCACGGATTCCGGGATGGGCCTTGAGGACTTCGTCGCCAAGTTCACGAATGTATTCACCCGGGTAGCCACCCTCCGGAACGCCACGGCCATGAAGACGGGAGAGGACGGAGTTGGCAAAAACGTTCATCTGCGAGCCGGCGTCGTTGATGTAGTACTCAGCGGTGACGTCTGCACCGGAAGCGCGCAGGACCCGTGCGATCGCGTCGCCCAAGGCCGCCCAGCGGGTGTGCCCGATGTGCAGCGGGCCAGTGGGGTTCGCCGAAACGAACTCCATGTTAACAACCCGGCCGGCGAGCGCCTGGTTGGTGCCGTAACTGGCGCCGGCCTCGACAATGGCCTTGGCGAGGGCGCCCGCCGTGGCAGCATCCACAGTGATATTGAGGAAGCCGGGACCGGCAATTTCCACACCGGTAACACCGGGAATGCCTTGCAGGTGATTGCTGAGGATTCCGGCGAATTCGCGAGGATTCATGCCGGCCTGCTTGGAGAGCTGCAGGGCAATGTTGGTGGCCCAATCTCCATGATCCCGGTTCTTGGGTCGCTCCACTCGCACGGATTCAGGCACGGCAGATTCCGTCAAGGTGATTTCGCCGCTGGAGACGGCGTCCTTAAGGCAGGCGGATATGGCAGCAGAGAGTTCTTCGGGAGTCACGCTCCTAGCCTACCGGGGGCCCGCAAAGTCGCGGAATTGAGGGTCCCGTATGTGGATACTGCGAACTCAGGCAGTTCTCAGTTACCGCTTCCTGGCAGCACAGACTGAACCATTACGCTGATTTTGACGTTATGAACACGTAGGAGGTGGCCTCGTTGGCCATCCCGGTACTCCCAGCAATCCTGATGAAAATGTCCATAGACCAATAAACGTCCATAGATCAATACCGGCCCACCGAGACGTTCAGTGGACGTCCCAGTTGAAACGAGCAGAACATGACTACGCCACTCCGTAAGAGCCTCTACGTTGGTTTCGCCGGCCTCTCCATCATTGGAACAGCCGCTGCCTGCGCCCCCACAACTGAAGCCCCCACAACCCGTACTCCGGCTACAGAGGATGGCGGACAGGCAGCCACCGGCAGCCCAACTTCTGCAGGCACGTCCTCGTCAGCGGCTGTCGCTTCCACCGGCGCGTCCACTTATAAGGACGGAACCTACAGCGCCGACGGCACGTACACCTCTCCCAATGGCCAGGAAAAAGTGGGCGTTGAACTGACGCTGGCTGCAGACAAGGTTTCTGCGGTGAACATCACGGTCCACCCTTCAAACCCCAATACCAAGAAGTTCCAGGGTGAGTTTGCCGGTGGCATCGCCGGGCAGATCGTTGGAAAGGACATCGACGAACTCAACGTCTCCAAGGTGGCTGGATCGTCGCTGACGTCCGGCGGCTTCAACGAAGCCGTGGAACAGATCAAGTCCCAGGCCAAGTAGGGGCCATGCCGCACCCTGGATGGAGCACTTTCAGCTTCGAAGGGATCGGTACTCAATGGGAGATTTCGACGCCCGGGGATCTTGCTCCCGGCATCCAGGAGGAGTTGCTGGAGACCGTCGCGGAGTACGACCATACGTGGTCACGGTTCAGGTCCGATTCCCTGGTCTCCGGCCTGTCCCGTGCTCCGGGCGTGATCAGCTTGCCGGGACATGCCGCCGCCCTCCAGGAGGTGTATTCGGCTCTGTATCGCATCAGTGACGGCGCATTGACCCCCTTGATCGGCAGCAGCCTGGAGCGGCTGGGTTATGACTCCTCCTACGCGCTTGCTCCTTCCGGGAGTCCTTTGGCCCCGCCCCGCTGGGAGGATGTCCTCCACTGGTCGGGACCTGAGTTGGCTGCAAGGGAGCCTGTGGTGCTGGACGTGGGAGCCGCCGGCAAGGGCCAACTCGTTGACCTGCTGGGCGATGTCCTGAGGGAGCAAGGGCAAAGCGACTTTCTGGTGGATGGAAGCGGCGACATGCTGCACGCCGGCGACCATCCGGTCACCGTTGCCTTGGAGCACCCCTACAACCCACGGCAGGCCATAGGCACCCTGGAGTTGGATAATGCTGCATTGTGCGCGTCCGCTTCGAACCGCCGTACTTGGGGAGACGGTCTTCACCATGTTCTGGATGGGACTACGGGCAAGCCAATAGGCACCACGGTGGCCACGTGGACCGTGGCCGCGAGCGCGCTGGTGGCGGATGCGCTGGCTACGGCGTTGTTTATGGTCGAACCACCCCGGCTGGAAGGTGAGTTCGACTTCTCGTGGCTAACCGTGTCTTCCAGTGGTTCCGCCGCGTTTTCGAACCGTTTTGAGGGGAGACTGTTCACATGATTGCCGCTAAGTCCCGAGTGGACACCTGGTTGGGCCGCTTCACTATGTACCGCCTGATTCTCTGGGTGCTGGGCATTCTGGCGGCCTATAGCATGGTCCTGAACCTCTTGGGGTGGTTGACGTTCGGCCTGCCTGAGATGGTGGTCCATTTAGTGCTTTGCCTGGGCGTGACCTACGCATCCAACAGCTTGCTTGCCAGGATTTTCGGCGTCAAGCCGCACACAGAGTCCTCGCTGATCACCGGGCTGCTGCTGTATTTCCTGTTTTGGCCCGCCTTTGGGGTGATGGATATGGCCGGCGTTGCTCTGGCGTGCGTGCTGGCCAGCGTCTCCAAGTATGCGCTGGCCTTCCGTGGGCGGCATATTTTCAACCCGGCCGCCGCAGGAGCCTTCATTACGGGCCTGACAGGGTTGAACATCGCCACGTGGTGGGCTGCCACCCCTTCCATGTTGTGGCTTCTGGTCCCGGGAGTGGTGCTGGTCCTGTACCGCACCCGGAAGATGCTGATGGCCGCCGTTTTCCTGGCAGTTGCCACCAGCGTCATTACCGTGGAGCTGCTCAGCCGCGATATGACCGTTGGCCAGGCCTTGTGGCAGTCCCTGGCGCAACGGCCGTTGCTGTTCTTCGTGGGCTTCATGCTTTCCGAGCCTCTCACCTTGCCTCCCCGCCGCTGGCAGCAGTTGGTGCTTGCCGCCGTCGTGGGTGTTGTCTTCGCGGTTCCGTACAACTTCGGTTTCATTGCCAATTCCCCGGAACTGGCACTGCTGCTGGGCAACCTCATTGCTTTCTTCCTGGGTCAACGCGGTGGCGTCCAGCTGACCTTCAAGGGCTCACGCCCACTTACCCCTGCCAGCACTGAATTCAGCTTTGAACCACGCAGGCCGGTGCGTTTTGCAGCCGGGCAGTATATGGAGCTGAACCTTCCCCACGCAGGCTCGGACGGTAAGGGGCGTCGCAGGGTCTTCAGCATCACCAGCCCGCCCGGCGCAGAGGAAGTCACTTTCGGCGTCGGCACGGCTGAGCCCCTTTCCACAGCGAAGAAAGCATTGTTTGCGCTTCGCCCCGGAGACACTGTTGCGGCAACTGCCGTGGGTGGGGACTTTGTGCTGCCGAACGACGCCGGGAAACCGGTCCTGCTCATCGCTGCGGGAATCGGCATCACCCCTTTTCTGTCCCAGCTTGCGGCCAAGGACGCTGACCGGGATGCTGTGGTGCTGTACCTGGCCAAGAGCCGCGATGAGTTGGCTGGTGTGGAACAACTGGAAGCCTCGGGCGCCACCGTGATAGCCCGGCTTGCGGACGGGTCCGCTCCCCCGCAGTTCATGCTCGACGCCGGCGACTCCAGGATCGATGCCCCGCGCCTCAAGGAACTGGTTCCGGATATCGGGAACCGGGAGGTGTTCGTCTCCGGCTCACCGGCAAGTGTGGACGCACTGCGCGCTGCAGCACGCGGCGCAGGAGCCCGCAGGGTCCATGTGGACTCGTTCGCCGGCTACTGACGGTGCATGATCCCCACCTTCCCACTGTGGCGCCGCCGGGTTTTCATTTGCGGCTCAGTGGCTGCTAAGCTCTAGGACGTCCCACCGGCAACGGAGGGAACCCTGGATGCCCTCGTAGCTCAGGGGATAGAGCGTCTGCCTCCGGAGCAGAAGGCCGTAGGTTCGAATCCTATCGAGGGCACAACGAATACCCCGCCGGTTTTGCCGGCGGGGTATTTTCGTAGGCGGGGTATTTCAGTGTGCCGGGTACTGACTATCAGTTCGGGGCTTGCCGGTCCTGCACCACAAAAATGTCCGCCCCTCCTCCTAGGCTGAATTCAGTTGGTCAGACTGATAGCTAAAGGGGTTTGCCGTGATGTGCTCGATCGTCCCGCCGTACATGCTTCGCAAGTTAGCCGCCCAAAACGAGCCCCGGCTGCGCGCTGTGGCAAGGGCTGCCAAAGAATCGCTGCTGCACATCAAAGACTTGCAGGCCATTCGCACAGCACCCATTCCGCAGGCGCCTCCCAGCGCCCGCCAGGCCAAGCCGGGCCCGCCCAAGCGGACCATTTACGATGCTGAGTCTTCAGAGGCCTTGCCCGGCCGCGTGGTCCGGAAGGAAGGTGCAGCGCCTACCGGGGACGTGGCTGCCGATGAGGCCTACGACGGCCTGGGGAGTACCCACCGGCTCTATGGGGAGATCTTTGGCCGTGATTCCATCGACGATGCCGGCCTGGTCCTGGATGCAACTGTCCACTACGGGAAGCTGTACGACAACGCTTTTTGGGACGGCTCCCAGATGGTTTTCGGCGATGGCGATGGGCAGATCTTCCAGCGCTTCACCAAATCCCTCAGCGTAATCGGCCACGAACTTGCTCACGGCGTTACCCAGTACACGGCCAATTTGGCCTACCGGAACCAGGCCGGGGCACTTAATGAGTCCATGTCCGATGTTTTTGGCGTCCTCGTGGAGCAGTACCTGAGGCAGGAGACTGCAACGCAGGCGAGCTGGCTGATCGGCGAGGGCCTGTTTACGGACCAGGTCCAGGGCGCCGCCCTGCGCTCCATGAAAGCTCCCGGCACTGCCTACGACGACGACGTCCTGGGCAAGGATCCGCAGCCGGACTCCATGGATACCTATGTTCGGACCAGTGCTGACAATGGCGGTGTCCACATCAACTCCGGCATCCCCAACAAGGCTTTCCATGTGGTGGCTACGGAGCTTGGCGGACATGCGTGGGAAGCCCCTGGCCAAATCTGGTACGGCACGCTGACCAGCGGAAGCCTTCCTGTGACGTGCACGTTTGGAAAGTTCGCCAAGACCACCGTTGCTACCGCAGAGGAACTTTTCGGATCCGGTTCAGCGGAGCATGACGCCGTCCTGAAGGCGTGGGAGACTGTGAAGGTCAAGGTTTAGTCAGGTGGCGGGACCGGACTTTTGCTTCGTTCCCTGCCGGTTGGCTGACCACGGAACAAAAGAACGAGAAGCAGCCGGCCATGAAGATCACCGTCCAACGCAGTGGGGGAATCGCAGCGATGACTCGTATCTGGAGCGTGGACGCCGTCTCTGCCGATGAGAAGGATCGGTGGGTTCCGATCGTCGAGGCCTGCCCGTGGGATGAAGCCAAGAACCAGGCCCGGGAGGTCAACGAGCCGGACCGCTTCATGTACTCCATCCGGGCGGGCCAACGCCGGGCCACTCTCCCGGACCGCGCCGTTACGGGTCCTTGGCAGGAACTGGTGGAATGCGCCAAAGCCGAAGGATCCGAGTCACGGGGACAACTGGGCAGCAGGCGCCGTTAGTTTCAACAGCCTAGATGGCTTCTGCCAGCTGGCCCCGGAAGGCCCGTCGGTAACTTTGCGGACTCGTGTCCAGCACCTTGGTGAAATGGTGGCGCAGCAGGACCGAGTGTCCAAACCCTGCTTCACGGGCAATTTCATCGATGTTCAGCTCGGTGGTTTCCAGTAGTTCCTGGGCACGCAGCACGCGTTGGGAGTTCAGCCATGCCGCAGGAGTCGCCCCGGTTTCCGCCCGGAATCTGCGGGCGAACGTCCTCGGAGACATGTGGAGCCGCGCAGCCAGATCGTTCACGCTGTGCTCTTGGTCCAGATGTTCCACCATCCACCGCAGCAGCGCCTCCATGGGTGCCGAACCACAGCGGGGCATGGGCCTGTCAATGAATTGCGCCTGGCCGCCGTCGCGATGCGGGGGTACCACCATGTCGCGCGCTATTGCTGCAGCCACGTTCGCCCCCAACTCTTCCCGGACCAGATGGAGGCATGCGTCGATTCCGGCGGCCGTCCCCGCGCTGGTGATGATTGTTCCGTCCTGCACGTAGAGGACGTTCTCATCCACCATCGCGGCCGGGTAGCGGCTGGCCAGGTCCTGAGAATAGTGCCAGTGTGTGGTGCAACGGCGCCCGTCCAACAAACCGGCGCGGGCCAATGCATATGCACCGGAACAAATGGACATCACCCAGGCGCCCCTGGCGTGGGCAGCACGTAAAGCGTCCAGAACGGACTCGGGGACTTCCTGGTCCCGTCCGAAGGGCGCCATGATCACAAGATCAGCATCGGCCGCTGCTTCCAGGCCGAGGTTTACATGAAGGGACAGCCCCGACTTCATGCGGATGTCTCCCGGTTCCGGGGCAACTACCCGGAAATCGAAAGCTGGCACGCCGGCACCCCGATCCGATCGGTCGATGCCGAAAACCTCGAAAGCGGTGCCGAATTCGAAGACTGAGAAGTTGGGGACAACGATCACAGCAACTGATGTCAACATATCTCCAGTGTGGCAGAAAATTATCTAAATGGGGCATTTCTGCCACTGTTTCTTGATCCTCCACAGGAGCAGGCTGGAGGCATGGAAATCTTCGGAATCATCCTCGTCGTAGTCCTCATCACCGCAATCGCCGCCACCATTTCAGCCTTGTTGAAGGATGGCCGCGGACACAACCCGCCCATCAAGTCCACCGAAGCCTGGAGTGCGTTCGAGGCTCCCAGCACGCCGTACTGGAACCCCCGCATCTACTAGGGGCATGCCAGGCCACTGCAAGGTCCGCCACACCACAACCAACCGACGCCCGCCCGTTCACCGAATTCTGCAGGATTCTTCGAACGGCGGGCGTCCCTGTTTAAGCCACCATGATTCCTGACACCACTGCGTCGGACACATGAGCTAGATTCACATGCATGATCCAAACGTCCGCCCGGCTCCTCCAATTGTTGTCGCTCTTACAGGTACGCCGGGAATGGACAGGCCCGGCTCTGGCTGACCGCATGGGCGTGACCGAACGGACGGTGCGCAGGGATATCGACAAACTGCGGAACCTGGGATATCCCATTCATGCATCCCCCGGAGTAGCGGGCGGATACCAACTTGGCGCAGGTGCCCAGCTGCCGCCGCTGTTGCTCGATGACAACGAGGCTTTGGCTGTGGCCTTGGGACTGAACTCTGTAGCCGCCGGTCCGGTAGCCGGTATTGGTGAGGCTTCAGTCCGCGCGCTGGCGAAGCTGGAGCAGGTACTGCCATCACGCCTGCGTCCAAAGTTCGCCATGCTGAAGGCTGCCGTTACTACCATCCCCAGCAATGCAGGCACCGTGGATCCTCAACAGCTCACCGTCGTCTCCGCGGCGATTTCGGACAGGCGGCAAATAAGCTTCGACTACGTCAAGTCCGACGGCGAGTCGGCTCGCAGGCTTGTGGAGCCCTACAGGTTGGTGGACACTGGCCGGCGCTGGTACCTGGTGGCGTGGGACCTTGAGAGGGAGGACTGGCGGACCTTCAGGGCTGACCGTCTTGCATCGCTGCCATCGGAACGCAAAAAATACACACCACGTCCCCTTCCCGCGGAAGACCTCGCCGCCTACGTGCAGCAATCCATCACCCGTTCGCCCTACAGGTTCGACGTCGTGGTGCGGCTTCGTGCACCCCTGGCCGAGGTTGCCGCGGTGGTAAATTCCCAATACGCCACCCTTTCAGCAGACGGCGCAATGGCTACCATCCTGCGGTCCGGTTGGGACAACCTGGCTGCGCCGGCCGCTTATCTGGCCGCACTGGACATGGATTTCGAGATCCTCGAGCCTGGCGAATTCAAGTCCTACGCCCTTGAACTTGCCCACCGGCTCAAGGGCGCAGCAGGGACTGTGACGGACGCAGCGGACGCCGAACCCCAGCCACAGTAGACTGGCAGCAGCCATGACACTTCATATTTCCTACCCCGCAGAGCTGCCCGTATCCGAGCGCCGCGAGGATCTGATGGCGGCCATCGCCGCAAACCAGGTGACCATCATTGCCGGCGAGACCGGTTCGGGGAAAACCACGCAGATCCCCAAGATGTGCCTCGAGCTCGGCCTTGGAGACAAGGGCCTGATCGGTCACACCCAGCCACGCCGGCTGGCCGCACGGACTGTGGCCGAGCGCATCGCCTCTGAGCTGGATGTAGAGATCGGCCAGGAAGTAGGCTTCCAGGTCCGGTTCACCGGCGAGGTCAGCCCTTCCACCAAGATCAAGCTGATGACCGATGGCATTCTCCTCGCCGAGATCCAGCGGGACAAACTGCTGCGGAAGTACAGCACCATCATCATTGATGAGGCCCATGAGCGCAGCCTGAACATCGACTTTATTCTGGGCTACCTCAAGCGCATCCTCCCCCAGCGCCCGGACCTCAAAGTCATCATCACTTCAGCCACCATTGATCCCCAGCGCTTTGCCAAGCACTTTGGCAACGAGGAAGATCCTGCCCCGATCATTGAGGTTTCCGGACGAACGTACCCGGTGGAGATCCGTTACCGGCCGCTGTCCCAGCCGGCGGGCGGGGACGACGAATCCTCGGACGACGAACTCGAAGAGGACCGCGATCCCCTCGACGCTGTCTGCGACGCCGTGGACGAGCTCGGCAAGGAAGCACCTGGCGACATCCTTATCTTCTTCTCCGGCGAGCGCGAGATCCGGGATGCCGCTGAGGCGATCAACGGCCGCATCCAGACAAACCGGCGCCTGGCCGGGACCGAGGTCCTGCCCCTGTTTGCCCGTTTGAGCCTGCAGGAACAGCACAGAGTGTTCAACCCCGGCGGCAAACGACGCATCATCCTGGCCACCAACGTTGCCGAGACCTCGCTGACTGTTCCTGGCATCAAGTACGTGATTGATACCGGTACAGCCCGCATTTCGCGTTACTCACACCGGACCAAAGTCCAGCGGCTTCCCATAGAGCGCGTTTCCCAGGCATCGGCAAATCAGCGCTCGGGCCGCTGTGGCCGCGTGTCAGAGGGAATCGCCATCCGCTTGTACTCCGAGGAAGACTTTGAGTCCCGTCCGCTGTTCACGGACCCGGAAATCCTTCGGACCAATCTCGCTGCCGTCATTTTGCAGATGACAGCCATGGGCGTTGCCCGCGGGCCCAAAGATGTTGAGAACTTCCCTTTCGTTGAGCCACCGGACTCACGGGCAATCAACGACGGCGTCACGCTACTGCGCGAACTCGGCGCTTTGAACCCGCCCAAGTCCGGTGACGCCAGCGGTAAAGGCCGCAGCGGCAGCGGCCTGACCGCCGTCGGGCATAAACTTGCCCAGCTGCCGGTGGACCCGCGGCTGGGCAGGATGATTGTGGAGGCGGGCAAGCGCGGCTGTGTCCGCGAGGTCATGATCCTGGCGGCTGCACTGACCATCCAGGACCCCCGGGAACGGCCTACGGATAAACAACAGCTGGCGGCGGAGAAACATGCACGTTTCCGCGATGAGCTCTCCGACTTCACCGGCTTCCTGAACCTGTGGAACTACATTCAGGAGAAGCAGCGCGAGCTCTCCTCCACCCAGTTCCGGAAGCTGTGCCGCAATGAGTTCATCAACTACCTCCGCGTCCGGGAGTGGCAGGACCTTTTCACCCAACTCCGTCAGATGGCCAAGCCCCTGGGCATCGCGCTGGACAACAATCGTGTTGCTGATCCCGTGGGCAACTACGAGGGCATCCATATCAGCCTGCTCTCCGGACTGTTGAGCCACATCGGCCTCCTTGACGAGCGTAAGCGTGAGTACGCCGGTGCCCGTGGAAGCCGCTTTGCCATTTTCCCCGGTTCAGCCCTGTTCAAGAAATCGCCCACGTTCGTCATGGCAGCCGAGCTCGTGGAAACAAGCCGCCTCTGGGCCCGCGTTGCCGCCAAGTTCGATCCCCTGTGGGCCGAGCAGGTAGCACCGGACCTGGTGAAGCGCTCCTACAGCGAACCGCACTGGTCTTCGCGGCAGGGCGCCGTCATGGCCCACGAAAAAGTGACGCTGTACGGCGTACCCATCATCCCCAACCGCCGCGTCAACTACGGGCGCGTCGACCCCGGCTTGTCGCGCGAACTGTTCATCCGCCACGCCCTGGTGGAGGGTGAGTGGAAGACGCACCATAAATTCTTCCACCGTAACCGCGCCCTGCTCCAGGAAATCGAGGAACTCGAAACCCGTATGCGGCGCCGGGACATCCTGGTGGACGATCAAACACTCTTCGAGTTCTATGATGCCCGTGTGGGCAAGGAAGTGGTCTCCGAGAGGCACTTCGATAAATGGTGGAAGGACGCCCGCCAGTCTGATCCCGATCTCCTGGACTTCGACCAATCGTTGCTGATGAGCGAGGACGCCGAGGCACCGGACGACTCCGCGTATCCGAAGAGCTGGCACCACAAGGGCTTTGAACTCCCGTTGAGTTACGAGTTCCACCCCGTGGCGCCCGGTTCAGCCCCCAATCCCTCCGACGGCGTCACCGCTGAAGTGCCGGTGTTGTTCCTCAACCAGATGGACGATGCCCCCTTCCGCTGGCAGATCCCCGGCCAAAGGGTGGAGCTGGTGACAGCCCTCATCAAATCGCTGCCCAAGCAGATACGGAAGAATTTCGTCCCGGCCCCGGACGTTGCGCGGCAAGCAACTGCTGCCCTTGAAGCAGACTTCGATCCCGCAGTTGATGAACTCGAGCCTTCGTTGGAACTGGTCCTTCGCAGGCTTCGCGGCCATGTCATTCCGCCCGGATCCTGGAACTGGGCTGCCGTGCCGTCACACCTGCGCGTGAGCTTCAAAGTGGTGGACAGCAGCGGGAAAGTCCTGGACGAAGGGAAGGACCTCTCCGAACTCCAGGAAAAGCTGGCACCTGCCACCCGCCGGGCCATTGCAGAGTCATTGGGTGCAACACCGGCCACCACATCACGCGCCAAAGGGGGTAAGGGTGCACAGGGCACTGACACAGCGCCCAACGGCAAAACCCCGGCATCCGTGCAAGCCACTGCCGGCGATGGAGTGCTGGCCGAACGCGCCGGCATCACCACATGGGACTTCGGCACCGTGGAGCGCCAGGTAACGCGGACCATCAAAGGCCATGACGTCACAGGCTTCCCTGCAATAGTGGATGAAGGCAAGTCCGTTGCGCTTCGGGTGTTCCAGACCCGGCAGGAACAGGAAGCAGCCATGCGTGGCGGTGTCATCCGGCTCCTCGCCCTGAGGATCCCGCCGCCGGACCGGTACGTGCTGGAGCACCTGAGCAACACGGAGAAACTGACGTTCAGCCAGAACCCGCATGGATCGGTAAGCGCGCTCATCGCCGACTGTGCACTGGCGGCCATTGACAAACTGGTGCCCCAGGACCTGCCGTGGGATAAGGAATCCTTTGATGCGTTGTACGAGGTTGTCCGGGCAGAACTGATCGACACCGTATTCACGGTGACCGCCGTCGTCGAACGCATTCTGGCCAGTACGCGGCGCATCCAGAAGCAGCTGAAGTCCAACACCAGCCTGCACCTGATCAGCGCCCTGAATGACATGAAGAGCCAGCTGGAGCAACTGGTGTTTCCCGGCTTTGTGGCACAGACGGGCTACAGTCAGCTCAGCCAACTGCCGCGATACCTGCAGGGGATTGAAAAACGGCTGGAAAAGCTCCCGGGCAATGTCCAACGCGATGGCATGAACATGGCAGTGGTTCAGGCCTTGGAGGATGACTACGACGACGCCGTGTCAGCCCTGCTGCCAGGACGTCGTGCCGGCACTGAGTTAACCCGCGTGCGCTGGATGATTGAAGAACTGCGGGTGAGCCTCTTCGCGGTTGAGCTTGGTACGGCCTACTCGGTGTCGGAGAAACGCATCCGCACAGCACTGAACCAGGCGTTGGCACCGGCGTAGCCGCCCAGGCGTGAAAAAACCCGGCGTTGCCAAAAAGCAACGCCGGGTTAAATCTTTTGGGGGCTCAGCCCTCAGGGACAGCGTCGCTGTGGCCCGCGTCGCGCAAGGCGGCACGAAGCTTCACGGCAGTGGCATCCATGATGGCCGGATCCGGGTTGTGGTCCACGTTGTGAAGTTCGAAATCCGCGGTGGAGTAGGCCGGCCACACATGGACGTGCAGATGATCCACCTCGAAGCCTTCCATCAACACGCCAACACGCTTGGCGTCAAAGACAGATTCCTGAACCTTGCCGATGCGCTGGGCAACGTCCATGACCTTGGCCAGCAGCTCAGGGCGGGCATGCGTCCACGAATCCACCTCTTCGCGGGGAACCACCAGGGTGTGGCCTTGGGTGATGGGTGAGATCGTCAGGAACGCCACCACGTCCTCGTCTTTCCAGACGAAGCGGCCCGGGATCTCCCCGTTGATGATCTTGGTGAACAGTGTGCTCATGCGTCTGCCCTTTCGGCTGGTTCCTGAAGTGTTGCGGTGTCCAGTACGAAACGGTACTTCACGTCCCCGGCCACCATGCGGTCGTAAGCCGCGTTGAGGTCTCCGGCTGCCACCATCTCAATGTCGCTGGCAACCCCATGCTCTGCGCAGAAGTCCAGCATTTCCTGGGTTTCCTCGATTCCGCCGATCAACGAGCCAGCGTATGCGAGTCGTCTGCGGATGAGCAGCCCCGGGCTCACCGGCGGCATGTCATCGGCGGGAAGCCCCAGCTGGAAGAGGGCTCCATCCAGGCGGAGGGTCCGGAAGTAAGGGTTCAGGTCATGCGGTGCCGCCACGGTGTCGATGATGACATCGATGCTCCGGTTGGCGGCCTCCATGGCCTCGGCATCCTTGGACAGGACCACGTGGTCCGCGCCCAGTTCCCGGGCAGCCTCGAACTTGGATTCGGAGGTAGTGAAAACGGTGACCTCGGCTCCCATGGCCTTGGCGATCTTAACGGCCATGTGCCCCAAGCCGCCCAAGCCCACAACACCTACAGAGTCGCCCTCTTCCACGTCAAAGTACCGCAGCGGAGAGTAGGTGGTGATTCCGGCACACAACAGCGGAGCCGCCGCAGCAGGATCCAGCGCATCCGGCACCCGCAGCACGAAGCGCCTGTCCACCACCACCGACGTCGAGTACCCGCCTTGGGTGATTTCGTCGCCGTGTCGCGGGTCCGCAGCACCGTACGTGCCCACATTGCCCCGTTCGCAGTACTGCTCCAGTCCCTCAAGGCAGCTCTCGCACTCACGGCACGAATCCACCATGCAGCCAACGCCCACACGGTCACCCGGGGCGAAGTCTTCAACTGCTGAACCCACGCGGGTTACACGCCCAACAATTTCGTGGCCGGGCACCAGGGGGTACGGAGGGACACGCCATTCGCCACGCGTTGCGTGCACATCCGAGTGGCACAAGCCGCAAAATTCAATAGCAATTTCGACGTCGTCCGGTGTCGGTGTTCGCCGGGCAATGGTCAGCGGCACCAATCCACTGTCCGGGGAGGTGGCGCCGTACGCTGCAGCCAGCGTTCCGGGCCGGCCGCTGCTGGTATCCATGGTGACGGGCTTGGCGAGGGGCGGGGGCACGGGTCGTCCGGGAGTCATGCTCCGACGCTACTCCCGGAGGCAGTGCTCGTGCCACTTGGCTCAAGGGGTTCAATGGGCGCGTTGCCCACAGCAACGTCATTTGCAGAATTGTTGGACCATTGCGAGAACGAGCCCGGATACAGTGCCGCCCGGTATCCGGCGATGTCCAGCGCGGCAATTTCGTGGGACGCAGTTACGCCGGACCCGCAATAGACGGCTACCTTGGACGAATCATTCAGGCCCAGCTCCTCAAAACGCCGCCGCAGCTCCTTTACGGGAAGGAACGTCCCATCAGGGGTGATGTTCTCCGTTGTTGGTGCGCTGATTGCACCGGGGATGTGCCCTGCCCTGGGATCGATGGGTTCCACCTCACCGCGGTACCGCTCCCCTGCCCTGGCGTCCAGCAACACACCATCGCGGTGATACTGGCCCGCCTCCTGCTCCGTGATGGCCGGCATGCGGCCCTCGCCCAAAGTGACATTTCCGACGTCGGGTAGCACCTCGCCGGATTCCACGGGGTAACCGGCCGCGCGCCAGGCTGCCAGGCCGCCGTCGAGCAGGTGCACAGAATCAAAGCCGGCGTTCCTCAGCATCCACCAGGCGCGGGCCGCAGCCAAACTGCCGCTGTCGTCGTAGGCCACCACGGTGTCGTGATCGTTGATACCCCACTTTCGGGCGGATTCCTCAAAGCGGGCCCTGGTTGGCAAGGGATGGCGGCCCATCCCCGGCTGTGCGGGGTCTGCCAGCTCCGTGGGCAGATCAACAAACACCGCACCCGGAAGGTGCGAGTCCAAGTATTCAGAGTGCCCATCAGAACGCCCCAGGACCCATCGGACATCCAGGAGTACGGTTCGCTCCCCTCTTTGGAGTCGCTGGTACAGTGCTGAGGCACTTATCAACGTGGCCATGATCTCTCCTTTGTTCCTCCGGCAGGGGCTTGGATGCCGCCGACGCCCGGTTTCAAGCCTAGGCTCATCTGCTCAGACATTAGGCTTATCCGGTGAGCAATTCGTGTATTCAGGACAGGGCATGGGCCAACGAGGCCATTCGCAAGATAGAGGCCGAGAACAACCGTTCCGCTGACACCCACCTCTACGCGGTTCCACTCCCGGAACACTGGGGAGTCCAGCTGTATCTAAAGGATGAGTCCACCCACAGATCGGGCAGCCTGAAGCATCGTCTGGCGCGATCCTTGTTCCTCTACGGTCTGGTCAACGGCTGGATCACGGAAGGCACCACCATTGTGGAAGCCTCCAGTGGGAGCACCGCCGTGTCCGAGGCCTATTTTGCCCGGTTGATCGGGTTGCCCTTCATCGCAGTGATGACCAAAACCACAAGTCCTGAGAAGATCGCCCTGATCGAGGAGTTTGGCGGTGCCTGCCTGTTGGTTGACCATGCCTCGGAGGTCTACGCCGTTGCCGAAGAGACGGCAAGGACATCCGGCGGGTATTACATGGATCAGTTCACCTATGCCGAGCGTGCCACGGATTGGCGTGGAAACAACAACATCGCCGAGTCCATCTTTGAGCAACTCTCCTTGGAAGAGCACCCTGTTCCTGAGTGGATCGTGGTGGGCGCAGGCACCGGGGGTACCAGCGCCACCATTGGCCGCTACCTCCGCTACAACCGGTACAACACCCGCTTGGCGGTAGTGGATCCCGAAAACTCCGCCTTCTACCCGGCGTGGAGGGACGGCGACACCGCCGCTGCCACCGGGCTGCCGTCAAGGATCGAGGGGATCGGCCGGCCCCGGTCGGAGCCGAGCTTCGTTCCAGCGGTCATCGATCACATGATCCAAGTGCCCGACGCTGCTTCGGTGGCAGCCATGCGGCACCTGCACAAGCTCACCGGGCTGCATGCAGGACCATCAACAGGGACCAACCTTTGGGGCGTCTGGCAGTTGGTGGCCGCGATGGTGGCCGAAGGGCGCCGGGGCAGCATCGTTTCGCTCATGTGCGACGCCGGCGACCGTTACGCGGGCAGCTACAACGACGCCGGGTGGTTGGCCGCGCACGGCCTGGACCCTGCACCGTATGAGGCAGCGCTGGACCGCTTCCACGACACAGGGCTCTGGACAGGATAGAGCTCTACGAAGTTGGGCTAAACCTCCACAGCGTCGCCCGGAGCAAGACGTTCATACCGGGTCCCGTAGCGGGCACCAATCCGGGTCACATGGCCCTCAACAATGCCACGGCCCAACTCATTGAGCAGTGCGTCATGGACCGGGAACGCCTTGGGAGCACGTACGGAGATGACAAAGTCAACAACCTCCCCCACCTTGGACCAGGGAGCATGGATGGGAACCAGAAGGGTCCGGACCTCGATTCCATCAGGGACCACAAAGGAGTCCCCTGGGTGAAAGACGTTCTCATCCACCAAGTAGCCAATGTTTGCTATCACCGGGATCTGGTGGTGGATGAGGGCATGTTGTCCCCCGAAGGCCCTCACGTTGAACCCTGCCACGTCAAAGCGGGAGCCGGGTTCCACTGCGTGCACCCGGTCGGCTACATCCTCGTTCTCCTGCAATGCCTCAGCCACCCCTGCCGGGGCATGCAACTCCAATACCTTGTTGCTCCGCAAAGCGGTCAGCACTGCCGGTTGATCGAGGTGGTCGTTGTGTTCGTGCGTAACAAGTACAGCGTGGGCACCGCTCAGCGCCTCCTCGGACTCGGAAAACGTCCCCGGATCAAGCACCAGGACCTTTCCTTCTTTCTCCAACCGGATACAGGCGTGGGTGTACTTGGTGAGCTTCATGGAGACAGCCTAGGGGCGCCCACTGACAGTTTCCAAGCCTGGCCTACTGGTAAAATTGGGGTTTGCCAGCATCCCCAGGGAAGTGAGTCTTTCAATGCCACAGGGCACCAATTCCGCCACGACCGGCAACGCGACGCCGGCCAGCAGCGGTGTGAAGGAGCAGCGGGTCACCAAGCAACGCTTGGCCGTCAGCGCCGCCTTGGACGAATTGGATGACTTCGTCAGCACCCAGGAGCTTTACCGACTGCTGCAGAACAAAGGAATTTCCGTGTCGCTTGCCACGGCCTACCGGATCCTGCAGTCCCTGGCTGACGACGGCCTCATTGATGTCCTTCGAAACGGTGACGGCGAGGCCGTCTACCGGCGCTGCGCAGTCACCGGACATCACCACCACTTGTTGTGCCGCAACTGCGGCAAGGCAGAAGAAGTGGAAGCACCCGCCGTCGAGACCTGGGCTGCCCGGACCGCTGCCGAACACGGCTTCACCGAGGTGGCACACACTGTGGAAATCTTCGGGCTATGCCCGGAGTGCACCGCTAAGAAAGCCGCCGGAGAGCTCTAGAGGGCACCTGCGGGTTGATCCCGCGATACGCGGCCGTTCAGGCCCCTGTTGGCGCGAACACGTCCAATCACCCGGCACACCACGTAGATCAGGAAAGAGAGCGTGGTGACGTAAGGGCTGATGGGAATCCGGCTTCCCAGGGCCAGGAGGATTCCGCCCACCGTGGCCGTCATTGCAAAGACGACGCTCAACAGCACCACCAGCCGGGGCGAGGTAGTAACCCTCAGGGCTGCGGCCGCCGGGGTAATCAGCAGGGCCAGCACCAGCAACGCGCCCACAATCTGAATCGACAACGCCACGCTGACACCAAGCAGCACCATGAAGCCGATGGCCAGGCCACGAACCGGAACACCCCGGGCCTCAGCCATCTCCGGGTCCACACTGGCAAAGCTCAGCGGACGCCAGATGGCCGCCAACGCGATCATCACCACAACAGCCGTTCCGGCGAGCACCTGAAGTTGTACCGAGTCAACGGAAACGATCTGACCGGTCAGTAAACCGAATTTGTTGGCTGCCCGGCCCTCATAGAGCGCCAGGAACAAGATGCCCAGGCCAAGGCCAAAGGGCATGATCACACCAATAATCGAGTTCTTGTCCCGTGCCCTGACTCCCATGAACCCCAACAGCACGGCCGCCGCAACGGAACCAATAAGGGAACCGAAGATGATGTCAGCTCCGATCAGCAAGGCAAAGGCCGCACCGGCGAAGGACAACTCGGAGATGCCATGAACCGCGAAAGCAAGGTCCCGCTTCATCACGAACGTGCCTACAAGCCCGCCCAGCAGCCCCAGAACGGCACCTGCCCAGATGGAGTTCTGGACCAGGACCAGCAATTCACCGTAGTTCTCGAAGTTGAAAATGGTCTGAAGAACGCTTTCGAGGTCCATTTAGAAGTCCTCCCCCGTGCTCGCGTGGGCTTCGTCATGGAAGTGCGTGGTGGCATCGGGCAGACCCACCACCACGATTCTTCCGTTGGCGTGGATCACTTCAACATGGCTGTCGTACAACTCCGAGAGCACCTCGGTGGTCATGACTTCCTGAGGGGTGCCCACCCGGAACTTGCCGCCGGCAAGGTAGAGCACGCGGTCCACGTAGTCGATCACAGGGTTAATTTCATGGGTCACGAAGACAACGGCGCTATTCCGTTCATGGCACTGCTTATTGATCAGTGAACTGACCCCCTGCTGATGATGCAGGTCCAGGGACAGCAACGGCTCGTCACACAGGAGGACCTGTGGCTCGGTAGCCAACGCCTGAGCCACCCTAAGACGCTGCTGCTCGCCGCCGGACAGCTGGCCTACCGGCACCTTGGCATAGTCTGAGGCACCCACCTGATCCAGCAACTGGTCAATCCTCTGATTGGTTGTAGCTGAAGCAAAGCGCATGCCCCAGCGGTGCCCGTCGATTCCCAGCCCCACCAAATCGCGGGCACGCAGCGGGGTGTCCGGTGCGAACGATTTTTGCTGAGGGATATAGCCGATCTTCTTGCTTCCGCGTTCCACGGGGTGTCCACCCAAGGACACCGTTCCGGCATGCAACTCCTGCAATCCCAGCAGGACTTTCAGGAAGCTCGTTTTGCCGCTTCCGTTGGGGCCAAGGACGGCGAAGAACTCCCCCGGGTTGATGTCCAGGTCCAGATCCCGCCAGAGTGTCCTCTTGCCGAACTGCAGGCTGGCTCCACGGAGGCTCACTACCGGTGTCAAAAGTTGTCCTCGATCCATGCGTTCCCTGGAACGCAGTTGTTGTGCCGCTGGTATTGGCCATCGGGCTGGTGGCAAGCAAAAGGCCCCGCAGCCATCCTGAATATCTTAGGACGCCGGCGGGGCCCTTCACCCCAAAACGGGTGGGAACCCTACTTCTTGAGTGCCGAAGAAACTGATTCCACGTTCTCAGTCATCCACTGGACGTAGTCTTTTCCATCAGGCAATGTTTCGGTGAAGTTCACTACCGGCACGCCGGCTGCATCTGCTGCCCGCTTGACGGACTCAGTCTGCGGACCCTCAGTTTGCTCGTTGTATGCCAGGAACCTGACGGACTTCGCGCTAACGAGGTCAGTTGTTTCCTTCAAAACGGCAGCCGGCACATCGGTCTCTTCTTCGATGGCAGCGCTGTATGCCGCAGGAGTCTTGTTTTCCAGGCCTGCCGCTTCCAGGAGGTACAGGGGTACGGGCTCAGTTACAGCCACCGGAGCATGATTGCTATCGGCCTTAATGGCATTAAGCTTAGCCTTGAGCTCGGCGAGCCTGGCCTTAAAGGCCTCGGCGTTTGCGGTGAATGTGGAGGCGGACTCCGCGTCCACCTTGCCGAGCTTGCCTGCTACGGCATCGGCGAGCTTGCCCATGGCGTCAAGGCTGTACCAGACGTGCTCGTTGAAGTCGCCATGCTCATGCGCGTGGGCTTCCTCGCCGTGGGCTTCTTCGCTGTGGCCCTCACCATCGGCCGCAAGGCCTGAGATCTCCACCGCGCTGATCATGTTCTCGTGACCGACGTTCGTCTCATCGGCAATTTTGTGAAGGAACTCGTCATAGCCTCCGCCGTTCTCCACCACGAGCTTGGCCTTGGAGATCACCAGCTTGTCCTGCGCGCTTGCCTCGTAGGAATGCGGGTCCTGGCTGGTCTTGGTGATGATGGAGCTCACGTTGACCTTGTCCCCACCAATAGCCTTCACCACATCCCCGTAGACGTTTGTGGACGTGACAACTTCTATGGCACCTGCTGACGACGGATCGGCTGCACCTGCCGGACCGGCAGTGCCGGCGCAGGAGGAAAGCAGCAGCGCGGAAAGAACCGCTGAAGCGGCCACGGACAGGCGGGTGGCGGAGCGACGCACAAAGACCTCGGATCTACTCAAAATGAGAATCAAACACAATTACTTCCGGGTTTCAGTGTATCCCCAAATAGGAATGGTTCCTATTTAGAGAAGTCTGGCGTCACCCGAACCGGGCAACGCCAGACTTCCCTGCTGCACTTTATTGCTGCCTCATAGGGCACATGACGGCAGCTTTACTGCACTTGCTGACCGCCATAGCGGCGAATACCGGTTGCCTGGGTAGCATCACGGATCTCGCCCACCAGCTGCTCAATGACGTCTTCGAGGAACAGCACGCCCTGGGTCTCTCCTCCGGCACCCACTACACGGGCCAAATGCGAACCCGTTCGCTGCATGACGGCCATGGCCTGCTCAATTTCGTCATCCGGGGCAAGGTTTGCCAGTGACCGGATCCGGCCCTCGGCAATCGGATGCTTCCTGCCTTCCTCCGGAATGGAGAGGATGTCCTTCACATGCAGGTATCCGGCGAGTTCGCCGTCGTCGTCAATCATCGGGAACCGCGAGAAACCAGTGCGACTGACTGCCTTCTCCAGATCCACAGGAGTGGAGGCAGCCCTCAGCACCACCAGCTTGTCCAAGGGCACCATGATGTGCGAAGCCGTGTGCTCGGAGAATTCCAAAGCTCCGCTCAACAGACCCGCTTCGTCGTCCACCAGCCCGTGGCGGGTGGATTCCTGGACGATCGACTGCACCTCCTCAAGCGTGAAGGAAGAGGACACCTCATCCTTGGGCTCGATCTTCATCAACCGCAGGATGTGGTTGGCCAGCCAGTTCAATGACCAGATAATCGGGTTCACCACGCGGGCAATGAACATCAGGGGCGGGGCCAACAACAGCGCAGCCTTGTCCGCAACGGAAACCGAGATGTTCTTTGGCACCATTTCGCCGAAGGTGACGTGCAGGAAGGTGACGAACAACAACGCGATGGCAAAGGCAATGACGTCTGCCAGTTCCACCGGAACACCCACCAGTTCAAGGGGCTCCGCCAGCAGGTGATGGATGGCGGGCTCGGCAACCTGCAGGATCAGCAAGGAGCATACCGTGATACCCAACTGGGCACAGGCAAGCATCAGCGACACGTTCTCCATGGCCCGCAGTGTTGTTTGCGCCCGCTTGGACCCGGCCTCGGCCAACGGTTCAATCTGGCTGCGACACGCGGACATGACTGCGAATTCGGCACCCACAAAGAAGGCGTTGCCAATCAGAAGCACCACGAGCCAGATAATTCCTGCCCAGTCACTCATCGGGCACCTGCTTCACGATGCGCAGTTTCGGTGTCCTCGGCGTTGTGCGTTTCCACTTCAGCTTCCACATGATGGAAGCAGATCCGGTCGATCCGACGGCCGTCCATCCTGGTTACCGTCAGCGTCCCACCGCCGGTTTCCACCACATCACCGGTTTTGGCAATACGTCCCAGTTGGCTCATAACGTAACCGCCCACAGTCTCATAAGCGGATTCGTCAGGCACAGTGAGGTTGGGGATTTGCTCGGATACCTCGTCCGGCCGTAGCAGGCCTGGGAAGTACCAGTCGCCGGAGGCACTCTGCAGCACGCCGGGCCGGACTTTATCGTGCTCGTCCGCGACTTCCCCGACGATTTCTTCCACAAGATCCTCAAGCGTAGCGATCCCCGCAGTTCCGCCATATTCATCCAGCACGACGGCCAGTTGGAGGTTCCCTTCCCGCAATTCAGACAACAGAGCGTCCAAGTGGATCGTCTCGGGGACCTGCAGAACATCGGTCATGATCGCGCCGGCTTCCAGCTTGGCACGACGCTCCGCGGGCACAGCTACTGCCTTCTTGACGTGAACAACGCCGCGGATATCGTCCGTGGAGTCCCCTATGACGGGGAATCTGGAGTACCCGGTCCGCCGTGCGGCGTCCAGGACATCAGAGACCGGCTGGTCGGCGTCGATGGTTTCCATGCGGATGCGGGGCGTCATGACGTCCGCTGCCGTGCGCCCGGAGAAATTCAGTGTGCGGGCAACAAAGTTGGCAGTACCGGCGTCCAATGTTCCCAGCTCGGCGGAGCGCCGGACCAGGGATGCCAGTTCCGCCGGGGTCCTGGCCCCGGAAATCTCTTCCTTGGCTTCAAGACCGAACAGGTTCAGCACCTTGTTCGAGAAGCCATTGAGAACCACGATTGCCGGCTTGAAGACTGCCGTGAACATCAGCTGGGGCCGCGCAAGACGCTTGCCTAAAGGGAAAGCGAGGGCTATCGCCATGTTCTTGGGAACCAATTCGCCCAGGAGCATGGACAGCAGCGTGGCGAAAGCCATGGCAACAATCAGTGCCACCGAATGCGCTGCTTCGGGGGTCAGGCCCAACAAGCCAAGGGGGCCCACCAACAACTGACCGACGGAGGGTTCCATGACGAAACCTGTCAGCAGGGTGGTGAGCGTGATGCCCAGTTGGCAACTGGAAAGCTGTGTCGAGAGGGACTTGAGGCACTTCAGCAAAGGGGCGGCAGCGTGGTCGCCGCTATCCACCGCCCGCTGAACACTGGCTTGGTCCAGGGCAACAAGGGAAAACTCAACTGCTACAAAGAAGCCGGTGCCAAGAATCAAAGCAAAGCCGGCAAGGAGAAGAAGCCATTCCACTTAGCGCATCACTCCAAGAGTGAGCACGTGCAGTGGTGATGATGCCTTTGCCGCGGGAATTCGCCCCGGCGGAGGCTGGTCAGGTCCGGCGGACGCACGGTCCGCGGCAGCACCGGCACTGAACGCCGGCGCGTGATGGGCATGTGAACGGGTGTTGCCGGCTCGACGGGCACGCTGTGCGGAGTTACCAGTTTGGCTCCCCCGACAGTTCCCAGGCCGGCACCTAGATTTACTGTCCATAAGAATTTCAGTCTACAGTCCCCCGGCCCGTGACGCCCCGGCGGCCTCACGTACGCTTCGAAAAAGAAGGACATGCCCATTAAGTCAGCCGCAACATGATTTAGGTCACCACTATTGGCAGTTAACCGGCGATCCTAACTAGACTGACATGGGTCTGAGTTCGCGGGACCCGGACCCTGGCCCGTCATTGTGGAGAGCATCTGCGGCCAGCGGGAAAACAACACTCATGGAAGAGGCGTATTTCAAGTGCCAGAGCAGCCCAGCCACCGTCTACCAGAGGAATTTGGCGGAAACGAGTGGCTCGTTGACGAACTGTACGAGCGGTACCAACAGGACAAGAATTCGGTAGACGCCAAGTGGTGGCCGCTCTTCGAGTCCTTTGCTTCCGGTGACGGCACTTCTTCCAACGGATCCTCCGCAGCCGCTTCGGCTGTCAATCCCCCCACCCAAGTACTTCCCGTGGTAGCTCCTGCTGCAGCGGCACCGGCACCGACGCCGGCCGCTCCTCCAGCTTCTCCTGCCGCGGAACCATCGGCACCGGCGGCCTCCGCCCCGGCGAAGAAGGCACCGGCCACGGTTGCCCGGGACGGAGCAAAGAAGCCCGTTGCCGGAGCCACGTCCCAGCCCATCCCGGCACAGCTGCCCAAGAGCACCAAGGCTCCAACGGCACCTGAGGAAGACGTTGTTTCCGTCCTCCGCGGCCCGGCCAAGGCCATTGCCACCAATATGGTGACAAGCCTGGAAGTTCCCACGGCCACAAGCGTCCGGGCAGTTCCAGCCAAGCTGCTCATTGATAACCGCGTGGTCATCAATTCCAACCTTGCCCGCGCCCGCGGTGGCAAGGTCTCCTTCACGCACCTCATCGGTTACGCCGTTGTCCGCGCGCTCTCCCAGTTCCCCTCAATGAACGTCTACTACGACGAAATCGACGGTAAGCCGAGCGCGGTGCAGCCTGCCCACGTGAACTTCGGCATCGCCATTGACATGCCCAAGCCCGATGGCACCCGCCTCCTGATGGTTCCGAACATCAAGAAGGCCGAGACCATGGACTTCGCCGAGTTCTGGCACACCTACGAGGACCTCATCAAGCGTGCCCGCAACGGCAAGCTCACTGCTGACGACCACGCAGGCACCACGGTTTCCCTTACCAACCCCGGCGGAATCGGCACGGTCCACTCGGTACCGCGCCTTTCCAAGGGCCAGGCCGCCATCATCGGCGTCGGAGCCCTTGACTACCCTGCCGAGTTCCAGGGTGCCAGCGAAAAGATCATCGCCCAGAACGCCATCAGCAAGATCCTTACCCTGACCTCCACCTATGACCACCGCGTCATCCAGGGCGCAGGCAGCGGCGAGTTCCTCAAGCTTGTCCACCAGCTCCTCCTGGGCGCGCAGAACTTCTATGATGAAATCTTCGAAGCCCTGCGTATCCCCTACGAGCCCGTGCGCTGGAGCCCGGACCTCCAGGTTGATCCTGCAGATGAGATCAACAAGGTTGCCCGTATCCAGCAGCTGATCCACTCCTACCGCGTGCGCGGCCACCTGATGGCCGACACCGATCCTTTGGAGTACGTCCAGCGCAAGCACCCGGACCTTGACGTCCTGACCTACGGCTTGACGCTTTGGGACCTGGACCGCGAGTGGCCCACCGGTGGATTCGGTGGAAAGCCTCAGCTCAAATTCCGCGACATCCTTGGCGTTCTGCGTGACGCTTACTGCCGCACCACGGGCATCGAATACATGCACATCCAGGAACCTGCTGAACGCAAGTGGTTCCAGGATCAGCTGGAGCACCCTTACTCCAAGCCCAGCCGCGAGGAGCAGCTGCGCATCGTGTCCAAGCTCAACGCCGCAGAAGCTTTCGAGACCTTCCTGCAGACCAAGTTCGTTGGCCAGAAGCGCTTCTCCCTCGAAGGTGGCGAGTCGCTGATTCCTTTGCTCGACGCCGTCATTTCGGACGCGGCCGACGACGGACTGGACGAAGTTGCCATTGGCATGGCCCACCGCGGCCGCCTCAATGTGCTGACCAACATCGCCGGCAAGACCTACGCGCAGGTGTTCCGCGAATTTGAAGGCACCCAGGACCCCCGCTCCGTACAGGGATCCGGTGACGTCAAGTACCACCTCGGCACCGAAGGAACCTTCACCTCGGACAACGGCAAGCAGACCAAGGTCTACCTGGCTGCCAACCCCTCGCACCTTGAGGCCGTGGACTCCGTCCTTGAAGGAATCGTCCGCGCCAAGCAAGACCGTCTTGACCAGGGAGAGTCCTTCCCGGTCCTGCCCATCATGGTCCACGGTGACGCCGCATTTGCCGGCCAGGGTGTTGTGGCTGAAACCCTCAACCTCTCGCAGCTGCGCGGCTACCGCACGGGCGGTACCATCCACGTGATCGTCAACAACCAGGTTGGCTTCACTACTGCACCGTCATCCTCGCGTTCGTCCACCTACTCCACTGACGTTGCCAAAATGATTCAGGCGCCGGTGTTCCACGTGAACGGCGACGATCCCGAGGCTGTTGTCCGCGTTGCCCAGCTTGCGTACGAATTCCGTCAGCGTTTCCACAAGGACGTTGTGATCGACATGGTCTGCTACCGCCGGCGCGGACACAACGAGGGCGATGACCCCTCGATGACCCAGCCGCTGATGTACAACCTGATCGAAGCCAAGCGTTCCGTTCGCAAGCTGTACACCGAATCCCTCATCGGCCGTGGGGACATCACCGAGGAAGAAGCTGAGCAACTGCTCCGCGACTACCAGGAACGTCTTGAGCGGGTATTTGCCGAGACCCATGCTGCGCAGACATCGCCGATCCCCATCATCACCGCTGACTCCGCTGCTGTCTCTGACATTGAGCGTCCCATTGCCCAGCAGTCGGACTTCGGTACGAATTCCCCGGCTTCCACGGCAATTTCCGCTGAAACCCTTGCCCGCATCGGCAAGGCGCACCTGGAGATTCCGGAAGGATTCACCGTCCACTCCAAGCTCAAGCAGCTTCTGGAGAAGCGTGAGCAGATGTCCCGCGAAGGCGGCATCGACTGGGGCTTCGGCGAAATAGCAGCCTTCGGCTCGCTCATCATGGAAGGCGTGCCCGTACGCCTGGCGGGCCAGGACTCACGCCGCGGTACGTTCGTTCAGCGTCACGCCGTGTTCCACGACCGCGCCAACGGCAACGAATGGCTGCCTTTGGGCAACCTTTCCGATGACCAGGCCAAGCTGTGGATCTACGACTCCCTGTTGTCCGAATACGCTGCCATGGGCTTCGAATACGGCTACTCGGTAGAGCGTCCGGATGCCCTGGTTCTCTGGGAGGCCCAGTTCGGCGACTTCGTCAATGGCGCACAGACCATCATCGACGAATTCATTTCCTCCGCCGAGCAGAAGTGGGGCCAGCGTTCCTCGCTGGTGCTCATGCTCCCGCACGGCTATGAAGGCCAGGGCCCGGACCACTCGTCTGCCCGTATTGAGCGCTTCCTGCAGATGTGCGCCGAGGACAACATGATCGTGGCCAACCCCACTACTGCTGCCTCGCACTTCCACCTGTTGCGCCGCCAGGCTTACAGCCGCCCGCGGAAGCCGTTGATCATCTTCACACCCAAGCAGCTGCTCCGTCTCAAGGGTGCCGCTTCGGCTGTAGAGGACTTCACCACCGGTGGCTTCAGGCCGGTCATTGGTGACCCGGAAGTACAGCCGGCCAATGTGGATCGCGTCATTCTGGTCTCCGGGCGTTTGTACTACGACCTCCTGTCCAACCGCCAGAAGTCCGGAGACACCTCCACTGCGATCATCCGTGTTGAGCAGCTGTACCCGCTGCCCAAGGCTGAGATTGACGCCGAGCTCGCCAAGTACCCGAACGCTGACATTGTGTGGGCGCAGGACGAGCCCGCCAACCAGGGTCCTTGGCCGTTCATGGGCTTGAACCTGGCACCGGAGCTCGATCGCAAGCTCCGCCTCGTGTCGCGTCCGGCATCGGCGTCTACGGCTGCCGGTTCCATGAAGCGCCACGCTGCTGAACAGGACGCCCTGATTAAGCAGGCGTTCGAACGCAAGTAAGCGAAACTGCCCGGCCTGAGGAGCGATTAGCGCGCCTTAGGCCGGGCAGTTCTGTTTAATGGGACAGGTACCCGGTTCCCGAACCGGCCGATGATCCGGCAAAACCGTGCAAGGACCGTAACGAGTGTGAAGAGGTAACCGTGGAAGACAGGAAGCTGCGCATCGCAGCTGTTGGAGATGAACTGCTCGCGGGCCTGGGGGATCCCCGCGCCTTGGGCTGGCTCGGAAGAGTCCTTGCCCGCACGCCCCAGGACTCCGTCGTGGTGGAAAGTTTCCCGCTCCCCTGCCCCATGGAAGGCACTGAGGGTCTTGCCGCGCGCTGGCAGGATGAAGCCGGAAGGCGCTTCAGCGATCAGCACGAGAACCGGCTGGTGATCGGCTTGTCCGGACGTGACCTCGAATTTGGGCTGTCCACGGCGCGCAGCCGGCTGAACCTGGCCAACATTCTTGATGGCGCCTCACACAGCAGCGTGGAGGTTTTTGTGGTGGGGCCACCGCCCACGTTGGATCCGGCCCGAAACAAACGGCTGGCCGAACTGAACACCGCTTTTGCCGACGTGACCACAAGGCGGAACCATCACTACGTTGACACGTTCTCTCCGTTGCTCAATCATGAGCAGTGGAGGACGGACCTCGCAGCCAATGGGGGGACACCGGGCCAGGCCGGCTACGGATTGATTGCGTGGCTGGTCCTGCACCGTGGCTGGTTCCAGTGGCTTAACATCGCTCAACCGGAGTAGCCATGGCGCGGAACAAGCAGGTTTCTGTCAGAGCAACAGTCGCAGCGGTCGTCGCGGCCGCCGTCGCAGCCACAGTCTCCTGCAGTTCCGGTCCCCCCTCCCCTGCCATCTCGTCCACGGCTCCCGCATCTTCCACAGCGCCGGCATCATCCACACCGACGTCGGCAACCACACCGGCTACAGCTGCCCCTGCAGCTTTGCAGCCCTTCGATGCCGCGAACTTACGCGCGGATTTCGAAAGGGCAGCGAAGGACGTCCTGGTACCCGGAGCCGTTGTGCTGCTTGAAACGCCCGAGGGAACGCTTAGTGCTTCGTACGGCACCGGCGTCCGTGGCTCCGACCGGCCGGTAACCGCGGAGGACCATGTCCGGGTAGGTTCCGTCACCAAGACCTGGACCACCACCGTCATCCTGCAGTTGGTTCAGGAGGGCAAGCTCGCACTGGATGATCCCGTGTCCAAGTATCGCCCCGACGTTCCCAACGGGGGCGCAATCACCCTGGACCAGATGCTGACCATGCGCAGCGGCCTGTTCAACTACACGGAGACCCTTGAGCTCAATACGGCCATGGACAAAGAGCCTCAAAGAGTCTGGCAGCCGGAGGAACTGATAGCCCTGGCCTTCGCGCACCCACCGTATTTCGCCCCGGGCCAAGGCTTTCACTACTCCAACACCAATACGGTGCTGCTGGGGCTGATCGCCGAGAAAATTGAGGGAAAGCCCCTTGCAACCCTTTTCAAGGAGCGCATTTTCGAACCATTGGGATTGAAGGGAACGGTCTTTCCCGAGGTCTCTTCCAACGCAGTTCCGAAGCCCCATCCTCAAGGATATTTCTACGGTGACAACGTCCTCACCATGACCAATCCCGCTCTTCCGGAGGACATGCAGAAGGAAGCAACGGCGGGCACCCTCGCACCGAACGACGTCACTGATGTCAACCCGTCATGGGCCTGGGCCGCCGGTTCCGGGATTTCCACGGCAGCGGACCTGAAGACGCTGGGCGAAGCCCTTATCAACGGAAAGCTCTTGAAACCGGAACTTCAGCAACAACGGCTCGACAGCGTCACCCCGACCAATCCGGATAACCCAACCGGCGCTTCGTATGGATTGGGGATTGCAAAGTTCGGTAACCTGTACGGCCACACTGGGGAACTCCCGGGCTTCAACACCTTCATGGGCAGCGATCCAGCCAATGGCGTCACCCTCGTGGTGTGGACCAACCTGGCACCGACCGCCGATGGAAAGGACCCGGCGGTGATCATCGCCCGCTCACTCATCGACAAGGTCTACAGCCCGTCTTCCTGACTTACACCCGTCAGACTGTTGCGTCCCTATAATTCGCGATATATCGTGTTCTCATCAACGCGATATATCGCAATCTGGAGGGATCATGTCTGAAGAACTTTGGACCGTGACGGGCCCGCAAACCATGGATGTGGAAAATGTCCGCTCACTGAAGCTGGGCATCGTAAAAGGCCGCTTTGATGTGGTGACGCACCAAGAGCCTTTCGTCCGCATCGAGATCAGCGAGGTTACAGGTGATCCGCTCACGGTCAGCCTCGTCGACGGAAGATTGGAACTACGCCACCAGCTCCAAGGACCGCAGGGCTGGTTCCGCAATTTGATGGGCACCGTGAACAACACGAGCCCGAATTCGGTGATCGTCAGCGTCGCCTTGCCATCCGGCGTCGATGTTGAGGCAGGTACCGTTAGCGGTGACGGGATGGTCTCGGGAATCACTGGCCGCACGCGGCTGAACACGGTCTCGGGCTCGGTCCTTGCAGACGGTACCACCGGGGAACTGCACGTCAACACAGTCAGTGGCGAAGTCATCGCCAGAAACCACGACGGCGTCCTGACCGCCAAGAGCGTCTCAGGAGAAGTCACCGCGTCCGGCAAGTTCAAGAATGTCCGGGCCAGCACTGTGAGCGGCGACCTCAGCTTCGACCTCCAGGACTACACCAACGATCTTGGTGCCAATTCAGTCTCCGGAGACCTCACCATCAGGCTCCCGCATGACGTCGGCCTGGACATCGTGGCAAAGTCGGCCAGCGGAACAGTGGTGATTGATGACCGGATGTACGCCCAGCCAGGCAGTAACGTCCACACCATTGTGGGCCCCGACGAGAGGTTGATGCTGGTCAGGACCAACACAGTATCCGGCAAGACCTACATCATGCACGGCTCCGCGCCCGCACCGGAGAATGACCACCCGGTACCCGGGGAAGCCGGCATCTGATGCCTCCGGTCTTCGCGCACGGGGCACTGCGCCTCTACTTGCTTGCGTTGCTGGAAACAGGTCCGAAGCATGGCTACGAGCTGATCAAGGCCCTGGGCGAGAGGTTCGGTGGCACCTACTCCCCCAGCGCCGGCACCATCTACCCGAGGCTGGGCAAACTGGAGGAGGAAGGCCTCGTGGCCACCGAGGCCGAAGGACGCCGCACCAAATACCTCATCACAGATGCCGGACGCGCTGAACTGGACAGTCGACGGCAGGAGCTGGCTGACGTCGAAGAGACCATATCCGCCTCCGTCAGGCGGCTGGCTGACAACCTGCGGGAGGACATCCGCACCAATATGCGCGGCCTTCGGGCAGATCTCGCGGCCACGGCCGAGGCTGCCCGCGCCAACGCTTCCTCAGCTTCTTTCACCAGCCGGCCGGCAGGCCACACCCCGGATAGCCAACGCACCCTCAAGGAAGCGGAACTGTTGATCCAGCGATTCCGGGACGACATCCGCGTGGAGTTACGCCAGTACGGCGCCTCGCAGCCCCTTACCCCCTTAGCGCTGGAGACCGTCCGCACCGTGTTGGACCAGGCCCGCATATCGATCAGGAATTCGTTGCGGAATTGAGCGAAAGCTGGTGGTTAGAGCACCTCAACTCCGGCCCGGTTCGCGGCGCAGCACCCGGATGTGCGAAACTGGAGGGCAGCTTTATTGAGTATCAATCCTTGAAGGAGGCCAGCTATGAGCAAGCGTGCACGTAAGCGTCGTGACCGTAAGCGCGGCGGCGCGAACCACGGCAAGCGTCCCAACACCTAAGCCACCGGCTTAGCGTTACAAGCTTAAAAGCGAAGGCCCCGGAAACCATGCGGTTTCCGGGGCCTTTGACGTTATGGTGAGCCCTGCAAAAGCGTCAGGCTCTGCCACGTTCGGCGGGAATCAGGCGTCCACCGGCTTAATGGCGTGAATCCTGTCCAGAATGGAGTTTTTCAGGTTTTCCGGAGCAGATTCGGTGCAGGAGCGCTTTACCATAGTGCGTATAAGGCACTCGAGATCGTACTGCTCAGCACATTCCCCGCAGGTGTCCAGGTGCTGCTTGATCTCTGTGAGATCCTCGCGGGTCAATGCACCGTCGAGGTACTCGTAGATCCGCTGCATTCGCGTATCGTCGCAATCGCCCAATCCCTGGCAGTCGCTCATTTCTCTTTCTCCTGATTGTTGCTTCCGGCCGCGGCCTGATCATTGGTTTGGGCCCTGAAGCCCCGTTCGGCGGCATAATCCGCCAGCATGTCCCGCAGCATCTTCCTGCCGCGGTGCAACCGTGACATGACCGTGCCGATCGGGGTGTTCATAATTTCTGAAATTTGCTTGTACGCGTATCCCTCAACGTCGGCAAAGTACACCGCCAACCGGAATTCCTCGGGAATCGACTGCAAGGCGTTCTTCACGTCCGAATCAGGAAGGTGGTCCAGAGCCTCGGTCTCTGCGGATCGCAGGCCGGCAGAAGTATGGGACTCCGCCTTGGCCAGCTGCCAATCCTCGATCGTGTCCGAGTTGGACTGCAACGGCTCGCGTTGCCTCTTCCGGTAGAGGTTGATGTAGGTATTGGTCAGGATCCGGTACAGCCAGGCCTTGAGGTTGGTTCCCGGCTTGTACTGGTGGAAAGCCGAAAACGCCTTGGTATAGGCCTCTTGGACCAGATCCTCGGCGTCCGATGGGTTGCGTGCCATCCGCATGGCTGCCGAGTACAGCTGATCCACGTACTGCATGGCGTCACGCTCGAAGCGCGCCCGCCGCTCTTCGGGAGTCTCAGAAGCAGGGTCGACGTCGGTTACCGCCGTCGCGTCGTCATCCGCGCCGGCTGCCTGGTACATGGCCGCTGCGGCCGGTTCAGT
Organism: Paenarthrobacter aurescens; assembly: GCF_041549525.1. Classification (NCBI taxonomy): domain Bacteria; kingdom Bacillati; phylum Actinomycetota; class Actinomycetes; order Micrococcales; family Micrococcaceae; genus Paenarthrobacter; species Paenarthrobacter aurescens. Next base: position 2,683,113 of record NZ_CP157456.1, read on the forward strand.
GGTGCTCATCGTTGCCAAGTCTACTGTCAGCTGCCGTGATTCCGGCTGCATTCCATATCCAGGCTCCGGCAACACCACCCGGTCCTTAACCAAAGTCAAAAAACCAACTCCGTTCAACAAGCGGCAAACACCATGCCGCAGTCCGGTCTCCACCGCACCTGATGTTCACAACGGTTGCTGCCGGGTAAATATTCCGCAAAAGTGCAAGACTAGAGCAGACTGCACCCCTTGAACACAACACTCACCGAACCAATGTGGCAAGCCATCAGGAGGCAAGACATGTCTGTTATCCGTTTTCTCGCACGTCCCATGCTCGCGTCCAGCTTCGTCGTCGCAGGGCTGGACAAGCTCAGGAACGCGGACGACACTGCGAAGCAACTCTCGCCGGTCCTTCGCCGCGCCTCAGAGTCGCTCCCCTTCAAAGCCGACGAAAAAACACTCGCGCGCGTGATCGGCGGGGCACAGCTGGGAGCCGGAGCACTTCTTGGACTCGGCAAACTCTCCCGCTTCGCCGCTACGGTCCTGGCCGTAACGTCGGCATTGAACTCCTACGTTGAATGGCGTTCTGCCGACATCAGCACCAAGGAAGGCCGCAGCGCCCGCAAGGCCCGGCTGCTGAAGAACATTTCCCTTACAGGCGGCGTCCTGCTGGCTGCCGTTGATACCGCAGGCCGTCCCAGCATTGCCTGGCGGGCAGAGCACCTGGCTGCCGACGCCAAGAAGGTGACGGGCAAGCAGATCAAGCGTGCAGATAAAGCAGTTCGCAAGGCCGTTGACAACGCAGTTGGAGCATAAGGAAGCATGACCGGTACCACCTCCGCACACGCCGATTCAAACAACACCGCCACTTCGTTGCCGTTATGGCCGGCTCCCTATGCCAAGGAGCCGGTGAACGCGACAGTGACGGTCCCCGGTTCAAAGTCGCTCACCAATCGTTTCCTGGTGTTGGCGGCCTTGGCGGATGGTCCCTCACGGTTGCGGGCTCCGCTTCACTCCCGCGATTCGGCGCTCATGATCCAAGCCTTGCGGCAGTTGGGAGCTACCGTCACCGAGGTACCCGGTGAGGGCAGGTTCGGGCCGGATCTGGAAATTACACCGCTTGATCCTGCCGCCGCCGGCGCCGAGACAGCAATCGACTGCGGACTGGCCGGTACGGTCATGCGATTCGTTCCACCGCTGGCTGCATTGCGTAACGGCGTTACAGTCTTCGACGGCGACCCCCACGCCCGTAAGCGGCCCATGGGCACCATCATCGAAGCCCTGATCGCCCTCGGCGTCCCGGTGGCAGCCGATGGCGGCAGGACGCCGTCGGCCCTTCCCTTCTCTGTTGAGGGCACCGGCGAGGTTCGCGGCGGACATCTGATCATTGATGCCAGCGCTTCATCGCAGTTCGTTTCCGCGTTGCTGCTGGTAGGCGCCCGGTTCAGTGAAGGCCTGCATCTTGAACACGTGGGCAAGCCCGTTCCCAGCCTGGACCACATCACCATGACCGTAGAGGTCCTTCGCAGCGTTGGCGTGATGGTTGATGATTCAGTGCCCAACCATTGGCGGGTCTCCCCTGGTCCCATCCGGGCTTTTGACCAGCGCATTGAGCAAGACCTCTCCAACGCAGGACCCTTCCTCGCCGCTGCACTTGCCACCGGCGGCACCGTGCGCATTCCCAATTGGCCTGCCGGTACCACACAGGTGGGCGATCAGTGGCGGAGCATCCTTACAGCCATGGGGGCCGAAGTAACTTTCCAGGACGGAACGCTGACCGTGACCGGCGGGCCTGAAATCATGGGCGCGGACTTTGATGAAACCAGCGAATTGGCACCAACGGTTGCGGCACTGTGCGCTTTGGCGAGCGGGCCGTCGCGACTGACCGGCATTGCACACCTCCGGGGGCACGAGACCGACCGGCTTGCCGCTTTGGTCGCCGAGATCAACGGACTCGGTGGTGACGCTGAAGAGACCGCGGATGGCTTGGTGATCCGCCCGGCGGCCCTTCACAGTGGTGTGGTCCACAGCTACGCCGACCACCGGATGGCTACTGCCGGAGCCATCCTGGGCCTCGCGGTCGAGGGCGTTGAGGTTGAAGACATCGCCACGACCTCCAAAACCATGCCGGAGTTCCCCCAAATGTGGGAAGCCATGCTGCAGCGGACCGAAGACGCCTCAGATCATGATGAGGCCAGCAACTGACCATGGGCCGTGACGCACGCTCCTGGGACGAATCGGATGTTCGGATCCGTCCCAGTAAAAAAGGATCCAGGCCCCGCACCAAGGACCGCCCCAGCCATGATGATGCCGTCATTGGCCGCATCATCACAGTGGACCGCGGACGGTACAGGGCAATTGTTGATGAAGATTCCACGAACGAACGCATTGTCATTGCAGCCCGCGCCCGTGAACTTCGCCGCAACCCCGTGGTCCCTGGCGACTTCGTGGCCCTCGTAGGGGACGTATCAGGTTCACCGGACACCTTGGCACGCCTTGTTCGGGTGGAGGAACGGAAGACGCTGCTTCGCCGCAGTGCTGACGATACCGATCCCATCGAACGGGTTGTGGTGGCCAATGCCGATCAGCTTGTGGTGGTTGTTGCCGCCGCCAACCCGGAACCGCGTACCGGGTTCATTGACCGGGCCCTGGTTGCAGCCTACGACGCCGGCATTGAACCGCTGCTGCTCATCACCAAGGCTGACGTCAAAGATCCGGCCGAACTCCTGGCCAATTACCTGAGCCTGGACTTTCCGGTGATCATCAGCCGCACCGCCGACTCCGAGGCCGGCGGCATTGACGCCCGCTCCGATGACGGGCTCTCCGCCCGTCTGGACAAAGACGCGGTATCCCAGCTCCGCTCACACCTCGGTGGGAAAGTCACCGTAATGCTCGGCCACTCCGGCGTAGGCAAATCCACCATGGTCAATGCCCTGACCGGCGCAGAACGTGCCACGGGCGGGGTAAACGCTGTAACCGGACGAGGACGGCACACCTCGTCCTCAGCCTTGGCGCTCAAGCTTGATGATGCCCCGTCCGGCAGTTGGATCATTGACACGCCCGGCATTCGCTCCTTTGGTTTGGCCCACGTTGACCCGGACCGGATCCTGCACTCGTTCCCGGACCTGGAGCCCGGTACGGAGACCTGCGACCGCGGCTGCAAGCACGGTGCCAACGCTACGAATTGCGGGCTGGATGCGTGGGTAAATGATGGCCATGCCGGCCCATCTGGAGTGGCACGGTTGGCATCCTTGCGCCGCCTGCTGGGTGCCGACCCCCGCCTGGAAGCCAAAGAGACCAAGGAGCTTGGAACCGTCAACTGATGGGCGGCGGCTTCACCTCCCCACTGCAGCGGGCGTTTCAGGATAGTTTGGTGGCATGACCCAACCCGTTTCCACCTACAACGATGACCTGCGCCTTGCCCACGTCCTCGCTGATTCAGTCGATGCCCAGACCATGGATCGCTTCAAGGCACTGGACCTGCAGATCGAAACCAAGCCGGACCTCACGCCGGTTACGGACGCTGACAAGGCCGCGGAGGAAGCAATCCGCGGCCAATTGTCCCGTTCACGCCCGCGGGATGCGGTTCTTGGCGAGGAGTTTGGCAGCAGTGGGCACGGTTCGCGTCGGTGGATCATCGATCCCATTGACGGCACCAAAAACTTTGTCCGGGGCGTCCCGGTGTGGGCAACGCTGATCGCCCTCGTGGACGAAGGCGAACCCGTGGTGGGAGTGGTCAGCGCGCCGGCATTGGGCAAACGGTGGTGGGCTGCCAAGGACATGGGCGCTTACATGGGCCGCTCCCTGGCCTCGGCAACACGACTCAAGGTGTCCAATGTTTCCCGGCTTGCCGACGCCTCGATGTCCTACTCCAGCCTCTCGGGATGGAAGGAACGCGGCAACCTGGATGAATTCCTGGGGCTCACCGAGGACATCTGGCGCACACGCGCCTACGGTGACTTCTGGTCCTATTGCCTGGTGGCCGAGGGTGCGGTGGACATCGCGTGCGAGCCGGAGTTGAACCTCTATGACATGGCTGCACTGGTCCCTATTGTCACTGAGGCAGGTGGCCGGTTTACCTCCTTGGAGGGCGAAGACGGTCCCTTCGGCGGCAATGCACTGGCTACCAATTCCATCCTGCACTCCGAAGTCCTCAAGCGGCTGAACCCCGGGCTGGACGACCTTCTCTAACAACCGAACCCTTGGCAAGAGCTGAATATTCCACTGTGGGGACCCCTTTTTTGGGGGTCTCCACAGTCTTTTATTCGCTGGAAAGTCCAAATCGCATCCAACGTAACAAAGGGCTTAATAAACGGCGGTCGCTTTGGAAGCGTCCCGCCCCGTGCCTTAGCCTTTTTTACAGGTCACGAGTGCCAGCGCTAAACCCCGGTTTGCTGGCCGGCAACCCTCCATTCGCGGTGGGGTGCCCCGGGTGACGACCCGGCCGGTCCGGAACGGATGCGGCAAGCGCGGATCCCCCAACGGGGGTCCCTCTTGAGCGAGGTCCCATGAGCACTGTCACGTTGAACTCAAACACCATTGCGTCCCTTGTAGACGAGTCACTGCCCCAGGCAGCCGCAGCGGTCCGTCCGCTCGCCGCAGTCACCGGCGCTGAACTGCAGGCACCACTGATCCAAGGTGGTCACGTACGCTACGCAAACCTCGACTACGGCGCATCGGCTCCGGCCTTGAGCATCGTCTCCGCCTACCTCAACGAAGTCCTTCCCTATTACGCCAGCGTGCACCGGGGAGCCGGGTATGCCTCCCAAATCAGCACGTCCGTGTACGAGAATTCCCGAAACATTGTCCGTGACTTTGTGGGCGGCCGGCCTGATGACTCCGTGATCTTCACACGGAACACCACGGATTCCCTGAACCTCTTGGCCGGGTGCCTGCCCCGGGTGGCCGGCGAGTTCACCGGTGAAGTCCTATACCTGGACATCGAGCACCACGCCAACCTGCTTCCTTGGCAGGGAGTCCCCCACCGCAGCGTGGTGGCGGCCCCCACCTTGGCTGAAACCTTGGACAAGCTCCGCGGCGAGCTCGCCCAGGGCGGGGTAAGCCTGCTGGCAGTGACCGGCGCCTCGAACGTCACCGGCGAAATCCTCCCCATAGCACGTCTGGCTTCGCTGGCCCACGAACACGGCGCAAGAATCGTGGTGGACGCGGCCCAGCTCGCCCCGCACCGCCGAATCAACATCGCCGAGGCTGACGTCGACTACGTCGTCTTCTCCGGACACAAGCTGTACGCCCCCTTTGGTGCCGGCGTCGTGGTGGGCCGTCCCGATTGGCTCGACGCCGGAACTCCCCACCTGGCCGGCGGTGGAGCGGTTCGCGAAGCCCGCCTGGACTCAGTCAGCTGGGCAGCCGGACCCGCGCGACACGAAGGCGGCTCACCCAACGTGCTCGGTGCCGCAACTCTTGCCCGGGCCACCCAGGTGCTCGCAGGCCTGGACCAGGATGCATGGCACGCCCACGAAACTGCCATCCGCTCATACCTGGTGAAAGGGCTGGAAGCCATTGACGGCGTGACCGTCCACAAGATCTTCAACGATTCACTGGACACCATCGGCGTGGTCAATTTCTCGGTGGAAGGATTCGACGCCGGACTGGTTGCCGCTTATTTGGCGGCGGAACATGGCGTTGGCCTGCGGGATGGCCGCTTCTGCGCCCACCCGCTCCTCAAGCGCCTTGGGCTCCCCTCAGGATCCTTGCGGGCGAGCTTCGGCGTGGGCTCCCGACTGGAGGACGCCACGCGGCTGCTGGCAGGCATCGAAGAACTCAAGCGCAACGGACTCGGGTGGGACTATGTGGTGGACGAAGGCCGCTGGGTCCCGGCCAACGATCACCGCAGCTACCCGGAGTGGGCGCCGAATACTCCAGGCACCGCGGGCGCAGCTCCCTGCACCGTCGACTAGAAAAGAGTCTGCACCTTCTGCTGAGGTGGGCAGCTGGGGCAGTGCCGGACAGGGACAATGCGGTAAATTCGTAGGGTACTTTTTGCCACCCTCCAAAGGAGTTCCGCGTGTCCATGTCCTCCCAGGGTGGTGCCGCAAACCTTGCGGCAGGCATCCCCGGACCAGCCGGACCGAGGGGTCCAAAGCTGGCCGCCATCCGTCGGCTCGAACTCGGCCAGAGCTTTCAGGACGGCGGAGAACACTACGAGCGCGTACGTCCGGGGTATCCCGGTGATTCAGCGGACTGGCTGATTCCCGCAAGGGCTCAAACCGCGGCCGACCTTGGAGCAGGCACGGGCAAGTTCACGGCATTGCTCGTCGAACGCGGACTCGAGGTCGCCGCCGTCGACCCTTCCGCGGACATGCTGAAGCAACTTCGAAGGGCCTACCCCCACGTCATGGCGCTGGAGGGAACGGCAGAGGCAACTGGACTGGCGGACTCAGCATTCGACGTCGTCAGCGTTGCCCAGGCCTGGCACTGGTGCGAACCCCTCGCAGCCAGCACCGAGATTGCCCGGATTTTGCGGCCCCACGGAGTTTTGGGGCTCATCTGGAATCAGTTGGATACGTCACTGCCTTGGGTACACCGCCTTTCCCGCATCATGCATGCAGGCGATGTCCACAAGCCCGGTTTCCGCCCAGTGATCGGCCCGGAGTTCGAGGGTCTGGAACACCACGTGACCGCGTGGCAAGACGCCCTGACACCTGAAGACATCATGGAACTGACCAAGTCCCGCAGCTACTATCTGCGCGCCAACGACGCCACCCGCGAGAAAGTCCTGGGCAACCTGAAGTGGTACCTCTACGATCACCTTGGCCATGCCCCCGGTGAAGCCATTGGGTTGCCCTACGTGACGCAAACGTGGCAGGCATTCAAGATCCAGGGTCCAACGCCACTGTAGGCTTGGAGCGTGAAGACCAGTACGCCCTCCTCCTCGATCGAGGACTACGTCAAGGTCATCTACTCCTACACGGAGTGGCAGGACAAGCCCATTACGTCGTCCCAACTAGCCCAGCGCCTGGGGGTGGCCAATTCCTCGGTGTCCGAAATGGTGCGCAAACTCAAGGACCAGGGTCTGGTTGATCACCAGCCCTACAGCGCTATCAGGTTGACCTCAGAGGGCATGCGTCTTGCGCTGTCCATGGTCCGCCGCCACCGCCTCATTGAGACCTACCTGGTGGAAGAACTCGGCTACAGCTGGGACGAAGTTCACGACGAAGCCGAGATGCTCGAACATGCGGTATCCGATACTTTCATTGAGCGCATGTCCGCCAAGCTGGGCCATCCTGTACGGGACCCGCACGGGGACCCGATTCCTACAGCCGACGGGTCTGTTGAGCTGCCTCACGCTTACCGGATGATCGAGTTGGATCAGGGCCACTCAGGGCGCATCACGCGCATCAGTGACGAAAATCCTGACCTCCTGAGGTATCTCGCTGCAGAGGAGATCGCCCTGGACGCCCCCGTTGAAGTGGTGGGGCGCAAACCCTTCGGCGGCGCCCTGGTGGTGCGCATCGGCACCGGCGCCACAGGCCGGGAATTCGACCTCGCGGACGAGGTCACCTCGGCTCTATGGGTTCAAAGCGCCGAGGCCCACGAAGGTTGCGTTCTTCCGGCCAGGTGACCCTATAAGCACGGAGGGTCAGCTACGCTGGCCGGCCGCGCCGTCGTCGTCGCTTGTTTCGTCAGCTTCGCTCAGAACGGCAGGGGCGCCTTCCCGCACTGGGTTCCTGATCCCTGCTGCAGATGCCACCGCGCCAAGCACGAATAAGCCGGCCGTCACCAGTAAAGCGTTGAACAGACCCTCCCTGGTAAATACCGGGCCCACAATGACGCCGGCGAATGCGATGGAGATCAGTCCAGCGATTCTGGCAATGGCGTTGTTGACCGCCGAACCAATCCCCGCCTCATCCGGCGGGACAGCACCGAGGATTGCAGCCGTTAGTGGCGCCACCAACGTGGCCAGTCCCAGGCCAAAGACGATTTGGCCCGGCAGTACCTGCATCCAGTAATTAAGGGGCTCCTGAACCGTGAGCGACATCAGGAAACCCGCAGCGCACAGCAGCGGGCCGATGGTCATGAACCAGCGGGGGCCGTACTTCCCTGCCAGAGCACCAAAGTAGGACGCCCCCAGCATCAGGATGACAGTACTGGGAAGCAGTGCCATGCCCGCCACCGTGGCCCCCATGCCGCCCACCTGCTGCAAGTAGATACCCAACACGAAGAAGCCCAGAGAGATGGCGGCGTAAATGGCCAGAGTGGCGAGATTACCCCACGCAAAGTTGCGGATACCGAAGAGCCTGAGCGGCAACATGGGCTCAGCAGCCCGGGACTCGTGGATGAGGAACAGCACCATGGCTGCTATGCCCACCAAGAGCGGAACCCACACTTGAGGGCTGCTCCACCCCATCCTTCCCTGTTCGATAAACGCATACACCGCACCGCCCAAGCCCACCATGGCCAGGAGAGCTCCCAGGTAGTCGATCCTTTTGCTCTTGTCCCTGGCGGCGTCGGACTCCCTTAGGCCTGCAAGCATGGGCCAAATGGCCACTGCGGGAATGACGTTGATGAAGAAGATGAACCGCCAGGAAAGCAAGTCCACAGCGACACCACCGATGAGCGGACCCACAATGGCCGCGGCGCTTGTCCATCCGGACCACTGGCCAATGGCCTTGGACTGGGCCGGGCCGGAGAACGAGGAAATGATCATGGCGAGCGAACTCGGGACCAGAAGCGCGCCGGCCACCCCTTGCAGGGCCCGGGAAACCACCAGCACTTCGCCGGTCCACGCCAGCCCGCACATCACCGAAGTCAGGGCGAAACCGGCCAATCCCCATTCAAGGATCCTTGCTCTGCCGAAATGATCCGAAAGCGAGCCCGCTACCAGGATCAGCGCGCCCAACGTCAGCAGGTAGGCGTCCACCACCCACTGCTGGATGACCAAGCCACCGCCCAGTTCTCGACCTATTGCCGGGAGTGCGAGATTGACCACAAAGCCATCAAGGATTGCGATGAACGACGCCACAATTGCCACCACAAGGACGCGCTTCTGGAGCGGAGTACTCGGGGGCAGGGCTGCTGCGTCAGTCATGTGCACAGCCTACGCCGGGAAAGTCCCGTATCGTTGAATGGTGATTAGTAGACGTGATGCCGCTTTGGCCCTGGATATTTCGATGGAAATGGCCCAACGCCACGGTATTCCGTCCCGCCTCTCCGAAGCGGATCTGAGGGACATGCAGGACAACCCTCCCCCGTGGCTGGTGCAGTCCCGGGCCAACCGTACCGGCAAACGACCCGTCTGGGTCCACCTGACGTGTGCCGTATGCGGCTACACCGAAGCCGTACGCCCCAAGAAATGGTGGCCCGAGTTCTCCTTCGTCTTCTGTGGCACGCATCGGAACAGCGAGCTGCCAGAGCTCTTCCTCGGCGACGTACGCAGCGAGTATGAAGGCGTCGGAAGCCGGTTCGTCGGCGTCGTGGACGTTCGCAAGGACTAACTTGCGTTGGGCCTAGGCCTGCTGGCTCATCTCTGCAGGTACGGCAGTCAGCTTCAGCACCTTACCGTCGCGGAGCACCGTCAACGGGAAGGGCTGGCCGATCGCCTCGGCAAACAGCAGTTTCTGCAGGCTTTCAGCGCTCGATACCGCCCGATCCAGAGCACGCAGAACCACGTCCCCCGGCTGCAGTCCGGACGACTCAGCCGGTGAGCCCGGGATTACTTCCACCACACGCAGGCCTTCCTTTTGTCCGGTCCGCACCACTGCACTGGCATCCAACGGGATCGGAGTGCTCACCAAGCCCAAGTACGCACGGTGAACCCGTCCGTCCTTCAGGAGCGAAGCAATGATTCGCTGGGTTGTTCCGTTAATCGGTATTGCCAGTCCCAGCCCCAGGCCGGCAACTGCTGTGTTGATGCCAACGATCCGTCCTTTCGTATCGGCCAGCGCGCCACCGGAGTTTCCGGGATTGAGCGCAGCATCGGTTTGGATGACATCCTCGATGACACGACGGTGCTCACCGGCCCGCACAGGAATGGATCGTCCCAATCCACTCACCACACCGGCAGTCACAGACCCCGCCAGTCCCAGCGGATTGCCCACAGCGATCACCAATTGACCCACCCTCAGAGTCTCAGCGTCGCCCAACAACGCCGGCGGTGGGGAGGTCCTCACGCCACGGACTATGGCGAGATCCGAGAGGGGATCTGCGCCTACCAGCTCCACGTCCGTATGCTTACCGTCAGCAAACACAGCCCGCCCGGACCGGATACCAGCCACCACGTGCGCGTTGGTCAGCATGTACCCGTCTGCAGTGAAGACCACTGCTGAACCACTGCCTCCGCGTAGCCGGCCTCGACGGTCCGTGCTCGTCATCTCAATGGCCGCCACGTGCGGCGTCACGGACTCAGCAACTCCTATGACGATCCTGGAGTAAGCGTCCATGGCCTCAGAGTCCTCATGGAAGACATCGTCAAATGCCGGATTCGTAGTCATCATGTGCCTCCTGCTGCGCCCGCCCTATACGTCGGCAAGACGCCTACTCACTACAACTCTCTAACACGGGCCGGTAGTCCGGGAGTCGCTACGCCCTAGGTGAACGCCCAGGAACCTGCCCAAAGAGAAAACCCCCGGATCGCGAGGATCCGAGGGTTTTCCGGGGTGGAGATGGGGGGAATTGAACCCCCGTCCGATGTCGTTTTGTCAGGGCTTCTCCGGGCGCAGTTCGCGTCGGATTTTCTCGGCCCCAGCCATCCTGCGAACAGGTGGCTGATCCGGGCCCAGTCATCTAAGAGTCCCGTTTACCTCAATGACGAAGGCAAACAGCAGTGGCTATCTAAATGACGCCAGGAACCGGGGCGATAGCAACCCCGGGCTGACGGACTGTCTTACTGCTTAGGCAGCGAGAGCGAAGTCAGTGCGCTTAGATTCGGCACTTATTGGTTTGCAGACAGCGTTTACGAGATAATTCTGCATCCTCGGCCCGCTTCACCTGTCGCGACTAACATCGTCGAAACCGATCATCCCCGTATTTTGTTACCAAACCCGGCAGGAGTCTTTGGAATCCCATCGGACTACCTATCATAACGCATTCATCCGGTGGATCATTCCCCGGACGCAGTGTTGCTAGCGTCGGTTGCGTTCCCGCAACTCGCGCAGAGATTCGCGCTTGTCCTGCTGCTCGCGGAGGGTCTGCCGCTTGTCGTAATCCTTCTTGCCACGGGCAATGGCGATTTCCACCTTGGCCCGGCCGTCCAGGAAGTACAGCTGGAGAGGAACAACAGTGAATCCGGACTCGCGGATCTTTTGCGAAATCTTGTCCAGTTCATCCCGGTGCAACAAGAGCTTACGACGCCGACGGGCGGCATGGTTGGTCCAGCTCCCCTGATGGTACTCGGGGATGTGGATGCCCTCCATCCACAGTTCGTCGTTGTAGAACGTGCAGAACCCGTCAACCATGGAGGCATGACCTTCACGGAGGGACTTCACTTCTGTTCCCATGAGGGCAATACCTGCCTCATAGGTATCCAGAACATGGTAGTTATGCCGGGCCTTCCGATTGGTGGCCACTACCTTACGGCCACTTTCCTTGGGCACGGTAGAACTCCTTGATAGATGCGGATTTCAACTAGTGTACGCCAGCACGGCGGACTCTCCGCGCGCTGTGGGCACGCTACAGAAGGGTCATGGGGTCCACTGCGGCGCTGTTAAGCCAGGTTTCAAAGTGCGCGTGGCAACCTGTTGAGTTACCCGTGCTCCCCGAGTAGGCAATGAGTTGGCCTGCTGATACCTGCTGACCGTTCGCCACCACAATGCTGCTGTTGTGGTAGTAGATGGTGGTGAGCGAATTGCCTTGAACCACGCCATGGGACAGTTTTACCCGCCATCCACCGCCGTCGGCAGAGTTCCATCCCGAGTTAAAGACCTCTCCCGCGGCCGCGGCGTAGACAGGCGTGCCACACGCTGCTCCAAAGTCAATGCCGGTGTGCATGTAACCACCGGTGCCGTAGAAGTCGATGGTGCCTGGTGGTGTTGCCCGCCAGCCGAATCCGGAGGTAATGGGGACAGCGCTTGCGAAGGGGTGCCGAAGACCGAAGGCTGACGGTGAACCTGCCGGCGGAGGGGAATACGGCGGCTCAGGAGGCGCAGGCCTTCCCTGGGCTGCTGCAGCAGCAGCGGCCGCCGCTGCTGCTGCTTCAGCGATCCGTCGCTGTTCGGCTTCCCAAGCTTCCCTGAGCTTCCGGTCGCGCTCCACGATTTCAGCGGCCACAGTATTCTGCTCCGCTTTGACCCGGGCGAGGTTGGCTTCAATGCCGGGCTTGGCAGCTTGCAGTTGTCCGTTCAGCCGCGTGGTGTCCTCAATCAGCTTGTCGACTTCAGCCTTCTTGCTGGCAGCTTCGTCTCTTGCCGATTTCTCCCGCTCCAGAGCTGCGTCTGCTTTGCTCTTGAGATCCTGGATTTCCTCCTCGACGGCAACCAGCCTCGCCTGGGAGTTGACGTTGGTGGCGTTTTGCTGAGTCAGCTTGGTCATCGCCGCGTTTTGGCTGCGCATGGCCTGATCAGCCAAGTCCATGGACTCGGTGAGGCTGCCGGATTCACTGGACCCGAACAGGAGGGCAATGTTGGTAGGCACACCACCGGACTTGTAAGCCTGCGAGGCGATCTGGCCGATCAGCTTCTTGGTGTCGGTGATCTTCTGCTTATCGCTTTCAAGCTGCTCTGTGATCTTGGCTTTGTTCTGCTGGGCAAGCTCAACCCTGGCAGCAAGTGCCTCGACTTCCTTGACCGCGCTGGCTACCCTGCCCTGCGCCTCCAGGAGGGCCTGCTGGGCGCCCGGAAGTCGGCCCTGGTAGATGACCAGGTCACCGGCAGCCTTGGCGATGTTGGAATCTACGAACTCCAGCGATGCCTGAACGCGGGCCGCTTCTGCTTCCAGCGCAGCTTGCTGGTCCTCTAGGGTGTCGGCCGAGGCAGCCGGAGCGCCGGACAACAGGCTGACGGCCAACCCCACGGCAAGAACCGCCCCCAGAAACCGAGCATGGCCGGACGCGAGGCGCCGGCGCAAAGGGTTCGGGTCCAACGTGGTCATCAGGAGTCCTTTTCGATTGTCAGCATGGCAGTCGTTTCAGTCGGGGCGTCCACGGCTACACCTTGAGGTAACGCCGGAGGGTCAACAGCGAAGATATACCAGCCAAACCGGCACCAAGTGCAATCAGTACCGGAGCAATCACCAGCACCTGGGTGGAGGAGATGAAGGGGGTATTGAGGAACTGCCGCGACAAATCCCCGTTGAGCCAGAAGTGAGCCATCAGCCAGAGCGTGACAGAGGCCAGGAGTGCCCCGACGACAGCAGCAATAACACCTTCGAGAATGAACGGTAGTTGGATCACCATCTTTGATGCCCCCACAAGCCGCATGATTCCCGTTTCACGCCGTCGGCTGAAGGCAGAGAGCCGGATCGTGGTGGTAATCAAGAGGACTGCGCAGAAGATCATCACCGCCGCAACGCCTATGGCTGCAACTGACGCCCCGTTCATCCAGGAAAAGATCCGTTCGAGCACCTGCCGTTGGTCGCTGACGGTCTCAACACCTGGCTGCGAGGAAAACGTCTCGCTGATGATCTCGTACTTCTCCGGGTTCTTCATATTGATCCGGAAGGAGGCCGGCAACTGGTCTTCAGAGACGGAATCAACAATTGGCGAGTTGGAGAACTGCTCCTTGAAATGCTTGTAGGCCTCAGCTTGAGACTCAAACTGGAAATCGTTGATGTAAGGCTTGATGGCCGGCGACTCAAGCATTGCCTGGAGGTTTGCCTGCTGTTCCTTGGTGGCAGAACCCGAAGCGCAACCCACCGCCGTCGAGCCGTCATTGCAGAGAAAGACGGCCACCTGGACTTTGTCGTACCAAAAGCCCTTCATCTGGTTGATCTGCATCTGCAGCATTCCTGCTGCACCCACGAACGTCAGGGAAACAAAAGTTACCAGGACCACGGAAATAACCATGGAAAGGTTACGGCGCAGGCCGCTGCCGATTTCCCCCAGGATAAACAAAAGCCTCACAGCTGTGCCCCCTGCGCGCGGTTGAGTTCCTCGCCGCTGGCGTCCCTCAACCGGCGCGACTCTCCCACAACCGGAATCATTGAGGTGTAGAGCGCCTTCGCTTCGTCGCGAATGACCTTGCCGTTTTTGAGTTCCACCACCCGGCGCCGCATCTCATTGACGATGTCGTCGTCGTGCGTGGCCATGACTACCGTGGTGCCGTTCTGATTGATTTTGTCCAGGACGCCCATAATTCCCATCGAGGTAATGGGGTCAAGGTTTCCGGTAGGTTCGTCCGCCAGCAAAATACCGGGGCGGTTTACGACGGCGCGCGCGATCGCCACGCGCTGCTGCTCGCCCCCGGAAAGCTCATGGGGCATACGGCGTTCTTTGCCCTCCAGGCCAACGGTCTTCAAGACCTCCGGCACCGTCTCCCGAATAATGGAACGGCTTTTACCGATCACCTGCATCGCGAAAGCTACATTCGCGAAAACGTTCTTCTGTGGCAACAACCGGAAATCCTGGAAGACAACCCCAATTCCGCGCCGAAGCTTAGGGACGCGCCAGCTGGAGATGTTGGCAACGTTCTGGCCAGCCACATACACAGAACCGGCCGAAGCCTTGTCCTCTTTCAAAATCAACCGAAGGAACGTGGACTTGCCCGAGCCAGAGGCGCCCACCAGGAAGGTGAATTCGCCGCGGTTGATCTCAAGGCTCACGGCATCGAGCGCTGGTCGGGCGTTCTGCTCGTAGACCTTGGTGACATTCTCAAATCTGATCATGGGCCTTTTGAACCCCGCCGGACATGGCGTAACCGCCCAGTCCAACAGCCGGAGCGCGGGCTTTCGATGGGGGAAGTGAGAGCACCGGCCACTCGACTATACGCACGTGGCAGCTGTGATTCCGCGGCTTTCCCAGGCGTGTCGCGCAATCGGAGATTTTCGCCTGGCTCCCGCTGCGCCAGCAAACCCCTAGTTGGCCGCAGCGTTCCGGTTGCCTGTACGCCAGCGAATGCCGGCGTCGATGAAGTCGTCAATATCCCCGTCCAGAACGGCCGAGGTGTTTCCTACTTCGTGTTCCGTCCTCAGGTCCTTGACCATTTGATAGGGATTGAGAACGTAGGAGCGCATTTGGTCACCCCAGGAAGCCTTGACGTCTCCCGCCAGTGCCTTCTTTTCGGCGTCCTGCTGTTCCTTCTTAACAAGCAGCAACCTCGACTGAAGCACACGCATGGCAGCCGCCCGGTTCTGAAGCTGGGATTTCTCATTCTGCATTGAAACCACAATGCCTGTGGGGATGTGCGTCAGCCGGACAGCGGAGTCAGTGGTGTTAACGGACTGACCGCCAGGACCGGAGGAACGGAAAACGTCCACACGGATCTCGTTGTCCGGAATCTCGATTGAGTCGGTCTGCTCGATCAAGGGGATGACTTCAACTGCCGCGAAAGAAGTCTGACGGCGCCCCTGATTGTCAAAGGGACTGATACGAACAAGACGGTGTGTGCCGGCTTCAACGCTCAAGGTGCCAAAAGCGTAGGGTGCCTTCACTTCGAAGGTGGCGGACTTCAACCCTGCTTCTTCAGCGTAGGAGGTATCCATGACGGTAGTGGGATAGCCATGGCGTTCAGCCCACCGAAGATACATTCTCATCAACATCTCGGCGAAATCGGCAGCATCGACGCCACCGGCCCCCGCCCTGATGGTGACCACGGCCTCGCGCTCGTCATACTCCCCGGACAGCAGGGTGGTAATTTCGAGCTCAGCCAGTGCCTTGCGGATGGAGGAGAGTTCTTTGGCTGCTTCAGCCATGGAATCTTCGTCGCCCTCATCCTGGCCGAGTTCCACCAGGACTTCGAGGTCGTCAATTCGCGACGCCAGCTTGGACAGGCGCTCAACTTCAGACTGTCTGTGCGACAAACGTGAGGTGATTACCTGGGCGGAAGCAGGATCGTCCCAGAGGTCCGGGGCCCCCGCCTGTTCGCTCAGCTCAGCGATCTCAGCCTTGAGAGCATCAACATCGGTGACGTTTTCGATTGAGCTGTACGTTGCTCGAAGTGCGCGGATTTCCGCGGGAAAATCAATTTCAGCCATGATCATCCCAGCGTACGCTATCCGTTGCACTCTCTGATGGCTCCTTACCCGGGCCACGCAGCTTGCTCCCAGGGAGCTCAGCGGCGTACGGATCGCTATTGAACGAGTCGGGACCGGGCCGTCGCCTTCGCCTCGATGAGAATCCCGTCGGGTACCAGAAAACTAACCACCGGGGGGTGCACGACGGCGGTAAGGACCACAACCGCTGTACCACCGGGCTCACTCCCGGTACCTCCCGCGATAACCAGGTGGTCGTGGCGGGAAGAGGCGCTGCTGGCTTCGAGATAAGAGTCCGTAGCAGCCATCACTCTGGCGTCCACCAATGTAGTTGACGGAGCGCCTCCTCCACCCATGTCCCCTACCGTGTACGAATCCGCGGCAGCGAGCGCGGCCCCGTCAGCCAGAGACAACAGTTTTTTATGCTCCAAATAGACCGCTGAGGCAGCCATAACCACTGAAGCCAGGAGTAGTGCCAAGAGCACGAAGCCGACAATCAGAACCGTGATCTGGCCTTCCTGCGGTTCCCCCTTCGATGAGGCCACGGTCATTGGTACCTTCCCACCACTTGGGAGGCTGTTGCACTGAGCCGGCCCGCCTTCAAGTGCAGTGCGTCCCCAAATGGCATAAAAGGCAAGGCAACGTCCAGTTGAACCGTCACAGTCACTGTTGTACCGGCAGACAAACACCCTTCGCGATTACACGCGAATGTCACGCTGGCTAATTCAGGTGGATGTCCGTAGTCCTTCAGGGTAACAAGCACGCTCCGCTCCGCGGCAATCCTCGCACTTGCCGGGTCCGCTTGGGTCACAAAGACCTTTGCTGCTTGATCCGCGGCACCCACCACTGCAAACGCCCCTCCTTGGATTTGGCCTACGGTCACAACGAAATAGACCACGGGCACCATGAGGAGCACTGCGAGAAAGGTAAATTCCACCACCGCACTGCCGGTTTCTGCTTCAGGACCCGCAGTACCGGTATTCGCCCTGGGATGGGATCCGCCCGGCAAGCACAGGGCCTCGCGCACCCTCCGACGGAAAGCGGTCAACCGTACCTTTGCCGTGTCAACCCGGAAGATCGGCATGACCCTTGACCTCCAAGGTCTCACGCGGGCCAATCAGTCCAACAACCGGCAGAGGGGCCCTTACGGTCACTTCCAAGGTTCGGATTCCCTCTATGGTCACTTCAGTCGATGTGACGTCCCGTGAAAATTCACTGTTCAACGAACCAGCGATCAACTCCGCGGTCCTGGTCCTGGCATCGGCGAACGTCCGGTCTGACAATGAGCCGTACCGCGCCCCGGAAGCTGCTGCATCAATGAGGGTATTCCGGACGTGCAGGACCAGCATGAGTTGAACAACCGACATAAAAAACAAGGTGAGCAACGCACCAACCAACACGAAGTCCACCACCGCGGATCCTTGCTCCTTCGCATTTCCAGCTGGCCATGAGGAATCAGGGTCACCAACAATCCATGGATACTTCTTCACCGCGGGTCCTAATTGCCCACCTTGCTCATGGCCTGATTGAAAAGGTCGCTCAACGCCGGCGTTGCGATGGCAAGCAGCCCTGCCACAAGGATCGCGGACATCAATGTAATCATTACCCAGCCGGGTACGTCACCGCGTTCACTGTCATCCTGCGGAGGCAGTCCCCTCCGGGCGGCCACTACGAACAACCAGAAGGAACACAGGAACAGGATGGACAAAGCGGACGGTTTGCGTGCAATGCGATTCATGATTTTCCCCAAGGTATTTGAGACTCTGTTGATTCGGGATGGTGCTGATTCGGGATGGTGCTGATTGATGCGGTGAACGGACCGCCAAGCTGGATCAAGGACTGGGACGTTAGAGGCTCATTTCCAACGCGGCGATCGCAGGAAAGGCGGCAAAGATAACGGTCAGAGGGAGAACGCCGAAAACCAGCGGGACCATCATGGCAATCTCTTTACGGCCTGCAGACTCCATAAGATCGCGCTGCGCGGCGTCCCTGACATCCGCAGCCTGCGCCCGGAGGACATCGGCCAGAGGCGTTCCGCGCTCCACGGCCACCACCAGGCCGTCAATGAATCTGACCAGCGGCGGCAGTTCCGCCCTTGAGGAGAAGGCTTGGAGCGCTTCGGTAAGTGGCTTACCGGATCGTGCATCGGCCAGGATGGTGGCGAACTCTCCGGAGAGCTCACCGTTGGAACTGCGGCTCACCCTGTCCATGGCTCCCATCGCGCTCTCCCCCGCAGCGACAGCGAGCGCCATGAGTTCCGCCAGGCTGGGAAACTCAGACAACATCCTCGATTCCCGTCGTTTAATCGTCTGCCCCAGGAGGTAGTCGCGAAGGAGGTAGCCGCCCAGCGCGCTTCCGATGACCGAAATGAAGGAAACAGCCGGACTGAAGCGGCCGGCACCGGCGCCGGCGACAACCACGAGGACAGCAACGACGAACGCGACACCGGCCCAAAGAAACTGTTCAGCACGGAAGTCCAGCGTTGATTTCGTTGAACCGGCGCGGGCAAGCCGCTTTCCAAGGGCCGTAGAGCCTACGTTCAACCGGGACATGGAGGAGACAACATCGCGGATGATTGGCCGCAGTATTCGTTCAAGGGGACCAAACGGCGTGAGATTGTGTGTGGGGCCCCGCAGAAGGCGTGACTCCAGATTCTGCGACTTCAGTTGTGGTTCGATCCGGTCGGCGAAGCTCGTTCCGCGCATAAACGGGAGCCTCACCAGGATCAACCAACATCCGGCACCCAGGAAAAGGCCGCAAAGCACGGCGACAGCGGTTGATGTGTTCATCCAAATACCCGCTCGTCTTCCGGCAAGGCCCCAACGCGAAGCATGACGGAGTAGCAGAAAACGGAGACCAGGAGACCTCCAAGCAACACCATCGCGCCGAGCCCGGAGTTATAAGCCAGCATGGCTTCAGGTCTGCTTGCCATGACCACCAAAACAATCCAGGGCGCAGCCACGGCAAGCCGGGCCGCATTGACTGTCCATGACTGGCGGGCTTCGAGCTCGCTGCGTGTCCGCGAACTATCACGGAGGAACCCGGAAAGAGTTCCCAACATCCGGCCGAGATCCGAGCCACCTACTTCGCGGGTCATTCGCAAGGCCTCTATTATGCGGTCGGCCACGGGATCGGCGAGCCGGTCCTTAAGTTTGTTCACCGCAGCCTCAAAATTTCCCGCGGCTCTGTAGTCGGCCCCAAAATCCAAGAACAGGTCACGCAATTCTTCGGGTCCGTTGTGTCCCAGCTGGATCAGTGCTTCCGGAAGTGCAAGACCGGCACGGATGGCCGAGCGCAAGTGGTCCACTACGTCCGGCCAGAGTTGCCTAAGCGCGTTCCGGCGATGACGCGCCCGCCAACGGACCGCGGCAAAAGGAACCCAGGCACCGAAAATTGCGAAGCAGACTGCAACTGGAGGGGATCCTGTCAGAACGAAGAAGGCAAGCAGCGCAAAGAGGCCACAACCGCCACAGGTGGCTAGGAGCCCACCACTGGAGACTTTCTCGATTCCTGCTGACATCAGGAGAAGGTCCAAGCGCCGGGGCTTCTTCCTTTTTGGTTCCGAGGGCGGCTCTACCCATGTGGACCACCACACGAGGAATACTCCTAAGCCTCCTGCAATACCTAAGAGGGGCGCCATCAGTTCAACTCCAGAAGGGCAGCAACATCGAACCCCGCCCGGGCAAATTTATCCGCTGCCGGCATCGAGTTGCCTCTGGGCTGTAACTGCCCGCCAACCATTCCAAAGACACCAGAGGACTCAATGATCCCGTTCTCCACCCTGCGCCCCAGGGACAGTATCTCGGTCACTTGCCTGCGCCCTGTGGAATGGCGCCCGCAATGAACCACGAGGTCAATGCACGACGCGACCGTGGGCACTACAAACGCACTGGAAATGTTCGCACCTGCCAGGAGCGGGAGGGTGCAGATTTTCGTTACGGCGTCGTGAGCGGAGTTGGCATGCACAGTACACATCCCAGGCAGGCCAGAGTTCAGTGCAATAAGCATGTCAAGGCTTTCCGCTTCCCGAACCTCTCCCACTATGAGGCGATCCGGCCTCATCCGAAGCGCTTCCTTAACAAGGCGCCGCAAAGGGATTTCACCTTCACCTTCGAGGTTGGCTTGACGGCATTGGAGGCCCACTACGTCGCGCAAAGGCAACTGCAACTCAAAGATCTCCTCCACGGTGATAACGCGTTCACGGGAACCGATGCTCGAAGCCAGGCAATTTAGCATGGTGGTCTTTCCCGCTTGGGTTGCCCCTGAGACCAATATGTTGAGCCCGCTGGCTACCGAAGCACCAAGAAACCGGGCAGCCTGGGGCGTCAGGCTCCCGAGTTCCACCAAGTGTTCGAGCCGGCTGGCCCTGGCAATGAACTTCCTGATGTTCACTGCCCAGTGCTTGCGGGTAATGTCCGGGATCGCTACATGAAGCCGGGAGCCGTCCGGGAGGGCCGCATCCACGAACGGGGATGAGACATCTACACGGCGGCCGGAACTCTTCAGCATCCGTTCAACGAGATCGCGCACCTGCTGCTCAGTGAGACTGACGGCAGTCAGCTCTGGTTCACCGTTGCGGGCCACGTAGATTTCATGCGGGGCGTTGATCCATATCTCCTCAATCGCTGGATCATCCAAAAGGGGCTGCAGCGGACCAAATCCTGCCACGGCATCAAATATGTGTTGCCGCGCTGCCTCCAAGTGGCCGAGCGAGGGCAGTGGCCCCAGGAGCGCACGTTCGTCGTAATCGTTCACCGCGGCGTCCACAAGGAGCCGCACGTCCTTCGTTTGCTCCAGGGGATCCAGGCCACGGCGCCTGATGAGTTCCCGGACTTCTCCCTCGACGATTTTTACAGCATCCACTTCTCTCCCCGATGATCACGAGCGCGTAAACGAGAGGCGCATCTCGAGTTCTTCACGCTAGGCGAGCAAATAAGGCGCCTCAAGTCGTCACCAATGGCATGTGGATAACTCCCATCGTCAGTCACATCAGCATCCCTGATCCCACTAGTCACTCCAGTCCCGGAATGTTAGGGTAAAGCCCGTTAGGAGCTGGCCTTTGGTCTCATGCGCAGGCGCCCCGCCCCGGAGCTTGTCCGCAAGCCACCCCATGTGCCGCTGAGCCGCGGCACAGGGCCGGATGTGAAAAATGAAAACTAATTCGATGGACCCGGTCCGCCGCATCCCACTGGCACGTGCAGCCCTGGCGCTAACTATCGCCTTGGTGGGCGGAAGCTGCCTTGGCGCTCCCGCATGGGCCCAGACATCCGGGCCGCAAACCGCCCCGCTTTCAGACACTCAGGAAACGCAAGGCCCCCGGCCTGCCGGAAATGGCCCCGAACCAGCGGTCCCCGGTGACGGGTTGGCCTCCAGCACGCCGGTGCCCAACCAGCAAGAGCCCCTGCCCGCCGTCGAACCTTCACCCTCGGTTACGCCGCCACCGGCCCCCAAGGCCCTCGGCCAAACTGATGCGCAACGGCCAACACCCCAGGCAACGCCAGGCATGGCCCCCAATGCTGAGGCCATGAAAGAGGCCATGCGGGCCGCCATTCCGGCAGGTGGCGCCGAGATGGGACAACGTTCGCCACGTGTGTTGTCGGCAAAACAACAGAGCGCATCTGCCCCGCCTGCCGGCGCCAAGGGAGTTGGCGGGTCAGTGAAATCCGCGGTACCCATGGCCGCAGATACTTCTCACTGGCGTCCCACCATCGGCATCGCGGGGCAGGACGTCAGCGCACACCAAGGCAACGTCAATTGGCAAAGCCAATGGAATCTGGGCTCCCGTTGGGCGTACGTCAAGGCATCCGAGGGCAACTACTACCTCAACGAAAACTACGCACAGCAATACAACGGCTCCCGCCAGGTAGGCATGGTCCGTGGCGCATACCACTTTGCGATCCCCAACTGGTCCTCCGGAGCGGATCAAGCCAGATATTTCGTGGCCAACGGCGGTTCGTGGACGGCCGACGGTTACACACTCCCGCCCGTACTGGACATCGAATACAACCCCTACGCCGGCCGTACCATCAACGGCTTCTACTTTGGGAACACCTGCTACGACATGTCCAAGGCACAACTTGGGCAATGGGCGGCCGATTTTGGTAACACGGTCAAGGCCCTCACCGGCCGTTTCCCGGTCATCTACAGCACCACCGATTGGTGGGACACCTGCGTGGGCAACTCCACCTTCGGCAACTACCCGTTGTGGATCGCGTCCTACTGGAACAACCCCACCAACTCCCCCGGGGACATGCCCGTCAGCTGGGGCAACTACACCATGTGGCAGTACAGCAGCACCGGCCCGTTTGAAGGGGATTCCAACATCTTCAACGGCACTTACGACCAACTGCGAACCTTTGCACGAGGAGTCAGCCGCCCTGCCAGCCCCTCCATCCGGTCCGGCGCCGACGTCCTCGCTGCCATGCCCTCCGGCCGCCTGGACAATTTCCCGGCAGATGGACAAGGCCGCATCACCGGACCCGTAGCCATAGGCTCCGGATGGGGAACTGCACAATCCGTGCACGTCGTGGACTGGAACCAGGACGGCGTCCAGGACATCCTCGCCCAGTGGCCGGACGGCTCGCTCCAGGTCTTCCGCGGAGCGTCAGGCGGGGGCTTCCTCGCCCCCATCGTGGTGGGAACAGGGTGGCAGGAAATGTCGCTCACCGTTGGATGGTGGAATTCCAGGGACGCATATCCCGGAGTCATTGGACAAGATGGCAAAGGAAACCTCTACCGCTATGCCAACCCGGGGGCGGGCGCCCTCAGCGGCGGCGTGCTCATAGGGACGGGATTCGGCGGGCACCAGTTCAACCAGTTGGATTTTGACGGTGACGGAAACCAGGACATCGTCTCCCGAACCAGCGATGGCATCATGCGCCTTTACCGTTCCAACGGAGTGGGTTCGTTTCTCTCCGAACCGAGCCAGGTGATTGGCAACGGCTGGTCCGCCATGACGTCGGTCAGCTCTGCAGCCGGTTTTAGCGGCTCCGGTTCCCAGGGACTTCAAGCGCGTACCGCCAATGGCGACCTTTACTACTACCCTGCCGTGTCCGGATCCTGGGGTAACCGCTTCCTCATCGGCGTGGGCTGGAATGACGCGAACGTCATCAGTGGCGCGCCGGTCAACGTTGAGACCACCCTGGGCGTCGACCCGCAAGACGTCGTGGCTGCCCGCCAGGACGGAAACCTGTACCGGTACCCGGGGTCAGGTTCAACCTCCTTGCTGCCTGCCGAACTTATCGGAGTGCAGTGGACCGGCCTGAAGGCAGGTTTCCTCACGGACTGGAACGACGACGGCGCCCTGGACATCCTCGCGCAGTGGAACGACGGGCGGCTTAGCGTCTACCCGGGATTCAAGGGTAGAGGCTACGGGGCACCGATCAGCCTTGGCACCGGCTGGAAGGACTGGACGCTCACAGTCGGCTCATGGAAGAAGGCCGATACCCGTCCCTCCATAGTGGGATACGATCCCTCAGGCCGCTTGTTCCATATCAGCAACCCATCCGGCACCGGATTGGGGGCGCGTGTCCAGATTGGGACTGGTTGGACAGGACTGGGCATCATTCAGATGGACTTCGACAAGGACTCGAATATGGACCTCCTTGCCAAAAACACTGCCGGCGATTTGGTGCTGTACAGATCAAACGGCAACGGAGCATTTCTCCAGGAAGCGGCTGACACCGTCGGGGTCGGCTGGAATGTGATCAACAGCTACGGATCCATCCGGGGCTTCGCCGGAGCGGGGTCCACCGGAATTCTTGCTCGAACAACCACCGGCGACCTCCGCTACTACCCTGTGGGACAGAACGGAAGCTGGGGCACCCCTGCGAGGATCGGCACCGAGTGGGGTGGCCTGAGAATCCTCACCCCCGCCGGTTAATCCGGCGCAGCACCGGAATTGAAGAAGGACCCGCACACTCCATTTGGCGTGTGCGGGTCCTTTCTCATTTGGAAAAACCCTGCATAGGAAACAAATAATGTTGCTTCGGAGGACTGGGTATAAATCACGGGGTTGCGTGATCTAATGAAGGTGGTCTCACGTATTGGCTGTTCAGCGCATTCGGGAAACGGGCTTTGTTTGGGGGCAAACGAAGGTCACCAATGCGCACAATCAAGGAGTGATCTTTCATGGCGTTTACCGTTTCAACGGCCAAGGTCAGCATTTCGCCGCCGCTTGACGTCAATCCCTACATGGCGGGGTACGGGACCCTCGACGGCGGCCGGGAGGCTACCAGCAGTGCACCTTACGAATCATTATGGGTTCGTGCGATCGTGCTGTGGGAAAACGGCTCCCCCAACTTGATCATGAGCGTGGACATTCTTGCCCTGCCCAGATCCATCCACCAGCGGGCACGGCAACGTATCCTCGCGCTGGCAGGCTGGTCCAACGGCGATATCCTCATCCAGTCCACCCATACCCATAATGGGCCGGCTGTAGTGGATACCCTTCATCCGTTCATGTGCTACGGGTTGTCGGACCTGTCCATGGTGGAAACCTATAGTGAGCACTTGGAGAACGACCTCGTGGACGCTGCGAGGGAAGCGCTCAACGCAGCACAGACGGCCGTTACGTTGGACTACAAGGTCACCACTGCAAGCATCGCCTACAACAGAGTGGGACTCCCCTACCTGGAAAACACCGTTCCCGTGATCGTGGCACGAAAGCCTAACGGGAACGCTGCGGCGGTCATCTTCAACTACGCATGCCACCCGGTCGCTGCCGGCATGCGAACACTGTTCGACGGCGACTATCCCGCCGGTGCTTGCAACTACATCGAAAACACCAACCCGGAGTGCTTCGCCTTGTTCCTCCAAGGAGCAGCCGGGGACCAGAACCCCATGGGAGTGCCCAGCTGGGAACTGAGGGACGAGTACGCCACCACCCTCGGCGCAGCTGTTGACCGGGCCATGCAAACGCCTGGACGGGTCATTGGCAGCCCGCTCCAGACCAGCTACCAGGAAGTTCAGATTCCCCTGGACATCACGCCCACGGCAGGGAACATGGCAGCCGTGCGGGCTGCGTACGCGTCCCGCCTGCCAAACCTGGACGGCAACCCGGCCTGGTATGGCCGCCATGCCCAAGTCATGATCGGTCGAATCGACAGCGGCAGCTACGAGACCTCTGTAGTGTGCCCGTTCCAGGTGTGGAAGTTCGGCGGTAGCCCCCAGTTGAGGATCGGAATCGTCGGGGGCGAGTTGGTCAGCGGCTACGCGGCATACTTCCGGGCAAAGTTCGGTGGTGCAAACGGAGTGATTGTTGGCGGTTACGGAAACGAATCTTGCTACTACGTTCCCAGTGCACAGTTCCTGCCTCCCTATTCATCAGGGGGCAGCTACGAGGGCGGCTGGGACCCGGACCATCCGGGGATCGCGGGAGGCTCCATGACCGTTTACGGGCACATCGGCCACTTCCGGGGTGGAACTACTGGCGTTGAAGCAACGGTTATTAACACGCTGAACTCAATGTTCGCCTAAAACCAACCGTCGTTGAAGGCCTTGATCTGCGGAACAGGGCCTTCAACGTTTGCGCAGCGATTTTTTGTCGCTGTATCGATACCCGATTCCCTGGCAAATGCGTTGACCGGGAATCGGGTTCTGACAACCATGGAGGTGGAGGTCATCATGCGAACCTTGTACCCGGCCGCTGCGGCACTGATGCTGCTGATTGCGGGATGTTCCGGCACAACAACACCCTCGCCCACGGCATCGGCCGTTCCCTCCGCATCGTCAGAACCAAGCCCAACGCCCACCTCATCGGCGGCACCGAGTCCCGAACCGACTGCGCCAGGCAGCGGGCAGGGTGCCGGTGCCCCTGATGACTCGGGGCGGTTCTCCTATGTGTGCTCAAACCTTAACGAGGCTGTTCCGGACGTTACCTACACAAGCCTGACGGAGGTGTGGGCTTCCACGGAGTATGTCCGCTTGGCTTCGTGCACCGCCAGTTATGAAGGCCCGGGCCCTTTCGAACCCACGGAGGACGAAGCAAAGATCATTTCCATAGCAGAGCCTGGTATCTCTCCGTCGGACGGACTAGAAACCTACTTGACAGCCCTTGCCCTGTGTACCCGTGTCAGCGATGAAGCAGCGTCCGGGCTTTTCGGACGCAACAGCCGGCAGATGCTGCTAGCTGCCAGTGAGCTATGCCCCAGGGCACCGCAAGGAAAAATCATTGGCTTGTGGGCTTCCGGCGAACGGGCTGCAGACGGTGAATATGCGGTAGAAGACGGAGGTCTGGTACCCGGAAAGTTCCATCTCCGTAAGACCCCGCCCGACGGGTGTACCTGGTCAGTTGCGGGCTCTGACGGCAGTCAAAAGGCCGCCGGCGGAGCCGCGGAAGGCCAATCCGGAATAGTGCTGGAAGAAAAAGACGTCCTAACTAGTGACAAATGCGGAATTTGGGAGAAGATGGAGTAATGCAGCCGGTAACGGCTGGGGCGAAAATCCAACTGCATGCGGAGCTGGGGAGCATCCGAATGAAGTGGGGATCCCTCGGTGGACATGCCAAGACGCGTTGTCGTCCAGCTTGGCCTAGCCGGTCTCGTTCTTACAGGCTGCTCGGTCAAGGTCGTAGAAAATGTTGAGCCTTTCAAACTGGGCGTGACGAATGCCGGCGATGCCGACAAACCACGCGTCGAAAGACCCGAACCAGTAAAGCGCTATCAATTCGAGTGTCGCGGAATCAACGGAAATCCGCTGATTATCTTGTCGAGCCTTGAAGAGGTTTGGGCGAACACCCAATACAAGAAATTCGCCGACGTCGTAGTGACTTATGTGGGCCCACAGCCCCAAGTATTGGCAGCGGAAGAAAATGCTGCAGTTAATGTCGCTATCGAGGCGGGGGCCACGGGCTCACGCAATGATATTTGTCTCGCCATCATCAAAGCGTGCACAAGAAACAATCCGCCCACCATCAGCACGGCCCTCTATGGCCTTGGGGGCGTTCCCATTGTCAAAGGAGCGCTGACATTCGCGCCCATGGCGCCGCAGGCCGCGGTCCTGACCAAGTGGCTGAAGGAAGTGGCGTGATGGAACAGCAAACACGGCACGACGCCGGGTGGCGGCTTCGCGGACGCAAGGTCATCACCGCATTGGCTGCAGTTCTACTGACGGCTGCAGGCATGACGGCGATGGTTTCAAGCACCCCCGCCCACGCAGACCAGCAGAAACAAATCATAGGGATCGGTCTCACCAAACCCGCAGGGACCGTTTTGGACCCCATTGGCCGGATGTGGGTTTCTGACAGTGTGGCCGGGTTCTGCCGGATGTCAGAGCCGGTTAACGGAAATGCCGGCACTATTGAGCAGGACACGTGCCTGGGCGGAAGCCTGCCTGGTGCCGGGCCCGGGCCCAAGGTTCCCGGAGTTTCAATTGTTCTCGATCCCACACCGGGATCGATAGGAAGTGGTGACGAGACAGTCTTCATTCCGGACTCCGCTGTTGGAAGTTCGCACCTGGTCAGGGCCGTGTGGAACCCTCCGCTGGATCTCTTCGAATACAGCAGCACGCTAACGGTTCTTGACGGCGATGTCCGCCCGAATGCAGTTTCTGACGGTCCTGACGGCAACATCTATTTGTCGTTCGCCAATGCCCGGTCAATCATCAAGATCGTAAATCCCACCATCATGCACCCAAGCATTGAATCCATAGCCTCTGTGAGCACCCGTTCTCTGGGCCTCGTAGCGGCGGGCTGGGACAGCAACGGCAACGTCAGCATCTACGTTCTTGAAACCACCGGCCTCAGGGCATTCTCTGCCCCTGGAGACGGTGCCATGACGGACTACGTACCGCTGACTTCCTACAACGTTGGCGTCGCGGCAGCGATCTACTATGACTACGATGCCCACGTTATCTATACAGGGACAAGCAGCGGCACCACAGCAGGCACGGACAAGGTTTCGCGTCTGAACCTCACCACTGGCGTTGTGGACAATCAATGGGCCTTGGGCTTCAGCAAAATCAGTGGCCTCGGCATGCGCGGCGGACAGCTGCTTGTACTTGATGATCCCGGCCAATTGGGCTCGACTCCGGCAACCGGCCGAGGCAGCATCAGCATCCTCGGCGGCGCGGTAGCCAAGATCATTTCAGGTCCAACCCTGGCAAATGGTGCGCAGGCTCCCAACCCCGAGTTCACCAATGACACCACTCCAACGTTCGCCGTGACCGCGGAGCCGGCCGGCAGTGCCCTGGAGTGTTCCATGGGTGGAACGTGGGTTGATTGCACCGGAGGAACCTACACTTCGGCTGCGTTGCTCAACGGACCTCAGACCTTCTCCGTAAGGCCTGCTCCAGGTGGGGTTCCGGTTTCACGGAGCTTCACGGTGGACACTGTAGCGCCTGCCGCACCTGTCTTCACTTCTCCCAACAGTGGCCAGGTTGTCAACGGCAAGCCTGTACTGGGCGCCACCTTCGAGCAGGGAACGACGCTCAGCTGTTCAGTCGATTCCACTGCCGATGCCGCCTTCCAAACATGTGTACCCGGTGACACTTTTACGCTCACCACAGCAGGTACGCATGTATTGCGGATTCGCAGCACAGACCAGGCAGGCAACGTCAGCCCCGTCACTGCGCAAACGGTGACCGCTGACTTGACCGCCCCGCAGGTAGCCATCACGGCTCCCGCCAGCGGAGCTACTGTCGGAGCCGGCTACCAATTTCAATTCAGCTCCTCCTCCTCGGACGTCGCGGGATTCCGTTGTCGTTTGGGAACCGATGCCTTCACAGCATGCACCTCACCCAAGGTCTATGCAGACATCGCGAACGGACCCAACAGGTTCGAGGTAGAGGCCCGGGACACTGCAGGCAACACCACCGTTGCTGGCGTCAACTTCACGGTTTTCGTAGCTGACACCACACCTCCATCGGTGACTGCCAGTCCCGTAGGGGGAACGTATGGTCCTGCAGCCAAGGTCACGCTGACAGCCAGCGAGGCCGACGCGAAGATCTACTACACGGAAAACGGCACGGCCCCCACCACGGCCAGCACGCTCTACACCGCTCCCATCACCATGGGAAGCAAGACCATCACCTATATTGCAGTGGACGCCGCCAACAATGCCTCGGCTCCGCAGTCCCAGGTGTATGTACTGGACAACGTAGCGCCAACGGTGACTGCAAATCCCCTGGGTGGGAACCTCACCCTTGGTCAAAAGGTCACGTTGACTACAGAGTCCGGGGCGAAGATCCACTACACCACGGACAATTCCACGCCCACGGTTTCCAGCCCTTCCGGCATCACATCGGTGACATTGACTCCGGCGGCAACAACAACGGTCAAGTACTTCGCCGTGGATGCTGCCGGAAACCAATCGGCAGTAGCCTCGCAGACTTACACCTTGCCTGCGGCTCCGGCCAATACGTGGAAGGACTACAACTCCGATGCCAGGAATGACGTCCTCGCCCGGGATGCAGCGGGCACGCTGTGGCTCTATCCGGGCAACGGCACAGGTGGATGGTTGGGCAAGGTCAACACGGGAACGTCGTGGAACAACTACAACCTGATCATCCCAACACGGGATTTCAGCGGCGATGGGCGAAGTGATGTCCTTGCCCGTGACGCCTCCGGCCAGATCTGGCTCTTCAGGGGAAACGGTACAGGCGGGTGGCAGCCTCCCGAGGTGGTGGGCTCCGGCTGGAGCGGCTTCACAGCCGTGGCAGCACCGGGCGACTTCAGCGGAGACGGCAAATCCGATGTGCTGGCCAGGGATGCTTCCGGAGCCCTGTGGCTCTACAAGGGCGATGGATCGGGAAAGTTCAGCACTGGCCGGACCCAGGTCGGATCAGGGTGGAACGTTATGAATGCCATCTTCAGCACCGGTGACTTCAACGGCGACGCCAAGACAGACGTGATTGCACGCGATACAGGGGGCGCCTTGTGGCTTTACCCCGGAAACGGCAGCAGCGGCTGGGGTGCGCGCATCCAGATCGGCAGCGGCTGGAGCGGCATGACGGCCCTGCTTGGACCCGGCGATTTCAACGGCAACGGCAAAGCCGATGTTCTTGCCCGGGACGCCAGCGGAAACCTGTGGCTCTACCCAGGCAACGGCTCCGGCGGTTGGCTCGCGTGGGGCCAGGTAGGCAATGGATGGCAAGGATTTACTTCGCTCCCCTAATACGGGACAGACACAGCTTGCCGTTTTGAGGGGTGCACCGGAGAATATCCGGTGCACCCCTTTCGTCTGCTGCCGGCGGCGAGGCTGCCGTACTTCCACAGAAGGCATCCAACAATGAACTAGACTGAGGGTTTGCAAGGAACTCGTGACACCAGCGTTGCGGGCTGCGGCTGGCGTTCAAGAATTCGTCGGCACGAACTACCGAGGAGAGTCTTGACTTTCGACCAGGCAGGCCAACCGGATCTCTCCGTTGTGATCCCGGTCTATAACGGAGAACGGATTTTGGCGGCAACAATGGCCCGTCTTTCCGGCTACTTAACCAGTGGCACCTCCGAGATCATCATCGTGGAGAACGGTTCTTCCGACAAAACACTCGAGGTCGCCCTTAAGCACGCGGTGGACACGCCCAACGTGAGGTTCCAGGTCCTCCAAAGCCAAAAGGGCATGGGAAATGCCTACCGCAGGGGCATCGAAGCCAGCTCAGGCCGCCGGGTACTCCTCACGGCCGATGACCTCCCCTTCGGCACGGACGATCTTGACGAAGACAAAAAACTAACCACCAAGCCGCACATTGTCATCGGTTCGAAAGCCCACAAGGACTCGATCACAGAACGAAGTGCGATTCGTGGAATTACCACCTTCGGTTTCAAGACCCTGCGGCAGGTGATTCTCGGATCCAAGATCGGCGATTCCCAAGGGACCCTGATCGTCGACGGCGAGTGGCTGCGGAGCATGGTAGACCGCTTTGACGATCCCGGGTTCCTCTTCAGCACCCAGGTCGTCTATGCCGCTGAGAAGCAGGGCTTCAAAATCGTCGAAGTGCCCGTCACACTGGCACCGGACGACGAACCGGGCGAAACCACCATCCGAACTGCCGACGTCGTCAAGATGTTCAAGGGACTCGTGGCCATGCGCCGCCGTCGGAGTGAGTTCGCGGCAGCACCCAACGCCGGGACGCGCGCCTCATGACGGACTCAATCGCAGAAACACCGTCGAATAACAACGACGTCCATCAGGAACAGCCTCCTGCCAAGACCACCAAAGCCAAGCTGGTGGACTTCGCACGGCGCGCACTGGTAGTGATCGTGTTCGCCGCTGCGGTGTATTTCATTGCAGTCCAATGGCCGCAAGTCCAAGCCACCGTTTTCGCGCTGTATTGGTGGCAGGTTCTGCTGTCCCTGCTGGCACTCATCCCGGGTGTTCTCCTGGGCATGTATATGTGGCGGGTCGTTATGGCGAGCTTGTTGCGCCAGGTTGACGTCGAGCCCCAGGGGCTGGTGCTCAACCAGATCTATCTTGTCGGCCAAATCGGCAAATACCTTCCCGGTTCGGTGTGGGCATTCGTGCTGCAAATGGAGCTGGGCCGCAAGAACGGCATTGCGCGTGCGCAAGTCTTTGTGGCATCCCTGGTAAGCACCGGAATCACCATCGGAGCAGCCCTGGTAGTCGGAGCGTCGGCTCTGCCGATTCTGGTCCAACGTCAGCCCAATCTGCAGTGGCTGTACGTCATTCTTCCTGTGGTCATCCTGGCGATGAACCCGAACGTTGTGACGTTCCTGGTCAACATCGTCCTTCGGGTCTTCCGCCGGCCCCCGCTTCCCGAGCGTATCCAGGCCAACACCATGGTGAAGGCTTTCATCCTGGGCGTTCTGATGTACCTGTGCTTCGGGCTGCACTTGTGGATCCTGGTTGGCCATGAGGCCACACTGGACCTCGCAACCTTCCTGGTCCTGACTGGTGCGTTGGCTCTTGGCATGACCTTGGGTGTTCTGGCATTCCTGCTTCCTGCCGGCGTTGGTGCCCGGGAAGCGATCCTCATCCTTGCCTTGGCCGGAATGATGAGTGCCGGCGCGGCTACAGCCATCGCAGCCCTGTCGCGCATCATGTTCACCATTGCGGACCTATTGTGCGTCGGCATCGCTTTTGTTCACTTCCGGTGGCGGCAACAGTCCGCTTCCAAGACTCCCGCCGAGTCCACCTCCGAGGCCCCGTAACAGGTTCCGGATGCCTGCGGCTGTGAGTGATCACGGCAGAACACCGGGCCAATTTTCAGACTTATGCCGCGCGCTAAGGAGCAAGCCAAGACCATGACAGCAGGAACTTCCGTGGCTACCGCCCAGCGACCACCGGTTGCCCGGCGCCGCTACTTCTTGCAGCACGACTGGCACTGGGGCATTATCACTGCCGCCATAGCCGCCGTTGCCTCCATCATTCCCAGACTCTTCAATCCCACGTTCTACTACTGGGATGACATGATGCAGTCCTTCCTCCCGTTGTGGCGGCACATGGGTGAGGAGATTCGTTCCGGCCGTTTCCCCTTGATGGAGCCCGGCGGCTGGGTAGGCGGCAACATCGTGGCCGAGGTTGGCTACGGCATTTTCAACCCGGTAAACATCGTCAACTCGGTCATCGTTTCAAACTTCGAGAACCTGTCCCTGGCGAGCTACTTCATCATCGTCCAGTTCATCGCGTTGCTGGCGTTCGGTACGTTCATGCTGGCCCGCGACTATGGGTCCAACCGGCCGCTTGCCCTGGCCGCCGGCGTAGCTATCCCCTTCAGCGGATTCACACTCTTCTATGAAGCAGCCCGCTGGCCAGGCGGCCTGATGGCCTTCGCCTGGATTACCGTTTTCTGGTGGTCAGTCCGACGCTACGCCCGTCGGAACACATCGCCCTTCCTGCCGTTCCTGCTGGGCTTCCTCACCATGACTGCCGGTAACCCGTACGGTGCCATAGGCGTTATTCTCGTCCTCGCTGCAGTCGCGATTGAACTGATGCTCATGAGGCACTGGCGCAGGCTGATTCCGATCGTCATCGTCGGCGCCTTGGTGGGTCTAACCGCCGTCTTGGTCTACTTCCCGTTGCCTCTAAGCTCTGCCGTGACCGTACGCCAGCAGAACGAAATCCTGAATGACCTCTTCCTTTCCCCGGATATGTCATCGCTGCTGACAATGAGCACATCCTCCATGAGGCCTCGAATCAACAACTTCTGGGCTCCCATCGATAACGTGCCCTCCAGTTACCTGGCGTGGTTTGTCCTGCCGTTGCTTCCATGGCTTGATTTCCGCAGCTTCAGGAACCGTTCACGCCAAATATTCAGCATTTACATCATCACAGGCATCTACTTCCTGCTCACTTTCGCTCCCTCCCAGGTTCTTGTTTTCCGTTGGCCGATCCGACTCATCGAATATGTGTACCTCGGCGTCATCGTTCTCGTTGCAGTGGTGGCCTCAGCTGGTCTGAAAACCACCTCCTGGAAGAAACGGTTGTTTATCACCGTTGCCATTCTTGGGTTTGGAACGTACCGGGCCTGGTCCATGGTGCCCGACGGCGGTAAATGGCAGGTCTTCACTCTCGCCGTGACACTCGTTCTGGTGGGCTTGGCCGTCCTTGGCTGGAAGCGGTTTGGCTACCGGGGACTTGCAGCAGTGATGGTGGTTGGAACAATCGCTACCCTCGGAATGCAATCCAGGCAATTCGTCCCCAACAATGCCGTTGCCGGCATCGGTTCCCCCGTGGACGCGGACACACTCCGTGACTCCACGAGCAACTACCGGGGCAACACAATTCAGATCTTCAACACCATGAAGATTACGGGCGAGGAATTCACTGAGGGCCGCCTGCTCTACGGCAACCAGATCCTCAATGCCGACGTCAATAACAGCATGGGCCGTTACAGCGGAATCAGCTTCACCACGTACGTCAATGCCTTGTGCATGAACTACCGGGGTGAAACCTGCCCGCTGGCTTACACGGAACTGTTCAAGCAAGCCTCCGGTGAAATAAATGCCACGCTTGCGGACGTCCTTCAAGTCGAAACCGTGGCCGTGCAGAAGACCATGATCGCCCCTGACCAGCTCAACGTTGCCCCGGGTTGGTCCATTGTGGCCTCCGATGAAACCAGGACAATCCTTCAGCGGGAAAACCCCTTGCCCTACCCGGGCACTGTCTCTTGGGCCGCCGATGGCATCACGGTCAAGGAGTCCGTCAGGGACGGCAACGATGAACACATCACCCTCTCCGGAGATGGCACCGCCGGGAAGTTGACCCTTGCCCGCCTCGCGTGGCCCGGTTACACCGTCACGGTAGATGGGGAACCGCAAAAGCTCACGCAGGGTCCGGCCGGAGTAATTCTGGTGGATGTCCCGGCAGGAGCCACATCGGTTGATGTAACGTTCACGACGCCGGGTCTCACCATGGGCCTCGCGGCCCAAGCAGCCGCTTGGTTCGGAATTCTGGTCTTCACTGTTTTCCACTACGTTCGCCGGCATCGCCGCAAGGCGACGGAAGAACAGGCAGTCCCAGCGCCTGCTGAGAAGGTTTCCGTGTAGCCGGTCCGGTATCGTCCGTAAGGCTGCAGGACCCGGAAGAGCGTCCATCCCCAAGGATGGACGCTCTTCTTGTGTTCCCGCTGCATGGCGGGCTCGGGCAGCTCTGGTGGTACCCTCCAAGACGGCCTTGGCCCCGCACAATGAAGGCCACCGCTCATCCTCCGGAGAGGACGTGTGGTGGCCTTCGCTGCGCTTCGTGGGATCACATGCCGATGATCGCCTTAGTTGCTGTCCCTCAACCAAGCAACAGCCTGGTCAGCCGGGCCTTCGAACTGCACCGTACCGGAAGCAAGGACTACTCCCCTGTCGCAGATACGCGAGATCATGTCGAGATCGTGGCTCACCACAACCAAAGTCCGTCCTTCATCCGAAAGTTGCTTAATCTTGGCCAAGCACTTTTTCTGGAACGGTTCGTCGCCAACGGCCAGAATCTCATCCACAAGGAAAATATCCGGCTGCGTGTGAACAGCCACGGCGAAGGCCAGCCTCAGAAACATGCCGGAGGAATAGAACTTCACTTCGGTGTCTATGAACTGCTCAATCTCGGAAAAAGCAACGATCTCATCGAACTTCTCGTTAATTTCCTGCTCAGTCATTCCCAGGATCGCGGCATTAAGGAAGACATTTTCACGCCCGGACAGATCCGGGTGGAAGCCGGCGCCAACTTCGATGAGCCCGGCCACACGGCCCTTTGTACGGACTGTTCCCTTGTCCGGCAGGATGACTCCGGATATGAGTTTCAGCAGCGTGGACTTTCCCGAGCCGTTGAAACCCAGCAGGGCCACGGTTTCGCCGGGCTGAATCTCGAAGCTCACATCATGGAGGGCATCGAACTTCTTGCTGAGATCACTTTTCCGGCCTTTCACCAACCACACGAGCGTCTCCTTGAGGGAGTGCGAATGGCGAAGATTGAACGTCTTCTTAAGGCCCTTGACGATTATCGCGGCGCCCATCTAGACCTCCTGCGCAAAGTGGCCCTCAAGTCGTCGGAAGACGAGTTGGCCGATGATAAGGAACAACGCTGCCATGCCGAGGCCGATGAGTCCGGTCCACATCAGATGCGGGGGCAATTCGACCGGACGATCCACAGTGGGATACCAGAACGCCCAGTGGAACAATTCCACCGCCACAGTGATCGGGTTGAGCTGGTAGATCACCAACACCCACTCAGGGGCCAACCGGCGAATCATTGTCCAGTCATAGAGCACCGGCGATGTCCAGGTAACGATCATCATCAACATGTCGACGATGTTCTCTGCGTCGCGGAAGAACACATTGATGGCCCCGGCCAAGAGGCCCAAACCAGTTGCTGTTACCGCCACGATCACGAAGCCCAAAGCAGCTCCAATGAGCTGCATGATGTCCGGCTTCCACCCGTTCAGCAGCGCGGCCGCCAACAAAACCACCAGTTGAGGGAGAAAATGAACCGCTGCTACCCACACTGAGGCAACCGGGAACAGTTCCCTTGGCAGATAAATCTTTTTGACCAAGGCCGCGTTGGAGACAATTGATCTCGTTGCATTCGAGAACGCCTCAGAGAAGAAATTGATGACGATGACGCCGGAGAACATGTACAGCGCATAGTTGGGGATCTGATCCCCCACGCGGAGCACAATTCCCAAGGCGAAGAACAGTACAACGTACTGAACCAGCGGCTTGACGTAGGACCAGGCAAGGCCAAGGACAGAGCCCCGGTACCTTACGCGGAGTTCCTTGCGAACTATCAACTTAAGGAGGTAGCGGCGCCGATATACGTCCAGCAGCCCCGCACCTACCCCGGGAACAGCATATGTTTCAGTGGAAGTCGTCATTGCTACTTGCTGGGCTCCGAAGCTTCGAACGTTTCCCGCCAGGATTCCATGGAAGTAATCTCAGGAAGCGCTTCGCGGTACTGAGCCCTCAGCGTCTCCCAGTTGGAGAAAAGCTGAGCGTGCAGTTTGGCCGATTCGACCACCAGCTGCCGGGCCATTTTGGGGTCCCGCAAATGCCAGGAAGCGCCTGTGCCGTCCGCGTTGGACACTACGGCACTGTCCAGGTGAGCCAAGCTCCACCACTTGCCATCCTGATGGGCTACGTGCGCCTCAGGATTGGCTTTGGCAGTATCACGCACCGGGGCAAGCGTTTGCTTGAGGACAGTCTTCACTGCCCACGGAAGCAGGCCCAGAGGACCAGGCTGCTTGTAGGACTGAGGCTTCTTGGGAGGACGCTTGCGGAAGACCTCCGGGAACGCTGCAGGGTCTGTCTTGACCTGCGAGTCCGGGAACTCCTCACGCATGGCACGGAGTTTGGGCATGGTGGTGGGCAACTGCTTGTGAAGGTTGCCCGGTCCTGCAAGGACATCGCGCAGAGCCATCACGCGGGCCTGCTCCGGGTAGTACTGCATGGACACCAGGTGCTTGACGTCCGTGTTCAAGCTCTCCCGCAAAATGCGCCCGCCCTTGGGGAACGGGGAGTGCAGGAGAGTGGCGATGAGACGGTTGCGCTCGTGGTAGTAAGCCTGCCAGTCCACGGAATCGTCCTTGTCGGCCCACGAGACATGCCAGACTGCTGCTCCCGGGAAGGTGACAGTGGGGAATCCCGCTGCGCGGCCTCGGAGGGAGTATTCAGCGTCATCCCACTTGATGAACACCGGAAGGGACAGGCCGATGGTTTCAACAACGGTCTTGGGGATGAGGCACATCCACCAGCCGTTGTAGTCTGCGTCCCAACGACGGTGCAGCTGCGGAGTGGAGCGCAGACCTGCGTTGGAGAAGTCGTGATTACCAAGTCCTTCCACCGGTCCCCAAAGGAACCGATAAAAGTTCACTACCTCTGAGTACGCGTGAAGGACGGATTTGTTGTACATGTCGAACATGTGGCCACCAACAATGGTCGGCTTGCGGCAGAGGTCGGCAAACGCCACCGCCCGCATCACACCTTCCGTTTCCAGCTCGATGTCGTCGTCCAGCAGCATGACGTAGTCGCTCTTGTCAGAAACGACCATCTCGTACATGTTGCGGGCAAATCCGCCCGAACCGCCCAGGTTGCCCTGGTTGATGATTCGGAGTTGGTCACCCATGGACTCAGCGACGGTATCGAAGCCGGCTTCGTCGGCCACCTTCTTGTTGCCCTGGTCCACGATGATGAGTTCGGCAAGTATTTCCCGAAGGCCTGCGTCGGCATCGATGGACTTGATGGTCTCGAGGCAGTAATCGGCACGATTGAATGTTGTGACGCCAAGTGTCACACGACCCTGGGGGCGGCCCTCATCGGGGACAGCCCAGTGAGCGCTCTTGAGCGTCATTCCGTCGCCGCCTGCAATGAGGTCGAACCAGTACCAGCCACCATCTCCAAAGGGAGCCAAGGTCAGATCGAACTCATTGGTGGATGAGCCCTCCACCAGAATCGAGTCAACGCGCTGAGCAGCGCCACGGGCGTTGGAACGGTACACGATGACCGTTCCCTCTCCCTCGGTTTCAATGTGGAGCACAGTCTTTTCAGCAATGGTCCATTTGCGCCAGTAACTGGCAGGGAAAGCATTGAAATAGGAACCGAACGAAAGTCGCTCACCGCGACGGACCTGAACGGAGCCCCGCCCCAGGATGTCCTCCGGGTGGAGTTTCCGTGCCATGCCAATCGCCTGGACATCGGCGCTTCCGCCGCTCCTTTGGACCTTGTTGGTATCAGGATCCACATACAGCGGCAGTGTGTCGAGGTCGCGGTTGGCAGGAAAAATTATGCGCTGGACAATCCGCAGGTTCTGTTCCGTCGATGCCGGGGTTTCAGCGGCAGTAGTGGCCGTCATGGCAGTCTCCTGGCTTTCGTTTGTTGTAGCGGTCATGCGTCCACTCCCCCGCTTTCAAGCTTGGCGCCGCCGGTGAAGTGCGGCTTGATCTTGTTGTCGTACATGGACAAAGCCGAACCGATGGCCATGTGCATGTCCAGGTACTTGTAGGTTCCAAGGCGGCCACCGAACAGAACCGACTTCTCGCCCTTGGCAAGATCCCGGTAAGCCAGCAGCTTCTGGCGGTCCTCAGAAGTGTTCACCGGGTAGTAGGGCTCGTCGCCCTTTTCAGCAAAGCGTGAGAATTCACGCATGATAACGGTGGCGTCCTTGGTGTAATCACGCTCGGGGTGGAAGTGGCGGAACTCGTGGATCCGCGTGAACGCAGCATCAGCATCCGGGTAGTTCATGACAGAACAGCCTTGGAAGTCCTCGATCGGCAGGACCTCCTCTTCGAGATCGATGGTGCGCCAGGAGAGATCGCCTTCGGCGTAGTCGAAGTAGCGGTCCACCGGACCCGTGTAGATGACCGGCACCTGACCGAGGACAGAAGAGCGGCCAAACTCGCCGTCGTCGAAGAAGTCTGTGTTCAGGACTACCTCAATGTTCGGGTGATCCGCCATGCGTTCAATCCATGCGGTGTAGCCGTCTACCGGGAGACCCTCGTAGGTGTCATTGAAGTACCGGTTGTCGTAGTTGTAGCGCACAGGAAGCCGCGAAATGATCTCGGCGGGCAGGTCCTTCGGATCCGTCTGCCACTGCTTACCCGTGTAGTGCTTAATGAATGCCTCATAGAGGGGGCGGCCGATGAGTTGGATGCCCTTGTCATTGAGGTTCTGGGGATCGGTACCCGCCAGCTCGCCGGCCTGTTCGGCAATGAGTGCCTTTGCCTCCGTGGGGCTCATTGCCGAGCGGAAGAACTGGTTGATGGTGCCCAGGTTAATGGGCATGGGGTACACCTCACCCTTGTGGCTGGTGTACACCTTGTGCTGGTAGTTGGTGAACTTGGTGAACCTGTTCACGTATTCCCAAACACGTTCATTCGAGGTGTGGAAGAGGTGGGCGCCGTAGCGGTGTACCTCGATTCCGGTCTTCGCCTCATTCTCGCTGTAGGCGTTTCCACCAATATGGTGGCGGCGATCGAGCACCGCAACCTTCAGCCCCAACTCGGTAGCGGCGCGTTCTGCAATGGTCAGGCCAAAGAAACCCGAGCCGACGACGACGAGATCAGCGTTCACAAACTCTCCTGTGTATTGGCGTGCGGGCACAGAGATGCCCACGTCTACTGGTCAAGGCTACCCGACGTTACGATCGTTCCCCGATTCGGCGGTTCACAGCATCAGTGCAGCAATTGTCCGAAAAAAAGAACGGGAGGCTTGGCTTAGAGCCGGCCTCCCGTTCAATACTGCTGAAAGAACAAAGTCAGAGCGAGATCACAGAGCCTGTACCTGCGGACTCGAGCACAGCCTCAGCAACGCGAAGGGTTTCAAGACCTTCGGCCATTGTGACAATGTTCATGGACTTTCCGAGCACAGCGTCCCGGAATGCCTCGTGCTCCATTTTGAGCGGTTCGCGCTTTGCCAGGGCAAAACGCGTGGACGAACCCTCGGAAACGCCGCGGAAAGCGGCGACGGAGTCCCAGTCGGTCTGGAAAGTGCCATTCTCGATGAATGTCAGGTCCGCCGAGATGGTATCGGCAATATATGCACCCCGTTCGCCCAGAACCACAGTTGTGCGCTCCTTCATGGGCGAGAGCCAGTTGACGATGTGGTTGGTGACCACGCCGCTCTTGAGATGGCCAATGGCGGTGACCATGTCCTCGTGTTCGCGGCCGCTTCTGGAAGTGGTGTGCGCAACGACGTTCACGAAGTTGCTCTGTGCAAGCCAGGCTGTGAGGTCGATGTCGTGGGTCGCCAGGTCCTTGACCACACCAACATCCGCGATGCGGGAAGGGAACGGGCCTTGCCGGCGAGTGGATATTTGGTAGACCTCGCCCAGATCGCCGTTGCCGAGCCGTTCGCGCAGGCTTTGCAATGACGGGTTGAATCGCTCAATGTGGCCTACTGCCCCAATCAATCCCCTTGAGTCAAAAGCCTCGGCGATACGACGGCCTGACTCGGAGTCGTTGGCAATGGGCTTTTCCACCAGGCAGTGCACACCGGCTTCAGCAAGTTGCAAGGCAACTTCTTCGTGAAGCACGGTCGGCACTGCGGCTACGGCCATGTCGATTCCCTGCTCAATGAGCTGTTCAACCGAACTGCAGACCTCGAGTCCGCTGGCTACGTTGTGAGGATCTCCGAAGGAGTCAGCCACCGCTACGAGGTCCACGCCTTCGAGCTCGCGGATAACGCGGGCGTGGTGGCGGCCCATCATCCCCAGTCCGATGAGGCCTGCACGCAGATTTGCCACTAGCTTCCTGCCTTTGCGATGGCGTTGACCGCCGAAACAATACGGTCAAGATCGTCCTGGCTCAGCGACGGGTGAACCGGGAGCGACAAGACGCTGGCCGCGGCTTCCTCGGTAACAGGCAAGTCATCGGAGGTCTGGAAAGGAGCGAGGCGGTGGTTCGGGATGGGGTAATACACGCCACAGCCCACGTTGTATTCCTCACGCAGGGCCTTGGCGAAACCGTCACGGTCCTCAGCGATGCGGATGGTGTACTGGTGGTACACGTGCTCGTAGCC
Source organism: Paenarthrobacter aurescens (assembly GCF_041549525.1). Lineage (NCBI taxonomy): Bacteria > Bacillati > Actinomycetota > Actinomycetes > Micrococcales > Micrococcaceae > Paenarthrobacter > Paenarthrobacter aurescens. The sequence continues at coordinate 2,724,061 of NZ_CP157456.1, forward strand.
TTCAGAGACCTTGGGGGTCACTACGCCTTCAATGTTGGCGTCGAAGAAGGCAGCGTTCTCCTGGCGGGTCTTGGTCCAGGCATTGATCTTGGTCAACTGCACGCGACCAATGGCAGCGTGAATGTTGGTCATGCGGGCGTTGAAGCCAACAAGCTCATTTTCGTATTGGCGCTCCATGCCCTGGTTACGGAGCAGCCGGAGGCGGCGCTCGACGTCGGAGAGGCCCGTGCTGACCATGCCACCTTCGCCGGAGGTCATGTTCTTAGTGGGGTACAGGCTGAACATGGCGAAGTCGCCGAAGGTACCCACTTTTCGGCCATTGACGGCCGCACCGTGCGCTTGGGCGGCATCTTCGAAGACCTTTACGCCGTGCTTGGAAGCGACTGCCCCGATTCCATCGACGTCAAAGGGGTGCCCGTAGAGGTGAACGGGCATAATGGCAGCCGTTCGTTCCGTGATTTTCGATTCAACGGATGCGGGATCAAGAGTGTAGTGATCCAGGTCGACGTCAGCGAAGACAGGAGTCGCTCCCGTCAGAGCCACGGAGTTGGCCGTGGCAGCGAAAGTAAAGGAAGGAACAATCACTTCGTCGCCGGGACCGATGCCGGCAGCCAGGAGGCCAAGGTGGAGGCCTGACGTACCGGAGTTGACTGCTACTGCAGCCCTGCCGTCGAGGAGTACCTGCGAGAATTCCTGCTCAAAGGACGCGACCTCCGAGCCCTGCGCGAGTTGGCCGGAGGCCAGGACAGCTTCTACCGCCTTGCGCTCGTCATCACCAATGATGGGTTTAGCGGGGGGAATGAATTCGGGGCTCATGCCTCTACCTCTCGAAGGGTCTCGTTCTGTTCAACATATGTGGCGCCGGTCTCGGGGCATACCCAGTTTTCGCCTTGGCGCTGCAGCGGGAAACCGGCTTTTCCAACCCAACCGTGGCGTTTGGCCGGAACTCCGACCATCAGGGCAAAGTCAGGGACGTCCTTGGCGACAACAGCGCCGGCAGCCACTGTGGCCCATCGTCCGATGGTCACCGGAGCGACGCAGACGGCACGGGCACCGATGGATGCACCTTCACGAATGGTGACACCAACGGGTTCCCAATCGTGAGCGCTCTTCAATCCGCCATCCGGGCTAACCGCCCGGGGGTAAGTATCGTTTGTGAGTACCACAGCCGGGCCAATGAAGACGCCGGCCTCCAGTACCGCGGGCTCGTAGACAAGTGCATAGTTCTGAACTTTGCAGTTGTTCCCCATCTTGACTCCGGTGCCAATATAGGCCCCGCGTCCTACGATGCAATTGATGCCTAATTCGGCCTGCTCGCGGACTTGGGCAAGATGCCAAATCTTTGATCCATCACCAATTACCGCCTCGTCTGAAACATCGGCGCTCTCTGCAACCACTATCACCGGTGAAGGTCCTTCCTCATTGAGCACACGCGACAACGAGATTCATCTTAGCTGAGACACCAAGCCGCGGTGTCAAGGGTGCCCGCGTGTGAGTTCAGGCTGAGTTTTCCACATAGGCAACAATCGCCCCTGCCCCAAGGTTCGCAGCGCCGTAGCGTAATTCACATCAACTGCGGAAATTGTCTCCGCACTTTGTTGACTCCGCACAGTGAAGGGGAGGAACCCATGGCCTTGGAGTGCACCCTGGTGCGCGCCCCCGGTGCTGTTGAAACAACGGAACCGGAGGAACTCAGCGTCGCAGTCCCGGCCGGCACCTCCGGCACACATGTACAGCAGCTTCTGACAGCAGCACGTGGTACGGGCTTCCTCTGCGTCGAAGGGCGAGCGCTGAACACCCTAACGGTGGGAGAGCCACCTTTGGTTTCAGGGGCCGTTCTCGTCGATGATGGGCCGCCACGTCGAGAAGATCCTCCCCACCGACGAAATAACTTCCCGGCCTCTCCCCTGATGCTGCTCACCCACTCAGGTCCCGGCGCCGGCTCCATCTTCAGAATCCAACGAGGCTCACACCGAATCGGCAGGGCTTCGGCTGAAATTGCCGTGGCCGACCCCGGCATGTCCAGGGAACACGCCATTCTGGAAGTGTCCGGTACAGCCGTCGCGCTGAGGGCGGCGGACCGCGCAAAGCCGGTTTTCGTGGACGGCCGGTCCACAAAGCGCTCTTTGTTGACGGCCTCCTCCACTGTTGAATGCGGAAACTCCACCTTCACCGTAATCACGGACAGTAGCCCCTGCCCGCAGATCAGCGGTGCTGCGGGGCTGTCCGTTGAGGCACCACGTGAAGTACGTCATACACGTCGCCATGGCAACCGCTTGGCCATGGCCTTGGCGGCGGGACTGCCGTTGCTTGCTGGAATCGGCCTCTCCTTGGCTACGGGCATGTGGATGTACTTGGGATTCACGGCAATATCGGCCATTAGCCTTCTCGTCCCGTTGATTGCAGGCCGGAAGGGCCGCCTTGAGGGAAAACTGGCACTTGGGCGGGCAGTTCAGGAGGACATCAAACGCCGACGCCGATGCTCACCATCGGCAGCAGAGATCATTTTGGCAGTTCATGACTCTTCGGAACGTGGCCGCTCGCCAGTGGAACAGGGGGCAAGGGAGCCAGTGGTTGAGGAGGCAAACGCCACCAGACTCCCGGCTCCGGCAGCCGAAGCCGAACCAGGTGGGCATGATGTTTGGCTCCGGCTGGGAATCACGCAATCAGTGGCCAACATTCAACTCGTTCCCGCGGATCCACACTTTCGGCAGCCGCCTATTGGGGCCGCCCCGATGACTTTGAATCCCGGGTATCCCGAAGTGGCGGTTTGTGGACAGCCCCACCATGTGGACGGCCTGCTGCGTTTTTTCTTGATGCAGCTGGCCAGCTTTCCCTCTGCCGCCCAGACGCCTGTCATTGTTTTCGGGAAGCTGGAGAGGTTGCCATTGAGTGCACGGTTTCTCCACCAGGTGACGCTGACGGACTGCCCCAGCACCGCCCTTGCCGCGCTTCAGCAAGCAAACGGGTTGGGCACGGGAAAGCTGTTCATGGTTGATGATCTTCTTCCTCAGGACGAGGAATCGTGGTTGCCCCTCGTGAAGGCCGCTCGATCCGCCCGTTGGCAATTGATCCGATGCTCCCTCACGCCGGCACCTTCCGCGGCGGTCATCGTACTTTCACCTACGGGAACTGCAGGCTACCTGGAGGCCGGCAACCATCGCCGCCCCTTCGTACCGGATCTGGTTTCAGCAGAAGTTTTCGATGGCTTTTGCCGCAAGAGAGCTGCCTCAAATTCAGAAGAAAGGGCCAGCGCGGGCGCAACTGTTCCCCAGGCTTGTTCACTCGCCGATCTGCTCCCCCACGGGCAGCGCAGAGTACTCCGCCGATGGGCCGAGATGTCCGGGCACACCGGCCCTGCCGCCGTGCTGGGAGCGAGCCGTGGCGGTGAGGTGACTTTTGATTTCACGCTCGATGGCCCGCATCTTTTGGTCGCCGGAACCACGGGCTCCGGCAAATCCGAGCTCCTTAGGACGCTGGTGGCGTCCATGGCGCTACGTCATTCTCCGGATCACACAACGTTTCTGTTCTTTGACTTCAAGGGTGGATCGGGCTTGCAGCCTTTAGTAAGCCTGCCGCACTGCGTGGGGCTTCTGACGGATCTCGCCAAGCACCACTTGGAGCGCGCCCTTGTTTCGCTCCGTGGAGAGATCCGGTACCGAGAAGAGTTATTCGCCGCGGCCAGTGTTTCTGATCTTGCGCAGTATCGGAGCGCAGCCTCCCCCACCGACCCAAAGGTGCCGTTTCTGGTCCTGGTGATTGATGAATTCCGCATGTTGGTAGATGAAGCACCGAACAGTCTCCGCGAGCTCATGCGCATCGCCACCATCGGGCGTTCCCTGGGCATTCATTTGGTGATGGCCACCCAACGCCCTCAGGGGGCTTTGACCGCCGATATCCGGGCAAACGTCACCTCAAGCATCTCCATGCGTGTGCAAACGGAGGCAGAATCCATGGACATCATCAACACGAAAGCCGCCGCAACCATAAAGGTGAGCACGCCGGGCCGGGCCTTTCTTGCGAAAGCTTCCAGTAGCCCTGAAGAGTTCCAAACAGCCTCCCTCTCGCCCCATGTCACCGTACCCGCCTCAGGGCTTGGGAGTTCCCCGCAGGCGGTGCAGTCAGCGTCGCAGGCTTTGCAGCGTCGGCCCACAGTCAGCAGGAACGCGGAAAGTCAGGCAGGCTCCCTCCTGGACACTGGACCTGAATGCGTGGTTTCAACGGTCCGCAGTGCTTGGCATGCGCTTGGAAAAGCCCTGCCCAAACGTCCAATTGCCTTGCCCTTGCCAGCGTCGATTCCTTGGCGGGAACAGGTTTCCGAGCCGGACAACGCCCGCGCCTCCAGGGAGGGCAGACGGGCTGTGGGACCCCTGGCTCTAGTGGACAGGCCTCATCGCCAGACGATGGAGCCGCTGCTGTGGTCCCCTTCCGAAGACGGCCATCTGGCAATGATCGGCGGCGAGTCCAGCGGCATGCGCGAGTGTTTCATGGCTACCTCGGCCATGCTTGCTACCCGTGAACCTCAGCCCCACCTCTATATCCTCGATGCCACGGGGACGTTTGGCCACCTCGGCGACGAAGTTCGGATCGGTGCTGTGGTAGGACTTCATCAACTGCAGTTGGCTGCACGGGTCTTGCAACGCCTCATCGGAGAAATGGAACACCGACGAACCCCTGGAGCACTTAAGACCGGGAATTCGCCCCTGGTGTTGATTGTGGCCGGGTGGTGTTCGTGGGCTGCTGCCCTACGGACGGGGCCTTTTGCATACGCGGAAGGGATCCTGCAGGACATCGTGAGGGACGGCAGTTCCCTCGGTGTCACTGTCCTCATCTCAGGGGAAAGGGAGCTCGTCAGCTCACGTTTCTTTGCCGGAATACAGAACCGCGCGTATTTCCCCTCAGGATCCAGTGAAGAGTCCAGATTCCACTGGCCACGAATCCCTGACGTGGATTCACTTCCCGGGCGGGCCGTCCTGATGGGGAAGTTCGCTCAGGACGACGGTACGGTGGCCCAGTTTCGCACTGCTCCAGTGAATGAGCGGTGGCCGTTCGATCACCTTGCCCCATCCGATCCGCCGTTCCGGGTAAGGCCACTCCCTGGCCTTCTTCTTGCCCATGATTTCCGGGCTCTGCTTCCACTGGCGGAAGTACTTGCAGAATCCTGCGCCGAAATCGATACCGGCTTGGCCGAGCCCCTAGCCGTTTGCGACCGGGTGGGGTCGCCAGTGTGGATTGGGGTCGGAGGGGATGAAGCCGTTCCGGTGTCCATGCCGTTGCGCAAAAACGGAGTCAGCACCATTCTTGGCGGTCCTCGTTCTGGAAAGAGCTCGGCGCTGGCAGCGCTACAGGCATTGAATCCATCGGTTCCCTGGGTGGTCCCACCGGATGCGTTGATGGCTGGCGACTTCTGGGTTTCAGTTGCACGCGAAGCAGCATCGGGCAGTCTTGAACCCAACAGCATCCTGCTCGTGGACGACGCCACTTCTTTGGATCCCCAAGGTCGCCAGGCCTTGGCCGACTTGGTGGGAAGGGTCCGCTGCATCATTCTGGCGGCATCACCAAGTCCATCTCTTGCTCTCCATCTTCCCCTTGCAAAGGAAGCGCAGGCCTCCGGAACGGGCTTGGTGCTGGCACCCGGAACGCCCCATGACGGTGACCTCCTCGGAGTGAGGCTTGAAGCCGTTCGGGCGGGGCTCCCGGGGCGTGGCTTTCTCATCAACGGATCGGAGGTCGTGCCATTTCACAGCGTATTCACACCAGATTTTTCCGCACACCCCAAAACCAGCTAACTAGCCGCTCCGGCTCCGGCTCCGGCTCCGGAACTACGTTTACAACGCTGCGGACGATCCCCCGGTATTGGAGGCATAGGCCACAACGTCCTTCTGAAAGAGGAAGACAATCGCAACCAACGCCGGAAGCAGCATGGCCAGTCCTTGCCACACCAGCCCGCCGGTCAAAGTGGGAAAGCCTATGGTGAGAACAAACAATTGGGCCACCAACGCTGCGGCACGCGTCCATCGGTAGCCGCGGAACAGGAAGTGCCCCACGGCGAATAACCAGATGGAGAACGCCAGCAGCAGACCCAGAGTGAAGATCGCTCCCCAAAAAGTCAGCACAGGTGCACCGCTAAGGAGTTCATATGCGTACCAAGCGGCGGCACCGAGGAGAGCGAGGGCTTCGAGGAGGACAACCACGGAAATAATGACAATTCCCAGCGGCGGGCGGGCAGCGCCGGGATTGTTTGCAGCGAGGTTTCCAGTCGGCTCGGAATCATCGCTTCCATCCGGGCCGGGGACGGGCTGGGCTGGGTTTACGGGAGGTCTTGACACACTGGCACACTACCGGACATAGTCATCTAGCAGTGAGGGCACTGGCGGCTGATGTGATGCATCGCTCACGGATTCCGAGCATTTCGACCACTAACACCCCTTGTTTACAAGGCGTTAACATGAAACGCTTGACTCAGACGACCAAGGGGGCCCATGCGGGCCCCTTTCCTTTGGAGCCTCTCGTGAATGTTTTCACAAAAGGCCCTTCTAGTTCTCACGAATGGAGTGACTGATCAGCATGGATTGGCGTAATCGCGCAGCCTGCCTCGACAAGGACCCGGAGCTCTTCTTCCCAGTAGGCAACACGGGACCAGCACTTCTGCAAATCGAGGAAGCCAAAAGCGTCTGCCGCCGCTGCCCCGTCGTGGACACCTGCCTTCAGTGGGCCTTGGAGTCCGGACAGGACGCCGGCGTCTGGGGCGGAATGAGTGAAGACGAACGACGCGCTCTCAAGCGCCGCGCTGCACGCGCACGTCGCGCTTCCTGACCCAAGGATCGAAAAGGCCGCGGACCATATGGTCCGCGGCCTTTTTCGTTGGCTTCTGCTCGCCGGAATCAGCAACCCTCCAAAAAAAGGGTGAGGGCTACGCTCTGGCGAGATTGAGGATAATCTCGACGGCGGTTCCGCCTCCCTCGCGTGGCATCCACCGAATGGAACCTCCAAGCTCACTTGTCACCAGCGTACGAACAATCTGCAACCCCAGCCCCTCGGTGTACTGACCGTCCGGCAGGCCTACGCCATCGTCCGCTATGGTAACGGTCAGGAATTCGTCGTCGCCCTCGCCATCCGCCCTGTCGGCCAGCAACCACACCGTTCCTGTGCGTCCCTCAAGTCCGTGCTCCACGGCATTGGTGACCAGTTCGTTGATGACCAGGGCCAACGGGGTGGCAAAATCGCTGGGCAACTCACCGAACATGCCTGCCCGCTCCGTTCGCACTTGCTGCGACGGAGAGGCGACTTCCGCGGACAGCCGGAACTGGCGTCCAATCAGTTCGTCGAAGTCCACGCTCTGCGTTAACCCTTGCGAGAGAGTTTCATGGACAAGAGCGATAGTTGCGACGCGTCGCATCGCTTGCTCCAGTCCCTGTTTGGCTTCGTCGCTTACCATTCGCCGCGATTGCATACGCAAGAGAGCCGCCACGGTCTGAAGGTTGTTTTTCACCCGATGGTGGATTTCCCGGATCGTGGCGTCCTTGGTAACCAGCTCCATTTCCCTGCGGCGCAACTCGGAGACGTCGCGGCAAAGTACCAGGGCTCCAAAACGGTGCTGTTCATCGCGCAAAGGAATGGCACGAAGTGAAAGGCTGACGCCCCTGGACTCAATCTCACTTCGCCACGGCATGCGTCCGGTCACCACCAAGGGCAAGGTCTCATCCACCATCCGCCGGTCCTTGAGCAGGCCGGCCGTTACCTCCGCAAGGGAACGGCCCTCAAGGGATTCCACTTCACCGAGTCGGCGGAAGGCGGAGACACCATTAGGGCTGGCGTACTGCACAATGCCGTCGGCGTCGAGTCTGATCAGCCCGTCGCCGACTCGCGGCGCGCCTCTACGGGAGCCTGTCGGTGAGGCAAAATCGGGCCAAAGGCCCAACGTTCCCATCCGCAGGAGGTCATAGGCGCATTGACGGTACGTCAATTCCAACCTCGACGGCATACGCGAACTGGACAAGTCCATATGAGAGGTCACAACCGCGAGTGTCCTGCCGTTGCGCACCATCGGCACAGCCTCCACCCTCAGTGCCATCTCGCTGCTCCAGCTCGTTTCACTGGAGCGCTCTATTGATCGGCTGTTCCAGGCCTTATCTACCAGCGGGCGCAGGTCCGAGCGAATGCCCTCGCCCACGAAGTCCGCGTGGAACACCGTATGGGATGTTGACGGACGAACGTGGGCGAGGGCAATGTAGCCGAACTCCGGGTGCGGGAACCATAGAGCAAGGTCCGCGAATGCCAAGTCAGCCACCATTTGCCAGTCACCGACGAGGAGGTGCAGCCATTCGGCATCTCCAGGCCCGAAATCAGCGTGTTCCCTGATGGGGTCTGTAAAGATTGCCACTGCACCTCCATTTGCAACGCCGGGACTGACCCTAGCGTCGAACGATTGACCTCAAGAGCCTTAATGCTACCGACAGGGAAGCCATGTCGTCGGCTTCAAGCGCGTTGACCTCGTCAAACATGGTCTTGGCGCGTCCCAGCTGTTCGGCATTTTGCCCTTCCCACGCCTTGAGGCGATCTTCTGCTACGGCGCCCGGCGCTGTCGACTCAAGTACCGACGTCGTCATATCCGCCACAGTGGAGTACAAGTCATCGCGGAGGGCTGCCCGGGCCAAAGCCTGCCAACGGTCGTCGCGGGGCAAGGAACTGATGCGTTCCAGGAGCGAATCCACATGGAAGCGATTGAACACGGTGTAATAAACGTGCGCGACTTCTTCTACACCTTCATTTCCGGTCTGGGCAATCCGGGCGATGTCCAACAGCGCGTAGCTCTCGAACAACTCGGCCCACCTGGTTGCCAGTTGATCCGGCAGCTCCCAACCGCGGGCTTTCTCCAGCCAACCGGAGATGCGGACCTTATCCTCACCCCGGAGGTATTCCAGCAGCTTGGCCCGCAGAGGAGCGAGCATGGGCTTGAAGGAGGCCACGACGTCGGCAATAGGCTGTGACGCCATCCCCTGCCCCAGCACCCAACGCACTGCCCGGTCAAGCAAGCGCCGAATATCCAGATGGACTTCGCTCCAGTGCTCCGTGGGGAATGAGGCAGGAAGCGCATTGAGCTCAGCCACCATAGGATCGAGGTCGTAGATTTCACGCAGCGCAACAAATGCCTTGGCTACGGCTACCTCGTTGGCTGAGGTTTCTTCGATAGCCCGGAAGGCGAAGGTGATGCCGCCGAGGTTGATGATGTCGTTAGCTACTACTGTGGCAATGATTTCGCGCCGCAGCGGGTGAGTATCCAATTCGGCATCGAACTTCTCCCGCAGCTGCTTCGGGAAATAGTCGCGGATGGTGTCAGCAAACCACGGATCATCCGCGAGATTGCTTTCGCGCAACGCCGAAGCGAGCTCGATCTTTGCGTAGGCGGCCAGGACTGCCAGCTCAGGCGAGGTCAGCCCCTGCCCCTGTTCAAGCCTGGCGCGGAGTGTCTCTGTGGTGGGAAGTGCTTCGAGATCGCGTTTGAGGTCCGCGGACTTCTCCAGCCAGTCCATGAGCCGCTCGTAGCTTGGGCTCCAGTCAGCCACCCTTGTGCGGTCGTTGAGAAGGAGGATGTTCTGATCAATGTTGTCCTGCAGGACAAGCCGTCCCACTTCATCGGTCATGTCCGCCAGGAAGCCGGCCCTTTCAGCAGAGTCAAGCTTGCCGGCCGCTACCATGCGGTCAACGAAGATCTTGATGTTGACCTCATGGTCGGAGCAGTCCACGCCCGCGGAGTTATCAATGGCGTCCGTGTTCAGGATGACACCTTGCAGGGCGGCTTCGATCCGGCCTCTTTGCGTCAGTCCCAGGTTACCGCCTTCACCCACAACCTTGACCCTCAGATCACGGCCGTCCACGCGAATGGCGTCGTTGGCCTTATCTCCCACGGCCGCATGGGTTTCGGTGCTGGCCTTGACGTAGGTGCCGATGCCACCGTTGTAGAGAAGGTCTGCCGGCGCCAACAAGATCGCACGAAGAAGTTCCGGCGGGCTGAGCTGGGTGGTCCCGTCAGGAAGTCCCAGCGCCTTGCGTACCTGCTCCGAAACCGGGATGGTCTTGGCCTGACGGGGGTAAACGCCGCCGCCTTCGCTGATGAGCGTCCGGTCATAGTCGTCCCAGGAGGACCGCGGCAGTTCAAAGAGCCTCTGCCGTTCCTCAAACGAAGTTGCAGCATCAGGTGTGGGATCCAGGAAAATATGGCGGTGATCGAACGCAGCCAACAGCCGGATATGGCGGGAAAGCAGCATGCCGTTACCAAAGACGTCCCCGGACATGTCGCCAACGCCAACTACCGTGAACTCTTCAGTCTGGGTGTCCAGGTCAAGTTCGCTGAAGTGCCTCTTGACTGATTCCCATGCTCCGCGCGCAGTGATGCCCATGGCCTTGTGGTCGTAGCCCACCGAACCGCCCGAAGCAAAGGCGTCACCGAGCCAGAAGCCATATTCGGCAGCAAGCCCGTTGGCGGTGTCGGAGAAAGTAGCGGTGCCCTTGTCCGCTGCCACCACGAGGTATGAGTCGTCACCGTCGTGACGGACAACGTCCGACGGCGGCACAAGCGTTTCGCCGTCCGCTGAGGTTACGAGGTTGTCCGTGATGTCCAGCAGGCCCCGGATGAATGTCTTGTAGCTTTCGACTCCTTCAGCCATCCAGGCTGCCCTGTCCACGGCCGGGTTGGGAAGCTTCTTGGCAAAGAAACCTCCCTTGGCGCCGGTGGGGACAATCACGGCGTTCTTGACGGTCTGCGCCTTTACAAGGCCGAGGATCTCGGTCCGGAAGTCCTCCCGGCGGTCGGACCAGCGCAGGCCGCCACGGGCTACCTTCCCGAAGCGAAGGTGCACACCTTCAACTCTGGGTGAGTAAACCCAGATTTCGTACATGGGGCGTGGGAAAGGAAGACCGTCAATGGACGTGGGGTCCAGTTTGAAGCTGAGGTATTCCTTGTTCTGGTAGTAATTCGTGCGGAGGGTCGACTCAATAAGGTTCACGAAGGTGCGCAGGACGCGATCAGCGTCCAACGTGGCCACCTGTTCAATCGACTCCGCGAGGGCAGCGCGCGCTGCAGCCTGACGCTCGGGCCGTTGCTCTTCGGCAACGTTGGGGTCAAATCGCGCGGAGAAGAGCTCGTTGAGCCCCCGCGCTACATCCGGGTTGGCCAGGAGAGTGTCTGCGATAAACCCGAACGAGTTGGTGTTGCCCATTTGCCGCATGTACTTGGCGTAGGCACGCAGTACCACCACTTGACGCCAATGAATGCCTTCGCGGAGCACCAGACGGTCAAAGTTGTCCGACTCGACCAATCCGGTGATGGCTGCGCCGAAGGAATCGCTGAGGAGATCGCCGGTGGCCAAAGGGTCCACGCCCGCCGGGTACTTGAGACCAAGATCGTAGAGGAAGAAGTCGCGATGATCTGAGGTTTCAATCTCGAAGGGCCGCTCATCCAGAACCTCAAGGCCGAGATTGTGGAAGTAGGGCAGGATCTGGCTGAGGCTCTTGGGCTCCATCAAGTACAGCTTGACCCGGGCATCCTCTTCCAGGGCCTCACCGGCACCTTCGGGGAGATAAACGTGGACGCCAGGCCTGGTTTGTTTGGTGACGAGTCCAACGCGCTCTGCCTCCGCTCCATATTTCTCGAAGCGTTCAATGTCTTCAAGGGCATCTTCCACCTCGTAATCCACGCGGTAGCCGGCCGGGAATGCTTCAGCCCACAGCGCAGACAGAACATCAGCATCGGCCGAGGAGCGATGCTCACGGAGGACCTCGGAAATACCTTCGCTCCAAGACCGGGACGCACGCATCAGCCGTTGTTCCAGCTCCTTGACGTCCACTTCGGCGAGTTCAGCTGTGCGGGGCAGGCGGATCCGGAAGAAAACACGAGCCAACGCAGATTCAGTGATCCTGGCCTCGTAGTCAATGCTTTCGGCATGGAATGTCTCGCGGAGTTCCTGCTCAATCCGGAGCCGAACACTGGTGGTGTATCGGTCGCGCGGCAGGTAGACCACTGCGGACATGAAGCGGCCGTAGATGTCAGGGCGCAGGAACAACTTGGTCCGCCGGCGCTCTTGAAGGCGCTGGATCCCGGTAGCAGTGGCGGCAAGATCGGCAATCTCTATTTGGAAGAGTTCGTCTCGGGGGTATGTGTCCAGGATTCCCAAAAGATCCTTGCCCGAGTGCGAGTCAATGGGGAAACCGGCATTGCGGAGCACGGCGTCCACTTTGTCCCGAACGATCGGGATGCTGCGTACTGATCCGGTGTAAGCACTGGTGGCGAACAGGCCGATGAAGCGGCGTTCTCCGTTGACGTTGCCCAGCGCGTCGAAGCTCTTAACTCCGATGTAGTCCAAATAGGCGGGCCGGTGCACAGTAGAGCGGGAATTCGCCTTGGTAATGACCAGTGCGCGCTTTTCCCGTGCACGCTTCCGGCCGGCATCCGTGAGGTGCTGAACCTGTCGCGTGGTGTCGCCTGCGCGCAGAAGCCCCAGTCCGCTGTCTTCCCGGAGCTGAAGAACGTCTTCACCGTTCTCATTGACGAGGTCATATTCGCGGTAACCAAGGAAGGTGAAGTTGCCGTTATCCAGCCAGCGGAGGAGATCCTGCGCCTGCCTGAGTTCGGCCACTTGCTCCGGGTGGGTAACTCCCCCCAGCGCCTCGGCCAGCTCGAGCGCCTTGCTTCGCATCTTGGGCCAGTCCTCCACGGCGGCCCGGACATCGCCAAGGACACGTTGAAGTCCTGCAATCAACTCTTCCCGGGCATCATCACCTACCCGGTCAATTTCCACCGCAATCCAGGATTCCATGTGGGATGCGTTATCGGTATCACCCAGGAGATGGGCCACGCTGGGGAGCGCCGCGGTGTCGCCACTTGAAATGCCGACGTTGGAGGGGACCCTTGAAATATTGGTGAGCTCCCCCGATTCCCGATCCCTCGAGACCACGAACAGCGGATGCATCACCAAGCGGATGGCGCAGTTCTGACGGACAAGTTCTGCGTTGACAGAGTCGACCAGGAACGGCATATCGTCCGTGACAATGTAGACGACGCTTCGCTCCGGTTCGCCGGCAATGTGGACCACGGCGTTACCAGGTTGACGGGACTGGGCAACGTTTCTGTGCGCTGTTGCCCGCGCAATCAGGACTTCAGGCGAATACGCCCGAGCATCCTCCTCTGCGAGGTGTTCATAGTAGTCACCGAAGAACCCTTCACGGACAACTGCTGCATCGGACCGATCCTCCACGCTGGATCCTGACGACATCGACAAACGCCTCCATCACAAGTTGATTGCTGCGACTCTGCAGCCCACATGTTGACCCTAGCGCTTTAGGTGGTACAAAGCTCTGATACTTCGGCCAAAGGAATTACGTTTTTGCTGGACAGGTGCACAGACCAGTTCCGCTATGGCCGTTCTCAGGGGCGAGTCCGGAGCTACCTCCAACAGGACCGAACCTGAACGCAAAGCGGCATCACACGCCACGGTGTCAGCTGGAAGATAGGCATCCACACCTATGCCGGGGCCGTACCGGTCCCATGCGTCCTCGAGTTGCTGCTTGGGTGAATGGCCCACTGCAGAATGCTTCACCTTGTTCAGCACCACGCGCGGTGCCACCTTTGGTACCGCGGCTTCAAGTTCCGCAAGTCCACGCACCAAACGGGGCACCCCAATGGCATCCGCAGCACCTACGGCAAAAACAACGTCAGCGACTTCCAAGCTGCGCAAAGTAGCAGCATTCCGACGAGGAGCGACGGTGTCGAAGCTCAGTTCTTCATCTGACTCCAGGCAGAAACCTGCATCAACCACAACGTGTTCGGCCAATCGACGGGCCACCTCCAGGACGGTCGAAACGGACCCGGCTCTGAGCTCGGTCCAACGATCCGCTCTGGTGGTGCCTGTAAGTACTCTGAAAGTCCCTCCTTTGGTAAAAACAGGAATGGCCACCGCCTTGAGAGCCTCCCCATCGAGCAGGCCCTGGTCCGCCAGCCGGCACGCCTGGGCGAGTCCCGCCGACTCATCCAGGAGGCCAAGGACCGCCGACACACTTGCACCGTAACTGTCGGCGTCCACAAGAATGACCGATTTGCCGTCAGCGGCCAACTCCGCAGCGATGTTGACGGCCAGGAGCGTTCTTCCCGGAGCCCCTATAGGGCCCCACACGGTGATCACCTCCCCCTCACCTTCCGGGGGCTCTTCAGCCTCAGGGTGACTCGAGGGCATCAACAGCAGGCCTGCTCCCGGATCCGCAAAACCTGCGTCCCACGCTGGGGCAGGCATGTCCGCCCGGCTCTCCCGACCAACCGCCTCCGAGATCTTGGCGGCGAGCTCATTGGCCTCTATGCCAGTTAAAGCCGGTACGGCGCCTATTGAGTTCAGCCTCTTGGCCTCGGCAGGGTCATCCGTGAGGGCAATGATTGAGACGCCCACAGCCCCGAGGCGATCCACCAAGGTGGTGGTGAGTTCCTCGCACCCCTCCGCCACGACTGCGGCCACGGCGAGGCCACTTTGGCACGCAGCAATAAGTTCAGCCAGCTCCGAACAACGGCGAACCACGGTCACTGGTCCATGCAGGCGCTCCAGCCCGCCCACCACAGCCTCTTGCGCCAGGCCCACGGTGACAACCGGAATGCTCATCGGACCACTCCCGACGGATTCCACACTACAGAGACCTTTGCTTTGTTCGCCTGGGCCCCCAACAGTTTTGGCATCTGCTCGTCCGTCACCAGCACCATCACCACGGTGGTTTTAGCCGAGCCCAAGGCGGTACTTCCAGCAGTCATCCCCGAAATTTCCGCGCCCGGCAGGAGCAGTTCCGGCTCCTCAAAGGCGCTGCTGGAACCTGGCATGGAAATCCAGACATCAACCCGAGCACCCGGGACGGCTTGCGGAGGAAGTTCCTCCTCCATGGCTATAGCCACCGGTTTGCGGTCCAATGCATCGGCGGCGCCCATACTTTCCCGAGGTATCAATTGGTTCTTTGCCACCCGCTGCAGCGCAACCCGGCCCTCAGCAAGGCCATTTTCGACAGTGACGTATTCAGCCTCGACGTCGTCCAAGCGGACCTTCACAACAGCAAGATCTTCCTCCGTCACCGTCTGACCCACAGCGATGTCTTCCCGGGCCGCGTACACCTGCGTCGTCCTGTCGGCAGAACCCACCAACGCAATGACGCCGGCGACGGACCCCAGAACCAGCAGCAGGCCGATAAGTAGCCTGGGATCTTTCCATGAGGGCTTCTTTAGCCTCGCGGCGGTGACGCCAACGCTTTGACCCATTCTTCTGCTCCCCCGGTATGAGTTACGGCAAGGTTGAGTGACCCGCCTCTTTATTCATACCGGCGCTCTTTGATGGAACCAAAGCCAATGACCCCAAAGCGGCTGAAACTGTGGATAACTACACCAAACAGAAGCAACGGTGGCAAAATGAAGCCATGCCCCGATTTCTGACTCTTGCGGACGTCGCAGAACAACTACAAATCAACTCACCTCAGGCCTACGCCCTGGTTCGAAGCGGAGAGCTTAAAGCCATACAGGTCGGCGGCCGGGGACACTGGCGCATCGAGGAAAAGATGCTGGAGCAATATATCCAGGACCGCTACGCAGAAGCCGATCGCATGATCGAAGAAGCCAAAGCAAAGAGCAGGACCTAGTTCCCGCCACCCTTGAGGTCCTGGTTACCCGCCGAGCAAAGCGCCGCCAGTGAACTGAAAGGGATGGTCATTACCGCAGTTACGTTCCCGGCCCTGCGCACTTCGCCGTGCAGGACCACAGCAAGGTCGAAGAAGTCCCGCCCTACCTTGTCCATGACCCCTTGCAGCCCGAATCCTTCACCAGCGGATGCCTTCAGGTGTACAACCACTTCGGTGCGATCCTGAGCCAGCGCCCTCAGCGCGGAAGCGATTCCCAATGACTGCTGAATCTGCGATTCAGGTTTCAGAGCCACCCTGCCCAGCCCCTGGTATGACAGTACTGAAGAATATGGCAGCAACCATTGCCGCGCCCCTTCCGCCAGGATCAGCCACTGGCTCCCCACATGGTTCAGCCGTCCCCGTATGGTTTGCCCGCCGATCAGGACGATCCTGATCTCCGCGCCACGGGCTCCGCGCAGCCGGTCAGCAACTTCGATCCCGGCCGACTCCACCCTGGCCCGCTCCGTAATTTCGGATTCGACCTCCAAGGCGCGCGTATTAGCCAGTTGTCCTTCCAAGTCCCTGAAGAGAGAGTCCCATCTCATGTGGTCAGACTAGGCTGCATGGAGGACGAACGACGAAATTCACGAGGTACATCAGGATTGGAATTGGACAAGGCGAAGCGAGTGTGTCCAGAATGGGTCAACTAGATCAAAGTGCATCAAACTGCATCAAATAAAGCATGGGGAGCTTCAAGTGGTAAAAGCATTGCGTAGAGACACCGCGCTGGCCGCATGTGTTCTTGCCCTGGGGTTGTCCTTGGCGTTTATTGGGAGCGCGCTCCTTACGCAATGGCAGGATGCTGAGCAGCGCAGGCAGCACTTCACCTTCGAGCATCTCCTCGGCTTCGTCGCCAGTGCGGTAGGGCTTTCAGTTGTGTGTTGGTGGGCGCTGAGCTTCCTTCTGGCGTTCCTGGCCTCGCTCTTGCATCGAGTGGGACACAGGAGAGGCGCCGACTTCCTCTCAAGGTTCAGCCCGGCGTTTATGCTGCGGCTTGCAGTGGCTGTCATGAGCCTGAACATCATGGGTGCCGGGGTTGCCCAGGCAGACGCCGCGGCGCCACCGGAACCTGGCTGGCAGAGTGCTTCCTCCCTTGCTAAGCCACCCCTGCAGGTGGCGTGGACGCCCGCACCCTCGAGTCACGCAGGTTCCCTCCCGCCATCGCAAGAAGACACCATGGCAGCTGTGCCGCTGCCCAAAGATCCGCGTTGGTATCCTCAGCCTCCCGTGATTGATCCCGGTCTGCTCAGCAGGCAGTCGTTACGTTCGGCAACCGCTGTGGCAGAAACGGCCGTCGTGGTTCAGGACGGCGACTCGCTGTGGTCGATCGCGGCTTCCAGACTTGGGCCCTTTGCAACTGACGTAGACGTCGCGCTGACGTGGCCCAAGTGGTACTCGGCCAACCGGGCAGTCATCGGAAGCGACCCCACTGCATTGCGGCCAGGGCAGGTCCTCCAGCCTCCCGCGCCAAGCTAACAGTCCTGCATCAACCTTTCATACAGGGCTAAAGTGCCCTTCTTCCATAAGGACCGTCCGCTCAGGGGCGTTGTCCATTTCTCAAAGCCAAGTCCAGTGTCATCCCAGCAGAAGCCATCGAGCCAAGCGTCCCCACGCTGCAGCTCATGTAGTGAATGCCAGAGGTATGACCATGACCGTTGCAACCACCAGCCGACCAGCTAACCGTCGGAGCCCGCAGCGCGCGACTCCTGCAGCCGGCCAGAGCGGTTTGGACATTGACGTCCGGCTTGTTGCCAGAAGCATTGCGCAGGCAGTTCTGGAAGTACTGGCGGGTACCCGTCCAGTGCATCAGCTCTCCCGATCATTGGATTCGGAGTGCTACGTGTCCCTCCAACACCGGGCAGCCTTGACCCGAAAGCACGCCGCCAGGAGCAGGGGTTCTGCGCAACCACACCGCAGCCCCATGGTCCGATCCGTTCGGGTCTGTTCAATTTCCGAGTCCATCTGTGAAGCAAGCATCGTAGTGGCCGAGGAGCAGCGCTGCCGTGCCGTCGCCATGAGGCTGGAGCGTCTGGAAGGAATCTGGCAGGTGACCGCGCTGGAAATCGGATAATTGCATCCTCGGCAACGTCTTCGAAGACTAAAAGGGTGAAGCCCGGACTATCAGTCCGGGCTTCACCCTGTTATGCGCTCATGTTGCCTTGATCGCCTAGCGACGCTTCTTCTTTGCCTGTTTCCGCTGATCCTGGGCTGCCGCCTTGGCAGGATTGCCGGAGCGTCCCGATGCGCGGCCCTCAATGCGCGTCTGCGTGGCTCCGTCTTCTCCGGGTGCCGTGTACTGGAGCTGTGCAGGCTTTTCGGGCGCCTGAAGGCCAGCCGCACGGATTTGCGGATCGTGATGCTCTGTGTGTGCACCGGAGGCGGAATCGTCGGCAACCACCACATCTTCAGCCGGAGTTACTTCAACCTCCAGGTTGTAGAGGAAGCCAATACTTTCCTCACGAATGGCTTCCATCATGCTCTGGAACATGACAAACCCTTCGCGCTGGTATTCAACCAGGGGATCACGCTGGGCCATGGCACGAAGCCCGATTCCCTCTTTGAGGTAGTCCATTTCGTAGAGGTGTTCCTGCCACTTGCGTCCAAGGACCGAGAGGACAACCCGGCGCTCGAGCTCGCGCATGCTTTCGGAGCCGATCGCCTCTTCCCGAGCCTGATATACGAGCTTGGCATCTGAGAGGATCTCCTCCCTCAGGAATTCTGCCGTGACCCTGGACTTGCCGCCGGCTTCTTCAATGATTTCCTCGGCTGTAACCGTGGCCGGGTACAACGTCTTCAGGTTAGCCCATAGCTGGTTGTAGTCCCAGTCGTCGCCTGAGCCTTCGGCAGTGGCGGCATCAATGAGTGAGTTGATGGTGTCTTCCAGGAAGAACTGGACCTTTTCGTGCAGGTCATCACCTTCAAGGATCCGACGACGGTCGCCGTAGATGGCCTCGCGCTGGCGGTTGAGGACGTCGTCGTATTTGAGGACGTTCTTGCGCTGTTCGGCGTTGCGTCCCTCTACCTGGCCTTGCGCCGATGCGATGGCACGCGAGACGAGCTTCGACTCCAGCGCAACATCATCGGGCACGGAGCTGTTCATGAGCCGTTCGGCCGCACCTGAGTTGAACAGCCTCATGAGGTCATCCGTCAGGGAGAGATAGAACCGGGATTCGCCGGGGTCGCCTTGGCGTCCGGAACGTCCGCGGAGCTGGTTGTCGATCCGGCGGGACTCGTGACGCTCAGTTCCCAGAACGTACAAGCCACCGAGGTTGAGAACTTCTTCATGCTCGTCTTTGACGGCCTGTTTGGCCGCAGCCAGAGCGGCAGGCCATGCTGCCTCGTACTCTTCTGAGTTCTCCTCGGGATCCAGGCCCCGCTTGGCAAGCTCGGCAATGGCCGTGAATTCCGCGTTGCCGCCGAGCATGATGTCAGTACCACGGCCCGCCATGTTGGTTGCCACGGTAACTGCGCCCTTTCGCCCGGCTTGCGCCACGATTGACGCTTCCCGTGCGTGGTTCTTGGCATTCAACACTTCGTGTCGGATGCCTTCCTTGGACAAGAGCTTCGAGAGGTACTCACTCTTTTCAACGCTTGTGGTACCTACGAGTACAGGCTGACCATGCTCATGCCGTTCAGCAATGTCCTGAACGACAGCATCAAACTTAACAACCTCGTTCTTGTAGACAAGGTCCGGCTGATCGATGCGTTGCATGTCGCGGTTTGTGGGGATGGGAACAACGCCGAGTTTGTAGGTGCTCATAAACTCTGCGGCTTCGGTCTCGGCAGTACCGGTCATGCCGGCCAGCTTGGAGTACATGCGGAAGTAGTTCTGCAGCGTCACCGTGGCGAGAGTCTGGTTCTCAGCCTTGATTTCTACATTTTCTTTGGCCTCAATGGCCTGGTGCATGCCTTCGTTATAGCGACGGCCGGCCAGGATTCGCCCTGTGTGCTCATCAACGATCAGGACCTCGCCGTCGAGGATGACATAGTCTTTGTCCCGCTTGAACAATTCCTTGGCTTTGATCGCGTTGTTGAGGAAGCCGATCAGCGGGGTGTTGGCGGATTCGTAGAGGTTTTGAATGCCGAGGTAGTCCTCTACCTTCTCAATACCTGCTTCCAGGACGCCCACGGTTCGCTTCTTCTCGTCCACCTCGTAGTCGACGTCGGGCTGCAAACGGAGCACGACTTTGGCGAATTCGCTGTACCACCGGTTGGTGTCACCTTGCGCAGGACCGGAAATAATCAATGGTGTACGTGCTTCGTCAATCAGGATGGAGTCGACCTCATCCACGATCGCAAAGTTGTGCCCGCGCTGGACCAGCTCGCCGGCATCCCAGGCCATGTTGTCGCGCAGGTAGTCAAAGCCGAATTCGTTGTTGGTTCCGTACGTTATATCTGCCGCGTACTGCTCGCGCCGGACGGTGGGGTCCTGATTGGACAGGATGCACCCACTGGTCAACCCGAGGAATCTGTAGACCCTGCCCATGAGCTCGGACTGGTACTCGGCAAGGTAGTCATTGACAGTGACAACATGGACACCCTTGCCCGAGAGCGCGTTGAGGTATGCCGGAGCAGTGGCAACAAGCGTCTTGCCTTCACCGGTTTTCATCTCCGCGATGTTGCCAAGGTGAAGCGCAGCGCCACCCATGAGCTGGACATCGAAGTGCCTCATGCCCAAGGTCCTGGAGGAAGCTTCGCGGACAGCGGCAAAGGCTTCCGGGAGGAGTGCTTCCAGGGTTTCGCCGTCCTCGTGGCGGGACCTTAGCCGGTCCGTTTCCTCGCGGATTTCAGCGTCCGTGAAGGACTTGAAAGTGTCTTCCAGGGCATTGATGGAATCGGCATAGTTCCGCAGTGTCTTGAGTGTCTTTTTGTCACCCGTGCGGAGAAGTTTTTCGATTAGTGATGCCACGTGAAATTGCTCCCAGTCTCATGCTGCCGAATTCTGGCTGTTTCAGTCTACGGGAGAGACCAGTGCCACGTTGCCGGGTTCACCTCTGAGCGGACTGGCCTGATGAAGACTTCCTCCCGGGTCAACGCCGTCTCTTGCAACAGCCTCGGCCAGCGCCCCGGCCAAGTCCCCCACAGGCCACACCACTACGTCGTCAAGGCCGAGCCACGTAGCCATCAACCCGAGTTCTTTGGCAAGTTCGACGGCGGTATCCGCCGGTGCGGTCGGCTCAGCAAAAGCTGAGCGCACCAGAAGTTGACGGGATGCCCGATCTGCTTTCAAATCCACCCTGGCAACGATTGCTTCCCGGAGCAGGAACGGCAGGACGTAATAGCCGAAACGCCTTTTGGCTGCTGGGGTGTAGATCTCGATCCTGTAGTGGAATCCAAACAGCTCCTCCAGCCTCCGCCGCTCGAAGACCAGGGAATCGAAGGGACTGAGCAGCGCCCGGCCGGCTGCCTTTCGCGGCAAAGGGGCATCCACATGCCGGAACGTCTCCCTCGCCCATCCTCGAACCTCAACCCGCTCCAGGCGTCCTGCCCTGACCAATCGTTCCACTGACTCCGCACCCGCTTTTATGGGAGTCCGAAAGTAGTCAGAGAAGCAACGTACTGTGCCAATGCCGTGGGCCTGGGCGGCTGCGTCCATCAAGCGGTCGAGGGCTGCTTCGGCGTCGTCGTCGATCGGTTTGGCCAAGGGGATTACCCGTGAGGTGAGGGTGTATTTTCGTTCAAATTGCGATGTCCTCGAAGCAGCGGAAATCCGACCCTCCTCAAAGAGGTGCTCCAGGACGCGTTTGACGATGTTCCAGTTCCAACCCCAGTTATCCCGGCCTTGGTCTTCATCATGGCCCAGCTCTGCGGTAAGTTCGGCCGCTGTCATGGGTGGCCCAGCACTGAGGGTCATCAGGATCCGGTCTTCCATGTCCTGCCGCACAGAGGGCTCAAGACGATGTGCTCCCACCCACGCCCGCTTCTGCCAGATGAGCAGGTCCTGGAAGTGGTCCGGGCGGATAAAGCTGGCCTCGTGCGCCCAATACTCCATCATTTGGCGTGGCTTGCGACTCGCCATGGATTGCAGGATAAGGGGATCGTAATTGCCCAACCGGGAAAAGAACGGAAGGTAGTGGCTTCGCGCCACGACGTTAACAGAATCGATCTGGACAAGCTGGAGCCTGGCAAAGGTCCGGCCCACCGCCCGTGAAGTTACGGGGCCGGTGGGCCGGACCTTTGCCAATCCTTGTGCTGCCAATGCGATCCGCCGTGCCTGTGAAAGGCTCAGCGAAGCGGTCATTGAAGTCCCTTCATACCTAGGGTGAGGCCTTACTTTGCCGTGGCGGCCTGATCATTGGAGCGATAGGCGTGAATCTTCTCTTCCACAGCTTCCTCACCGGGCTCGCAGGTAGAGTCGAGGGTGATCACGCCGTAGGTCCAACCACTGCGGCGATACACAACCGACGGCGCGTTGGTTTCCTTGTCCAGGAACAAGTAGAAGTTGTGACCGACGAGCTCCATGTTATCCACTGCGTCATCGAGGGTCAGCGATGCAGCAGGAAAAACCTTCCGGCGGATCAGGACAGGTGAGTCGCCTGCCGGAATGTCGTTTTCAATGTCATAAGGAGACCGCTCGTCTACCGCGGGTGCGGACTCGTGATGATTACTTGCCTCCACGTAGAGCGGCTCACTTGCACTGGCGGGTTCAAGTGTTGCCGTGGCTTCCCGTACAGCCTTGGGTGTGTGGCGGCCGTGGTGCACCTTCTTGCGGTCCTTCGCGCGGCGAAGCCTCTCAAGCAGCTTGTTGTACGCGAGATCGAAGGCAGCAAACTTGTCAGCGGCTGTGGCCTCGGCACGGATAACGGGGCCTCGGCCCAGGACAGTGACTTCTACAGTGAGCTCACCAGGCGTCTGCCTGGGGTTGGTTTCCTTGGAAACCTTTGCGTCAACCCGCTGGACCTTATCCCCCAGCGACTCAATCTTTGAGATTTTTTCGCCGGCATATTCGCGAAAGCGGTCAGAAACTGTGAGATTTCGTCCGCTGATCATGAACTCCATGGTGCCCTCCAAATAACTCAGGTGACACGACAACGGCGCTGTTGGGGGCTTGTCTGACGGACAGTCGAGCCCCTTTCCGAGCCGCTATCGACAGGTACATCTTTTCTTGGTACCCACAACCGACGTTAGTTCATCGCCACCGGTTATTCATCCTTTAGCCACTTATTTTTTGATTGAGTCTTAATGACTGAACCGGTGTCGCCCGAAGAAGCTCCAGAAGCGTAGGCTGGTGGCCTCGTGGCCGCGAGCACAACGGCGCCGCAGACCACTCCGCCAGCCGCAGTGACCGCCCGCGCTGCCTCCGCGAGCGTAGCGCCGGTGGTCAGGACGTCGTCCACAAGAATGCACTTTCGGCCTGCCAACTCATGGGCTCTTCCTGGCCTGACCCGCATGGATCCCCTTACCCGGCGGGCGCGTTCACCCCTGCCAAGGCCTTTCTGGCCGCCTCCTCCATGATCCACCGGGGCATGACCGGTGGCATCGTCAACGAGCTTCGCAGCAAGCTGCAGGGCAGCTTCCCGGGCACCAACGAATGTTGCCGGCTCCCTCGACTTCCCAAGTACGTCCATAACCGGACAAAGGGGCAGCATCCTGCGCATGCGAATGAAGAAAAGCAGCAGATGCACAGGACTGAATCCTCGCCTCCGATAAGCCTTGCCACTACTGGGAACAGGGATCAGACAGTAGCCGGGTCGGCCACCGATGGCCGCATCCACGGCTGCGCTCAGGCAGGGAGCCAGAACTGCTGCAAGTCGCCATTGGCCTTGGTTCTTAAAGGACAGTAGGCAGCGAGCCAGCTCATCCCGATACGGCCCAGCAGCAACCACACCCACTTTGGTGGTTCCATTGAGATCAACCAAGGCCGGCGATTCCAGCTCGGCCCGGAACGGCTCCCTGCACAGCTGACGGACTCTTCTTGCGCAAGAGCCGCAGAGCACCGCATCTTCAGTTTCACAACAGACACAGTCCACAGGAACGAGCACTGCCAGCAGGTCCACCATGGCACCCTGCAGTACTGCAACTGCCCTGTCCGTTCTTCTTTGGGCAGGTCCGCGGCGACGGGCACGGACGGGTTCGGGACGATTGAGGTCGGGATCGAGACGGCGCAACCGCGAGCCACCCAACCAGGCAAGGAAAGTTAAAGTCACTCTGGCAGTCTGGCCGTATTCTCCTCGCTGAGGACCCCCGTTGCTGCTTATGTGGATAAACGCTTATGTGGGTAAGGAGAAAACCTGGCCCGGGCGTCAGCCCGGAAAAGCCGGCTCGGTTGGTCCTTTGAGTTGAAGCTCCCAGCCATTGCCGACCCTTTGGAAGATCCCATCAGCGGACTGTCCGTATATTTGCTCGGCGCCGTTGCCGACGCTGAGGCTGGTTAGTCCATCCCAGGGAGCCAACTGCTGCGGTTCCCCGGAGGCCAGCGACAAGAGCTCCGGAACCACCGTTGCAGTGGCCGAGCCTGACATTACGGCCACAGTGGACCCGTTCACCCAGGCGCCTTGATCAGCTGCGCTGCTGCCCAGAAGCGTGATGGGGAGGGTGAGGTCCTTGGGAACTCCGTCCGTGTTCCGTACTATGCCGGTAATCTGCACTGCGGTTTTACCGTTCGCCTCAGAGATGACCAGCGCCCGGGTTCCTTCGCGGGAAACCCTGAAGTCCTTGACCGTTCGCCCTGTGAGCCACGCCGGCGTCATGGTGACGTTGGGAATGGCGGCACCAGGAGCTATGCCCGTGGGCTTGTAAGCCACCACTTCGGCAGCTCCGGTGGCGCCGGGGCCCGCTGTCCACACCCAGTCGTTCGGGCTGAATGAAGGACCGGTAAGTGTGCTTCGGGTGGTTAGCTGTCGGGCGGGCTGGCCCGGTTCGATCGAGTACAGAGTGGTTTTGTCCCCGTTAAGGAAAGCAGCTGTCTGCGAGACCGGTGACTCCGCGGGCGAGTGAGGTCCGAGTCCGGCAACTGACTGGATGTCCGGCAGCTGAGTAACCCTGTTGTTCTCGTACCGCACAAGATCGCCGTTGTTCACTGCAATCTGGCGAGCGGGAACACTCTTGTCCAGCACCGGAGGCAGGACAGTCCCGTTGTCTTCCACGCGGACCAGATCCTGATCGGCACGAAGCTGAACGTTGATGACATCGGGCTGACTGCGGAAAGTTAAGGCCAGCTGGTTCTGCATCCTTTGCCGATCCTCAGCGGAAGCGTCAAACAGCTCCTTGGCAGAGAGGTCCACCTGTGCTGCGCCGGAGACAACCGGCACCGATTCCCGTGCGAGTTTCATTCCCGACGGGAAGGCACTGACCACT
The DNA here is from genome assembly GCF_041549525.1 of Paenarthrobacter aurescens. Classification (NCBI taxonomy): domain Bacteria; kingdom Bacillati; phylum Actinomycetota; class Actinomycetes; order Micrococcales; family Micrococcaceae; genus Paenarthrobacter; species Paenarthrobacter aurescens. The sequence continues at coordinate 2,749,054 of NZ_CP157456.1, forward strand.
GCCCCTCTCAGGTAGGGGGCCGGACCGGCAAGCAAGGCGCTGGTCATGGACTTAACGGTGTTCTTTTTGATGAACCACCGGTAGTCCGGCACTGCGTAGGTGAACGTGGGATCGTAGAAATAGATGGGATTGGCCCCATAGATCACCTTGAACGTCTCCTCCAGAATGGCCGTGCCATCAGGGACCTTGGAGATTCGCCATTCCCCTTCAACCTGCTCAAGCGTTAGGGGAATGGTTTCCTTGGTACCGGGAGGAAATTGGGTGGCAACGCCGTCGGCATCCACCGAATATGCGAGGTCGAGTTCGAAGACGTATTCGTTCTCCCCTGCTGCTTTGACCACTTGTGCCTCGCGAAACACGAGGGCCCGTTTGTCCGGTTTCCACGTGACGGACTGCGCTTGCGTGAGGAACTGCCGCGCCACGGGGTAATCGTCCTCGTACCCGCTGCCAGCCATGTAGAAATCTTCAATGACACTTTCCGGGCTGGAACCGGGCCGTGGAGCAGCAGGGAAAAAGACCGGGGCGTTGGGGTTGCCGGCGCCTTCGTCCTTACTCTTGCCCACAGGACCGGAACGGGGAATCTGTGCGCAGGAAGCCAGCAGGACCATCACCACGGCAAGCAGCGCTGCCAGTATCCTGCTTCGCTTTGGACTCAGCGCTTTCATGAGCCCTCCCCTGCCCCTGCGTCCGGTTGCTGGGGCTTCCCGCCCACGGCTTGGGACGGCATCGTGCTCCCGGATTCGGGGTCCAGGACAAGCATCTGCCGTTCGCTGGCCGCTCCCGGGAATTCAATGTCCGCCGGTTCGAGCTGAAGCGGAGACTTCACAATGGTGCCGCCTTGCCGCAGCGGAAGCGTCAGCCGGAAGTTGGACCCTGCCCCTTTCCTTCCCCAGGCTTGGAGCCAACCATTGTGCAGTTTAGTGTCCTCAGCAGCGATGGAAAGGCCCAGTCCGCTTCCGCCTGTAGTGCGGGCCCGTGCAGGATCTGCCCGCCAGAAGCGGTCGAAGACTCTTGCAGCCTCAGCTGGGGTCATCCCAATGCCGTGGTCTCTCACTGAGACGGCCACAGCATCGTGATTGGCCGCAACGGAGATGTGGATGGGCTTGCCCTCGCCGTGTTCCAGGGCGTTGAGCAGCAAGTTACGGAGAATGCGGTCGATCCTGCGGGAATCCATCTCCACAATGATGCTCTTCTGGCGGGAATTCAGCCGGACCTCGGAACCGTACTCCACAGCCACCGGCGCTGCGCCTTCCATGACGTGTGAGATGACCTGGAAGATGTCCTGCGGTTCTGCGTCAAGGACGGCGGCTCCGGCGTCGAAACGTGAAATCTCCAGCAAATCCGAGAGCAAGGACTGAAAGCGCTCAACCTGGTGGTAAAGCAGCTCTGCCGACCTCTTGTTCATGGGGTCGAAATCGTCCCTGGCATCGAACAGGACTTCGGCTGCCATGCGGACCGTGGTGAGGGGGGTGCGCAGTTCATGGGAGACATCGGAGACAAAGCGTTGTTGCATCTGGGAGAGAGTGGCCAACTGCGTGATTTGTTCCTGGAGGCTGGCGGCCATGTGGTTGAATGAAGCGCCCAATCTGGCGACTTCGTCTTCCCCCTTGACCACCATGCGTTCCTGCAACTGTCCGGCAGCAAGCTTTTCCGACACCACGGCGGCATGGCTGACCGGGCTGACCACGTTCCGGGTCACGTACCAGGCAATGGCACCAATCATGAGGACCAAGGCGGCACCGCCGGCCCACAGGACGTTCTGTATCTCATCCAGTGTTTGTTGGGCCGTGTTGAGGTCATATATCAGGTACAGCTCATAGGCCGTCCCGTTGAAGGTGACCATGTTTCCCACAGCAATACCGGGCCTGTCCTCGTTGCCCACTGGAAATTGGGTGGAGGCCCAGAACTGCTGCTTACCGCCGCTTTGAACCGCCTTGCGCAAGTCGGGGGGAATGACCCTCACGGTCAGCTGGTCCGAAGCGCGCGATTCAACCCAGCGGTTACGGGGTTTGGTTTGTTCCGGAGCCGCTTCGAAGACGTATCTGCGCTGAATGACCGAGCCTCGCCCCTCAACGGCAGTCAAGGTGTCATAGACCAACGTGATGACGCTTGACTGATCGGTGACCTGCGCGCCGTCGAACGTGTCCTGGACTTGCTTGACGTTGAAGCGTGACTCGGACTCGGCCTGGGCCAGCCGCTCCTGAAAAAGATTGTTGGCAATTTGGTTGGACAGGTAGGCGCCCACTATCGCAAAGGACGTCACTGCCAGCAGCAGAGTGGTCAGGACCGTGCGGAATTCCAGTGACCGGCGCCAGCGCCGCAGCAATGAACGCCAAAGGAAGCGCAGTCCCGGCCTGATCTGCCGTATGCCAAGGGACACCAGCCGTGAAACGCGAAGGACCAGGATCAAAGCCCGGCGTTTCCAGATCCGCGTTCGGGACAGAAGCCAGGAAAGACTCCGGGTGTTCTTCGCGGTCTGCGCCGGCACCGCTTCCTGATGCTCAGACGGCGTTTCCTGCTGCTCAGACGGCGCTTCCGGGGTCACCGACTGTGCCGGGGTCTCCTGCTGGACACCGGCCGGACCGGGGTTGTGGGGCCCCGGGTTTCCGTCCTCCGTGCCGGTCTTGCCGACCGGGGACTCAGGAACCTGCTTTATATCCGACACCACGCACCGTCAAAACGACCTCGGGCGCTTCGGGATCACGTTCAATCTTGGAGCGCAGCCTCTGGACGTGGACGTTCACCAGCCGAGTGTCAGCGGCGTGACGGTATCCCCACACCTGTTCAAGCAATAGTTCGCGTGTGAACACCTGCCACGGCTTCCGTGCCAAGGCAACCAGAAGATCGAATTCAAGGGGCGTCAGTGAAATCCGCTCCCCGCCACGGGTCACCAAGTGACCTGCGACGTCGATGGTGACATCAGCAATACGCAGCGTTTCAGGGGCTTTCTGGTCACCTGGACGCAGGCGCGCACGAACCCGCGCTACCAGCTCAGCAGGCTTGAAGGGCTTGGGCACGTAGTCGTCGGCGCCTGATTCGAGCCCACGAACCACATCCGAGGTGTCCGACTTTGCGGTGAGCATGACGATGGGAACATCCGATTCCCCGCGGATTTGGCGGCATACCTCGATCCCGTCAGAGCCCGGGAGCATCAGGTCCAGGAGCACGAGGTCCGGTTTGGAGGAGCGGAAGACCTCCAACGCCTGGCCGCCGTCTGCGCAGAACACCGGCTCGAAGCCATCATTGCGCAGGACGATGCCAATCATCTCTGCGAGTGCTTCGTCGTCGTCAACTACCAGAATGCGTGCCTTCATAGTTATATATTCCCTTATCGCCAAGTCTTTGTCCCGTTGGGCACGGCGCACGGCATGGCGCCTCAGGAGCACTTCCACCGTACTGCACTCTTTATTTGGCTCTCCGCGGCGGGGCCTCGCGGACGGCAGGCTATGAGGGACGACGGCGGGACTATAGGCTGGGGGCGAAGGTCCGTGTGGGGGACGTCGGGAGTCGACGGGCCGGATCTTATGGGGAGGGAATCGTGTCACAGCCAGAGCCCGGACACAATCAGCCGGGCGGCCAACCGCAATGGGGCAACCAACCGCACGGTGGCCAACCACAATGGGGCGGCCAACCGCAATGGGGCAACCAACCGCAATGGGGCGCCCCTCAAGGTTGGGCTGCGCCGCAGGCCGGCGGCCAGCATCGTCCCGGACCTCACGCTGGATGGCCTCCGGGGCCACCGTACGGACAACCTTTCTATGTAGCTCCCCCCAAGCCGGGTGTCATTCCCCTGCGTCCACTGCAGTTCGGAGAGATCCTGGACGGCGCGTTCCAAACGATCCGCCGGAATGCTGCGTCCATGTTCGGTTCCGCGCTGATCGTCCAAGCAATCGGAGCGGTCCTGATCGGCCTTGTGACCGTGGGCATGGTCCAACTGACGGAGTCTTTCGAGGCCGTCAGTTCAGAAGCAGAGTTGGCCGATGCTATGGGACCCTTCTTTGCCTTCATGGCCGGCACCTTGGGAATTTCGGTGCTGATCGGCTTCCTGGGATCGGTCCTGCAAGGTGTCCTGGTTGTGCCGGTCTCCCGTTCCGTCCTCAACCGGCGTACGGGCTTCAAACAAATGTGGAAGCTTGCAGCACCCCGAATACTGCCGTTGCTTGGGGTCGCCGCGCTGCTGACCTTTGGCGGCTTGCTCGCCGCTGCCGCGGTGATCGGGATCGCGATTCTCCTGTTCACCGCCATGGGGCCCGCCGCATTGCTGATTGTCCTGCCCCTGGGGCTGGGATCAATCGTCGCCTTCGTGTGGATTGCCCTGAAGCTGATGGTGGCCCCGGCTGCCATTGTGGTGGAGCGGACAGGCGTTTACGACGGACTGCTCAGGTCCTGGCAGTTGACGAGGAACAACTGGTGGCGCATCTTCGGCATCACGTTGGTGGTAACCATTATGGTGGGAATCATCGCCCAAATTGTGCAGATCCCCGTGTCTTTGGTATCCGCAGCAATCGGTGGGGTCGTAGCTCCCCACCCGGACCCTGAATCGATGACCTCCACCTTGGTTCTGACTACCGTGATTTCCACGGCAATAGGTGCGTTGGTGGGGTCAGTGACATTCGCCTTCCAAGCCTCTGTTTCCAGCTTGATCTATATGGACCTTCGCATGCGTCGGGACGGCTTGGACGTTGAATTGATGCGATTGATGGAAACGGGTTCCGATCCTGAAGGGATCCCCGGCGGGCCAACCGCTGCACCCGGAAACCCTGCCTGGCCGTCCGGTGGTGGACCCTTTCCGTCAACTCCCCCCGGGCAGCACCCTCACGCATGAGAGCGGCCGCGATTGATGCTTACTTGTCACTGGCGTTAATGGAACCGCCTGTGACACCGGACCGCGACGAAGCGCGGCGCTGGGCCATTGAGGAACTGTCCAACCCCCGGTACCCGGACGCAACTCCCGGCTGGCTTGAACAGATCTGGCGGGATTTCATGGATTGGCTTTCGTCTTTGGACGGTGGCTCAGGGACCGGTCCTGATCTTGCTGTTCCGCTGCTGGTGGTTCTGGCCTTGGCGCTGATCATCGCTGCGATCGTTTTCGTGCGGCCGAGGCTGAACGCCCGGAGGTCAAAAGAGGCCGCGGACCTGTACGGCGAGGACACCAGCATCGACGCCGAAGGCTACCGTGCGCGCGCGGCAACAGCAGCCGACGGCGGCAACTGGCCGTCCGCCGTCGTCGATCAGTTCCGTGCGCTTGTCCGCTCCGCAGAGGAGAAGGACATCATTGATGTTCGGGCCGGCAGGACCGCAGACGAAGCCGCTGCCCAGCTGGGCGGGGTTTTTGGCACGGCACAGGTCAAACTCATGGCCGCTGCCGGAATTTTCGACGCCGTGCGGTACGGCGAACACCCCGCGACGCGTACTGACTATGAGTCAGTACGCCGGCTGGATGCTGAACTTCTTGAGTTGAAGCCTGACTTTGCTGCACGGACCAGTGCCGGATTCGCGGTGCCCCAATGAGCATTACGGAACGCGTGAACCAGGAAGAGAACACTGACGCAGGACTGTCATCCGGCCAGGGATTCAGGGCCTGGTTCAGGAAGAACCTCGTCTGGATTGCCCTCGCTGCCGTTCTTGCTGCCTTAGTGACTTTCCTGGCGATCGACAACGTCTCCGGCGCCACCGATTCCCGGCGTTTGTCCGCACGCAACCCTGCACCTGATGGCGGAATGGCGGTGGCCGAAATCCTGGGCCGCCAAGGAGTAACAGTCACGCCCACGGAGACGTTTGAGGACACGTTGAAAGCCCTTTCAAGCAAGGACGAAGCCACAGTCCTTCTCTATGACGCGCAGGGTTTTCTTGACCGGTCCCAGCTTGAGGAGATCACGGCAGCAGCGGACCGGGTTGTGGTGGTAACCCCGCGTCTGAGGACCCTCAATGGCCTGACCGAAGGGATCCGCCCTGGCGGTGTGGTCCCTGAAATAACGCAGGCCATTGAACCAGGCTGCGAGCAGGTGGATGCACTGGAAGCGGGCCGCGTATCCGCGCAGGGTTCTGTCTTCTCAGGGCCGGTAGTCTGCTACTCCCCGCAGCAGAACGGACCCGGACTGTATGCCGAATCAGCCGATGGCAGGGTAACGGTTTTGGGTAGCCGGGAGCTCGTGGACAATCAGCACCTGGCCCTGGAAGGCAACGCCGCCCTGGCCTTGCGCACGCTGGGCAACAACCCGGACCTTGTGTGGTACATCCCCGGCGTCGGTGATGTACCGGCATCAGACTCGAGCCCCACACTCAACGAGCTCGCACCCCGGTGGCTGGCGTTCGCAGGCCCCTGGCTGGGCTTCGTGGCCCTGCTGGCCATCCTGTGGCGGGGCCGGCGCATGGGCCCCCTGGTATTTGAACCCCTGCCCGTGGTGGTCAAAGCCGCCGAAACCGCAGAAGGCCGTGCGCGTCTGTACCAGGACTCGCGGGCCGTGGAACTGGCCGCCCGGAACTTGAGAGCCGGAACCATGTCACGGCTGGCCAGGCACTTCAACCTTGGACCCGACGCCACTACCCAAGCAATTGTGGACGCGACAGCCCGCCACGTGGAGCTGCCGGCCACAGAAGTCCGGTCCGTCCTGATCGACTTCACGCCGCAAAGCGAAGGACAACTGGTCCTGTGGGCACAACAGATTGAACGAATAGAACAGGAAGCGATCGCCCGATGAGCAGTCACACGGACAGCAACAGCCCTTACGCGGACACGACGCCCCAGCCGGACGCCTTGCAGCAGGAAGCACCCCCGCACGTTACGGGCCGCCAAGGTACAAACCCTGAAACCGGGTATCCGGAGAACGGGCAGAATCACCCCCTCCAGGATCCGGCACGGCAGTCGTTGCTCAATGTCCGCGCCGAGGTAGCCAAAGCTGTAGTGGGTCAGGACTCCACGGTAACCGGCATGCTGATTGCCCTTCTCTGCGGTGGCCATGTTCTCCTGGAGGGCGTTCCCGGCGTTGCCAAGACCCTCCTCGTGAGGGCTTTGTCCACTGCTCTGAGCCTGGACACCAAACGTGTTCAGTTCACTCCGGACCTCATGCCAGGTGACGTCACCGGTTCCTTGGTCTACGACTCCCATACCTCTGAGTTCACTTTCCGTGAAGGCCCGGTGTTCACCAACATCATGCTGGCCGATGAGATTAACCGAACTCCTCCGAAGACGCAGGCTTCGCTTCTGGAAGCTATGGAAGAACGTCAGGTTTCCGTGGACGGCGTGTCCCGCCCGCTTCCGAGCCCGTTCATTGTTGCAGCTACCCAAAATCCTGTGGAGTACGAGGGCACCTATCCCCTGCCGGAGGCGCAGCTGGACCGCTTTCTCCTCAAACTGACCATGCCCCTGCCGGGTCGTGCTGAGGAGATCGAAGTCATCCGCCGCCATGCCAGCGGATTTGATCCGCGGAATCTCTCCGCTGCCGGCGTGCGGCCGGTGGCTGGTGCTGTGGAGCTTTCCGAGGCCCAGGAAGCCGTTGCGCAAGTGACCGTGGCCCCGGAGATCCTCGCTTACATCGTGGATGTGGTGCGTGCTACGAGGTCTGCTCCGTCATTTCAGCTGGGCGTTTCGCCTCGCGGGGCAACTGCCTTGCTCAAAACGTCCAAGGCCTGGGCCTGGTTGTCCGGCAGGTCCTTCGTTACCCCGGATGACGTCAAAGCGTTGTCCTTGCCCTGCCTGCGGCACAGGGTTGGCCTGCGGCCCGAAGCCCAGATGGATGGGATCGCAGTGGACGATGTTCTGGGCAGCATCCTCGCCTCGGTTCCGGTTCCCCGGTGATCACCGGGCGGCGTGTGCCGAGGGGGCTTGAGTGGCCATAACGGGTCGTTTCGTCTTGTTGGCGCTTCTGGGTCTGGTCCCCTTGGTGGCCGTCCCCGGATGGCTCACGGTGCTGTTTGTTGCTGCGGGGCTGGTGCTTGTCCTCGTGTTGGATCTGGTGCTGGCGGCATCCCCGGCCCGCCTCGTTCTGGAGCGGCTGCAGCCTGGAAACGTGACGCTTGAGGGCAAAGCTGACTCCGTGGTCACCGTCACCAACCCCACACGGCGTAAGCTCAGGGCCCAGGTCAGGGATACGTGGCAGCCCTCGGCGGGCGCCTTGAACCCTTCACAGTCCCTTGTGGTTCCGGCCGGGGAGCGTCGCCGCATGACAGTAACCCTGTTTCCTCGCCGTCGCGGTGATCTCAAAAGCCCCCACGTGACCATCCGCTCCATGGGCCCATTGGGCATGGCGGCAAGGCAGCGTACGCGTATCCTCCCTGGCCAGTTGCGTGTCCTCCCACCTTTCCACTCGAAGCGTCATCTTCCTTCCAAACTGAGGAAACTCCGGGAATTGGATGGCAAAGCCGCCGTGCAGATCCGTGGGGCAGGTACCGAATTCGATTCCTTGCGCGACTACGTCCGCGGTGACGACGTCAGGTCCATCGACTGGCGCGCCACAGCACGCCGCACATCGGTGGTGGTGCGGACCTGGCGTCCGGAGCGGGACCGGCGGGTGGTGATCGTTCTTGATACTTCGCGCACGGCGGCGGCAAGAATCGAGGACGAGCCCAGGCTCGATACCGGGATTGAAGCGGCGCTGTTACTCGCCGTCCTGGCAGAGCGCGGTGGTGATCGTGTGGACTTCCTCGCCTATGATCGGAGGCTCCGGGCACGGGTTGAGTCAGCGTCAAAGGGAAACATGTTAGGTCAGCTAGTCCAGGCCATGGCGCCTCTGGAAGCGGAACTGATCGAGCTCGATTGGCAGCAGATTCCCTCACAGGTCCGTGCGGTCTCGGCGCACCGCTCCATGGTGGTGCTTTTAACGGCGCTCGACGGCGGTGCCCCCGAAGAGGGCCTCCTCCCCACTGTGGCCCAACTGTCACGGCAGCACGTTGTGGTGGTGGCATCTGTCCGGGATCCCCTGCTTTCTGCCATGAAGGAAGAGAGGACCACGGCCAGTCAGGTGTTCCGTGCAGCAGCTGCCGAACGTGCGCTTTTGGAACGTTCTGCAGTAATGGTTCAGCTCCGGCAACTCGGCGCTGAAGTGGTGGACGCTGAACCCCACGACGTCCCGCCACTGCTCGCTGATACGTACATACGGCTGAAAGCAGCCGGGCGGCTCTGACTTCTAGGGCTTTGGCTTCTGAATGACGTTCCGCGCACCGGTCTTACATACAGCTTTGTCTCCAAGGAAGGACTGCCATGAATACCCCCATATATCAACTGGCGCTCGGCGAGGAATTCTCCCGCCTCACCCCTGAGCTCCAGGACTATTTTTCTTTGGCGGCCGGGTCCGGTTCCTACGGAATCGGCACCGGTGTTTTCGATGTTGTGGGGTGCCGGCAAAGGTGGCTGCGGCCTCTCCTCGCCCTCACAGGCGGCGAGGAAGCTTTCTTTCCCGAATACGGCGAGGGAATCCCGTTCCGGATTGAAAACCACGCCCATGTGGATCCCTTTGGCCGCCCGGCCCTGACCGCGCGCAGGGAGATCTACTTCCCCACCGGAACACGGCTGTTCCACGATACAACCAGTGCCGTCCTGCCTGACCGCGGGAATGGAAACACCAGGTTGGTGGACCACGTTGGCAGGTACCGCCGCCTTGTGACGGATCTGAATGTGAGCGTGACGGACCAGGGTCATCTCCGCGGCGTGTCTGCGGCGAGCAGGCTCCTCCTGGGCCCCTTGCGCATACCGCTGCCGGCTGCCCTTGACGCACGTGCCTACGCCGAGCAGTGGTGGGACAAGGAAGAGGGCAAGCACCGCATCCAAGTCAAGGTCATCCAGCCTCAAATCGGTGTGGTGCTTGTTTACGCAGGGCGCTTTGACTACCGCCTCGTGCCGTACTTGCCGGGAGCAGCTCCCGGTACGGCACTTCCGCGCTACGCCGAACCGGACCGTTGGGAAAAGAGGATCTGAGGTACTGTGCTCAGCCCTGAGCCAGTTGGTCCAAGCCGTCAGCGACGTCCGTCAGCTTCTTCAGAACATCCTTGGCCGTCGAAGGAGTGTACTCCGCCAGTCCCGTGGAGGGCGTGACTCGCAGGCCCGCCAATCCGGAAGCAGGAAGACCCAGTTGGCGCCACGGCTTCCAGATGCTCTCGACCAATTCAGCCGTGCGCGGTAGTTGGGCCCGGGGCCCGCTGGTTGAAAGCACTCCCGCCCACACTCGTTTGCCGTCCTCCACGGCCCCGGCGAGATGCTCCCACTGGCGGGTAGTCAGGGCCTTCAGGGGCACCGCCACGCCATCGGCACCAGCGGCGAAGACCCGCTCGATGGGCGCTTCGATTTCCGGCACAGAGACCACCGTCTCCACCACACCCGCAGCTTTCAGGGCGCCGATCACCACGCGCCACGCACCTGTTACTTCTTCCCCGGAGATGGACCGCAGCGTCCGGTACCCGCTTGCTGTCGGAATGGTTCCTGCCATGACGGAGGCGATGTCCGGTTCGTCAATCTGGACCACCACACGTGCACCCGGCACGGCAGTGGAAATGCGATTGAGGTGCACTCCGAGGCCTGCGGCCAAAGATTCGGCAATGTCCCTGCGAGCGCCGTAATCCAGGAGAGCCCGTTCTCCACCGTGGAGGTAGAGGTTGGCGGCAAGGCTCAGGGGGCCTACCACCTGAATTTTGAACTCCGTTGCCGATGCTTCCTCGGCACCGGCGATGTCAGCCAGGATGTTGATATCGGTCGATAACGCCGAACTGGCGCGGCGCGCATCCTTTCCGGGCCTGTCCACCAAGCGCCAACCGTGCGGCTGGACGTCAAGTGCCAGGTCAACCAGCAGGGAGCCGGTCCGCCCGATCGCGTCCGAGCCGACTCCTCGATCCGGCAGCTCGGGCAGGAAAGGAAGGTGGGGATCCCCCAACTCGCCCCGGATAATGCGGGTGGCTTCGGCAGGATCGGTGCCGGGCCAGGGCCCAAGTGCGGTGGCGCTGGCGCGCACGCTCTCCAATGCCGTCATGGGTTACGCCTGCTGGCTGGAGATCTGGTGATCCTCGGCGATTGCCTCGTGGTGGCGGATCACTTCACTGATGATGAAGTTCAGGAACTTCTCTGCGAAGGCAGGATCAAGGTGGGCATCCTCGGCGAGCCTGCGCAGCCGGGCAATCTGGGCCGATTCACGGCCTGGATCACCGGCGGGAAGCTTATGGGTGGCCTTCAGAATGCCCACTTTTTGGGTTGCTTTGAAGCGTTCCGCGAGGAGGAAGACAAGTGTTGCGTCGATGTTGTCAATGCTGGACCGGATGGACAGCAGCTCATCCATGACGGCACGGTCCACATGGCCGGCCAGGGAACTCGCTGCCGGGTTGAAGGAATCGTCGTCATGGGGAAGGGCGTTGTTCTGCTCGGTCATGCATCCCAGTCTATGGTGTGCGGCAGTAGGGTCGTGGGTGTTACTTGCCTCCCGGCAGAAGGTACGCCGCCCCGGGGGACGGCGTACCTTCCGGACACAATTGCTTCTGCACCTGAATCTGCCTGGGGATGGTTCAACTACCCAGCAGCGAGCGGTGCGCTTCCCGCCGTCGTGCTTGTTCATCCGGATCCGGCACCGGCAGCGAGGCGATGAGTTTCTTGGTGTAGTCGTGTTGCGGTGAGCCCATCACATGATTGCCGATCCCCTGCTCAACCAGCCGGCCCTTGTACAGGACGCCAACCCAGTGGGACAACATGTCCACTACCGCGAGGTCGTGGCTGATGAAGAGGGCTGCAAAGCCGTACTGCTCCTGGATGTCCTTGAAGAGGTCCAGCACTTTTGCCTGCACCGAGACATCAAGGGCGGACGTGGGTTCGTCGGCGATCAAGAGCCTCGGGTTGAGCGCCAGGGACCTGGCCAGGGACGCGCGCTGCCGCTGCCCACCGGAGAGCTCGTGCGGGTAGCGTTCAGCGTACGACGCCGGCAACTGGACTGATTCGAGCAGCTCACCTACCTTTTTCCTCGCCTCAGCCGCACCAGGCTTGGTGTGGATAAGCAACGGTTCTGCGACGCACTCACCGATGGTCAGGTGCGGGTTGAAGGATGCGGCCGGATCCTGGAACACAAAGCCGATCTCCTTGCGCAGCGGACGGAAAGTGCGCTCCTTAAAGTCCAGCATCTCGTACCCCAGGACCTTCAGGCTGCCCCCGGTGGTCCGGGTCAGACCGGCTATGGCCCGTCCAATGGTCGACTTACCCGAGCCGGACTCGCCCACCAGTCCAAAGACCTCATTTTCGGAGACTGTGAAGCTGACATCGTCCACGGCCTTGAATCCGTGCCTGCCAAAACGGCCGGGATATTCGATAGTGAGGTTCTTTGCTTCCACCAGGATCTTGCCTTCCTGGTGCAGCCGGCCGCGGGCGCCTTCCGATGCTGAGTTGCGTCCAAGATGCGGCACTGCTGCCAACAGGTTCCTGGTGTACTCCTGCCGGGGTTCGGCAAACAGGACCCTTGCTGGGGCTTCCTCCACAACATCGCCCTGGTACATGACCACAACACGGTCCGCGAGGTCTGCAACAACTCCCATGTTGTGCGTGATGAGGACTATTGAGGTTCCGTAGTTGTCCCTCAAATCGCGCAGGAGCTGCAGGATTTCGGCTTGAACCGTAACGTCCAGAGCTGTGGTGGGCTCGTCCGCCACGATCAGCCCCGGGTTGAGCGCCAGCGCCGCGGCGATGACCACACGCTGTTTCTGGCCACCGGAGAACTGGTGCGGGTAATAGTTGACCCGCGTTTCGGGATCAGGGATGCCCACTTTTCTCAGCGCCTCGGTTGCCCGGTGTTTGGCTTCCTTTGCCGAGATGCGCCGCCCATCGGTGGAGTGCGCCCGGATGCCTTCTGCTATCTGCCAGCCCACTGTGAAAACCGGGTTCAAAGCCGTGGACGGTTCCTGGAACACCATGGCCACATCGCGGCCACGGATTTTGCGGAGGGTGTGTGGGCTGACACTGATGACATTATTGCCGTTGATCACCACGGCGCCGGAGCTGATAGCCGTTTCCGGAAGCAGTCCCAGGATGGTCTTGGCCGTGACTGTTTTGCCGGAACCGGATTCACCCACTATGGCTAGAACTTCACCGGCTCCAACATTCAGGCTCACATCCTTGACGGCATGAACGTCCCCGCCGTCTGTGGCGAAAGTGACCTGAAGGCGATCAATCTTCAGTACCGGTTGTTCGGTGTCTGTCCGGTCTGGAATGTTTCGAGGATTGGTGGTCATGACTTCCCTGCCTCTGCGGGGTCTGTTGGTGTTTCCGGTCCTGCCGGCGTGCGCAGTTCCGTGGATGCCGATGCCTGGGATGCGGGCGTTCGTCCTGCGCGTTTGCGGCCACGGATCCGGGGGTCGTTGAGGTCATTGATGCTTTCGCCCACCAGGGTCAGTCCCAGGACGGTCAGCACAATGGCGATGCCGGGGAAAACGCCGGTCCACCAGATACCGGATGAGGTATCAGCCAGTGCTTTGTTGAGGTCGAATCCCCATTCGGCCGCGGACGTGGGCTCGATTCCGAAGCCAAGGAACCCCAAGCCTGCCAGTGTCAGGATCGCTTCGGAAGCGTTGAGGGTGAACATGAGGGGCAAAGTACGGGTTGCGTTCTTGAAGATGTGCCTCCCAATAATGCGCACACTGGACGCCCCAAGCACCTTGGCCGACTCCACAAAAGGCTCGGCTTTCAGCCGGATGGTCTCTGCACGGATAACCCGGAAATACTGTGGCACGAACACCACGGTGATGGAGAAAGCACAGGAGAAAATTCCACCCCAGAAGCTGGATTGCCCGCGGCTGATGACGATTGAGATCACGATTGCCAGGAGCAGGGTTGGAAATGCGTAGATGGCATCTGCCACCACCACCAGGATCCTATCCAGCCAACCTCCAAAGTATCCGCTGAGAAGGCCAAGGATCACACCGAGGAACAGGGACATTGCCACGGACACAATGATGACTGTCACGGCGGTTTGCGAACCCCAGATCACCCGCGACAGGACGTCGTATCCACCAACGGTTGTTCCCAGCAGATGCTTTGAATTGGGGGCTTCCTGTGTGGGGAACGATCCTGTGTCATCGCTGAGTTGGGAGTAGCCGTAGGGGGCGAGGAGGGGAGCAAAGATGCTGGTGAGAAGGAAGATCCCGCTAAGGACCACACCCACAATGAGCATGCCCCGCTGGAGGCCCACGCTCTTTTTGAGGTGACTGATCACAGGAAGCCTAGAGAACAGAGGCTGCTTGGGTCGGGTCAGTTGAGGAGTGCTCATGGTCAGTACCTCACTCGGGGGTCGATGAGCGCGGCAATGATATCCACCACGAAGTTGGTGACAGCTACGATGATGGCCAGCAGCACCACAATGCCCTGGACAGCAACGAAGTCGCGTGCGTTCAAGTACTGCACCAGCTGGTAGCCCAGTCCCTTCCACTCAAAGGTGGTTTCGGTGAGGATAGCCCCGCCAAGCATCAAAGCAATTTGCAGGCCCATGACGGTGATGATGGGAATCAATGCGGGTTTGTAGGCATGCTTTGTCACCAGGCGGAACTCGCTGACGCCCCTGGAGCGCCCTGCCTCCACGTAGTCCTTACCCAGTGTTCCAATGACGTTGGTGCGGACCAGGCGAAGGAAAACACCTGCGGTGAGCAAGCCCAATGCAATCGCCGGGAGTACTGCGTGGGAAGCCACATCACCGAGTGCTGTGAAGTTTCCACTGCGCAGCGCGTCCAGCCAGTAGATACCTGATGGTGCTGCCAGGCCGCTCATGGTCAGTTCTGTCCGGGTGGAGGCGCGGCCCGCTACCGGGAACCAGCCCAGCCACACGGAGAACGTGAGCTTCAGCAGCAGCCCCGCGAAGAAGACCGGGGTTGCATAGCAAAGGATGGCGAAGAACCGCAGCAGGGCATCAGGAGTCTTGTCCCGGTGCTGGGCCGCGATGAGCCCGAACGGGATGCCCACTGCAAGCGCCACGATCAGTGCGTTGATGGAAAGTTCAAGAGTGGCCGCGCCAAAGGTTGTCAGCACCTCCACTACGGGACGCCGGTCAGTGATGGTGGTGCCGAAGTTTCCAGTGATCAGCTGGCCAAGATATTCGAAGTACTGGACCAGGACCGGGCGGTCGTACCCGGCATCGTGGATGCGTTGGGCCAGGACGTCCGGGGGTAGTCGCCCGCCTTGGGATGCGGTGATGGGATCGCCAATGACCCTCATCAGGAAGAAGACCAGTGTTACCAGAATAAAAACCGTGGGAATGATCAGGAAGAACCGGATCACGATGTATCTGCCAAGCCCTCCCCCGGCCTTGGACTTGCTCTTGGGAGCAACAATGCCGGGTTCGGCCTCGGGGACCTCAATAAGTGTTGTCATTTGCTACCTGCATTTCCTGCCCGTGGATTACGCGGGGTTTGTCTCATGCGTGCGGGCCACATTGGTGGTCAGCGAAGGGGGCGGGACACCGGATCAGTGTCCCGCCCCCCCTCATCACAAAGGTGCGGTTACTTGGAAATTACGCCCAGGCGGAACTTGAAGGAGGGGTCCAGGGTCTTTTCGACTCCGTTGACGCCGCTTCCGGCTACGGCCACCTGCGCACCTTGGAGCAAGGGCAGTGTGGAGATGTCCTTGGCCAACGCATTCTGGACGTCCTTGATGGCCGCTTCACGTTTGGTCTTGTCCGCTTCGGTGAGCTGCTTACCGATCAGTTCGTTGACCGTGGCGTTGTTGTAGTGGTTCTTCAGGAATCCGCCCTCGGGGAAGAACGGTGTGAGGTAGTTATCGGCATCGCTGAAGTCCGGGAACCAACCGAACTGGAACAACGGGTACTCGTCAGCACGGCTTGCCTTGCTGTAGGTGACCCATTCGGTGGACTGCAGGTTCACCGTGAACAGCCCCGACTTTTCCAGCTGCTCCTTGACCATGGCGTACTCATCTCCTGAGGATCCGCCGTAGTGGTCCGGGTTGTACTGCAGGTTCAGTGCAACGGGTTCGTTGATCCCGGCGTCCGTCAAGACCTTCTTGGCTTTGTCCAGGCTCGGCTTTCCGTCGTCGCCATAAGCTTCCTTGAAGGACTCGTTGGCACCGAGGAATCCGCTGGGAACGTTGGAGTACAGGGGCAGGTATGTGCCCTTGTACACCTGGTCAGCTATGGCTTGCCTGTCCACCAGGTTGGCAACGGCCTGGCGAACGGCCAGTGCCTTCGCCGGGTCTGCGCCTGGTGCCTTGTTGCCGTACGGCATGGTGTCGAAGTTGAAGGTAATGTAGCGGATCTCGCCACCCGGGCCGGTGAGGACCTTGACCTTGGAATCCTTGCGGAGATCGTCGATGTCCGTGGCGCTGAGGCTGCGGAACGCGACGTCAATGGCTCCTTGCTGGATTTCCAGTTTCAAGTTGGTGGGGCTGGCGTAGTACTTGATGGTGGCAGCGTCATTGGCCGGCTTACCGAGGGCACCCTGGTAGTCCGCGAAGGCCTTGAAGCTGACAAGTTCGTTCTTCTTGTAACTGTCAATGGTGTACTGGCCGTAGAACGCATTTGCCTTGATGATCTCGTCATCTGAAAGGATTTTGTCGGCCGGGAAGACTTCATCGTCCACGATCGGCGCTGCGGGGCTGCTCAGGATTTGGCTGAACGTCTGATCGTTGGCGTTCTTCAGCTTGAACACCACCGTGGTGGCATCCGGTGTGCTGACGCTCTCGATGTTGGTCAGCAGCGAGGCCGGACCGGCGGGGTCATTGATGGCCACCTGCCGATCGAAGGAGTGCTTGACGTCCTTGGAATCCAAGGTGTGTCCGTTAGCCCATTTGAGCCCGGACTTGAGCTTGACGGTGTATTCGGACGGCGCGGTAAACGAGGACGATTCCGCGAGGTCCGGAACGGGTTCTGCACCGCCGGGCTTGGAGTTGAGCAGGAAGGAATAGACCTGGTTCATCACCATGAATGAACCGTTGTCATAGGATCCTGCCGGGTCCAGCGACGTGACTTTGTCTGTGGTGCCGTAGGCGATGGGGCCCGCGGCGGCCGGGGCGGAGGATGAGCCGCCGCCGGATGGTCCCGTGCAGGCCGTCAAGGCGAGCGCGGAGATGCCCGCCAGCGTGATAACGCCGTGCAGGGCCTTCTTGTTCAGTGCCATCTGGTGAACCTTCTGTTCGATGGATTCGGCGCGCCGCCGCCGGATATTTGTGACGGCGCACACTCTTGATTCCATGATTCAACCAGACTTGGAAGGCCGCGAACCCTTCATTTTGTGATTTGAGACACAAAATTTACTTTCCAGTAGCTTTCCTCTGCGGAGGCTACCGGCTTTTACAGCACTTCCCTCTGAAGGGACCGGGCAGCATCGATGGTTGCCTGCCCCAGCACGCGACTGCCCTGATAGAGAACAACGGTCTGCCCCGGGGCCACACCGCGCAAGGGATCGGTCAAGGTGACCACCAACTGGGCCCGTTCAACACCGGAATCGTCTGCGACGTTCTCTACCCTGGCTACAGCCGGCACCGGATCGCCGTGGGCCCTGACCTGGGCATGGCAATCGAACTCAGCGCCGCTGGCAACTTCGGAAATGGGCAGACCGGCCCACGAAACCTTAATGCCACGGATCTCGTCGATCGCGAGCAGGGCTTCGGGTCCAACAACCACCTTGTTTTCCTTGGGGCGGATCTCCAGGACGAAACGGGGCTTGCCATCTGCCGCAGGGGTTCCCAGCTTCAGGCCGCGACGCTGCCCCACAGTGAAGGCGTTTGCGCCGGGATGTTCGCCCACCTTGGCGCCGGTTTCGTCAACGATGTCCCCGGTGGTCATCTCGATCTTTTCGGCCAGCCACCCGCGGGTATCGCCGTCGGAGATAAAGCAGATGTCGTGGCTGTCCGGCTTGTTGGCCACGGACAGGCCCCGACGCTCAGCCTCAGCGCGTACCTCAGCCTTGGAGGGGGTGTCCGCCAGCGGGAACATGGAGTGCTTGAGTTGCTCGTGTGTCAGGACTCCCAGAACATAGCTCTGGTCCTTGGCCCAATCTGCAGCGCGGTGAAGCTCCCGGTTTCCATCCGCGTCTTCAATGACCTTGGCGTAGTGTCCGGTACATACGGCATCAAAACCCAGCGCGATTGCCTTCTCCAAGAGGGCTGCGAACTTGATTCGTTCGTTGCACCGCATGCACGGGTTCGGCGTCCTGCCCGCGGCGTACTCGTCAATGAAATCCTGGACGACGTCTTCCTTGAAGCGCTCCGAGAAGTCCCACACATAGTAGGGAATGCCCAGGACATCGCAAGCCCGCCAAGCATCGCGGGAATCCTCGATGGTGCAGCAGCCCCGGCTTCCTGTACGCAGTGTGCCGGGCATTCGCGATAGAGCAAGGTGGACACCGACGACGTCGTGCCCGGCCTCGACGGCCCGGGCTGCGGCCACGGCGGAGTCAACTCCGCCGCTCATTGCTGCAAGTACTCGCATGCTGGCTTTCTGTCTGTGGGAGTTGGAGCATCTGGCCCGGCAAGGAACAGCCGGCGTGCCCATCTATTCTAGCCTGCGTGGCCTTCCGCCGACGAAAGGCCGGTTTCCGGATCCGAAGTCCTACGCTTGGCGGGCTACCGTAGCCGCTGTTTGAATGCTGGATTCGTGCCCGGCCATCCCTGCCTGCCGCGCCCTGAAGCAGGCCTCGGGAAGTGCCTTCAGGAGCAGATCCACATCAGCATCGGTGGAACTGTGGCCAAGGGTGAAACGCTGGGCACCGCGGGCCGTATCCTCATCCAGGCCCATGGCCAGGAGGACATGGGAAGGCCGGGGAACCCCTGCGGTGCACGCCGAACCAGTAGAGGATTCGACGCCGGCCAGGTCCAGGAGGAAGAGCAGGGAGTCGCCTTCACACCCGGGGAAGGTGAAATGTGCGTTTCCCGGGAGCCGTCCTTCTCCGGGCGCACCTCGGAGCACTGCGTCCGGAACAGCCTGCTTCACGCCGCGGATGAGGCGTTCACGCAGCGCGCCAAGGCGTTCCCGCTCAGCGGCAAGATTTGCCGTCACAGCTTCCGCGGCAGCGGCAAAGGCGGCGATTGCGGGGGTATCCAGCGTTCCGGAACGAACATCGCGTTCCTGGCCACCGCCGTGCTGCACCGGGGTCAGTTTCACAGCGCGCCCCAGGAAAAGGGCTCCCACGCCCACAGGACCGCCCAGCTTGTGCCCCGAGACGGACATCGCTGCCAGTCCGGAGTTCCTGAAATCTACAGGGATTGAACCGAAGGCCTGCACTGCGTCGGAGTGGACGGGGATTCCGTGCGGCTTCGCCAGCTCCACGATCTCTTTCACCGGCTCAATGGTGCCCACTTCGTTATTGGCCCACATGACGGTGATCAACGCCACAGACTCGGGGTCGCGTTCGATTTCCTGCCTGACCTCCTCGAGCAGGACCTTCCCTTCGCTGTCCACCGGAAGCCATACAACCTCGGCGCCTTCGTGCTTTTCCAACCACTCCACCGTGTCCATCACCGCATGATGCTCGACGGCGGAACATAGTATGCGCGTTCGGCGGGGGTTCTCGTCCCGCCTGGCCCAAAAGAGTCCCTTGACTGCCAGGTTGTCCGCTTCGGTACCACCGGAAGTGAAAATCACCTCGGAGGGATGCGCTCCGGCCGCAGCTGCCAGGGTTTCCCGGGCGTCCTCCACGGCCCGCCTCGCGCGGCGACCGGCACCGTGCAGCGACGACGGGTTCCCGGTCCGCGCCAGCTCCCGCGTCATGACAGCGAGTGCTTCGGCCGACAGGGGCGTGGTTGCAGCGTGGTCAAGGTATACAGGCACCCTCCAATTCTACCGACGCAGTACCGGGGTCGGCGCCGGTCGCCCGTGGGCCGATGTTGGTGCGGGAGGCGTAACCCGGTTCTTTGGCTGGCTCCCGATTAAAGGACCATGATCAATACGGCGGGACCCATGATCAGGACGGCGGGACCACAACAAGTCGGGACAGGGCTTCAGTACGGGCAACATTGAAGGTGGCGTCATCCGGGCAGGACAGGGAGATATACACCGAGGATGCCGGGGCACTGAACAACCTGGCCAAGACAAGCGCCGGCTTACCTCCCACTGCTGCCGAGGACTCAAGGCCCAGGAACTCAACACTGCGCTGCGGCTTGTCCGATCCCTCTCCCCAGCGCAACGATGCCGGCTTCAAACCGTCCAAAGCGCCGCCTTTGAGGTAGCTGAACAGCTCCTTTGTTGACGCGGCATCATCACCGGCCACCACCAACGGGCCCTGATTCACACTGACCCGGACCGCGAACGTGCACCCATCGGTCTTCTTGTACCTGTTTTCGCCCTGCAATGCCGAGTGAACCACGGACCAACCAGGGACCTCCTCCAACCGCGTGGACACCGTGACGGGCTCCCCGGGGGCCAACGTGCCTCCTGCCGCAAGCGGCAAGTCCTTCCCAGCCACCGCAGCCGCGTCATGTCCCGGAGTAATGGTAGGAGTAGCCAGCGTAGATACAGACGGCATAGGCGCAGGCGCAGCAGGATCAGGAACGTTGACGCTGCAGCCAGCCAGCAACACACCAGTGGCACCGCCGGCAACCAAGCCAGCCAGCCGCCGTCGAACGTTTCCCGCCACTGTGTCTCCTTGCCGTCCGTTCAGATATAGGGCGTGGGAACCGCGCCCATCGACTCCCAGCGCTTCAGCCCTTTGCCACCGCGATCGAGTCTAGCCGTCCGCCGTAGCAGGGCTGACTATGCGAGAACCCACAGACCTGCAGGAATCACGTCCACATCCACCGGCAAAGCAGCGATCCGCTCGCCGTCTGCGTACGCCACCACACCCTCGGCTTCCAGACGCACTTTCCGGACGCGCCTGATCTCAACGGCGGGATGGTTTGTGTGCTTCCCGGCAAAAACTTTGGGAAACACGGCAAGGAAGCGGAGCCTGGAAAGCGGCTTAACCACAAACATGTCCAGCCAGCCGTCGTCGGCCACTGCTTCAGGGGTGATCATCATGCCGCCACCAATGGACCGCCCGTTGGCCACCGAAATGAGCAATGCCGGTTGATGCCAGGTCACATCGTCGGCCGTGACGGTATAGGTAATCGGGCGAAATGAACCCAATTCCCTGAGCATCGCAAGGTTGTAACGGCTCTTACCGCGGGGCCAGCTCCACGAATTGGCGCGCTCGTTCACCGCGGCATCGAACCCTGCTGAGAGGACACCGGCGAAGTACGTTACCTCACCACCGGCCGTGACCCTTCCAGCGTCTATCCGGCGCCCGCCTTTCCCCAGCGCCTCCAGCAACCGGCCGCATGCAGCTGAGGTGTCGTTCAGAGGCAACATCAAGAGCCGCGCCACGTCATTGCCTGTCCCGGTCGGAACAATGCCCAAAGGGATGTCCATCCCCGCGAGCGCATTAACGCCCAGATGAACCATGCCATCGCCACCCACCACAACCAACGCCGCCACTCCGGCTGCCAGCGTCCGCTCAACCAGGCACCGCAGGGCGCCGTAGCTTTCCGCTTCAAGCACGACGACGCCCCAGCCGGCGGCGCGGATGAACCCTACGGCCTCGTGCCCGGCGTCGCGCGAACGGCCAAAAGAAGCCGCAGGATTGATGGCAACAGCGATTTTCATCGGCGTGCCGGAAAGGCTCTCGGCCGCCGGAAGGTTCACAGCCTGAATTATGCCAGCGGGAACCACATGCCCCGTTGCCGACGTTTACATTTTGGCTGGATAAACTTGCCAGTACCGCGCCTCTGCAGAAGCGCGACCACATCGTAGAGAAGGGCCCGTGCTTGGCCGAGGGCAACAGTTCGCACTATCAGGTTCTCCGCGTTTCCGTCACCGCTACGGACAAAGAGATCAAAGTGGCCTACCGCAAGGCTGCCCGAAAAGCGCACCCCGACCACGGCGGAGAAGCAGAGATGTTCCGGCGCGTCACCCTGGCGTACGAAACCCTCATTGATCCCCAACGCAGGGCGGACTACGACCGAAGGTACGCCCGCGGGGCCTCCGAGGTAAGCCAACCGCGGCCCGGCGATTACACAGGTACCCCGGCCCCGGGACCCGGGGCCACAACAAACGTCAAACGGCCTCAATCACAGCGCAACACTGCCGGCGATCCTGCAGTCTACGTACCGGCCTTCGGGGACCCCAACGAAGTCCCCCTCATCTCAGCGGCCGAAGCAGCCCAACAAGTCCACGGCCTCCCCCGCAAACGCGGCATCTTTGGCGCCGAAGCCCGCATTCAACGCGAAATGCGCACCGTCCAGCTCATCAGCCGGCAAGTGCTACCCGCCATACCCGCAGCCAGGCTCATCAATGGGTTGCGCTCGCCGTCGGATAACAACCACATTGACCACGCTGTCCTCTCCGGGTATCGGCTGGCATTGGTTGGTTCCATGCTGCTGCCCAAAGGCGCCTACGCCTGGGACGGCCACTCCCTGCGGCACGGCGGGCGCTCGGTGGCTCCCCCGCAACTGGCCCATATTGTCCGGCACATGCAGGATCTCTTTCCCGAGCTCAACGTCACCGGCTGGGTGGTCCTGCACAGCCCTGACGGAAACCTCCACGAACCGGTCATCGACCACTATGGCAAGGGACAATCAAGCACCACGGCAGTGGAAGTAGTCAACGCTGCAGGACTGGTGCGGGGACTCAAGCAGTTCCTCAGCTCAGGTCCTGCCCCAAACACCGTGGTGGTACCTGTCCTGGCGAGGCTCCTGCGGGGGATGCACTAGCTCCACCTTGCAACAGCGGGCGGAGTGCACGGGGTTGACTAAGATGGGACAGTGTTCCGCATCCTCTTCCACACTCCAGAAATCCCGGGCAATACGGGCAACGCCATCCGCTTGGCCGCCATCACGGGGGCTGAACTTCACTTGGTGGAGCCCCTCGGCTTTGATTTTTCCGATGCCAAACTGCGTCGCGCCGGGCTCGATTACCACGATCTGGCCGTAGTCACTGTCCATAAGGACATTGAAGCCGCGTGGGCCGCGCTCAAGCCCGAGCGGGTTTTCGCCTATACTTCCGACGGCGAGACCTCCTATACGGACATCAGCTACCGCGAGGGCGATGTCCTGATGTTCGGGCCAGAATCCGTGGGCCTACCGGCGTGGCTGAAGCAGGACCCGCACGTGACCGCCCGTGTACGTCTTCCCATGAAGCCGTCCCTGCGCTCCCTCAACCTGGCAAATGCCGCTTCAATCGCCGTGTTTGAGGCCTGGCGGCAGAACGGTTTTGCCGGCGCCAAGGTCTAGCCCATCCAACGGCGCCTCAGCACCGAATACCTTATGCAGGACAACTCCTGCCATGGACATTTCGTTGAGGAGTCTCGTGAGCGCGCTGCAGACCAAGGTGATGACGGCCAACCGCTATATAGTCGTGTCCGTCAAACCGCATGTCCGTGCTGCCGGTTTCAAACGGGACAACATATGCTGGACGGTGATGGACATCCCCAACACTCCCGGCCCCCCGGTTTTCGAAGCTACCGGCACTGCGACTGATCTGAACTCGCAGCTTTCCGGCCTGCTCCAACTCGTGGCAGCCGGTGACCAGCAGGCATTCGCCGAGTTTTACAGCCTCACCTCGCGCCGTGTCTTTGGCATGGCCCGACGCGTCCTGATAGACCCCGATCTCAGCGAAGACGCCACGCAGGAGGTTTACCTGCAGGTCTGGCAAGGTGCTGCCAAGTTTGACCGCGCCGCAGGGACCCCCCTGGCCTGGCTGATGACCATCGCGCATCGCCGCGCCATTGACCGTGTCCGCGCTGTGCAGGCGGCCACTGATCGCGAAGCCAAATACGGCGCAGCGAGCCAGGACCCGGACCGTGACCTGGTGGCTGAGGAAGCTGATACCAACATGGAGGCCGAAGCAGTTAGTCGCTGCCTCGGCACGCTGACGGACACCCAGCGCGAGTCCGTTCGCCTCGCCTATTACGGCGGCTTGACGTACCGGGAAGTCGCAGAGCATTTAGGTGCCGCTGTCCCCACCATCAAGTCCCGCATCCGTGACGGGCTGCTACGACTGAAGACCTGCTTGGGGGTGGGTTGATATGAGCGAAAACACCAGTGGAGGCTTTATCCGCAGAATGTTTGCCAATGACATCGCTACAGACCTCGCCGAGGGCCGCGTCCTCGAACTGGCCGAACTCTACGCCTTGGACGCCGTCAGCGACGAC
Source organism: Paenarthrobacter aurescens (assembly GCF_041549525.1). Classification (NCBI taxonomy): domain Bacteria; kingdom Bacillati; phylum Actinomycetota; class Actinomycetes; order Micrococcales; family Micrococcaceae; genus Paenarthrobacter; species Paenarthrobacter aurescens. Next base: position 2,773,135 of record NZ_CP157456.1, read on the forward strand.
GAACGGGACATGATTGACCGGTTCATCAAGGATGCCCCGGAAGGTGCTGAATTCCTGGAGCGGGTCCGCGAGGCCCGGGAGACGTTGGCCGTCAGCTTTGCACCTGAGGAAGCACCGCCGGCCGGGCTTCTGGATAACATCATGGAACGCATCGCCCAGGACACCGCCCAAACCGCTGCAGAGCCGGCAGTCGCCCCGGAAGCGGGTCCCGCCGTCGACGACCTCGCACTTGCCAGGGCTAAACGCGAGGAACGGACGCGCGCCGGTGGCGCACGCAGATGGATTGTCGGGGCAGCTGCTGCAGCCGTGATCGCACTCGGTGGGATCGGGGTTGGCGCGTATGTCTCCGCCCAGAACGACCCCGTCAACCAGGTCCTTCAGGCGCAGGACGTCCAGCAGAAATCGGCACCTGTTCCCGGCGGGGGTACGGCCACCATCTCGGCATCTTCGGCCAAGGATTCCTTTGTGGTCCTGATGGATGGCGTTGCACCCGCCCCGGAAGGGAAGGTCTACCAGTTGTGGACCCTCCCCAAGGACGGCTCTGCCCCCGTTCCGCAAGGCACCATGGACGCGGAGACTCTCTCCAAGCCGGCGGTTGTTAAGGGCCTGTCCTCAGCTTCCTCGGTAGCGATCACAGTTGAACCAACGGGCGGATCAAGCGCCCCCACCACCGATCCTGTCCTGGTGGTCGGGCTCAGCGCCTGACTCCAGTTGTTCCAACGCCCGACGGCGGCCGTCCCACCCAAGGGGACGGCCGCCGTCGTTCATTTTGAACTTGTTTCCGCCGCTATAACACCAGCGAAAGGAGCATGACAAAACCGAAGCCCACCACGGAGATCAGTGTCTCCATCACGGACCAGGTTTTGAAGGTCTGCCCAACGGTCAGCCCGAACAGCTCCTTGACCAACCAGAATCCGGCGTCGTTGACGTGGGACAGGAACAGGGAGCCTGCGCCGATTGCCAAAGCCAGCAGTGCTGCGTGTGTTGGGCTCAGGCTGCTGGCCAAGGGCGCCACGATGCCGGCCGCCGTCACTGTGGCCACAGTTGCCGAGCCTGTAGCAAGGCGCAGGGCTACTGCCACGATGAAGCCGAGCACCAGAACCGACATGTTGGCTCCTTCGGCCCACTTCTTGACCGCATCACCCACTCCGGCACCGATCAAGGTCTGTTTGAAGCCGCCGCCGGCGCCAACAATGAGAAGGATGGCGGCGATAGGCCCGAGGCTTTCGCCCAACTTGGCTGTAATCCGGCTGCCCGTGAAGCCCACGGCATATCCGAAGGTCACTATCGCCAAGAGAACCGCCAACGTCATGGCCACCAGGGGCTGTCCGACGAAGTCGAAGAAGATCCTGATTCCGGGAGCCGTTTCAGGATCTGGCCAGATGATGCCGCCCAGGGCCTTCAACAACATGAGCACCACCGGGAAGATGATGGTCAGCAGCGTTACAAGGAAGGACGGCTGGCGCTTCACTTCGCTCAGGTCCGCTGCGTGCTGGGTATCGATGCCGCCGGCAACGGCAGGTGCGTCCACAGGCACCCAGCGTGCGGCCAGGCGTGAGAACAGCGGACCACAAATGATCACTGTGGGGATCGCTACAAGGATGCCCAAGCCAAGTGTCGTGCCCAATTCCGCCTTGACTGCACTGATGGCGATCAGTGGTCCAGGGTGCGGTGGAACCAGCCCATGAAGCACGGACAGGCCAGCCAGGGCCGGTATGGCGATACGCATGAGCTTCATCTTGGATCGCTGAGTTACCAGGACGATCACCGGGAGCAACAGGACGAGCCCGATTTCGAAGAACATTGGCAAGCCGATGATCACAGCTACCAGCGTGATCATCCACACCAGTTTGTTGCCACTGGCTTTGGCCAAAAGGGTATCCACCACGCGGTTGGCCCCACCGGAATCAGCCAGCAGCTTCCCAAGCATGGCTCCAAGCGCGATGAGCAGGCCAACTTCCTTGAGGACACCGCCAACGCCGTCCTCAAAGTTGGTGATGACCTTCCCCAGTTCCACGCCCGAGGCCAGTCCCACGAAGGCCGAGCCCAGAACCAGCGCCAGGAAGGGGTGAAGCTTCAGTTTTGCGATCAGCACCACAATGAGGGCTATGCCCAACGCAGCCACCACAAGGAGCTGGGTGTCGTGTGCTGTCCATTCCTGCACTTGCGTCGCCGTTTCCAGAACCTTCACGAGGCAGTCACTCCGGTACCGGCGCCCAAAGCCCGGAGCCCCAGACGTTCAATGACTTCCTCGGCTTCTTCGGCCGGTGAAGCGGAGACGCACAAGGAGATGTGGTTCTCCTCTTCCGTTGGCTCCTCAAGGGCATCGAACTGTGATTCCAGGAGCGAGGGCGGCATGAAGTGGCCGTGCCTGGAGGCGAGGCGGTCCGAGATCTTGTCCTTGCTCCCCTGCAGGAAGACGAAAACAACACCTTCCCCACGGAGTACATCGCGGTACTTCTTTTTTAGTGCCGAGCAGGTGATGATCGCCGGCGTCCCGGCCTCCACATGTTCGCGGATCCAGTCCGAAATGATGCCCAGCCACGGCCATCGGTCCTCATCGCTGAGAGCCTGGCCCGAGTGCATCTTCGCCACGTTTGCCTCGGGATGGAGGTCGTCGCCCTCGGCAAGCTCCCATCCGAGTTTCCCGGCGAGTACGCCGGCTACTGTCGATTTGCCCGAACCGGAGACTCCCATAATCACCAGCACGGGTTGTTGCGCAGTCTTCGCCATCAAAGTCTGCCTTCCTCGAATAAATATGATTTAACCGAGGTCAAGCATATGACACGGGTTACACCACAGCAACGTCAGAAGCCGGCGATGGTGCTGGAGCCGTTGACCGAGACCACATGGAAGGCCTCGGCACTGGTCCCCGCGGGCAAGCCGGCACGCTCTCCGTTCGCCAGCATCATGCGGCGAACCACCCTCTCCATGCCTGCAATATCCGGGTGCTGGCTCGCATGGACGCGGATGGCGTCAAGCTTGGCTTCCACTTGATCCGAGACGTCCACAAAATGGTTCTCCCTGGCATCCGGGCTGGAAATAAACCACAACCACGGCAGCTTGTAGGCAGCGAGCCCCTCAGCCGCCAGTTCCGGGTAGGCAAAGGGATTCTCCACTGCCGGGTAAACAGCCCGGGTGACAGCTTCACCCGCAGCAAGGTGGTCCGGGTGGCTCTTTTGGAGGCGGTCCCAGTTGCGCTCCGGATGCATGGTCAGCACAATGTCCGGACGGATCTGGCGAATCAGCTTCACTACCTGTTTGATGACGCCATGCGTCGGCTCGAGGTATCCGTCCAGCTCGTGCAGGTAGTGGATATCCGTCACGCCCACCAGAGCGGCCGCCCTCCGTTGTTCCTCCACGCGGAGTTCGGTGATTCTTTCCCTGTCCGCAGGGTCGAAGCCGCCGGCATCGCCGTCGGTCATGATGCAGTAGCTGACCTCGACGCCGGCAGCCGTCCAGGCCGCGATGGTACCGGCGGCGCCAAAGTCAATGTCGTCAGGATGGGCGGTAAAACAAAGCACCCGCTCAACGCGCTCCGAAGAGGCGTCAAACGGGCTCCTTGCTGACGTTGAGTCAGTGGGCAAAGGGATCAGCCTTTCCGCTTCTTGATCTCTTCAGTGGCTTGGGGAAGAACCTTGAAGAGGTCACCAACAATGCCGTAGTCGGCAATCTCGAACACCGGCGATTCCGCGTCCTTGTTGATTGCCACAATGACCTTGGATGTCTGCATTCCGGCCTTCTGCTGGATGGCACCTGAAATGCCTGCAGAAATGTACAGCTGCGGTGAAACCGTAACGCCGGTCTGGCCCACCTGGGCATCGTGGCCGATCCATCCCGCATCTGTTGCGGCACGGGAGGCACCCACAGCCGCGCCCAGTGCATCCGCCAACTCTTCCAGGGGTCCGAAGTCGCCGTCCACGCCGCGACCACCGGCAACCACGATCCGCGCTTCGCTGAGGTCCGGCCGGCCGCTGACAGGCTTCTCTGTGCGAGCGGCAATACGTGCGGAGTTGGCCAGGCCCTCGGCGGGAACCTCAACCGTGACAGTTGCCGGAGCAGCGTCCGCGCCTGCCGGGGCGGGTTCGACGTTGTTGGCCTTGACCGACAGGACGGTCACAGGAGTAGTAGCTTTCGCAGTGGTGTTGTAAGAGCCCGCCAGGACCGACTTGTGCGCGGTGCCGTCAGCCTCAACACCCACAACATCGGTGATAACCCCTGCGTTGAGCTTGATGCCAAGCCGACCCGCGATTTCCTTGCCCTCAGGAGAGTTATCCAGCAGGACCACCGTAGCTCCCGACGCAGCCACGGCAGCGGCGAGGTAGGCAGCCTTTGGCCCCACGAGGTAATTGTCGAGCTCTTCAACCGACGGCCGGTAAACGGTAGTGGCACCGTAGGCGCCCAAGGTGGCGGCGACGTCGTCGGTCAACTCACCGGTGAACGCGACGGCGGTCTCCCCCAGCGAGCGGGCGATGGTCAGGAGCTCCAGGCTGCTCTTCTTCAGAGCCGCTCCCGGGTTGTCAATGAAAACAAGTGCATTTGCCATGGTTGCAGTCCCCTTAGAGCAGCTTCTGTGCGGCGAGGAAGTCGACCAGCTTGATGCCGGCGTCGCCGTCGTCGGTGATGATGGTCCCTGCAGTGCGCGGCGGGCGGGCCTCTGCGGACTCCACCACGGTCCAGGAACCGGCTAGGCCCACCTGGGAGGCGTCCACGCCAATGTCAGCCAGCGACAGGGAGGCGATCTTTTTCTTTTTGGCCGCCAGGATGCCCTTGAAGTTGGGATAGCGCGGCTCGTTGATCTGGTCCGTGACCGAAACCACTGCAGGAAGCTGAGCTTCCACAGTCTCCGAGAAAGCACCGGCATCACGGCGAGCCGTGACCTGGCTGCCCGCAACCTCAAGGCTGGAGGCAAAGGTGACCTGCGGGAAATTCAAGCGCTCGGCAAGCTGTGCCGGGATGAGCGAGGTCTCGCCATCAGTGGAAGCCATGCCGGTCAGGACCAAGTCCACCGGCCGGCCATCGGCCGAAATGTGGCGGATGGCAGCGGCAAGCGCCAACGAGGTGGCAGCAGCATCCGAACCAGCCAAAGCGTCATCGCTAAGGTGGACGCCGGAATACGCGCCGATCTGGAGTGACTTCTTCACAGCATTGACCGCACCGGAGGGGCCCATGCTCAAAGCAATGACCTCATTTCCGGCCTTCGGTCCACCGCGCTCCTCTGCCAGTTGGAGCGCTGCCTCGAGAGCGTACTCGTCCAATTCAGACAAGATGCTCTCTTCACGGTCGGTTGTGTTGCCAGGTCCGTTGATGTGCCGGTCGAACTGGGCGTCCGGGACGTGCTTGACCAGAACGACAATCTTCAATGTCTCTTCCACTGTCTTCGAAGCAGCCTTCCATGCTTGTGGACGGCCAACCGCAGCAGCGTGGCCGTGAATTGCCCAGCTCGTGGGCTCGTCCTAGCTAAGCATATTGCCCGCAGAAAACCACTCCCCGCGTTAAGCCCTGTTTCAGCTGAACGCGATGCTCATCGATTGCGGGACCCAGCCAGGACCTCATCAGAGGTAGGGGGCGGCACCCTGGAGGTGCCGCCCCGTCGTCGTGAGCAGTACTGCTTGCCGTTACGTTCCGGCCAGGGGGACGTTCCGGCTATTGGGCGGCGTCGAGGGTGACCTCGACTTCCTGGGTCTGGCCACCGCGCTGGATGGTGACCTTGACCTTGGCACCGGCCGGCTGCTCGCGGACTGCGGCGGTCAACTGGTTTGGATCGCTCACGGCGTAGTCGCCGAACTTGGTCACAACATCGCCAACCTTGAGTCCGGCCTTCGCAGCAGCCGAGCCCGACGTCACTGAAGCAACTTCGGCACCTACTGAGAAGCCCGAATCGCCGCCCGTGGACGACTTCGACCGCACTGACACACCGAACTGACCGTGGCTTGCCTTACCGGTTTCGATGATCTCCTGCGCAACGCGCTTTGCGTGGTTGATGGGAACACTGAAGCCGACGCCGATGTTGCCGCTGGAGGATTCGGACGTTCCGCTGCCCGCCGAAGCGATGGCCACGTTGACCCCGATCACTTCACCCTTGCTGTTCACCAGCGCACCACCGGAGTTACCCGGGTTGATTGCGGCGTCAGTCTGGATCACGTTGATGGCGATCGAGCCCTCGTTGGCTGTCCTCTGGCTCTGTCCACCATTTGGCGGTGCGAACTGGAAACCTTCGTCGTCACCTTGGCTCTCATCCGGTGTGCCTTCCGGCACAGCTGAGGACGCCACACTGATGGTGCGGTTGAGCGTGGACACAATGCCATCCGTGACCGTTCCGGTCAGACCCAATGGCGAACCAATGGCGACGGCGGTGTCCCCCACGTTGATCTTGGACGAGTCACCGAGCGTTGCCGGCACCAAGCCCGAGGCGTCGCTGACCTTGATAACGGCAAGGTCAGACAACGGATCGGTACCAACCACGGTGGCTTTCAGGACCTTGCCGTCACTGGTGCGGACCTCGATTGCGGCGTTTGCGGTAGCGCCATCCAGCGTCACCACGTGGGTGTTGGTGAGGATGTGGCCTTGGTCGTCAAGAATGATGCCTGAACCTGTACCACCCTCATTTCCACTGGTTGCCTTGATGGTCACCACGCTGGGCGAAGCTTTGGCGGCAGCAGCGGTAATAACGTTGACGTCGTCCTTATTGTTCACGATGACGGTGCTGGACTGTCCGCCGTTGGACGCAGCCGGAGCCGGGTTATCCCACAACGCGTTGCTGCCGGCCACTACGCCGCCACCGATCAGACCCGCCGCAAGCATGCTGGCTACCAAGGTGCCGACGCCGAATGCAGGCTTGCGCTTGGTGGCAACCGCTGACGAATGCCCTGGGGTGTGGTGCATACCCGGGCTATTGTGGCCCTGCGCGTTCTGGAACCCTTGCTGGTTTTGGTACTGCTGCTGGTTTGGGTACTCCTGCTGGTTTCGGTACTGCGCAGCCGCGTTTTCTTCCGGGTTCGCCCCACCATAGAAAGGCTGGTGCTGCGGGTAGCTCGGGCGGTGAGCGGGATCGTGCTGCTGCGGAGCGCCGTAGTATTGCGGCTGCTGCGGCTGCTGAGGCGCCGCGGGAGGCTGGAAAGCAGGCAGCGGCGTAGTGGGCTGCGCCCCGCCGTCAGCGGCGGCACCCTGCCCGGAAGTCCTAGCCGGCTGCTGCAGGTTAGCGCCGGCATCGCCCTGCTCCACGCTGTTTTCCCGCGGCTCCGATGGCTGGCGGTCCTCGGGGGCAGTGCCCTGGGCTGGATTCTCCGTCATGGGTGTTCCTTTCATCCTCGTCTCCAACAACTATGTACCCGGTAACTGGAACAAAAGCGGACGTTCGCTGGGAGCTTGCTGAAAGATTCGGCCAGTGTTCAATTTCCAGGCGAAAGGACCTTCAACGGCTCAACAATCCGGCGCTCTCCTATATTTCGCTGGTGGCATATTCACCCCTGTGGACGGGTCAGGGGGTGCACCATAGAATCAAGAGGAATTGCCACAGCGACCTGCGGCTTTACACCATGCGTGGGGGCGCTGAGCATTCTGTGACGATTGGTACGCCTTGTTCCAGTCGCAGACGTGCTGAAGGGTTGCACATGCGGTCAATAGTTAAACGCGCACTCGCCGTAATCGGCCTGGCTGGAATGTTGGCCCTACCGGCCACATCTGCTTGGGCCGCTGATCCGGTGACCATTCCGTCCGGCCAAAACATCGTGGACGACGCCAACGTCTTGGGCAGCCGAAAAGGCGAAGTCCAGGAAGCCATCCAAAAGACGCTCAAGGACCACAAGTACAACCTGTACGTGGTCACTGTGGACTCCTTCACGAATCCATCGGTGCCCTCGGAATGGGCCAAAACGGTGGCGACCAATAAAGGCATGGGCAAGGCAGACGCCATCTTGGCAATCTCCAAGGCCGGTCAGTACTACTTCGCCCTGAACTCTGCGAGTTCCATCGCCTCAAAACAGTCCAACATCACGCAGAACGCCGTGGCAGCGAATCTGGGCGCCGGCAAGGCGGACTTTGCACAGGCCGCTATCGATACCGCTGCTGCCATTGGTGACGCGGCAGGCGGAGGCAGTGGAACAGTGCCCAGCGGCAATGCCGGCGTCGGCGTCCTTGTCGGGGTTGGCGTGGTGGCAGCAGGTGGCGCCGGAACCTACCTCTACCTGCGAAACCGTCGTAAGAAGGCCGGCACCAAAGCCGTCAGCGCCAGTTATGGACCGCAGGGCGAACAGCTCGATCCCCTGGCAGGCCTGACCATTCCTGAGCTGCGCCAGAAGAGCGGCTCGCTGTTGATCGAGGCGGATGACGCCATCAAGTCCAGCGAGCAGGAGCTTGGCTTCGCTCAGGCCCAGTATGGTGATTCCGCCATCGGCAACTTCACCAAGGCCTTGGAAGAAGCGAAGGCCCACATGACGGAGTCCTTCAAGCTGCAGCAGCAGTTGGACGACCATATTCCTGACACCGAAGAGCAGCAGCGAACCTGGCTCGGCGAAATCATCCGGCGTTCAGAAGCTGCCCTGGCTTCATTGCGCGACCAGAAGGCTGACTTCGACTCCCTTCGCGAGCTTGAAAAGAATGCCCCCCAAGCGTTGACGGCCGTAACTGCCGGGGCCAAGGAGGCCGATGCCAAGATCGCCAGCGCAGAGCAATCGCTGGAAGGCCTGCGCTCAAAATACGCTGAATCCGCTTTGACTCAAGTCTCCGATAACATCCTGCAGGCCAAGGAGCGGCTCGCCTTCGTGCAGAACGCAGCTACCGCCGCACAGGAGAAGTTGGCAAGCGGCGAGAACAGCCTTGCAGCTGTGGCCGTTCGCGCCGCAGAAGAAAGCCTGCACCAAACAAAGGTGCTGATCGATGCCATCTCAAAGACAGCCGGCAGTTTGGATGAAGCCCGCGCTTCCTTGGAAGGCGCCGTAGCTGAAACCAGCCAGGACCTCGCTCAGGCACGAGCACTGATCCAGTCCGGCGCACACCCGGAACTCGCGGGTCCGGTGGCCGGTGTGGAAGCTGCCCTGGCGCAGGTGAAAACCGAGATCCAAGGCGGAAAGATCGATCCCATCGCCACGCTCAGCCGCTTGGAATCAGCTCATCAAGCGCTGGACCAGTCTTTGTCCGGTGTTCGCGATCAGCAGGAACAGGCTCGTCGGGCCCAAGCTTCGCTTCAGCAAACCATCATGGCGGCGCAGGCACAGATCAGCGCCACGTCGGACTACATCACCGCGCGCCGCGGCGGCGTGGGCACAGAGGCTCGGACACGGTTGGCCGAAGCCCAGCGCAACCTTGACTACGCACTCTCCATCTCACGCAATGATCCGGTTACCGCTCTGACTTACGCCCAGCAGGCACATTCCCTGGCGGCGCAGGCAGCGCAACTTGCCCAGTCCGACGTCGATCAGTTTGGTTACGCCGATCAGGGCTACGGCCGCGGAGGGATGTTCGGCGGGGGCGGCGGAGGCGGCGGCCTTGGCGGTGCCATCCTTGGCGGTATCCTCATCAACTCCATCCTGAACGGCGGCGGAGGCGGTTGGGGCGGCGGCAACGACGGCGGAGGTGGCGGTGGATTCTTCGGGGGCGACTCCGGCGGCGGCGACTTTGGCGGCGGCGGGGGCGATTTCGGTGGCGGAGACTCCGGCAGCTTCTAGCCAGACAGACTAGGCGGGTCAACGCCCCGCATAGAAGCGGTACAACAACTGATCACTGACTTCAGTGTCACTACTGAGCAGGACGAAAGGCAACACCATGGTTAAGCAGTCCATTTTCGGTCGGATCTCACAGCTCGCCAAGGCGAACATCAACGCCTTGTTGGACCAGGCTGAGGACCCGCAGAAGATGCTGGACCAGATGGTCCGCGACTACACGAACAACATTGCCGAGGCCGAATCAGCCGTGGCCCAGACCATCGGCAACCTCCGGATGCTGCAGGCGGACTACAACGAAGACGTCAAGAACGCGCAGGACTGGGGCAACAAGGCCCTGGCAGCCTCCCGTAAAGCAGATGAGTACCGCGCTGCAGGCGATCCCGTTGACGCGCAGAAGTTCGACAACCTGGCCAAGGTAGCCATCCAACGTCAGATGACCGCTGAATCCGAGGCGAAGGCGGCAGAGCCGAGCATTGCTTCGCAGACCGAGGTTGTGGACAAGCTCAAGACCGGGCTTGACCAGATGAAGAACAAGCTGAACCAGCTGACCGCCAAGCGCAACGAATTGGTGGCACGCTCCAAGACCGCTGCTGCCCAGTCCCAGGTGCACGATGCCCTCAAGAGCATTGACATCATGGATCCCACCAGTGAAGTTGGTCGCTTCGAAGAGAAGATTCGCCGTGAAGAGGCCAAGGTGCTGGGCCAGCAGGAACTCGCCAGCTCCAGCCTCGATGCCCAGTTCAACCAGCTCGAAGACCTCGGCGAGCAGACCGAGATTGAGGCTCGTCTCGCCGCCCTGAAATCCGGTGGGTCCAAGCCTGCCATTGGGGCAGGCGCCCCGGCATCAACCGGAGCGACCGTTGACGAAGCCGATTTCGACAAGCTCTAAGTGATAAAGCTGCAGTAGCCGATGCTGAGGCTGCCCAGGCGTTGAAACGAGAATCGGGCCGGATCCAATATTGGATCCGGCCCGATTCGCTTAAGCCGGACTCAACCCACCGATGGAACCGGAGAATCCTGGTCGGGACTAACGTCAGTTGCCACCTCGGCTCGGATTTCGAATCCCTTCGGGTGGAAGTACGTCACAGTGCACTCCAGCACCTCACCATGCGCGCCCAGCGTCGTACGCTCCAGTCGGGGAACCATGGCGAATCCGCGAACGTTTAGAGCGTCTGCCAGATGCTCAGGGGGTGCGTGCATAGTGACTGTGATTTCCGCCCGATGCAGCGGCTTCAAAGTCCTGTCCTGGATGACCTGGTAGATGGAGTTCCGCTCGGCATCCGCCAAGCTGATATGACGGCCTATGTGCGAAGGGATGAAAATCTCGGCAATGGCGTAAGGCCACCCCGCACTCGAGTAAGAGCGCCGGATCACCAGAACCAAGTTGTCGTCAGAGACAAGCTTGGCTGGCACTGACTGGTCCTTCTCCATCCATTTGTACTCAATGAGTCCCTTGACGGTTTTCATACCGGCCGCCGTGAACGTCTCCATGAAGGGTGCCAATCGGTTCAGCATCTTCACGGGCCTCTGGGCCATCACGAAAGTACCCTTGCCCTGCCTTCGGACCAGCAAACCCTTTACAACCAAGGTCTCTATAGCTTTGCGCACTGTGGTCCTACTGATGCCATAGGCGTCCATCAGCGTCTCTTCCGTGGGAATCCTGGAGCCCGGCTCCAACCGGCTGACTTCGTCTGTCAGGACGTCAGCCACCTGCTGGTATACGGCAACTGGACCGTCTCTCTGAAGGACTTCACGATTAAGGCCAAATCCGTAGTCGTCGTTGACCATTGAGTTCCATCCATTTCTTGACTCAGCGAATCCGGGTTCGATGCTAACACCGGCGTCCGGACAACCGGTTAAACAAAAGATCCGGATCAGTAGTTACTGATCCGGATCTTTTCTTCAGTTGCGGGGACAGGATTTGAACCTGTGACCTCTGGGTTATGAGCCCAGCGAGCTACCGAACTGCTCCACCCCGCGTCGCAAGATCAACTCTACCGCACCCGTCAGGGTGCTTCTGACCATATGGCCCCTAAGGTGCCGCAGATCACTCCCTGAAACCAGTAAGCTCCCTTGTGGCCGCTCTGGCGGCAGTGCGCCAAGCGTCACCATTGAATCGGATGGCACTGTTACAGCCTGAGCGAGCGTCACCACCACACCCGAGGGACATGAGCGAGTGTCGCCAAAGCCAGGGCAAAACAAAAGGTCCGGATCAGTATTACTGATCCGGACCTTTTCTCCAGTTGCGGGGACAGGATTTGAACCTGTGACCTCTGGGTTATGAGCCCAGCGAGCTACCGAACTGCTCCACCCCGCGTCGCAAGAACAACATTACCGTCACGTGAATGGCAGACCAAATCCTGGCGACGTGATGTGCATCTCCCCCAAAACGAAAGGCCGGCACCCGCCCCCGAAGGGAACAGGCACCGGCCTTTCAGGCGCTCAAAGAACTAACTGCTTGGTGTCGGCGAGGGTGTAGCGCTGGGAGTAGCTCCCGGCGTCGCCGTGGGTGCCGGGGTGGCATCCAAACGGTTCTGGGCATCGATCGCCTTCTGCAGTGCCTCAGACAACTTGGTCTGCTGCGCACCGTATCCGGCGAAGTCACCCTTAGCCAATGCTGCCTGGCCGTCCTGGATGGCCTTGTTGGCCTCGTCCAGGGCCGCCTTGAGCTCCGCCTTGGCATCGGTGGGGCCGGCCGGCGGCGTCGTTGTTCCGGGGGGCGCCGTTGGCGTCTGGCCGTTGTTGGCGACGTCCCCGGCAGAAGCGCCGGAGTCTCCGCCGAACAATTGGTTCAGTGCTTCGTCAAGGGTGGGCGCGAAGCCGATCTTGTCACCGAAGGCAACCAGCACACGCTGCAGCGTGGGGTAGGACGTTTCACCCGTGGACTTCAGGTAGACGGGTTGCACGTAGAGCAGACCGCCACCCACAGGAAGAGTCAACAGGTTACCGTTCAGCACATCTGATGCACCCTGGCGCAGAAGGTTCAACGCCTGGGAGACCGTGGGATCGGAGTTGAACTTGTTCTGGGCCTGGCCCGGACCCGGCACCTGGGTGTCGGTTGGCAACTCCAGGAGCCGCAGCTTCCCGTAACTCTCGGCCTTGACCCCCTTCTCGTTTCCAGCATCAGAGTCAGCTGCAAGGAATCCATACAGAATGTTCCTCGCACTACCGTTGACCGTCTGAGGAATGAACGATGACGTCAGCTGGAAAGCCGGCTTCTCCTGGTCAGGCATCTGAAGTGACATGTAGAACGGAGGCTGCTTGACGGCCTCGGAAACGGTGGGATCGTTCGGAACGCTCCAAGCATCGTTGTTCTGATAGAAGCTGTCCGGATCCGTCACGTGGTAACGGCCGAGAAGTTCACGCTGAACCTTGAAGAGGTCTTCAGGGTACCGAACGTGGCTCATGAGGTCGCCGGACATTTCCGAGTACGGCTTGATGACTGTGGGGAAGACCTTCTGCCAAGCCTTCAGGATGGGGTCCTGATCGTCCCAGGCGTAGAGATTCACCGAACCGTCGTAGGCATCCACGGTGGCCTTGACCGAGTTCCGGATGTAGTTCACCGAGCTGTTTGGCAAGGCGACTGTGCGGCCGGCACTCGTTTGGGAATCGGCCGTGGCGTTCTGCAACTGCTGCGGCTGCGAGTAAGGGAAGTACTGGCTGGTGGTGTATCCATCAACAATCCACTTCACGCGACCGTCAACTACGGCCGGGTAGGCATTTCCGTCGACCGTCAGGTAGGGAGCAAGCTTCTCAACGCGTTCGCGGGGATTGCGTTCGTAGAGAATCTGGGATTCCGCGTTCACGCCGTCCGAAAGCAGGAGATCCGAAGACTGGAACTTGATGGAGTACAGGATTCTGTTGAGCCAGTTGCCAACGTTTGGTCCACCGTTGCCGCTGAAGGTGTACTGCGTTTCGCCGCCACCTTCACGGCCCGCAGGCCGGTCCTGCTCCCGGTTCGGAGCGCCGTCGGGTGCACCCACAATGGAGTACTCCGGTGAGTTCTCGCCGAAGTAGATGCGGGGCTCATAGGTGTTGTCGTTACCAAGGACGCCGTTGGATGGAATACCCGACTGCAGGAACTCCGGCTTGCCATCCGCGGTGAACTTGTTGCCCTTGGCTGCCACGACGCCGTAACCGTGCGTGTAGACAATGTGCCTGTTGACCCAGGTCTGCTGGTTGGCGCTGAGGCCATCCGGATTCAGTTCACGGACAGCAATGACGGTGTCCTGAACTTTGCCGTCAACCATATAACGGTCAACATTCAAGGTTTGCGGGAACTGGTAGTACGGACGGTACTGCTCCAGCTGGGCGAAGGCCGAGGAAATAAGGTTCGGGTCCAGCAGACGAATGTTGGCGGTGGTCTGCGCATCCGCGGCCAGGGCCCCGGTGGTGGCGGTGGTTGTGGCGTTGTAGGCCGAGACATCGATCTTGTCCAAACCGTACGCGGCCCGCGTCATCTTGATGTTTCGATCAATGAACTCCTTTTCCAAGGTGTTCTCCGACGGGCGTACCTGGAATTGCTGAATAACCCAGGGGTAAACGCCTCCGGCCAGAATGGCCGTGATGACCAACATCGCAGTACCGATCACCGGCAGGCGCCAGCGTCCAATGACCGCGGCAATGATGAAAAGGATGGCAACGAGGCCCGCAGCAACGGCAAGGATCGCCTTGGTGGGGACAACCGCATTGACATCCGTGTAGAGGGCACCGGCCCAGCGGCCCGAGTTGCTTTGAACGGTGGTGTACCTGTCAAGCCAGAAGTTGATGCCCAGCAGGACCAGGAAGAGAGCGCCGGTGACTGCAATGTGGATCTGCGCCGCCCGGCTCGTAAAGATGCCGCGTTCCATGAGCCGGATGCTGCCATAGAGGTAATGCGTGAGGATCCCCGCAATACCGGCAACAACTGCGATGCTGATCAGGAATCCGGTCACGAAACCCAGGAACGGAAGTGTCATCAGATAGAAACTGATGTCCATGTTGAACAGAGGATCGTTCTGTCCGAATGGTTCCTGGTTGAAGAACAACAGGGCCTTCTGCCACTGGCTGGCAGCCGCGCTGCCTGCAAAGAGACCGAACAGGATGGGAAGGCCGATCATGACAACCCTGCGAACAGGCTCAAGCTGGGCCTGGTAACGATTCAGGTTGTCCCGGGCTTCGGCATCCGGAGCATAGACGGGCCGGGAGCGGTAGGCGATCCTGATGGCGAAGAAGACAGCGGCAAACATCATGGCGAAACCAATGAGGAACGTGATGATCCTGGCGAGGTTTTCGCGAATATAAACTTCGAAGAAGCCAAGCTGCTGATACCACAGGACGTCAGTCCACACATTGGCGAAGAAAATGAACCCGACGACGGCCACTGCCACGACAATGAGCGTCGGCGTCAGAGCACCTCGTCTCAGCGGTGATCTTCCGGGCGGGTTGGAGCTGGCGGGACGGGACAAACTCTGTACCTCATTGGTGTCAGTGAACAGTCGGTGTGCGCGTGCTGACAATCTCTGCCGCTGGGAGGTGGCAGAGGCCGTCATCTATGCCACGAGTGGCAGTGAAGCTAAGTTCCACCGTCAGTCTAGTTGTTTGTGCAGGTGGGAAGGCTCCCCGTGTCCTGGCCGGCTCCGAGCCGCTCCACGGCGGCGGTGGCGTCGGCAAGGGTTTCAACTTTTACTACCTGAAGCCCGTCCGGGACATGTCCTGCGACATCGGCGCAATTGGAGGCCGGTGCGAGGAACATGGTTGCCCCTTTTTGGCGTGCGCCAATCATTTTCTGGGCAATGCCGCCGATGGGCCCCACAGCTCCATCTGCGGTGATGGTCCCGGTGCCCGCAATGTGTTTGCCACCGGTGAGGTCTCCCGGAGTGAGGTTGTCAACAATGCCCAGAGCAAACATCAAGCCTGCGCTCGGTCCACCCACGTTGTCCAAGGAGATGCTGACATCAAACGGGAACGTGAAATCACTGGCGAGCAGCACACCCAGAACATAGCGGTCGGCCTGATTCTTGGTGGGAGTTATGGTTTCCGAAACTGAAGTACCCTTCCGGTCCAGGCCCACCACCACCGGTGCCCCCGCTGTGGCGGCCAGTTCTGCCTGGACCACGCTCATGGATGTGATGGCCTTGCCGTTGATGGAAACCAGGCGGTCACCTTCCTGGATCTTTCCGGTGGACGGGGAAGGATCTGACAGGCCGACCACGTTGAGCCGCTGTTCAAACGGGATCTCAAGCTCACGCAAAGCTGCTGCCACTGCGTTTTCCTGCGAGGTTTCCATGGCAATTTCGCCCTGTTGCACCGTCTGCTCGGCAGTGGTGCCCTTGGGGTAGATGAGTTCCTCCGGGTAAATCGCTTTGGAAGGATCCAGCCATGCCCGGAATACGTCGAAAATGCTTGCTGGGGTCTTCGGACCGCCGGTCATCACCACTGTGGTGAGGTCAAGGTTGCCGTTGGCCGGAAAGGAATCGCGACCGGAGATACTGATCACGGGCTTATCGCCATCTTTGCCCAGCGTGTTGAAAGTGGGACCCGCTGACTCAATGACATACGGCACCGGCAAGGCTGCCGCACCAATGCCAAGGCCCAATGCCAGAAGGCCGGAAATCACCATGATCATGTACCGGCCGTCACGGGGCGGTGCCTGAGGCACGGAGGCGGGATCGGCGTCGGGCGTCTGACGCGGGGCCAATGAGCCCTCGGGGCTGGGCGAAGTAAGCATTGAGGCCTCTCTATGCCGGCATTGCGTGACCGGATCCATGGCTCCTGCCGCCAAGAGCGGCGGCGGCACATACCAAAGAACAACACTACGCGTTCTGAGGTTCCAGGGCTGCTTTGCCTACAGCGAACGGGAGCTCATCCGGGCAGACAGCCTTCCTGCCGCGCGGTACGGTGAAAGAGATCACCAGCCAGTTCGACGATCGGCGGCACCATGACTTCCAATCCCAACAATCCGTCCAACGACGACGAGACGCCCAAGGATCCGCTGGCAGAAATGCTCCAGAACCTGATGGGCGGCCAGGGCATGGGCAACATCGATCCCGCTGAGCTGGCCAAGGCTGCAGGTCTGCCCAATGATCCCCAGCTCCTTCAGCAGATGTTCGCCCAGGTTCAGGCCATGATGAGCTCCACCTCCGATGGCCCCGTTAACTGGCAACTCGCCCACGAGAACGCCCGCCGCGTCGCGGCCGCCGGAACGGACCCCTCGGTCAACGCCCACCAGGCGAGGGAGATTGACGAAGCGCTCAGGCTGGCAGAGCTGTGGCTGGACCCGGTGACGGACCTCTCCGCAACCGGACTGATCGGCCGCGCATGGTCCCGGGCCGAATGGGTCGAGGCAACCCTGGGCACATGGAAGCGTCTGACCGAGCCGGTGGCCAACAGCATCGCCAACGCACTATCAAACGCCCTCACCCAGCAAATGCCTGAGGAAATGAAGTCCATGATGGGCGGGGCCTCATCCATGCTGCAAAACATGGGCGGAGCAATTTTCGGCATGCAACTGGGCCAGGCCATCGGTGCGCTCTCAGCTGAGGTTGTCAGCTCCACTGACATCGGAGTTCCCCTGGCAGACCTCGAAATGGCACTGTTGCCTGCCAATGTAGCCAAATTCGGGGAAGGCCTCAGCCTTCCTGAGAACGACGTTCGGCTCTTCCTTGCCGTTCGTGAGGCCGCCCATGCACGCCTGTTTGTCCAGGTTCCTTGGTTGCGCGGTCATCTCTTGGGAGCAATCGAGGCTTACGCCCGCGGAATTCACATTGACATGTCCCGCATAGAAGACCTTGCCAGGGATCTTGACCCCAGCAACCCCGAAGGAATCCAGGAAGCACTCTCACAGGGAGTCTTCACCCCCGAACGCACGCCTGTCCAGACCGCTGCCTTGGAGAAGCTCGAAACAGCCCTCGCCTTGGTGGAAGGCTGGGTGGACGAGCTCACAGCCGAAGCCACTGACAAGGTGCTGCCTTCCGCTACCGCGCTGCGCGAAACCGTGCGTCGTCGCCGGGCTACAGGCGGACCGGCTGAGCACGCTTTCTCCTCCCTCGTGGGCCTTGAACTTCGGCCCCGCAGGCTACGCGAAGCGGCAACGCTATGGGCGACGCTGAAGGAAGAACGGGGCATCGCCGGCCGCGACGCGATCTGGCACCACCCGGATCTCCTGCCCACCGGTGAGGATCTGGACGACCCCAAGGGCTTCTCCGAACGGCGGCGCTTGGCTGAAGCAAGTGACAGCGAAGTTGACGATGCCCTGCAGAAGCTTTTGAGCGGCGGCTACGAAACCGCCGAGGAAGAGAACGCCGACGCTCCGGAACCGGAGGGACCTTCAAGCCCCGAGGGCAATTCAACCGAGAACGTTTCCGGCGAAGAACCGGAAAGCGACGACAACAACCCCCAGGCACCAAGCAAGTAAGCAAGAGTCCTAAGAGGTATCTGCACAACGAAACATAACTGCACGGCTAAGGTACCTGCACAGCGGCCGCCATCTCCGTGGCGGCCACTGTGCGTTAAGCCTTCTATGTCCTAGTCAGCTATGGCCCCGGCCGTGTTGCCGGTATCCTCCGTGTCAGCTTCCGCCGGAATACCCCGGGATGTAGCGAAGGCAACGCCTTCCAGGAACGCCTTGGCCCGCTGAGTCTCAGGGTAGGCCTCAACCAGCTTCCAGAATGCGGCATTGTGCCCCGCCACCAGCAAGTGGGCGAGCTCGTGGACCAGGACGTAGTCAATGACCCATTGCGGCATTCGCTGAAGTTTATTCGACAACCTTATGGTGCCGTCGGCGGGGGTGGCCGAACCCCAACGGGAGTTCTGGTTGGATACCCACCTGACCGATGACGGGACGGCCCGCCCGCCGAGGTAGGTTTGCGACAGGTACTCGGCATGTTTGGCGAGGGCTTGATCAGTGGCCGGACGACGCCTTCCCGAACCGGTTTGCCGCTCCCCCTGCTTCTTCAACTTGGCCAGCATCTTCCGAACCCATTCCCGTTCCTGGGATTTGGTGAAGCTGGCAGGAATGGCGATCACAGCGCTGCCGTCTTCCCAGAAGGCGGCGACAGTCCGGCGCCGCCTTGCTGAACGACGAACGACCACCGGGGCGCCGTCATCGGTGACGTGCGGAACGCCGGCGTCGGAGGCGGACTGACGGGACATCAGAGTTCGCTGCTCTCAGCGAGTACGGCAAGGACCGCTTCGCCATAGCGTTCGAGCTTGGAAGGGCCAATGCCAGCCAATCCAGCAAGTTCCTCCAGTGAAGACGGCTTAGCCTCGGCGATGGCGGTCAAAGTGGCATCGGTGAACACTACATATGCTGGAACATCAGCTGATTGGGCTTCGTCTCTCCGCCACTGCCTCAAAGCCTCAAACGTCTGTTCCTCGTAGCTGGGCGGACACTGATTACAGCGACCCACCTTGCGCTCGGCCCCACTGGCCAACATGCTTCCGCAAACCTTGCACGACGCCGGGACAGCGGCTTTGCGCCGCGTGGGACCGGTCTTGCTGCGGGCGTTGGCGGACGCCACGGAATTAGGGCGAAGTCCGTCGAGGAACCGGGAAGGCTTGCGGTTGGCACGGCCACCCGGGGTCCGGGCAGTAGACCAGGAAAGATTCAAATGTTCGCGCGCCCGGGTAATGCCCACGTAAAGCAACCTTCGCTCTTCGTCCACGTCTTCGGGGGTATCTGCAAAGGAAATGGGCATAAGGCCTTCGCTGAGGCCCACCAGGAACACCGCATCCCATTCCAACCCCTTGGCTGCGTGGAGGGAAGCAAGCGTGACGCCCTGAACGGTGGGCGCGTGTTGGGCTACCGAGCGCTCCTGGAGCTCGTTGACGAACTCCGCCAATGTGAAGGACTCCCCGCGGCTGACAGCAAGCTCATCAGCCAAGGCAACCAGCGCCGCCAAGGATTCCCATCGCTCGCGCAGCGCTCCCCCGTTGTGGGGGGCGGCGTCGGTATAACCCAGTGACGCCACGATGTCCCTGACGATCTGCCCCAGCGCTTCCTGGGGCCCCTCGGCCACGGCGCGGGTTGCCGCGCGCAACTGGAGGATGGCATCACGGACCTCCTTGCGCGCGAAAAACCTCTCGCCTCCCCGGAGTTGGTACCCGATGCCGGCAGAGGCCAGTGCTTGCTCGTACGCTTCAGACTGACCGTTTGTGCGGAACAGGATGGCGATCTCGCTTGCCTTGACTCCTGCGTTGAGCAGTTCCTGGATCCTGCCGGCCACCACGGCTGCCTCGGCTTCGTCATCCGGGCATTCCATGAAGCGGGGCTCCGGACCGGACGGCCGTTGGGCAACGAGCTTGAGCGGCGCGGCCCACGCGGCATCCGCTGTGGGTCCGCCGCTTCGGCGGGAACCGAGGAGGTCGTTGGCCAACTTCACCACCTGCGGAGTGGACCTGTAGTCACGAATGAGCTTGACGACGGTTGCTTCGGGGAACTGCGCCTTGAATCCCAGAAGATGTTTGGGCGAAGCTCCAGTGAAGGAGTAAATGGTCTGGCTGGCGTCACCCACCACGCACAGCTCGTTCCGGCCACCGAGCCACAGGTCCAGAAGCCTCTGCTGCAACGGCGAGACGTCCTGGTACTCGTCCACCACAAAATGGCGGTATTGCTCCCGGACTGTTGCCGCTACTTTAGGGTCTTCCTGGAGAATTCCCACAGTGATGAGCAGGACGTCTTCGAAGTCGATAACGTTGCGGTCAGTCTTGATGTCCTCGTAGGCCTGGAACACCCTGGAAACCGCGGTGAGATCGAAACCTCCGGGGGTGCCGCGACCCTGGGCATTCTCCAGATAATTGGCCGGGGTCAGCATGGACACCTTGGCCCACTCGATTTCGGCCGCCAGATCCCTGATGGATGCACGATCCGTGCTGAGGCGGAGCCTACGGGATGCCTCGGCAATCATATTGGCTTTATGGTCCAACAGGCTCGGCAATGTGCCGCCTATTGCCTGAGGCCAAAAGAACTGCAACTGCCTCAGGGCTGCTGCGTGGAATGTTCGGGCTTGAACATTGGCGACACCAAGGTCGCGGAGCCTGCTGCGCATCTCGGCTGCGGCCCGGGCAGTAAAAGTCACGGCCAGCAGCCGCTGGGGACTGTACACGCCGGAATGAACCCCGTAGGCAATGCGGTGGGTGATGGCACGCGTTTTACCCGTGCCAGCGCCTGCGAGGACGCACATGGGTCCGGTCAGGGTACTGGCGACTTCGCGTTGCTCTTCGTCCAAGCCGTCGAGGATGCGCTCCTCAAGCGAGACACCGAGCTGGAAAACTCCTTCGGTCACGGCTGGAGGTCTTCGATGACGCCGCCGTACCAATGCTCAATCAAGGAACGCGCAATGGACAAGCGCGTCGAGATAGTAATCTCACCGCTCAAGACGGCCTCCTGCAACTCCTCGCGACTGAACCACCGCGCACGGGTGACCTCTACGCCGTCCGGCCGAGCAACGGCGTCGTCCGTTTTGGCCGTGAAGCCCAACATGAGTGAGGCGGGGAAGGGCCAGGACTGCGAACCCAGGTACTGGCAGGCAGTCACACGGACACCTACTTCTTCCCCGATTTCCCGCACAACGGCCTGTTCAAGAGATTCGCCGGGCTCAACGAATCCTGCCAACGTGGAGTAGTTTTTGGCGTCAAGGGGCCCACCCCCACCGAGGAGAAGGCGGCCATCGGGGCCAACCACCGTGACGATGATGGCCGGATCCGTGCGTGGGTAGTGCTCTGAATTGTCCTTGGGACACCGGCGAACCCAGCCGCCTGCTTCAATATCAGTGGGCGTGCCGCACTGTGGACAATGCGTATGGGTTGCGTGCCAGTTGGATATTGCGCTTGCCTCGATGAACAAAGCGGTGTCCTTGGCATCCAGGCGTGCCGCGACATCCCGGAATCCTGCCCACTCAGCATCCAAGGGCACAGTCGCCGTTCCCGGAGCGGGCGGTTCCGGGACCGTGAACAGGACCACGGATGTGCCTTCAGGCAACGAGGAGGACGTCAGGGTTGTGCCCAGGTATATGGCCGCAGCAGCCCCGGAAGCTGATCCGCCAAGAGCATTCCACAGCGTAGCGGCGTCGCCGAACCACAGCCCGTCAGCGGTGACCAAGGCCTTGCGCTGGGAAATCACCATGGCCTTCGCCGAGCCGGAGGCAATGAGCTCCTCAACCATCCCCGGTTTCATGCGGATGCCCGAGCCCCGATCCACCATGGCAGGGCGGACAGGAAGAACAGTCTCCATCAGGTGGTTGGCAAGCGCCGGTGACTCCGTTTGACTCATGTATCTACCGTACTGACTCGCACCGACAAAAAACATTTGGATAGGTCCCCCGCTGTGGACACCTTCGCCTAAGCTTGCCTGATCCGGCCCCGTACCCGGTTTTTGCTCCATAATTGCTGTGCATTTGCTGCGGATCTGAAGACTCGCCGCACTGCATCATGGCCAGAAGCCGCACTCAATCTACCGTTGAGAACGTGAGAAGAACACCGCTAGAACTGGCCGCCATAGCAACCGCGGCGGTGCCCGGCCTGGCGCCGACGGCCGCAGCCTATTCCCCCGACGACGACGCCGACTTCGACTCAGCGTTGCTGTTCGACGCGGAAGGCAAACGCTGGCGGGTTCGTTCTCCGCGCCATCCCGAAGCCAGCACACGGCTGGAAACCGAATTCATGGTGCTGCGGGCCTTTGCGCCGGCCATCCGCGCCGAACTGCCTTTTCACGTACCCACCATTGCCGGCACTGTGCGGCAGGGTGCCTTGACCACCTTCGTCTACGCGCACCTTCAAGGCTCGACGCTTTCCATTGAAGAACTCTCAGCCGGGAGCCCCTCCCTGGCCCGGGAAGTGGGAACAGCTCTAGCAGCCATTCATGACCTGCCTCTGACCTTGGTCATCAATGCAGATCTTCCCAGCTACTCGGCCAATGAGTTCCGGCAACGCAAACTCAACGAACTGGACCAAGCAGCAACCACCGGCAAGATTCCGGCCACCCTGCTGCGTCGTTGGGAGCACGCCTTGGAAGACGTCGCTCTATGGCGCTTCAATCCCTCAGTGGTCCACGGGGACCTCCACGAAGACAACCTCATGGTCCACGACGACACTGTCACGGCCCTGACCGGCTGGACAGATCTACGGATCGGAGACCCTGCGGACGACTTCGCCTGGCTGGTGGCCTCCAATGAAGCATCCTTCGTTGAGGCGGTCCTTACCCACTACACCCAGGCACGCCGCGATGTCCCCGACGCCCACCTTCTACGCCGGGCGGCGCTGCTGGCCGAGTTTGCCCTTGCCCAATATCTGGTCAAGGCCATGGCGGCAGGGCACCAAAGCATGACGGCGGAAGCGGAGTCGATGCTCCAAACCCTTGCCGACGACATCGACCAGCAGATGCGCCGCGATGAAGAAGCGGCGCAAGCCGCTCACGAGGCCGCCTTGGATACTGCCCCGGATTCGCCGGTCAGCCTCCCGGCTGTCAGCGTCTCCCCTGTCAATGTCCTTGATGGCAATGCCCCTGCTGCCAATGTCCCTGCTGTCAGCGTCGCCGCAATTCCGGAGGAGCCGAACTCTGCGGACGCCGGAAACAACGACGCCGGCACCACCTCAGGCTCCGAGGACACCTCCACAGCCGCCATCAGTGTGGTCAATGTAACGCCGCTTCGCGCGGCCGAGCGTTCCTGAGGTCTCCCGCTTTCACCTATTCGGCTGCCAGGGAGCTGCCGCTCTTCAACGCCCGCTGGACGATCAGCTCCAACTCCTCGGCACTGCCAAGATCATGCGGGCGCACCACCGCGTCATCCGCCACATAGTAGAAGGCGGCGCTGACGTCCTCGAGCGGGACGTCTTTGAGCCGTGCCCACGCAAGCCGGTAAACCGCGAGTTGCACGGCCCGGACCGCCAGTTGCTGACCTGCAGGGCGGCGGCCGGTCTTCCAGTCGATGAGTTGCCAGCGGCCGTCGGCATCACGGAATACGGCATCGATGCGCCCACGGACTACGACGTCCCCAATCCGTGTTTCCACGGGTACTTCAACGAACGCAGGAGCACGTTGGGCCCATTCAGAGTTCTTAAACGCCGCCACCATCTCATCCAGGCCGTAAGCCTGGTCAATATGGGAGTCTGAGCCCGGCGCTTCATCAAGATCCAGCATTCCCGTAGTCCCGAAGTACTCCTCCACCCAGGCATGGAAAGCAGTACCCTTCCGAGCGGAGATGCCCGGCTCGCGGGGAACCGGCCTGCGCAGCTGGGACAGCACTGCCCCCGGGTCAGCCCCCAGGTCAACAAAAAGGGACGCAGAGATGTGGCTGGGGAGGTGGACGTCCTGAATGCTCTTGAGCGAGCGCTGCCGATCCAGCAACAGATCAGCTTCCTGCGACCATCTCCCTGCAACGCCCGCCAGATCTTCTGCCGGTGCCGTGCCGTTTTCCTCCATGTATGTACGAACCATGTCCGCTGCCTGATCCATAGCCGCCCTTCTGCCAGGAGTCAGCCGGAGGCGGGCACCGGTCCGTGGATCCGAAGGCCCTTCCAAGGGGTCATAAGGAAACAGCGCAACTTCAAGCACTGAGGTCAGCGGGCTTTCCTCAGGCAAGGCCTCCTCGGCCACCGATTCCGCATGGACCACCGCAGCTCGGGCTGACGGTGCGCTCCCGACTGACGGTGCACTCCCGACTTGATCGGCCCGGCCGCCGTGGTCCTCCTCGTGTGCACCTCCTGCCAGCGGCGCCAGCTCGGAGAGAAAGGCAGACATGCCGGCCATACCGGATCGAGAACCATTCCAGGCAGCACTGGACGCCCACAGGACGAACTTCGCCCGAGTGTAGGCGACGTACGCAAGCCTCCTCTCTTCAGCCTCACCATGGTGCTGGACCTCGGATTTGAAGTCCTTCTCCGCATCCAGCCACCCCTTCTGGTCAGGTTGATCAAGATCCCATTGCGGGAGGTCGCCCCGATCCCCACGCAACGGCCATGGCAGGGCCGCAGCGCCTGTACTCCAGCGCGAATCCCTGCTGCTGGGGAACGAACCGGCGTTGAGTCCGGGGACAAAGACGACGTCCCATTCCAAACCCTTGGAAGCATGGACAGTGAGCAGTTGCACCGCTTCCCTGTTGGTCTCAACGGGAGCCACATCCAGGCCGCCTTCTTCAGAGGCAGCGGCTTCAAGCCACGCCAGGAAGGCCAGTAAGTCAATACGCTGTGAGGTCTGCAGGAAGCCTGCTGCTGCATCCTGGAATGCATCCAGGTTGCGCCGCGCCTGGTGAATGCTGACCCCCGGTTTGGCGGCGACCTCAATGTCCAGGAGCATGGCTCGTTCCACCTCGCCCAGCAGTGTGGTGAGGTCATCTCCTATGTAGCTCCTGAGTGCCCGAAGCTCCGAGGCCAGCGTGGTCAGGCGTTCCAGGGCAGCAGCGCTCAGGCTCCTCCCATGGCCGGAAGTCCAGCCGGGCCGAGGGAGGAAATCAAGGGCCTCAACGAGGCTTGCGGCATCGGTGATGTCACTCTCAATCACAGTTCCTGACGGTTCTTCGTTGTCAAAGGATTCTGATTGGGCTTCCGGCGCCGAGCGTCGTCGGGCCAAGAAACGGGACCAGTCGCTGAAAGCCATCAAGTCTGCCGGACCAATCCGCCACCGTGCGCCTGCCAACAACCTCATCAAGGCATCCGAACGTCCGGGATCGGCAAGGACGCGCAGGGTGGCCACCAAATCCACGATCTCCGGCGTATCCAGCAAGCCGCCCAGCCCGACGATCTCGTAGGGAATTCCCTGGACCTCGAACTCACGGCGGATGCACTCCATTTGCGCGCGTCGGCGACAGAGGACGGCCATGGTGGGCTGGACCGGGGTGCCGTCCTTCTCTTCCTCAAAAACAGTCCTCCGGTACCGGCGGACATCGCGGGCTATGACTGCGGCTTCTTCTTCGTCTGTTCCAAACCGGGCAATCACCACGCTTCCATCCACCGCGGCGGGGCTTGGAACCAATGCCGGGACGGAAACGGACCCGGGCGTCTCCCTCTCCCCCGCCGGGCCGTCGGCGGCTGCCGCTCTGTTCAAGGGCGCTGCAATGGTGTTTGCTGCCCGGAGGATGTTCCGCCCGTTCCGCCATGCTGTGGTCAAGTAGGAAGTGGGCGCAACGGAGTAGGACACCTGCCCGCCGGAGGGGTCCGCGTGACGCACCGGAAACTCCTGCACAAAGTGGAACAGCTGGCCGGCCGAAGCGCCGCGGAAACCATAAATGGACTGGTTGGGGTCACCCACTGCAGTAACTGCGTGGCCTTGACCGAATAGACGTGAGAACAGGACCAGCTGCGCGTGGGACGTGTCCTGGAACTCGTCCAGGAGCACTACTTTGTAGCGGGCACGTTCAGTGGTGGCAGCGAGCGGAATGTCACTGGCGATGCGGGCAGCAAGCGCCACGAGGTCTCCGAAGTCCAGGACACCGCGTTGTCGTTTTGCTTCCTGGTAACGAACCACCATGTCGGCAACGCTGGCGCGTGTCCTGAGCATCGCGGCAAGCTCCGCAGCCGCCTGGGTGGGATTTTTCTTGGCGCCGGCCACGTAGGGAAGCTGTTCAAACGTCTGAACCCGCTCCAGAACCCAGTCCCTTACCTCCGCCGGATTCTGAAGGTGCTCGGCGCACTCTCCCGCAAGCTGGATGACCGCATTGACGAGCGTGGATTTGGCGGCCGTGAAATGCTCGTACTGACCGTCGTACGCTTCGACGACTTCGCTCGCAAGTTGCCAGGACTGCGCTCCTCCCAGCAACACGACGTCCCGTTCGATGCCCAGCCTTAGGCCGTAGTCTGAGACGATGCCGCTTGCATAGGAATGGTACGTGGATACCTTGGGCTCAAGGTCATCGGCACCAAGGAGCCCCTCCGGAAATCCAATGCTGCCGTTGTCCTCCGAAGCTATGCGCTGGAGAGTGGCCAGTTTGGAACGTATGCGGCTCGCCAGTTCTCCGGCAGCTTTGCGGGTGAATGTCACGCCGAGAACTTCTTCCGGACGCACCCAGCCGTTAGCCACCAGCCACACCACACGGTCTGCCATGGTTGCCGTCTTGCCCGAACCCGCCCCTGCGATCACCAGGCGAGGTGAGAGCGGAGAAGCAATGATGTCCGCCTGCTCGGGCGTCGGGTGGTTCTTCTCACCAAGGATGGTGGCCAGCTCAGAAGGTGTAAACCTTGGCTCAGGCACTGACTGGAAGTCAAGGGGAAGGGAGGCAGAGCCGTCCAGGAGCTCGGTTGTCATTCGGTGACCTGCTTTCCTCTGGCGCACAGCGGGCAAACATCCGGAAGGCGGCATCCGTGTCCGCCATGCCCTCCCTTGCCGGGATCATGCCGCGCCTCAAACGTCGAGCCGGCCATCAGGGCAGCCGCTTCGTTGACGAGGCCCTCGGCCCAGTTGTCTGCAGGATCCAACGGATCCTGCTGCTGTACCGCCGGCCCTTTGGTTTTTGTCCCCAGTTGGGCCAGAACGGCTCCGCCGGGGACAGGGCCGCTTGCCGACCCGGCGAGGGGCGGTTCCCCTCCAGATCCAGCATCCTGGAAAGCACCCTTCAGGACAGCCGCCTGGTAGGCACCCAGTTGGGGGTGTTTGGCAACCTCCGCCTTTCCCGGTTGCCGTTTTCCCGTTTTGAGGTCCACGATCACGAGCCTGCCCTCCGGATCTATCTCGAGTCGGTCAACCTGGCCACGGAGCACCGCGTGACGGGAGGCCTCCTCTTGAACGCTTTCAGAAGCGTCAACGCCCAGGGGCTCAACCGCGACATCCGGGAGCTGAACTTCGAAGTCGTGCTCCACGGCCAGCAGGCTTCTACCCTCGGCGCGCATGATCAGAACATACTGGGCCAATTTCCGGACCATGAGTTCGGCCCGCTGAAAATCGAGCTTTCCTTCCCAGTTATCTTTCATGCCCAAGGTTGGCCAACGGCGTACAAGTTCAGCAACGTACTCGGCTCCTGAGGCCTCTGGAAGCTCCTGGGCAATACTGTGGACCAAGGTGCCCAGGCTGCGCGCGAAGTCGGTGGCCGCTTCACCGCCGGCTGCTTGAACAAACCAGTCCAGCGGGGACTTGTGGACAGCCTCCACTTTGGATGGCGAAACAGAGACCGTACCTCCAGGCGGCACCACGGCTTCCTGGGAGCTCAGCGCGGCCAGACCCCACCAAGTGTCCGGGTGCGCACCCGGAACCGGCGGTTCCGTACGGGCCAGCCGTGCCAATATCCGTGCCGCCTCATGTGCGGTACGGGCATCCCCTACCCCGTGCTCCTGGGATTGGGCATGCTGCCTCAGTTCCGCAACAAGGGCCCTCAGGGTCATGGGTCGGTCAACCGGGGTGTAGCCGCGCTTGTATTCACCGGAACCCAACGGGGCCACGTAGTCCAGGAAGGCAGAAGGTTGTTCGTCCTCGGAGGACACGGCTGTGCAAATCAACACTTCACGGGCTCGAGAGACTGCCGTTGAGAAACTCCTGAGTTCGTCGTATCGAATATCCCGGAGCCTGCTAAGGGGCCCACGCCGGAGGGCGTAGTCCACTCCGTGCTCAACGGCATCAGCGTAGACAGTGCTGCCCAGCAGCTCTCCCCGCAAACGGGTGTTGGGCCATATGCCTTCCTGGAGCCCGGCTACGATCACTACCGGCCATTCCCGGCCGGCAGCACTGGCGGGAGTCATAATCTCCACGCAAGCCTCCAGCTGAGCCCTTGCGGCAAGAGTGTCCATGGGCAGTTCCTGGTTCAACAGGTAGTCAAGGAATTGTTCGGGACCGGAACCGGGCAGTTGGTCCACGAAGCGCTCAGCTGTGTGGAACAGCGCCATCATTGCGTCAAGGTCCCTATCGGCACGAGCCCCGGCATTGCCACCTTCAAGGGCCGTTTCCGCCCAGCGGGAAGACAGCCCGGTAGCGTGCCATAAAGCCCACAGGACGGACTCTGCGTTGGCGCCCGGCTCGGCTGCTGCAGCGGTTCCAGCTGCGATCATGCGGGCAAGCCTGCGGGCTGAACTGCCCTCTATCCCCAACGAAGCCAGAGCCCCGGGCTGGAGCAAGGCCTCGACCAACAGGGCATCGCTGGAGCGACCCCCACCCCCGAGGAGTTCTTCACGGCGCAGGGACTGCCGCAGCCTCCGCAGTTCAATGGCGGTGGCTCCTCCGATGCGGGACGTCAGAAGCGAAACCGCCACTTCCGGCGTTAGCTTGGCAGGGTCCAGTACAACGGCAAAGGCTTCCAGCAACGGACGAACAGCGACCTCGTCACGGACAGCCGAATCCGCTACCGGAACTCGAACCGGAATCCCTTGGCCGCTGAGGTAACGCTGCATCTGGGAAATCAGTCCGCCGTTGCGGACAATCACGGCGATATCGCTGAACTCCCGGGATTCCCGGAGCTGTGCCTCAAGAATGCGCTGAGCAATGTACCGTAGCTCGTGCACGGCCGAGGGAAGCACATGCCCCTCTACGCGGCCGTCGCTGTCAACTGCCTCGGAAGAGCCCTTGCGAGTGTGGGGTTGTTCCAACTGCCTGGCCAATTGGCCACCGGAACGCTGCGAGATGCGGGCTGCCACGCGGGTCCAAGCCTCAGCCACTTCCGGCGTGTGCCTATGAGTTACGGACAGGGGACGTTGGAGCACATTTTGCTGCGCGCCGCCCAGAAGCGTTGGCAGCTCTGCGACCAAGTCCGGCCGTGCGCCGCGAAAACCCTGCACCACTGTGTCCGGCGAGAACGTCACCACAATGTCCTTCCCCTCACCGACATCGGCAAGGAGCTCGAACACTGCCGGGTTCGATTCCTGGGCGTCATCCACCAAAATGAGCTGGAGCCGTTCCCGCTCGGCAGCCAGGAATTCCGGCGAATCCTGGAAAATCTGGCGGGCAGTAGTGATGATTCCGGCCGGGTCAAAGGCCTCCGGCATGCGGAGGTCCAGGACATCCCGGTACTCGCTGTACAGCTGGGCTGCTGCCATCCAATCCGGCCTTCCGCACTCATAGGCAAGGCCAACCAGGTCCTCTGCGGTGCGCCCCGATTCGATGATGCGGTCAAACAACTCCCGGATCTCGTGACGGAAGCCCCGGGTAGGAAGTGCCGCTGTAAGATCCTCCGGCCAGGGCAGCTGAAACCCCGGACGGTTGTGACCTTCCAGCAACTCTTTGATGATGAGGTCCTGCTCGGGGCCGGACAAAAGCTTCGGTGGCCTTGTTAGCGGCAGGATGCCCTCAGCTTTTGCCCGTCGAATAACGTCAAAAGCGTATGACGCCCACGTTCGCGCGGGCGTGGTACTCAGACTGCGGTCCAACCGGCCTGTGAAGGTGTCCCGCAGTGCCGCAGCAGCGTGGCGCCCGGGTGCAAGGATGAGGATCTGCTCCGGGTTCAGACCATCATCCCGGACGCGGCGTACCGCAGATTCCACGAGAACTGTTGACTTCCCCGTGCCCGGTCCGCCCGGCACAAGGATGGGGCCGCTCCCTTGGCGCAGGGAAACAACCGCATTCTGATCCGGAGACAGCGCGGGTGCCGCATAGTGGGTCTCGCGCGGCGGAAGCAGGCGGAGGGCTGCCGATGCTTTACGGGTTTTGGCAGGAGTGGCGGTCACACAGTCATTTCATCATCGGGTACCGACAATTTATGGAGTTGACGCTCCAACTGGTCAGAGATCACATCAAGTTGATCGAAATCGGAGTCCGTAGGCGCCCATCGGGCGTTGTTCAGATCGACACGCCACCGGCCTTCGCCAGTCATGAGGAAAGCCTTAAAGGCCCCATGCAATGGGGTGGATTCGTCCAGATAGTGCCGCAAGGCATCGGCTTCGTGGCCCTGCGGCGCTTCCCCGCTGGCGCGAAGCACGCGCCACCACGCCACTGAACTTCCGTAGTGGCTCATGACTGCGCCGACCTGCCGTGGCCCGCCGGCGCCCAGAAGCTCAGCGACGTCACCATAGGAGACTGCCGAGCCTGGCGGAACAAGGTCTACAACGGCCAGAACCGCCGTCACATACTCCATCCGCATGTGTTCAGCGTAACGGCAGGAGTGTCGTGCCCAAAGAGTGTCGGACCCAGCCGGTAGCTTGAAGACATGAGCTCCTGGAACACCCTCTCCCGCGCCGCATTCGACCTCGAGACCACCGGGAAGAACTCGCGGTCAGCTCGGATCGTCACCGCTTCCATCACAGTTGTGGATGCCCACGGGGAGCTCATGGCAGAGCACGAGTGGCTCGCAGATCCCGGCGTGGAGATCCCGCTCGAAGCCAGCGAGGTACACGGGATATCCACGGAGAAGGCCCGCGCCGAAGGCCGCCCGGCAGCAGAAGTCACACGCGAAGTGGCCGGGGTACTTCAAGGACTGTTCGACGACGGCACTCCCGTCATTGCTTTTAACGCCAGTTACGATTTCACCGTGTTGGCGGCAGAATCTGCCCGCTACGGCGTTCCCCAACTGAGCCGCTTCCCCGTGCTTGATCCCTATGTGATGAATAAGCAGGTGGACCGCTATCGCAAGGGAAAGCGCACCCTGACTGCCCTGTGCGAGGAATACGGCGTGGACCTGACAAACGCCCATACCTCCGCGGCGGATGCCTTGGCCACGCTCCGGGTTTTGGACGCCATGGCCGGCAAGTTTCCCAAGCTGCAGATGCCGGCGTCCACGCTGCATCAGCTGCAAGTAGACTGGGCGGCGTCCCAGGCAGCCGATTTCCAACAATACTTGCGGCGGAGCAAGCCCACCGCCGTCATCGAGGGTGAGTGGCCGGTTCTTCCGCCCGAGGATGCGAGCCGGGGCGGCTTCTAAGCCGGAGGCATCCTTCGGGGGTTACGTTCTGCGACGCAAGTCACAGGAACTTCGGGAACCTCCTGTCCAGGATTTTTAGGGCGGGGATTCCGCGCATACCCCCAGTAGCGGAATTGTCCGGACATGCCTCGCCCCACTAGGGGAACTTTATTCGGTAAAATTGAGGGTAAGCAACCGTTTCTTCGATTCACCATGCCTTGGTGAGCTGGTGACATAATTAAGTTTGGCGGGTTGAAGTCTGCTAAAGCAGCCAACCTTCGTATTGCTGCCGCATTCCCCGCCCACCGCGAAACGTCTCCGTGACTCGATGAAAGTGATTTCTTCATGAAATTCAAAGCCCCTAAGTGGCTGTCTGTTGCCCCCGTGGCCGCAGCCCTGGTGATTTCCCTGGCAGCATGCGGCGGAGGAACCTCCGAGCCCAGCGGCTCCCCCACCGATGCGCTGGCCGGCAGCGACCAGAAGTCGTTGGACACGTTTACCACCGCCGACGTGACTCCGCTGGATCAGATCGACAAGTCCAAGCTGGGCCTGATCACCGACGGCACCCTCCGCGTAGGCACCCTCTCCGATGCCCCGCCAAACATCTTCATTGATCCTTCCGGCAAGTTCACTGGATACGACAACGAGCTCCTGCGTGCCATTGGCGACAAGCTGGGCCTCAAGGTTGAATTCGCGTCTACTGACTTCTCGGCGCTCCTTTCCCAGGTGGGCAACAAGCAGTTCGACGTCGGATCCTCCTCGATCTCCACCACGGACGCCCGTCGCAAGACGGTGGGCTTCACCAACGGCTACGACTTCGGCTACATGGCCATTGTGACCAAGAACGATTCCAAGGTCACCGGCTTCGCTGACGTGAAGGAAGGCCTCCGCGTCGGCGTCGTCCAGGGCACCGTCCAGGACGACTACATGACCAACACGCTCAAGATCGAGCCGGTCCGTTTCCCTGACTACAACACGGTCTACGGCAACGTGAAGAACGGCCAGATCGACGCTTGGGTTGCTCCTTCCCAGCAGGCCGAAGGCCAGGTCAAGGAAGGCGACAACACCAAGATCGCCGAGAAGGTTGTCAACACCCAGAACTTCACTGCATACGCCGTGAACAAGGACAACCAGCCGCTGATCGACGCCCTGAACTCCGGCCTGGATGCCGTAATCGCTGACGGCACGTGGGCCAAGCTCACGGCTGAGTGGTACAAGGACCGTCCCACTGCCGCCGAGCAGACTCCCCAGGGCTGGAAGCCGGGCAGCAAGGCCGTCCAGCTCCCCGCCAAGTAACCAAGGCGTTCCATGGATATCCTCAATCAACTAGCCGAGACCTTCTTTGACTGGGAGGCAATGGGCGAAGTCATCCCCAAGATGTTCGCCGTCGGTCTGCCCAACACCATCGTCCTGGCTGTCGTCTCGGGCATCATCGGGACCGCTCTCGGGATGCTGCTTGCCCTGATGGGGATTTCCCGGAACGCAGCAGCACGGTGGGTAGCCCGCATCTACACGGACATTCTCCGCGGGCTTCCTCCGGTGCTGACCATCCTGGTGATCGGTTTCGGATTCGGCCCGATCATTCGTGAATTAACGGGTTCCACGAGCCCGTACCCCATGGCAATCGCAGCATTGTCGTTGATGTCCGGCGCGTACATCGGTGAGATCTTCCGGTCCGGCATACAGAGCGTGGATAAAGGCCAGCTCGAGGCCACCCGTGCGTTGGGTTTCAGCTACGGTTCCTCTATGCGCCTGGTGGTAGTGCCCCAAGGCATCCGGCGGGTACTTCCTGCGCTGGTCAACCAGTTCATTGCATTGATCAAGGAATCGTCACTGGTGTTCATGCTTGGCCTCCTGGCATCCGAGCGTGAAATCTTCCAGATCGGCAAGGACTTTGCAGCCAACAGCGGAAACCTGTCCCCGTACGTGGCAGCAGCCATCTTCTACTTGGCATTGACCATTCCCCTCACGCACTTTGTGAACTTCATTGACGCCCGCATGCGCGCTGGACGCCCAGAGAAGAAGGAACCGGACGAGGCTGCGGCCGTTGTTGGAAAAGGAGCGCAGGCATGAGTGAATTCGCATCAGGCACGTTGACGGCGAAGAACATCCACCTGTCCTTCGGCAGCAACCATGTTCTCAGGGGCATCGACCTCCACGTCGAGAAGGGCACCACGGCCTCCGTGATCGGCCCCTCAGGCTCCGGCAAGTCAACGCTCCTCCGGGTCATGAACCGGCTCATCGAGCCGGACCAGGGCGACATCCTGCTGGATGGGCGTTCGGTGCTCAAAGACAACCCGGATGAACTGCGGCGGCGGATCGGCATGGTCTTCCAGCAGTTCAACCTCTTCCCGCACAAGACGGTGGCTGAGAACATCTCCTTGGCGCTGCGCAAACTCCGTGGCATGTCCAAGGAACAAGCCCGCGACGAAGCCCTCGCTCAACTGGACCTTGTGGGTTTGAAGCACAAAGCTGACTCGCGTCCTGCCAACCTTTCCGGTGGCCAGCAGCAGCGCGTGGCGATTGCCCGTGCGCTTGCCATGAAGCCTGAAGTGATGTTCTTTGACGAAGCTACGTCCGCGCTGGACCCTGAACTGGTCAAGGGTGTCCTTGCCCTCATGACTGATCTGGCCCAGGGAGGAATGACCATGGTTGTGGTGACTCACGAAATGGGCTTCTCCCGCAACGTCTCTGACATTGTCACCTTCATGGATGCCGGCGTAGTGGTTGAATCCGGTCCTCCTGAGCAACTGTTCACCAACCCGCAAACAGAACGCCTTCAGGGCTTCCTGTCGGACGTTCTCTAGGAACTGTTTGCACAACTGAACAGGCATCACTTGCAAAGAACCCCGCCTTCGAAATGAAGGCGGGGTTCTTTGCTGCACTCAGGAGGCTCTGCCGCTACTGACCGGCTTTCACCCGCAGTACCGTAAGCGCTGCGGCATCCACCTTTGCCCGGAAGGCCGGGTCCGCCACAGCCTTCTGCACCACTGCTTGGTGCATGGCCGGAATGCTTGCGGGGTTGGCGCACACCAGCATTGTTCCACCCGCGCCAAAGAAGTTCAGTGCCCGGTCTGCATCGGACCAGGCTTCCAACTGAGCGGCACTGCAGAGGTCATCGGAGAGAACGATCCCCTTGAATCCGGCGTCAGAGCGCAGCATGGTGTCCATCACCATCGGTGAGAACGGTGCAATATTCGCGGGGTCGATTTTGTCGTAGTAAGCATTGGAGACCATCACCCATTGGGCGCCGGAGGTGATCGCTGCTTGGAAAGGCTTCAGCGCAGGATCATCCCTTGTGGTGGTTGTGTCTCGAACATCCTTGCTGACGTCAGTGTTGGGAACAACCCTGCCCAAGCCCGGGAAGTGCTTAACCACGGGGGCCACGCCGGCGTCTTTCATCCCGTCCGCAAAAGCGTTGCCCAAGAGCGAGACGGTGCCCGGGTCATAGCCGTACTCCCGCTGAAAGTGGCCGATCGGGGCATTGGACGGCGCAAATTCCGGACTGGTTACTGTATCCAGGACCGGTGCGAGGTTTACATTGACGCCCACACTGCGGAGTTCCTTACCCCACGCCGCTGCGTCTGTGCGAAGCTTTGCGGCACCGGAAGACGCCTGCACCAAGGCAGTAGGAATCGTGGAAAAACCTTGGCCGGACAGCACCTGGACGTAGCCGCCTTCTTGGTCCGTTGCTACAAAAAGGGGCACCCCTCCCGTTGTATCAGCGGAAACTGTGCTGGTCAGAGAAGATACGACGCCGGCTGTGGGTCCCGTTCCGGCTTTGCTGCGCCCACTGAGATAGACATTTCCGGCGTGATACTTGGTGAGTGCTTGCAAGGTTGCCGGCTCGGCGCCGGTTGCCTTGGCTGCCACCATGAA
The DNA here is from genome assembly GCF_041549525.1 of Paenarthrobacter aurescens. Lineage (NCBI taxonomy): Bacteria > Bacillati > Actinomycetota > Actinomycetes > Micrococcales > Micrococcaceae > Paenarthrobacter > Paenarthrobacter aurescens. The sequence continues at coordinate 2,808,398 of NZ_CP157456.1, forward strand.
CAGCTGACCCACGCGCTGCTCCAGGCTGAGCGCGGCGAGTTGCTGCTCGGCCGCTGACCGGGTAGTCGGTGCAGGTGCAGGCGGGACGGAAGGCGCTGCGGATGCTTCGGGTGACGTGCGTTGGGTAGTGGGGGTTGATGATCCTGAGGGCGAAGAGGACGTAACCGTTGATTGCGGTTCCGATGACGCTTGGCTGGAGTTCGGAGTGCCGCTGGAACATGCGGTAGCCGTGGCCAGCAGGGCTCCCGCAGTGGCGATGCTGAGACTGATCGATGCAACGGATGGACAATTGCGCATGGTAAACCGTGAATTCGTTGGGGGTGGGTTTCCACCTACGAGCCTACCCCGGGACAAGCAACGATGCCCCGGCCACCTGCTTCGTGCAGGAAGGCCAGGGCATCACCAAGGACCAGGAATCGCCAGAGACTAGGCCGTGGCGCCCGCTGCGGCCTTCGCGGCCGCCGGAAGGGCGTCAAAGATCCGGTTCATGGCTGCGTCATCATGGGCTGCGGAGAGGAACCAGGCCTCAAAGACAGACGGCGGCAGGTAAACCCCGGAGTCCAGCATGGAGTGGAAGAACGGGGCGTACCGGAAGCTCTCCTGCCGCTGGGCGTCGTCGTAATTGTGTACACCGTGGGCAGAGGTGCCAAAGGCGACGGAGAACAGATTTCCTGCGCGCTGGATGGAGTGGTCAACACCTGCGGCGTCCAGGGCAGCGGAAAGCGCAGCGGAGAGCTCCAGCGAGCGGGCATCAACGTAGGCGTAGACCTCCGGAGTTGCGTTACTCAGCGTTGCCACACCTGCCGCCATGGCCACCGGGTTTCCGGACAGCGTACCGGCCTGGTAGACCGGTCCCACGGGAGCGAGGTAATCCATGACGTCGGCGCGGCCGCCCAGCGCCGCCGTCGGCATTCCTCCGCCAATGACCTTGCCGAAGGTGAGCAGGTCCGGAGCCCAGCCTTCCTGGCGACCGGTCAGGCCCCAGTAGCCGGCGTAGCCCGTGCGGAAGCCGGTGAGGACTTCGTCCAGGATGAGAAGGGCACCGTGTTCCCTGGTAATGCGGGACAGGCCTGCGTTGAAGCCCTCCCCCGGGGTGACAACTCCCATGTTGGCCGGTGCGGCTTCGGTGATGACGGCAGCGATGTTCTGACCGTGGGCAGCGAAAGCAGCCTCGACGGCGGCGAGATCGTTGTAAGGCAGGACGAGGGTTTCGGCGGCGGTAGCTTCTGTGACACCGGCCGATCCGGGCAATGCCAGGGTTGCAACTCCCGAGCCCGCTGCTGCCAGCAGTCCGTCAAGGTGCCCGTGGTAGCAGCCGGCGAACTTGATGATCAGGTTGCGGCCGGTGAATCCGCGGGCCAAGCGGACTGCGGTCATGGTGGCTTCGGTTCCGGTGGAGACCATGCGCAGGCGTTCGACCGCGGACACCCTGTCCTTGACGATCGCGGCCAGGTTGGCTTCATCAGGCGTGGAAGCGCCGAAGGAAAGTCCACGATCCACGGCTGCATGGACGGCGTCGAGCACGGCAGGATGCGCGTGCCCCAACAATGCCGGCCCCCACGAGCAAACGAGGTCCACATATTCCTTGCCGTCCGCGTCCGTCAGGTAGGCGCCCTTGGCCGAAACCATGAACTTCGGAGTACCGCCAACCGAGCCGAAGGCCCGCACCGGCGAGTTCACGCCACCGGGCATCAGGGACCGGGCGCGGTCGAAGAGTTGATCGGACACGGGGGTGTTTGAAGTCATGGTTCCTATTCTTTCAGTGATTCAGGAGCGGTTGGGCCGCGGTCTAATGTGCGGCCAGCAGCTCGGCAACCCTGGGGGCCACCTCGGTGCCGTACAGCTCAATGCAACGCATCATGGATTGATGCGGCAGAGTTCCATTGCTGTATTTGAGGTCGAAGCGATCCACGCCGAGATTTCGCTTGAGCAACGCGATTTTCTGCGCCACGGTCTCCGGAGAGCCAACGTAGAGGGCACCTTCAGGGCCGCACATGGTATCGAACTCTCTTCGGTTCCCCGGACCCCATCCACGTTCAGCACCGATCCTGTTGCGCTGCTCCAGCCAGTGCGGGAAAAGCTCCTCGCGGGCAGCCTCGTCCGTGTCAGCAATGAAACCAGGTGAGTGGGTTGCGATCTGGCGCATGGGATGGCTGTACTTCGCCATTGCCTCACGGTACAGGTTGACCAGCGGCGCAAAGCGGCGAGGCTCTCCCCCAATGATGGCGAAGATGATGGGGTAGCCGTACTGGGCGCAACGCAATACAGACTCAGGAGTGCCGCCTACACCGATCCAGGCCGGAAGCAGGTGGTGCTGCAGGTGGGGGTATACCTGCAACCCATTGACGTTTGCCCGCGTCCGCCCTTCCCAATGAACGGGTTTCTGCGCACGGACCTGATCGAAGAGTTCCAGTTTTTCCTCGAACAGGACCTCGTAGTCGGCCAGATCCAAGCCAAAGAGCGGGAACGACTCCACGAACGAACCCCGGCCCAGCATGACCTCGGCCCGGCCGTTGGACAATGCGTCCACAGTTGCGAATCGCTGGAATACCCGGATGGGATCATCGGAGCTGAGCACGGTGACAGCGGACCCCAGCCGAATGCGGGAGGTCACTGCAGCCGCCGCTGCCAGGAAGACTTCGGGCGCCGAAACAGCGAAATCGCGCCGGTGATGTTCTCCCACACCGAAAGCATGGATTCCGACGGCGTCAGCCAGCTTTGCTTCCTGGAGCAGCTCACGCAGTACTCGCGCATGCTCTTTGGGGTTCCCGTCTTCATCCACCCCGGCATCACCGAATGTGTTCAGGCCGAGCAGGATTTCATGTGCCGAAACTGGCGCGGCGGGGTCCGAGGGGGCACCGGATTCTGGTGCGGCAGCGGAATCAACGGGAACAGAGGACATCAGGACTCCTTCAGCCAGCCTGCCAGTTCGGAGGCCCAGTAGGTCAGGACAGTATCGGCTCCGGCACGCTTGATGCCGAGGACGGATTCGGTGATGGCACCCCGCCTGTCGATCCAGCCGTTTGCGGCGGCCGCTTCGATCATGGCGTACTCACCGGAGATTTGGTAGGCCGAGACCGGCACTGGACTCATGGCCGCGACGTCGGCCAGGATGTCCAGGTAGCTCATGGCGGGCTTGACCATCACCATGTCCGCGCCTTCTTCCAGGTCCAGCTCAACTTCCAAAATGGCTTCCCTGCGGTTGGCCGCGTCCATCTGGTAGGTCCGGCGATCACCTTTGAGCTGGGAATCCACGGCTTCACGGAAGGGGCCGTAGAACGCTGACGCGTACTTGGCTGCGTAGGCAAGAACTGCTGTGTTCTTGTGACCGGATTCCTCCAGCGCCTGGCGGATGACCGCGATCTGCCCGTCCATCATCCCGGAGGGCCCCAGGACGTGGGCTCCGGCGTCGGCTTGGGCAACAGCCATCCGCCCATAAATTTCCAGTGTGGCGTCGTTGTCCACGTAGCCCTCTGAGTCGAGGACCCCGCAGTGTCCGTGGTCGGTGAACTCGTCCAGGCAAACGTCGCCCATGATGACCAGGTCATCGCCTACCTCGGCTTTGACGTCGCGGATGGCTTTGTTCAGGACACCTTCGGGATCCAACGAAGCGGTGCCCTGGGCGTCACGGACGGCGGGCACACCGAACAGCATGATGCCGCCCACACCCAACTCCACCGCTTCTGCTGCAGCCCGTTTCAAGGATTCGGTGGTGTGCTGGACGACGCCGGGCATGGAGCTGATGGGACTGGGCTCGGTGAGTCCTTCGCGGATGAACGCCGGGAGGATCAGGTCCGCTGGCGCCAAGCGGTTCTCGGCGGTGAGCCTGCGCATGGCCGGAGTTGTGCGCAAGCGGCGGGGACGATGGTTCGGAAAGCTCATTGCGTATTCCCTTCGTTGGCAAAAACAGATTCCAGGGCGGCCACGATGCCGTCCGGAGTTGGTTCTTTGGCGGTGGCAGCCACGGTGAGGCCAAGCCTGGTCGCTTCCGCCGCCGTCGGACGTCCAATGGCGATCAGCCGGCAACTGCCCAAGGGCAGCAACGTGGCAGCTATTCGGCGCGCTGCGCTGGGAGAGGCAGCCACCATGGCATCAAGGTTTTCTGAGTCCAGTGCCGCCCGTGTCTCTTCGACGCTGAGGATCGGCGAAGCGTCGGCGTCGGACATGACGACGCCGGAGGGAAGGTCCGCGGTCAGGCGCAGTTCCGCGCGGGCAGGGTAGTCCACCGTCCGGTAGGCGACGACGGAGGTCACCTTCGCGCCCTTGGCCGTCAGTCCCTCGCGCAGGCCTGGCGCGGCGATATCAGCTTGCGGAAGGAAAACGCGCTCAGCGGACGTATCCCACACAGCAAGGAGGCCTTCTGCGGACTGGACATCTGCAGGAGCCAACGCGACGGTGAGGCCAACCGATTCAAGAACCTGCCGGGATGAAGAACCAATAGTGGCGACTTTCGTTCCCGGCGGAACGAGATCCGTGAGCACGACTCCGCGCTGCGCGGCCTTCTCCAACAAAACCCGGACGGTGGTGATGCTGCTGATCACCAGCCAATTGAAGTCACCGGCCCTCAACCCGTTCAAGGCCGCATCCAGGGGCGCCTGATCCGGGGTCATTTCAAAATCGATGAGCGGAAGCACCAACGGCGTGGCCCCCCGGTTACGCAGGAGCGACGCCAACGGCCGTGCACGGTCGGCGCTCCTGGTGATCAGGACACGCCGACCGGTCAATCCGTTCATTTCATGCGGCTCAGGATGCGGCAAGATCCGCGATCTCCGCGGCGCCTGCAGCGAGCAAAAGCTCGGCCACTTCAATGCCAAGCAACGTCGCTCCGACCTCCGTGAGGCCGTCGGTGGCCTTCTTCTCCCGCACAGTCTTGGTGCCATCCACGGCACAGACCACTGCTTCAAGATGCAGCATGCTGCCCTTCCGGAAGGCGTAAGCCCCCACGGGAGCTGCACAGCCGGCTTCAAGACGTGCCAGGACGGCGCGTTCGGCAGTGACTGCAAGGCGGGTGTCGTTGTCATCCAACGCCGCAAGGGCCTGCGCCAGCACTCCGTTGGATCCCTCGGTGGAGCCTGCCACACGCGGAGCGTCAGCAGTCCGGCACTCGATCGCCAGCGCTCCTTGTCCCGGGGCCGGCAACATGACGTCGGACTCGAAGAACTCGCTCACGGTGTCCAGGCGATCCATGCGTTCCAAGCCAGCAGCGGCCAATACCACGGCGTCAAGATCGCACGATTTGCCGGGGACAACTTCATCCGTAACATTTCCCGGCAAACCCGGAACCCGGCCGAGGCGCGTATCCACGTTTCCACGGATATCCAACACCTCAATGTCCGGACGCGCAGCCCGAAGTTGAGCGGCACGCCGTGGTGAGCCTGTGCCGACTTTGGCCCCGCCTGGTAGCTCAGCGAGGGTCATACCGTTGCGTGCACAAAGGACATCGCGGACATCCACCCGCTTGGGTGTTGCGGCGATGCTCAAGCCAAGTGCCGCCCCCGTGGGCAGGTCCTTGAGGGAGTGCACGGCAACATCACAGGTCTCGGCGAGGAGGGCATCCCGAAGGGCCGCGACGAACACACCCGTACCGCCCATCTGGGAAAGCGAGCCGGTCTTGACGTCGCCTTCGGTCTTGATGTGCACGAGTTCCACCGGGAAACCGCCAACTGCAGCCAAGCGGTCCGCTGTTTGCTGCGTCTGCGTCAGGGCAAGCTTGCTCGCCCTGGTGCCGATGCGAACAGTCACTTGGCAACCTCCGGGGCAGGATAGGGGTCATGGCCGATGCCGATCCCTGCGCCTACTTCTGAGATGACGGGCTTGGCTCCGCGGAAGTTCTCGCAGCAGTTGGGACGGCAGACGTCGTACCAAGGGCCCAGATCAGTCACGTGCGGACGTTCTGCGATGTTGTTCTCCACCGTGCGCTCACAAATGAGGTCCACCAGGCCGGACACGAAGGCCGCATGGGTACCCGGGGTGGGAACGCGTGTGGCTTCAATGTTGAGGTTTTTGCAGGTTTCCAGTGCCTCGGTGTCCAGGTCCCAGGCAACTTCCATATGGTCGCTGACAAACCCAAGGGGAACGATCACCACGCCGCGGACGCCTTGGGGAGCGATCTCCTCAAGGTGGTCATTGATGTCCGGCTCGAGCCAGGGAATGTGCGGGGCGCCGGAGCGGGATTGGTACACCAGGTCCCAAGCGACATTCGGTGCAACAACGTCCATGATGGCCTGGGCATTGGCGAGGTGTTGCGCAGCGTAAGCCGAACCCTCAGCGAATTCGCGCGGCTCGTCCTCGGATCTGCCCGCGGCCTCTGCATCCCGGGTAGGAATGGAGTGCGTGGCGAACAGCACCCGGATCTTCGAGTCCGGATCAGCAACGCCGGCAGCGGCCAGCTTGCCGCGGATCTCTTCCAGACCGGCGGCGGTGCCCTCAAGGAAGGGTTGAACCACGCCGGGGTGGTCGAAGTACTGGCGGATCTTGTCCACCTCGAGCTTACCGTCCAAGCCCGTTTCCGTCAGGGCGATGCCAATGTCCTCGCGGTATTGGCGGCAGCTGGAGTAACAGGAGTAGATGCTGGTGGTGAGCATCAGGATCCGGCGGTGTCCGGCGTCGTAAGCGTCCTGCAGGACGGGCGCAATGTAAGGGTCCCAGTTGCGGTTGCCCCAAAGTACGGGCAGCTCGATGTCCCGCTTGGCCAGCTCAGCCTCGATGGCGGCCTTCAGCTCACGGTTCTGCTGGTTGATGGGGCTGATCCCGCCGAAAGCACGGTAGTGGTGCGAAACCTCTTCGAGGCGTTCGTCCGGGATGCCCCGGCCACGGGTGACGTTGCGGAGGAAGGGGATGACGTCTTCCTGGCCTTCGGGCCCACCGAAGGAAGCGAGCAGCACGGCGTCGTAATGCTTGGCTTCCTGGCGGCCACGCTCAGTGACGGCGTTCTGTGCAGTGGATACAGCGGGGCCGGTCATGCGAGAACCTCGGCAATCTCGGCAGCCGTGACGCGGCGACCGGTGTAGAAGGGGATTTCTTCACGGACATGGTTGCGGGCCTCGCTGTCCCGCAGGTGGCGCATCAGGTCGACAAGGTCCACCAGTTCCGGTGCCTCGAGTCCAAGAATCCATTCCCAGTCCCCCAGCGCGAAGGAGGAGACGGTGTTGGAGATGACCTGCGGGAATTCCCTGCCCAGCAGGCCGTGTTCGCGGAGCATGGCGCCGCGTTCCTCGGCCGGAAGGATGTACCACTCGTAGGAGCGCACAAACGGGTAGACGCAGAGCCAGGTGCTGGGCTCGACGCCCCGAGCATAAGCAGGCACGTGGCTCTTGGAGAATTCAGCCTCGCGGTGCACGCCCATGGCGGACCAGACGATGTCGGTTCCCGCGAAGAGCTTGCTGCGGCGGATGGACCGGACGGCTGCCTGCAGGTCCTCGGGCTTGGCGCCGTGGAGCCACACCATGATGTCGGCGTCCGAGCGCATTGCCGAGACGTCATAGCTGCCGCGGAGGATCACGCCGCCCTCCGCGAGCTTCTCCGTGAGGGCTTCGAACTCCTGGGCAGCATCGCCGCTGCGCAGGACGTCGGCCGAGCGCTTGAAGACCGTCCACAGCGTGAAGAACTGTTCTTCGGTTTCAGCAGTTTTAGTGACAGATTCGGCAGAAGTGTGGCTCATGGTTCAAGTTTGCCCCGTGCTGGCCGCTAAGTCGAAACGGATCAGTTCTACAAGACGTAGAAGTGATGCAAATCACAATTAGCGGGAATCATCCTCACGCACCGAAGCCAGTTGCCTGCGGGTATCCGCCACAACCGCAGCAAGGCCGTTTCCAGCCAACCAACCGCCCACCACGGTAAGTCGATCGGCAGCGGAGCACGCCCTGCGGACTTGTTCCACGCGCTGTTTATGACCGACGGCGGCGAACGGTAAGGCACCCGCCCAGCGGACCACATCCCAATCCACAATGTCCGCCCTGGAAACCGGCACAGTCAGCAGCGCCGAGGCATCCTCAACGGCAGCAGCAAGGAGGGAATCGTCATCCATGAGAACATCCGGACCTGCGTTTGCCTCTTCGCGCCGCCCATAGGACAAACGAAGAACATGCGTACCCGGGCCGGCCTGCTCCGCCAGCCAATCCCACTTCGCCGTTGCATGGGTCAGCGCCTTGGCCCTGATCCCCGGGGTTTCAGGCGCCACCAGGATTCCGGTCCCGCGTGGCCTGCCATCGAGCTGCGGCAGGTCCACCACCATGGTCACCAAGCTCACCAAGGGCCCCGGAGCCGGACGCAGCCCGGAGAGTTCAGGCAAGGATTTCTCCAACAAGCCCACAGCGGCCGGACCATCAAGAGCCACCACCAGGCGGCCGGCGTCGAACGTTGATTCTCCCGCGGTAACCTGCCAACCATCGGCCGTCTTCACGACGGCATCGGCGTGGCGCCCGCTCAGCAGCTGCACTCCTCGCTCCCGCAGATCAGCCACCAGGGCCTCCACCAGGGTGTTCATTCCGCCCTTGAGGCCCGCTACGGCGGAACCCGCCTTTGCAGGACCGGAAGCTGCTCCGGCGCCGGACGCCGCCGGACGTTGGGCTGTTTTGCGTTGAGTGGCAACCGCAGCAGCGAGAGAACCGTGGGTGCGGATTCCGGCACGCAGGCCCGGGGCCACCATGTCCACATCCAACAGGGCAGGATCAGCCGAGTGGACTCCGCCTACTACCGGCGAAACAAGCCGCTTCAGAACTCTTTTGCCCATACGGGTACGCACCAACGAGGAAACGCTGGTGACCTCCGAGGACGTACCCACAGAGGCTGGGAGCCAACGGTCCAGGGAGGCCCTGATGGATCCGGCAAGCCCAAGAGACCGCCTGACCTCAGGGTCCCACGGGTTTGCCGGAATGCCGAGCACTCCGGTCTTGGGAAGTTCCTGCGGCCCGTCCGGAAGCTGCACCCAGGCCCCTCCGGGATGAGGAGCCACTATGCGCTCTGCCAGACCCAACTCACGCGCGAGATCGGCTACGGCCGTGGACCGCGTGGCAAACGACTCCGCCCCGCTGTCCAATCGCAGCCCCGCAACAACATGGCTTCCCACACAACCGCCCCAGGAAGTTCCTGCCTCCAGGACAGTCACGGCTGAGCCGGCGGAAGCCAATTCCCTTGCGGCGATCAGGCCGGAGATGCCGCCTCCCACCACCACGGCAGTTGGGCGTTCGGCTGCCGCCGCGGGCTTGGAGGTGGGTGTTGGGTGCCCCCCGCGCATCGTTACTACTCCGCTGGGATGGAGTGGATAAGCTCCACCACGCGCGTCAGGACGGTGGGGTCCGTTTCCGGAGGAACTCCATGGCCAAGGTTCAGGACGTGGCCAGGGGCGTGGGAACCGGCAGCGATGACCTCGCGGACATGGGCTTCAAGGACCTCCCACGGAGCGGACAGAAGAGCGGGATCGATGTTGCCCTGGAGCGGCACAGTGCCACCCAGGCGCCGGTTCGCCTCATCCAAGGGAAGCCGGTAGTCGACGCCCACAACGTCCACGCCTACGTCCCGCATTGCCACCAGCAGTTCAGAGGTGCCTGTTCCAAAGTGAATCAGCGGCGCCCCCAGGCCGCGTACATGGTCCAGCGCGCGGGTGGATGCCGGCGCCACATACTTGGTGTAATCACCCAGGCCCAGGGACCCCGCCCAGGAATCGAAGAGCTGCGCGGCCGAAGCGCCGGCCTCAAGTTGGGCCTGCAGGAACATCCCGGAAGTATCGGCCGCCCAGTTGGCCAGCGCGGCCCAGGTCTCGGGATCGGAGTGCATCATGGTCCGCGGACCGAGGTGGTCACGCGAGGGCTTTCCCTCAACCATGTAGGCCGCCAGGGTGAACGGGGCGCCTGCGAAACCGATCAGCGGCGTCTTTCCAAGTTGGGCAACGGTCAGGCGGACGGCTTCCCGGATGGGCTCCAGGGCCTCCCACGTCAAGGCAGGCAAGGCGGCAACATCAGCGGCCGTCCGGACAGGCTTGTCCAAAACAGGTCCAACGCCGGGGACGATGTCCACGCCCACGCCGGCAAGCTTCAGGGGAATGACGATGTCCGAGAAGAAGATGGCAGCATCAACATCGTGCCGGCGGACAGGCTGGAGGGTGATCTCAGCGGCCAGCTCGGGCCGAAGGCAGGAGTCCAACATGGCAACGCCTTCGCGCACCTTCAGGTACTCGGGCAGGGAACGGCCGGCCTGGCGCATGAACCACACAGGCCTGCGGGATGGGGTGCCGCCGCGATACGCGGTAATCAAGGGCGAGTCCGAAGTGCGGCCGTCCTTCAGTGGGTGGTTGGCGCCGAGGGTTCCCGCCGGGGCGTTGGAGGCCGTACTGTTGGATGCTGCCGCGCTAGAAGTCATGCCTTCGATTGTGCCGAAAATCCGGGGCAAAAGATAACGACAAGCTGTCACGGTGCGCTCTACCCGGGCCGCTGTGGCGGGGATCACCATCCTTGGTGGGGATCGCCACGGCGCCGCATTGTTCTACCGGGCTACGAAAAAGCTATGATTGGGGTGCTGTGGTTCTTTTCTCATTGGTGGCTACACACGCCGACATCGACCTCGAAACTGTCGCTCAGTTGAGCAACGGTTCCTCCGAGCTTGCCTCGGCAGCCCTGACCGACTCCTCCGTGGTTTCCGGTGCCGTGGTCCTGGCCACGTGCAACCGCTACGAAATCTATGGGGAAACGGCCAACGGTGCTGACCTCGAAGCAGCCCGTTCCGCCCTCGTTTCACAGATCAGCGAACTGAGCGGCCTGAGCGAGCAACTCGTCTCCCGTTCCTTCGCCACCAACACCGGCCCGGATGTCACACGGCACCTCTTTGCTGTGAGCGCCGGCCTGGATTCAGCTGTTGTGGGCGAACGCGAGATTGCAGGACAGGTGCGCCGGGCACTGATCACCGCCCAACAGGAAGGCACCGCCAGTTCCGGTTTGGTTCGCCTATTCCAGGCGGCTTCCAAAACGGCCAAGGACGTAGGCGCGCAGACAGCCCTGGGCTCGCGTGGGCTTTCGATCGTTTCGGTCGCTTTGGACCTCGCCACGGACCTCGCCGAGAACGACGATTGGTCCACCAAGAAAGTTGTGGTCTTCGGAACCGGGGCCTACGCCGGCGCCACCATGTCACTGCTGCGTGAGCGCGGCTGCACAGACGTTTCCGTTTACTCTTCGTCCGGCCGCGCCGAAGGCTTTGTGGCCACCCGCGGGGGCACAGCACTGGACGCCGACACCCTTCCCGCGGCTGTTGCCGCGGCTGACGTCATGATTGGCTGCAGCGGCTCGGACAACAGGGTGGAAGCTGCGGACCTTGCCCGCGTCCGGGCCAACTCCGGAAAACCTTTGATCGCGATCGACCTTGCGCTCACCCACGATTTTGATCCCGCAGTGGGAGAACTCGACGGCGTTGAACTCCTGACGCTTGAATCCGTTCGACTGGCCGCACCGCAGGAGCAGGCAGAGTCGCTCTCCCAGGCAAGCGCGATCGTCAACGGCGCCGCCACCTCTTTCGAGTCCGAACGGGAGGCCCGCTCCGTGGACACCGCAATTGTGGCGCTGCGCCGTCACACCATGAATGTCCTTGACGCGGAGATGGAAAAAGTCCGCGCCCGGCACGGTTGTACAGCCGCTGCTGAAGAGGTGGAGTTCGCCCTGCGCCGGATGGTCAAGCAGCTCCTGCACATTCCCACCGTCAGGGCCCGTGAACTGGCCGCCAATGGCCAGCAGGATGACTACGTTGCCGCCCTGGAGGCGCTCTACGGCATCCAGGTGGAACAGCCACAGGCTGCTGCCCCCGCAGCGGAGTGCCCTGTGGATCACCAGCAGCTCCGCTCCGAAAGCGCCTGACGGCCCGCAACGCAACGGCACGCAACGCAAATCTGCCCTCCCGGTAAAACCGAGAGGGCAGCTCTTCGCCGCCTAGTAAACAGGCTTCTCCGGTTCGACGTCGCGCACCCAGGCGAGAATACCGCCGTCGAGATGGCTGACACGGGTATAGCCCGCTGTCCGCGCCGCTTCGAGGACAGCTGCCGAGCGCGTTCCGGCTTTGCAGTGGAACACAATGTCCTTGTTCTGCGGCAACTCAACCCATGCCTCGCCGGAGAGAATGCGGCCCTGCGGAATGAGGACCGAGCCGTCAATGCTCACGATGCTGTGCTCGCCGGACTCGCGGACATCGACGAGTTCGAAGTCGCGCTCCCCCAGTTCCCTTTCGGCAAGCATTGCTGCCAGGTCCTTGGCGGTGACCGTGTGATCCTGGTCCGTTGCCGCCGGGGGCGTCACTCCGCAGAAGGCTTCATAATCGGTCAGTTCCGTGATGGGTTGGGCCTCCGGATCCTTGGAGACCTTGATTTCGCGCCAGCTCCCGCCCAAAGCATCAAAGAGCGCCACACGGCCCAGCAATGAACGCCCGACGCCGGTGATCAGCTTAACGGCCTCGGTGACCATGAGCGATCCAACCGCTGCGCACAGCATGCCGAACACCCCGCCCTCGCCACAGGACGGTACAGAGCCGGCAGGAGGCGCCTCAGGGTAAAGATCCCTGTACGTTGGCCCGTGCTCGCCCCAGAAGACGCTCACTTGGCCATCAAAGCGGAAGATGGATCCCCAGACGTAGGGTTTGCCGAGGATGGCAGCGGCGTCGTTCACCAGATACCGGGTGGCGAAGTTGTCCGCGCCGTCCAGGATGAGGTCATATTGCGCAAACAATTCCAGCGCGTTGGAAGAGTCAAGCCGGACATGGTGCAGGACAACGTTGACCAGGGGGTTGAGTTCAGCAATGGCCTTGCGCGCGGATTCGATCTTGGGGGTGCCCACGTCCTTCACGCCATGGATGACCTGCCTCTGCAGGTTGCTCAGATCCACCGCGTCATCATCCACTATCCCCAAGGTGCCCACGCCGGCGGCGGCCAGGTAAAGCAGTGCCGGGGAACCCAAGCCGCCGGCGCCGATGACCAGTACTTTGGCATTCTTAAGCCTGCGTTGGCCCAGGGCGCCGATTTCAGGAATGATGAGGTGCCGGGAATACCGTTCCACCTCGGTGGGCGTAAGTTCGGCTGCCGGTTCAACAAGGGGCGGCAGGACAGCGGGCGCAGCGGTGTGGGCAGCAACAATTGAGGCCATACCCCAATGTATGCCCGCAGATACCGCCGGGTCATATTACCCCCCGGTAGAGTAGTCATAACTGCAAAGGAAAGGCGGCAGACTGTGGCTGACGGCACACGGGCAAACGATGGGGCACCGGCCAAGCAGGAACGGGCAGGTACAACGCGTTCACCAAGGTTGCCGCGCGACGAACGCAGGGCACAGTTGCTGAATGCGGCACTGGAAGTTTTCGTCTCCAACGGCTTCCATGGGGCGGCCATGGACGAAATCGCTGAAGCCGCGCATGTGAGCAAGCCGGTGCTTTATCAGCACTTCCCGTCCAAGCGGGAGCTCTACATGGCGCTCCTGGACAGTCATTTGGCAGCCCTGACACAGCTGATGCTCAACGCCTTGAACTCCACCACGGATAACAAGGAACGCGTCAAAGCCGTTATGCGCGCCTATTACAGGTTCATTGCCGACGACGACCAAGCCCATCGCCTGGTGTTTGAATCGGACCTGATCAACGATCCCGATGTCAGTTCGCGGTTGGAGACGTTCAACAAGACCTTTGCCGACGCCGTGGCCCACGTTATTGCCGAGGACACCAAGCTTCCCCCGCTCGAGGCACAGCTCCTGGGGCGTGGCCTGGCCGGAATGGCGCAGGTCAGCGCCAGGTACTGGCTTGAAACGGACGGAAATCTGGACCTCGATGTGGCCAGTGATCTGATCTATCGTTTAGCTTGGCGCGGAATCAGTCGATTCCCCAAAGAGTCCTAGGCTACAAATAGAGGACTGACTTACAACTTGATTGGCTTGGAGGCCTTGCTGTGGAAGTAAAGATCGGCATTCAGAACGTTGGCCGTGAGATCGTGCTCGAATCCTCCTTGGATGCTGACGCCGTTGCCAAGATTGTGGCCGAGGCCGTTACCAATGGCTCCGAGCTGCGCCTCACTGATGAGAAGGGTCGCCAGGTGATCGTTCCCGGCAACGTGCTGGGCTATGTTGAGATTGGCGCTGAGGAAGTTCGCCGCGTAGGTTTCGGCGCCCTCTAAGGCATTCCCTTCCACCCGTTGTCCGCTAAGGAGTTTTGATGCTTTCTCTCGTCGTGGTGGTTTTGGCCACTATTGCCACCGGTTTCATCGTGTGGGCCAACGACAAGCGGCACAGCAAATACGGGATCGCCTTACCGGCCGGCGTCTCTGCGGCTGTGGGAACCCTGAGTTGGATCGCATTCATCAGCGCCGGCTTGGGTTACCAGCCTGGCGCCACGTGGATTCCGTGGGTTTTACCCATTGTCCTGGGAACGGCAGCTGCCGCCGGTGTGGTGGTTTTCCTGGGCCGGACACGCACCAGGCATGATACTGCGGCCCTTACCAAGGCGCTGCGGCTCTAAGACCGCAAATGTCAGGGACCGTCACTTTTGGGTGACGGTCCCTGCTTTTAAGCCACTTTATGACGCCGGATACCTCCCGGGCTGGGCAACTGCACCTGTCTCTGCTGCTGCCCCGCTCACAGCCTTGGCCGCGGCGACGTCACGCTGAGTCACGTGTCCGCCGGCGTCGTGGGTTACGTAGCGGAGGAAAACCCTGTTGTAGCGCCACTCCAAGTCAGGATGGTGTTGTTGTTCCTCGGCGATCCGGCCGATCGCGGCAATGAGCGCCAGTGCCCCGGCCGACGTCGGAGTTTTATAGACCGTCACCAGGCCATCCTGGTGCTTCCAGTCGGGAAGGTCTCCGAGGGCAGCCTGAATGGCTGTCTCCGTCATCTGATCTGCCATGACTGCTCCTTCATTGCTTTGGAACGCGCCGTTAGAGGAACTCTGCCCGGCCCTCCATCGCCGAGGACGCCAGCGCATGTTCCCGCCGTGGGATCCGGCCTGCCTGCTTTGCCAGCCTACCGGCCACCACGGCGTGTTTGAAGGCCTCACCCATTTGCACAGGGTTCTGAGCACGGGTTACCGCGGTGGCGAGGAGGACAGCATCGCAGCCCAGCTCCATGGCCAAGGCGGCATCCGAGGCGGTCCCGATCCCGGCGTCGAGAACAACCGGCACGGAGGCCCGTGACACGATCAGCTCAATGTTGTGCGGGTTCAGGATGCCAAGTCCGGTTCCGATGGGCGAGCCCAAGGGCATCACTGCCGTGGCCCCCAGGTTCTCCAGCCTGAGCGCCAGGACGGGGTCGTCGTTGGTATAGGCGAATACCTTGAATCCGCGATTGACCAGTTGCTCGGTTGCTTCCACAAGTTCCACGGCGTCAGGAAGGAGCGTCTGTTCATCGGCGATCACTTCCAGCTTCACCCAATCGGTCTCCAGGGCTTCCCGGGCCAACTCAGCAGTCATCACGGCATCCTTGGCGGTAAAACAACCAGCGGTGTTGGGCAGCACACGGATGTTGTGGTCCACCAGGAGCTGGAACAAGGATCCCGTTTCGGCCGGCGAGTAGCGGCGCATCGCCACCGTGGTGAGTTCCGTCCCGGAGGCAAGAAGGGCAGCCCCCAAGCCATCCAGGCTCGGCGCACCGCCGGTGCCCATGATGAGGCGGGATCCGAGCTCCACGCCATCGATCACCAGGGCGTCTCTGCCCAGCCCGGTGGCGGGAACGTCGGTGGTGCGAACGTCAACGTTTGATGTTGTCATGGTTCAGCCTCCTTGGACTGCTGTTACGAGTTCGAGTTCGTCTCCGTCGGCGAGCGCTGTTGCGGCCCATTGGCTGCGCGGCACCACCTCGGAGTTACGTGCGACGGCGACACCCAGCTTCCCGCCGTCGGCCGCCTGTCCGCTTGGGTCCAGGGCGCGGCCGGTGATGGAGGTGACGAGAGTGCTGACGGAGGCGTCATCGGAGACTGCATGATCGGTTCCGTTGAGTTTGATGTTCATGCGGATTCCTTGGTGGGGGTTGATGCTGATGGTGTGGGCAGTGCGGGAAGGGAAGCGGTGTTGGTGAAACGATCGGGGCGGAAGGGCGCCCAACGCGGGTCCGTGGAACCGTTGAGGAGATCCCCCGCGATTTTGGCGGCCACTGGTGTCAGCAGCACTCCGTGGCGGAAGAAGCCCGTGGCAACGATCAGGCCGGCAACCTCTCCTGTGTCACTTGTAACCCTGCCCAGGAGGGGTGCGTTGTCCGGGGTCCCGGGGCGGGCCCGGGCAGTTGCCTCCAGGAGTTCCAACTCGGCCACGGCGGGCACCAGAACCTGGGCATCCCTGAGCAGCTGGTAGACGCCACCTGCAGAAACAGCGTTGGATGGCGCTGACAATCCGTCCTCACGTTGTGTCGCGCCAATCACCACAGTGCCATCGTCCCGGGGCACGATGTAGACCGGCACTCCCCGAACCATCCCCCGGATGGTGGAGGAGACCAGCGGCCGCAGGTGCGCAGGAACGCGAAGCCGGAGAATGTCGCCATAGACAGGTCTCACCGGAAGGTTCAATCCATCAGGCAGTCCGGACAGATGCGGGGCTCCCAGCCCGTTGGCCACCACGGTCTCCCGGGCCGTGACCGTGGCACCGGACTCAAGCTGAACTCCAGTGACGCGCCCCCGGTCCCACAGCAGACTGCGTGCAGGGGAAGAAACTGCGTATCCAGCATCGGCTCCGGCTACCCAGGAAGGGTCTTCGGGTCCGTGCGAGGACAATCCACTGGCGATGCATGCCGCGAGTTTTCGCGGATCTACCTGGTGGTCTGCGGGGATGTCCAAAGCGCAGGAAATCTGCGGGCTGAGAAGCGGTTCGCGTTGCCTCGCATCCCGCAGGGTGAGCGGCTCAATGCCTAAACCGGCCGCAAGTTGCACTGCCCTCAGGTCTGCGAGCGCCCTGCGATCGGCGGCATCAGCACCCACGGCGAGGGTGGGCGTCGTGCGGTATCCGCTGTCCCCTCCCTGTGTGGATAGTCCCTTCACGAAGGCGGGCCAAAGCCGGGAAGACTCGAGCATCAACTCCAGGAGTTCTTCCTCCTGATAATGCAGTTCGCTGACGGGGGCAAGCATTCCTGCCGCAGCGAACGTTGCGCCCGAGGCCGGCTCAGGATCGATCAGTACTACTGAACGGCCTTGCCGCCTGGCTTCGTGGGCAATGCCGTGGCCTATGATGCCGGCGCCGATCACGGCAACGTCTGCCTGGAGGTGGGTATGGCGGGAATCTGCCATTCGTTTCCTTCCCTACGCCGGTACTAGCCGGATCAGGTCAAGCGGTCGGCTCTGAAGCCCTCTCAGCCGGACGGTCATATGACGATCGTCGCGGCTCCCGCAGTACGTGCCCAGTTTAGAGGAACTACTCTGGTTTCCATGACCCAGCCTGACGCTCTTGCCGCCGCCCGCCTCTACCTGTGCACCGATGCCCGTAAACGGCAGGGCGATTTTGAAGATTTTGTGGATGCCGCTTTTGAGGGTGGGGTGGACATCATTCAACTCCGGGACAAGACGTTGGAAGCTGCTGAGGAACTGGAAATATTGGCCGTCCTGCGGAGCGTCGCGCAGCGGCACGGGAAGCTGTGGGCCGTTAACGACCGTGCCGATGTTGCCAGTATTTCCGGGGCTCCTGTGTTCCACATCGGCCAGAAGGACCTGCCATTGACGGCCGCCCGGACGCTCCTGCCGAACGTCACCGGAATCGGCTTGTCCACCCACACGCCGGAACAGATTGACGCGGCGCTGGCCACCGCCCAAGGTCCTCTGGGACTGGATTATTTCTGTGTGGGTCCCGTGTGGGCAACACCTACCAAACCCGGCCGGGCTGCTGTTGGTACCGGCTTGGTCACATATGCCGCAGAAGCACAGAAGCGAGCGGATCACGAAGTGACGCTGCCGTGGTTCGCCATTGGGGGCATCGACCACAACAACGTGGAAGAAGTAGTCGCGGCCGGCGCCGGCAGGATTGTTGTGGTCCGCGCCATCACTGAGGCAACGGACCCGACGGCGGCAGCGAAGTCGCTGCTGCAGGCGCTGGACGCCGTGTAACAGGACACCAGAGAGCGCTGTGAGGGGGCAGCAGGCAGCTAAGCGGTGAGGCCAAGGCCCGTCATGCGGCGGGCGTGCTTGGCAGCAAGTTCCGCCGTCAGCGTTTTGACCGCGGCACGCGCATCCGGGGTGTTCTTCAGCGCCGGGCCGAGGACGGGATGTTCCACACCGACGCGCTGGGCCTGCGTCAAGGCCTCTCCCACCAGGCGCCGCCCCCATAGGGCGAGACGCGAGGCCAGGCGAGGGTCATCGGCCAAGGCCCTGTTCAGCAGGACGCGAAGCACTTCTGTGGCTTGATCGGGGGAAGCCACGCGTTCAACAAAGTGCTGGGTTGTTGAGTCGAGGAACATGGACACAGCCCTGTAGAAGTCCGAGGACACGGTGTCGATCACATAGGCCTTCATGACCGATTCGAACCAGTCCCCCGGTTTGGTGCGCTCGTGGAAATGGTCAAAGGAGCGTTGGAACGGCAGCATGGCGTGCTCGGGGTCAACCCCGATCTCCCACAACCGATCGCTGAGGAGGGCAAAGTTGCCATATGCTCCCACGGCTATTTTTGCCAGCACAGACCTGTCATGAAGCGTAGGTGCTTCACGGGAATCGAGGGAAAGCCGCCCAAAAGCAGATAGTTCCCCGTAAGCCATGGCGCCGAGCAACTCCGCGGAGAGTTGCCCGGCGGAGGTTGCGGCGTCCAAGGAAGTGCCCATGTACCCAGCCTATCCCCGGCCGGCCGTGACGTTACCGGGGGGTTGAGTTCCTGCGTCCAGCGCTATTGCTATTAGGCTGACTCGAAGTGAGTTGACTGCCGCGTGCCCTGCACGCCGGATGTCCTCCTTTTTCGCACCCAATTCCTTGAAGGATTCCCATGAGTCACCCGAGTTACCCACCCGTGCCACAAGACGACGCCGGGTCATCAGTTCCGCAGGTCCCCGCGGCGCCTTACAGCCATAACGGCCAATTCCAGGGTGGAGCCCAGGCAAGCTACCAGCCGGGCCCCGGAACCAGCCCGTATGGGATCCCGGGCGGGGAAATTCCGGCCAAGTCCTTCATGACCACCTGGATTCTGGCACTGCTCCTGGGTGGATTCGGTGTGGACCGTTTCTACTTGGGCAAGATCGGTACAGGAATCGCGAAGCTGCTCACTGCTGGAGGCTTCGGCATCTGGTCAATCGTGGACCTCATCATCACTTTGACCGGTAACGCCCGGGACAAGCAAGGCCGTCCCCTAGCTGGCTACCCGGAGAACAAAAAGAAGGCCTGGATCATCACCATCGTGGTCTGGTTCGCCGGCCTGATCGCTGGAATCGTGTCCACGGTGCTGTCTTTGAGCCTTGTTGCTGCCGCAGTCCAGCAGGCCGGAACCTCGCCGGTCGCACCGCTCCCCTCGGCCTCCCAAGGCCCCCTGATCCCGTCCTCAGGAACTGCCAGCGAAGCAAACACCTTCACGGTAACTGTTGATGAGGGCACCACGGTGAAGGTGGGCGTCATTGATTCCCTGTACACCCAGGAGATCCCCTCAATGTCCTACATGAAACCCGCCAACGGGGGCTTCCTTGTCCTGGAGGTGTCCTGGGAGACCGTGACCGGGACCAGCTTCGCAGCACCAACCAACTTTGAGGCCTACGATGCCGACGGCAAACAGGGAGAACTTTTGTTCCTCGAGGAAGGCCTGGGCAGTCTGCCCATGGGGACTGTTGCCTCGGGGGAAGCCAAGCAGGGAGTGATCGCGTTCGACATCAAGAACGGCCCCACCACCGTTGTGATCGCAGATGTCTACGGTGAAGAAGCAGCAACCTTCACCCTGACACCCGCAGCCGGGCAGTAGCCCACCGGAGGTTCTCCGGCCACAAACCTATCCGGACCTGCGCCACTATCGCAGGTCAGAGCCCGCCGCCCCTGCCTGGGACGGCGGGTTCTTTCGTCCGGCGTCCAAGACTACGGACACATTTGGGGCTAACCTGATTTTCGTGTCACATCATCGGATAGCGCCCAACGTAGACGACTCCTCGGACCAGCTCGCGGCGGCCCTTGCGGCCCTCCGAACGGAGCTGGAACTGCCCGGCGAGTACCCTGCCGAAGCGGTGGAAGAAGCACGGCTCGCCGTGGAGGCCCTTGCCCTGCCGGGTCATGACCTGCGCAACATACCGTTCGTGACCATAGATCCGGCCACATCCACTGACTTGGACCAGGCCTTGTTCATTGATCGCGCCGGCGATGGCTACAAGGTCCTGTACGCGATCGCCGATGTCCCTTCCTTCGTGGCTCCCGGTGGCGCCTTGGACAACGAGACGCGTGAACGCGGGCAAACCTTCTACGCCCCGGATGGGCGGATTCCGTTGCACCCTGAGGTCATCAGCGAGAATGCCGGAAGCCTCCTGGCCAACCAGGACTGCAGTGCTTTTGTGTGGGACTTCGATGTTGATGCCGCAGGCGAAGTGCAGGCAGTCACCGTTTCCCGCGCCGCCGTCCGCAGCACTGCCAAGTTGAGCTACAAAGGCGCACAACAGCAGATTGATGACGGCACTGCCCCAACCGTTCTTCAGCTCCTCAAGGAATTGGGACTCAAGCGCGTTGAACTGGAGCGGCAACGTGGCGGAGCAAGCCTGAACATGCCTGAGCAGGAAATTGTCCAAGCGACCGACGGCGGCGGATACAGGATCGCTGCCGCCCCGTCCCTCCCGGTTGAGGACTGGAATGCACAAATTTCCCTGATGACCGGCATGGCAGCTGCGCAGATGATGCTTGACGGGAAGGTGGGCATTCTGCGCACCATGCCCGCGCCGGATGACCGGTCACTGCTCCATTTCAAGCGCCAAACTTCCGCACTCGGCAAACCATGGGACGGTAACGTCCCCTACGGCGAGTACCTGAGGACCTTGGACGCAACGGAACCCAGGCAACTGGCCATCCTGCACTCAGCAGGTATGTTGTTCCGGGGCGCCGGCTACACCCCGTTTGACGGCGAGGTACCTGCAGAGGTCATCCAGGCAGCCATCGGGGCTCCGTACGCCCACACCACCGCACCCCTCCGCCGCCTGGTGGATCGCTTTGTCCTGGTGATCTGCGAAGCACTCAGCAACGGCCAGGAAATCCCGCAGTGGGCCCGCGAGGCCCTCCCGTCGCTGCCGGAGATCATGGCCTCCTCGGATCAGTTGGCCGGGCGCCTCGAGCGTGCGGCGCTGGACACTGTGGAAGCAGCCCTCGTGGCCAACCACATCGGCCAGGAATTTGACGCTGTTGTCATCTCAGGGTCCAAACCCTCCAATGGGAACTCCAGGGGAAACGGCAACGGAAACGGCAACGGCCCCTATGGCGTCATCCAGATAGCAGATCCAGCTGTCACGGCCCGGTGCGATGGAGACATGGAATCCGGAACCACAGTCAGGGTGCGGCTGCTCAAGGCCGATATCGCCAGCCGCGAGATCAGGTTTGAGCTGCTTCCCTGACGGCCGTTCATGCGGCGATCCCGGCTTTCCGGCCCCCAGAGGATAGACTGGGCATGTAGTAATGGATGCCCGGTCGTTGATTCAGTTAATTTTTGAACTCAACAAGCCCGCCCCTACGCGATCTTGAGATGTACCAACTGGTCACCAGTGCCAGTACTTAGATAGCCCGCGATCGGCTTCCACTGGACTTGCTTGCGCGCCCGTTCGTGCTCCGGTACGGCTATGCCGCCGCCGTTGAGCATGCAGCGCCAATGCCCAAATGAATAAGGAAACTCCCTGTGAGTGAATTGCATACCCACGAAGTCCTGACGGACTCCACCGGAACAGAATCAATCGAACCCGAGGAAACGATCATCTCGGATGAGACGCCCCACGAGATCGAAGAAAAGTCGTTCGCTGACTTCAACGTCCGTGCGGACATTGTTGAGTCCTTGGCTGACGCCGGAATCACGCACCCCTTCCCCATCCAGGCCATGACCTTGCCTGTGGCCCTGAGCGGCCACGACATCATTGGCCAGGCCAAAACGGGTACCGGAAAAACACTGGGCTTCGGCATCCCCGCACTGCAGCGCGTTGCCGGTCGGGACGATCCCGGCTACGCAAAGCTCGCAGTTCCCGGTGCGCCCCAGGCATTGGTGATCGTTCCCACCCGCGAGCTGGCCGTGCAGGTAGCCAACGATCTCCAGGCCGCTTCACGCAAGCGCAATGCCCGCATCGCCACGATCTACGGTGGCCGCGCCTATGAACCCCAGATTGATGCCCTGCAGAAGGGCGTCGAGATCGTAGTTGGTACTCCGGGCCGTCTCATCGATCTTTACAAGCAAAAGCACCTGAGCCTCAAGAACGTCAAGATGGTCATCCTTGACGAAGCGGACGAAATGCTGGACCTCGGCTTCCTCCCCGACGTCGAGACCCTGATTGCCGGCACCCCGGCCGTTCGGCAGACTCTCCTGTTCTCCGCAACAATGCCCGGCCCGGTCATTGCGATGGCACGCCGCTACATGACCCAGCCCACCCACATCAGGGCTGCTGACCCCAATGATGAAGGCCTCACCAAGCGGGATATCCGCCAGCTCATCTACCGCGCGCACAGCATGGACAAGACCGAGGTGGTTGCCCGCATCCTGCAGGCACGCGGCCGGGGACGCACCATCATCTTCACCAAGACCAAGCGCACCGCTGCCAAGGTTGCCGAGGAACTCGTTGACCGCGGTTTCGCGGCCGCGGCCATTCACGGCGACCTCGGCCAGGGCGCCCGCGAGCAAGCCCTTCGCGCCTTCCGCAACAACAAGGTTGATGTGCTGGTGGCCACCGACGTCGCAGCCCGCGGCATCGACGTCGATGACGTCACCCACGTGATCAACTACCAGTGCGTTGAAGACGAAAAGATCTACCTGCACCGTGTTGGCCGTACCGGCCGCGCAGGCAACAAAGGCACTGCAGTCACGTTCGTTGACTGGGATGACATGCCTCGCTGGGGCCTGATCAACAAAGCTCTGGGACTCAGCGTTCCCGAGCCCGTGGAAACCTACTCTTCCTCGCCGCACCTGTACTCCGATCTTGACATCCCCGAGGGCACCAAGGGCCGCCTGCCGCGCAACAAGCGCGTCCTGGCCGGCGTCGATGCCGAGGTTCTTGAGGACTTGGGAGAGACCGGCAAGAAGAACGCACGCTCCGGCGGCTCAGGCCGCGACGGCGGACGTGATAACAAGCGCGACGGCGGTCGCGACGGCGGCCGTGGCCGCTCCGGCAGGTCCGGTGACGCCGGGTCCACCGAATCCAAGGGTGAGAGCAGCCGTAACCGCACCCGCCGCCGTCGTACTTCCGATGGCGAAGCAGCCCCCGCTGCGGGCTCCTCGGAGACCCGGACCGCCACGGCGGACAGCGCAGAAAAGCCGGCCCGAACGCGTCGGACCCGCACGCGCCGCCGTAACGGCGAAGTGGTTTCCGGTGAGACGGCAGCAGCCCGGTCCGGCAGCACCGAGGCCTAAAAACCTCAATGACTGAATCTGTTTGGGCGCCGGACGGCGGCAACCTGGTGATGCACGCGGACAACGCGGAATTCCTCCCTACGCTGCCGGACGGCGCCTTCACACTCATTTACGTGGACCCGCCCTTCAACACCGGCCGGGTCCAACGCCGCCAGGAAACACGCATGGTCCGCAACGCGGACGGCGACGGCGACCGGGTTGGCTTTAAAGGCCGCTCCTACGACACCATCAAGGGCGCGCTGCACAGCTACGACGACGCCTTCAGCGACTACTGGTCCTTCCTGGAACCCAAGCTCGTTGAGGCCTGGCGCCTGCTGGCCGACGACGGCACCCTGTACCTCCATTTGGACTACCGGGAAGTCCACTACGCAAAAGTCATGCTCGATGCGATCTTCGGCCGGGAATGCTTCCTCAACGAAATCATCTGGGCCTATGACTATGGCGCACGGGCAAAGAACCGTTGGCCTACCAAGCACGACAACATCCTGGTGTACGTGAAGAACCCCACCAAGTATCACTTCAACAACGCTGAAGTAGACCGGGAACCGTATATGGCCCCCGGTTTGGTGACACCGGCCAAGCGCGAGCTCGGCAAGCTGCCCACGGACGTCTGGTGGCACACCATTGTTTCGCCTACGGGACGCGAAAAGACCGGCTATCCCACCCAAAAGCCTGAAGGCCTGATCCGCAGAATTGTTTCCGCATCAAGCCGCGAGGGCGATTGGTGCCTTGATTTCTTTGCAGGTTCAGGAACCCTCGGGGCGGTGGCCGCCAAGCTGGGCCGTAAATTTGTGTGCGTCGACCAAAACGAACAGGCAATTCAGGTCATGCAGAAACGGCTGGGCAGCGCGGCGGACTTTCTCCGAAGCGGCGACCAGGCGGACCCCGGGTTGGATCAGGCAGCGCCCTTCACGAAGGCCTGAACGGCATCTGCGATCATCTGAACGGCGATTGCTGAGAGCAGCAGACCGGCGATCCGGGTGACCAGCTCCACCCCGTTTTCACCGAGAACGCGCTGAACCACTCCGGCGAAACGCATGGCCAGATACAGTGAGCCCAGCACCACGGCAATGCCAAGGCCCACTGCCAGGTACTCAGACAGCTGGCCCGACTGCTGCACAAAGACCATGACGGCGACGATCGCACCGGGTCCTGCCATGAGCGGAGTCCCCAGCGGCACGAATGCCACGTTCTTGTACTTGGCCGCATTCTCCTCGCCACTCGTGGAACCGGTCAGCAACTGAAGTGCGATCAGCACCAGGAGCAGACCCCCTGCACCCTGCAAAGCCGCCAGGGAGATGTGCATGTAGTTCAGGATGGACTGTCCGAAGATCGCGAACACCACGATCACGCCAGTAGCCACCAACAGGGCCTGGAACGCTGAACGGTTCCGGTCCTTGGCCGACATCTGCGCCGTCAAGGACATGAAAATGGGCACGGTACCAGGCGGGTCCATGATCACGAACAGGGTGACAATCACGGAGGCCAGAAGTTGCAGATCCATTACCGGATCACCGTGCTGCCGGTAGCCAGCTCCTCGATCCGCAACAAGACCTCGGGCGAAGTGGTGTTCTCGCCCAGGAGATTGGGTTTTCCTGCCCCGTGATAGTCAGAAGAGCCTGTCATGAGCAGCCCGTGTTCGGCGGCCAGGCCACGGAGGAATATGCGGCCCTCTTCCGGGTTGTCCCTGTGGTCAACCTCAAGTCCCAACAGACCGGCATCAATCATGTCCCGGTAGGTACTCTCCCCCACAATCCGCCCTCTGGAGGAGGCCACCGGATGGGCGAAGACGGGAACGCCGCCGGCTGCGCGGACAAGCTCAACAGCCACCGCAGGGTTGGGGGCGTAGTGCTGGACAAAGTACCGGGAATGTGAGGTAAGGATGGAGGTGAAGGCCTCCGTTCGATCCGCCACCACGCCGGCGGCCACCAAAGCATCGGCGATGTGTGGCCGGCCCACTGTGGCGCCGGGAGCAACGTGATGGATCACGTCGTCCCACGTCAACGGATAATCCTCGGACAACAACGTGACCATATGCTCGGCGCGGGTCAGCCGGGCGTCCTTGGACTTGGTGATTTCCTCCAGCAGGCCTGCATGGGAAGGGTCATGAAGGTAGCTGAGCAGGTGGACGCTGATTCCTTGCTCCGTCCGGCAGGAGATCTCCATCCCGGGAACAAAAGCAATGCCGTGTTCACGGGCAGCCGCAGCCGCGGACTCCCAGCCATCCGTGGAATCGTGATCAGTCAAAGCCACGGCGTCCAGGCCGGCCGAGACGGCGGAGATGATCACCCCGGAGGGGGTCTCGGTTCCGTCGGAAACATTAGAGTGTGCATGCAGGTCTATCCTCACTTTCCCAGCCTATGGGATGCAGGCCCGCTTGGCCGGTTGCGCCGTTGGCCTCCTCGCCTCACTGGTGGGACGATGTAACGGTGAACGATGCCGAAAACACCCAGAACTCGTCCTCCCAGCCGCTGCAGGAGCGTGTCAACAACCGCTCGCAACGGCCCACCTCAGATGCTTTCAAGGCCTTTATGGCAAGCAACTGGGCGCCCGCCCCGCAGGTGACCCCTGAGCGTGACGCCGTAGCAGACCACGCCGCGCGCCGTCGTCGTACTATCTCCGAACAGTTCAAAGGCGAACGTCTGGTCATCCCCGCCGGCCCGCTGAAGGTCCGTTCCAACGACTGCGACTACCGGTTCCGCCCCCACTCCGGCTTTGCCCACCTCACGGGTCTGGGCCTGGACCACGAGCCCGACGCCGTGCTGATCCTTGAGCCTGTGGCTGAAGGAAAGGGCGACGACGGCGGTCACCACACAGCCACCCTCTACTTCCGTCCGCTGGCCGGCCGGGACACCGAACAGTTCTACGCCGACTCGCGCGCTGGCGAGTTCTGGATCGGTGCGCGACCCACCCTGGCTGAATTCGAAGCCCGCTTCGGCCTGCCGACGGCTCACATCTCCGAGCTTGAGATGGCCATCACCAAAAATGTGGGTGCCCCGGAAATCGGTGGCATCTCCATTCGCCTCGTCCGCAAGACGGACGAAAACATCGACGCCCTGGTGGACACCGCCCGCTACAACACGGCCAAAGATCCTGAGAACCTTGACCTCGGTGAACTCGACGCCCTGGATGAAAAGCTCAGCGAGGCACTGTCCGAGCTGCGCCTGATCAAGGACGAGTGGGAAATCGAACAGATGAAGATCGCTGTGGCGGCTACCGTTGAAGGCTTCGCTGACGTGGTCCGCGCTCTCCCCCGCGCTCTGACCCACAAGCGCGGCGAGCGGGTAGTTGAAGGAGCATTCTTTGCCCGTGCCCGCGAGGAAGGCAACGAGCTCGGTTACGACACCATTGCCGCGTCCGGCAACAACGCCACGGTGCTGCACTGGAACCGCAACTCCGGAACCGTCAATGCCGGCGAGCTCCTGCTCCTGGACGCCGGCGTGGAGGCAGACTCCCTCTACACTGCGGACATCACCCGGACACTTCCGGCCACAGGCACCTTCACCGATGTCCAGCGCAAGGTTTATGAAGCAGTGCTCGACGCCGCCGACGCCGGCTTTGCTGCCGCGCAACCGGGCGTGAAGTTCCGGGACATCCACACCGCAGCAACCACCGTCCTTGCCGAGCGGCTTGCGGAATGGGGCTTGCTCCCCGTTTCGGTCGAAGAAGCGATCAGCCCGGAGGGCCAGCAGCACCGCCGCTGGATGCCGCATGGCACCAGCCACCACCTGGGCCTGGACGTCCACGACTGCGCACAGGCGAAGCGTGAACTCTACCTCGATGGAATCCTCACCGAAGGCATGGTGTTCACCATCGAACCGGGCCTGTATTTCAAGAACGAAGACCTCGCCATCCCCGAGGAATACCGCGGGATCGGCGTGCGCATTGAAGACGACATCCTCATGACAGCGGATGGCCCCGTCAACCTCAGCGCTGCTTTGCCGCGCAAGGCTGACGACGTCGAATCATGGATGGCCGGCATCTACCAGGAAGCCCAGGGCTAAGCGCGGGAGTTCCACTAACTCAAAAGGGAAGGCCACCGGAGATCCGGTGGCCTTCCCTTTTTGTCCTGCGAATTTGTCCTCCGAAGGAAGCTACTGCTTGGAAGAATCCTCTGAGCCGGACTGTTGTCCCTCTTCCTGCGGTTCGTTCTGTGCCTGAGGTTGCGCCTGCGGTTGCGCCGGGCTCTGTGCGTCGCTCACCCGCACGCCGTACTGCGGACGGCCGTCGGGGAGATCAGGGTAGCGGACAGCTGCAGGCGTCGGGTTCTGAACAGGCTGGTTCTGAACAGGCTGGTTCTGAACAGGCTGGTTCGCCGGGGCCGCGTTCTGTCCCTCCGGCGTGCTTGATCCAGTGGGCTCCGGGCCGCGCTGGCCATAAGGATCGTTCCACGTGGAAGGACGCTCAGGTGCTTGGCCCGGCTGCTGGAACGGCTGGTTGTAGTTGGCGGCCTGCGGAGCGGCTGCCTGCGAGGGGTTCATGGGAAGTTGGTGGAGCAGGCGGCGGGCCTCATGGGCTGCCTCTACCGCCACGATGACGTCATAGTTGGTAGCCACCACCTGGCTGGTGGAGGTGAAGTCACGCTTGCCCCGCTGCGTGGCGTAGGTGACGATGCCGAAGAGCATGAAGAACGCCGCACCCATCAGCACTGAGGTGATGATGGAGAACGGTCCACCGGCGGGGGTGAAGAAGGAGAGCATGACGCCGACGAAGAGGCCGAACCACATACCGCTCAGGGCACCGGACAACGCCACCCTGGGGTAGCTCAGGCGGCCGGTCACCCGCTCCACCATTTTGAGGTCGTTGCCCACGATCGACACCAGCTGAACAGGGAACTGCTGGTCTGCCAGGTAATCCACCGCCTTCTGGGCATCCAAATACGAAGTGTACGAGCCGACGGTCTCCCCCTGGGGAACACTGCGGGACTCCTCAACGGCTTTGGGACCACCAAAAATGTTTGACATAGCCCCATTGTGTCTCATGGACATGTGTACCGGCTGGAATTCAGCTAAAAGAGAGCAGACTCGGTAGCCTGTAAATATGAGCACACATCCTTCACGCGTCTTCGTCGCGCGCTTGCTCGGCTTGGACGTCTTCGACCCCCTGGGCGATCGTCTCGGCCGGTTGCGCGATGTTGTGGTGCTCTCACGCGGCACCCGCGGTGCGCCGCATGTGGTGGGCATCGTGGTGGAAGTTCCCGGCAAGAAGCGCGTCTTTGTTCCCATGACGCGCATTACGTCCATCGACCAGACGCAGATCATCTGCACCGGTCTGGTGAACCTTCGCCGATTCGAGCAGCGAGGTGCCGAAACCCTGGTGGTTGCTGAGATGTTCGACCGCCGCGTGACCCTTGCTGATGGCAGCGGAGACGCCACCATTGAGGACATCGCCATGGACCAGCACAGGTCCAAGGACTGGTTTGTCAGCAAGCTGTTCGTCCGCCGTGGCCACTCCCTCTCCCCCTTTGGCAGGCTCCGCCGCAACGAGACCCTGATCATCGACTGGGCTGATGCCCAGACCGGCGCCCACAATGAGCCCCAAGCCGCCACCCAGTTTGTTGCCACCCATGAGGACCTCAAGCCTGCAGACTTTGCTGAGGCCCTTCAGGAAATGAGCGACAAACGGCGTTTTGAAGTGGCCAGTGAACTCCAGGATGAACGACTCGCAGATGTCCTCCAGGAACTTCCGGAAGACGATCAGGTGGAGATCCTCTCCGCCCTTGACGTGGAACGTGCCGCTGACGTCCTCGAAGAGATGGATCCTGACGACGCCGCCGATCTCCTGGCAGAGCTCCCTTCGGCCCAAGCCGAAGAATTGCTTCAACTCATGGAACCTCAGGAAGCCGAGGACGTCCGCCGTCTCCTGGAGTACGACGAAGATACTGCCGGCGGCCTGATGACCCCGGTCCCTGTCATCCTGCCGCCTGAAGCGACCGTGGCAGAAGCCCTTGCCCACGTCCGGCGCGAGGAACTGTCGCCGGCGTTGGCCTCATCCATCTTCATCGCCCGTCCACCACTGGAGACTCCCACCGGGCGTTTTCTGGGCGTGGTGCACATACAGCAGCTTTTGCGCTTCCCCCCACCCGAACCGCTGGGCAACCTCGTGGATAAAAACCTTGAGCCACTCTCGGATCAAGCCCATATCTCCGAAGTAGCCCGGACCTTGGCGACGTACAACCTGAACTCACTTCCAGTCGTGGACGACGACGGCCGCCTCGTGGGGGCGGTGACTGTTGATGACGTGCTGGATCACCTGTTGCCGGATGACTGGCGCGCCCACGAGGACGACGCCCCTATAAGGAAACTTGGAGGCCGCATTGGCTGATAACAACGCCACCCGATCCCCCAAGTCCTCAGGACGGACGAGCAGCAGCCTTGACACACCCCTGAGCGGGCGTCAACGCATCCTGCCCAAGTTCTCGCCGAACCCGGATGCCTTCGGGAACGCCACGGAGGGCTTTGCCCGGTTCATGGGCACGCCTACGTTCCTCGTCTACATGACGGTGTTCTGTGTGTTCTGGCTGGCCTGGAACACCTTCGCTCCCACGGACTGGCAGTTCGACCGCGTGGAGCTGGGCTTCACCCTGCTGACCCTGATGTTGTCCCTTCAGGCCTCCTACGCCGCACCCCTCCTGCTGCTGGCCCAAAACAGGCAGGACGACCGCGACCGCGTCTCGCTCCAGCAGGACCGCCAGCGTGCCGAACGTAACCTCTCCGACACCGAGTACCTGACGCGGGAACTGGCTTCCCTCCGCATCGCCCTGCGTGAAGTAGCCACCAGGGACTACGTACGGACCGAACTCCGAAGCCTGCTTGAAGACATCATTGATGCCCAGGAGGAACTCCGGGAGAACGAAGGCAGCTCTGACGGCACGGAATCGCCCGGGGATAAGGTCAAGGAAAAATTGAAGGAAAAGCGCGACAAATCGCGCAGCCCCCGGACCCAGCAGATTCCCAAAGTGCGCGCCCCGCGAACCACAGGCCCACAACATTCAACCGCCAAAACGCCGCCCGAAAACCCTGAGAGCCGAGCCTGACCATATGAGCATTGCATCGGCCGAGGCGCTGCATGCTGCCTTGGCAACCGTCATTGATCCCGAGCTGCGTCGCCCGATTACCGAACTCGGGATGGTGGAATCGGTATCAGCAGATGATGACGGCACCGTCCACCTTGCCGTTCTGCTGACCATTGCCGGATGCCCGCTGCGCGACACGATTACCAAGGACGCTACGGAGGCCTTGATCCGGGTTGCCGGCGTCACAGCCGTGGACGTGGAACTGAAAGTCATGAACCAGGCGCAGCGCGAGGCCCTCAAAGAACAGCTCCGTGGGCCCGGTGGACAACGCGGCATCCCTTTCACCAAACCTGGTTCCCTGACCAAGGTATATGCCGTGGCCAGCGGAAAAGGCGGCGTGGGCAAGTCATCGGTAACAGTCAATCTTGCCTGCGCATTGGCCGCCCAGGGCCTGCGGGTGGGGATTGTGGACGCCGACGTGCACGGCTTCTCCGTACCCGCACTGATGGGGATTACCCAGAAGCCCACCCAAGTGGACGACATGATCCTTCCGCCGGTGGCCTATGGCGTAAAGGTCATCTCCATCGGCATGTTTGTTGCCGGCAACCAGCCCGTGGCATGGCGCGGTCCCATGCTGCACAGGGCCCTGGAACAATTCCTCAGCGATGTTTACTTCGGCGACCTCGATGCCCTCTTCCTGGACTTGCCTCCCGGAACCGGCGACATTGCGATTTCCGTGGCACAGCTGCTGCCGAACGCTGAAATCCTGGTGGTTACAACGCCTCAGGCAGCAGCGGCGGATGTGGCCGAACGTGCGGGAACAATTGCCACCCAAACGGGTCAGAAGGTTGCCGGCGTCATCGAAAACATGTCCTACCTGGAGATGCCCGACGGCGCGCGCATGGAACTGTTCGGAAGTGGCGGAGGTGCCATCCTGGCTGAACGGCTGAGCACCGCTGTAGGAACCGAGATTCCCCTCCTCGGCAACATCCCGTTGGACATCCGGCTACGCGAGGGCGGTGACGCCGGAACCCCCGTGGTTCTAGCTGCACCTGAAACGGCGGCGGCCAAAGCGTTGGAGGGTATTGCTGCTTCCTTGGCAACCAGGCCCCGGGGATTGTCCGGCATGCCGTTGGGAATCCAGCCCCGCTGAGCAGGTTGTTGCAAGCTCTACAGGCTTTTGCGGCTCTACAGGCGATAAAGGCTGGGAACTGCTTTCAGCTCAGGTTGCTTCGGTGTCGAAAGGAGCAGCTTCGCCCTCAGCGAGCCTCTCAATGACCCGCACCGGGGTTTTGGGTTTGATCTCTGCTGCTGCACCAGCAGCAGCCACGGGTGCTCCGGCACTGACAGGTTTGTCGTCATCGAGAAGCGCATCCTTGATGATGCGCCGGGGATCGTACTGACGAGGATCGTACTTCTTCCAGTCGACCTCATCGATGTCGATGCCGACTTCTTCCTTGATCTGCTCGCGGGCGCCGGATGCCATCCGACGCACTTCCTTGACCAGGTTGGCGAGCTTTTGAGTGTATTCGGGCAAACGGCTGGGACCGATGACGAGTACGCCGATGATCAGAAGGAGTATGAACTCCGGGCCGTTGATTCCAAGCACGTTACGAAGATTACCTTGTCTCCGGTGCCGCTCCTAAACCGGCGGGACGGAGCAGGGTCTGGAGGCCTCGGAGCACCCTTTTGTACCATGCCTCGTGGTCTTCAGGAGCTGGCGTCATGGACATGGACTCCCCTGCCCGGACAATTTCAGGGACAGCATCGTCCGCGGCGTCGGCCGGGAGGTCGGAGGCGTAGCTGATCACAGCTGAGGGCATGGTGTAAACAGCCTTCCAAGGGGTTCCCTGTGTGACAGAGAGTTGAGCCGAAGTGGATCGCCCTGGTCCGGATCCGTCCGTGGGCAGGTGTTCCTCCACGATGGTGGCATAGTGACCGTTGTTCTGGAGCCTGATCTCCACTGCCGGGTTGCCGTTACTGCTGATGGCCTGGGCTGAGACCACGTGGAACCCCATTGCGGACAGCTCAGGGCATGCCCAGCCTTTGTCCCGCAGTGACTCCAGTTGCCCAGGGCTCAAACTGACGGTGCTTCCGGCACGAAACGCAGGTCCCACCATGGTCTCGACGGGGCTGCCCGTCCAAGCGCCGCCAAGAGTCCCGGCGTCGGATGCTTCTGCGGGAACACGTGGCTCCGTATCACCGGCAATCACATACGCCGAGACGGCCAGGGCGCCGGCGCTGACTACCAGGGTGCCCGCAGCAACGCCCATCAGGCGAAGGCCCCGGAACCTGGGGCTGGGATGCGGCAGCGGTGTGTAATGCTGCGCGAAGCCGGACTGCCCGGGCTCGTTGGCAAGGCGTTCTGTGTGCTGGATCAGGCGCGCCGCCAGATCCTGGCTGGCTTCGGGGACGGCAGCCCCACGGAGTCGCTCAAGATACTGCCGTTCACGACGAAGGGCGAGGCGGCATTCGGCGCAGCGCTGCAGGTGCTCCGGGCTACGCGTATGGCGCAGCCCAGCCAAAGTTCGCCGGGACAGTGCTCCCGGACGATGAGGACGTCGAGGCATCGACAACCTAAAGAATGCTGGCGATGCGGGGCATCTTCAACCGCGGCTTGCGTGCCTCGGCCGGGCGGGGATCACGGTGGGCAAGCTTTTCGCGGAGCATGGTCCTTCCGCGGTGAATACGGGACCTGACGGTTCCCAGTTTCACACCAAGCGCCTCTGCGACCTCGTCATAGGAGAGGCCCTCAAGATCGCACAGCACGACGGCGGCGCGGAAGTCCGGCGGGAGTTCCTCCAGCGCCCTCTGGACGTCAAGGTCCAGGTTGTTGTGTTCGAAGCTCTGCTCAGGTCCGGGTTCACGGCCCGGCAAACGGGATTCCGCGTCTTCCGCCAGCGCATCAAAGCGGATCCTGCTCCTGCGCCGAGCGCCGTCCAGGAACAGGTTGGTGGTGATGCGGTGCAACCAGCCGTCCAAGGTTCCGGGCTTGAAGTTCTCCAAGGAACGGAACACCCTGACGAAGACCTCCTGGGTGAGGTCCTCAGCGTCGAACTTGTTCCCGGTCAGGCGATAGGCGAGGCGATACACCTTGGCGGAGTGGTTGGAAACCACTTCCTCCCAGCTGGGCATGACCCAATCAGTAACGGCCTCTAGGCTTTCCGATGTTTGGACTGGCGCAGCATGCGATGCCGGCATCGTCCACTCCCCTCAAACTGTGGTTCACCGAATACCCGGTGCCGCCCACCTCATGGATGACCGGAGCATTATCATCCCAAGTTTGTCTGGGAATTTCCTGACTGGCCGGGAATTTCTTCGCAAGGCTGAAAACCATGGTGGACACAGCTCCGGGGAGCCCCTCGGCAGCGGGTTTACGGAGGCGGACACAGTAGTCTTGGTACAAACACCCCTACCCGCGGAAAGCGAACCCCTTCATGAGTGCCGACAAGTCAAGCAGCTGGTCCTACGCAGAAGATCTGCCGGCTGAGGATGACGTGTTGTTGCGCGCCCGTGAGCGTTCCTTTGAACTGGGGGTCACCCCCATCAGTCCCGGCGTGGGCGCAGTACTGACTGTGCTTGCAGCCGCATCCAAGGCGCAGACCGTAGTAGAGGTCGGCTCCGGCGCGGGCGTGTCCGGGGTCTGCTTGCTGCGGGGCCTGAGCCCCCAGGCCGTGCTGACCACCATTGACGTGGACGTTGAGCACCTCAAGGCCGCCAGGGAAGCTTTCCTGGAGTCCGGCAGCCCCGCCAACCGCACCCGCACCATTTCCGGCCGTGCAGCTGATGTGCTGCCACGTCTGACCGACTCCGCGTACGATCTGGTTTTCATTGACGCCGACAAGCCGAACTTTCCCAAGTACGTGGAACAGGCAATCCGTCTGCTCAAATCCGGCGGCACATTGGTGATCAACGATGCTTTGGATAAGGACCGTGTTGCCAACCCGGCAGCGCGGGATGCCACTACCGTAGTTCTGCGTCAGATCGTGAAGGCAATACGCGACGACGAACGGTTGGCTTCGGCGATGCTGCCAACAGGCGATGGACTCCTGGTAGCCGTCAAGAAGTAGGTTCCCTGCTGGCAGGGAAAACAGCTTAAACAAAAGCAGGGCTCCGGTTTACCGGGCCCTGCTTTGTAAATCTGTTCAATTCGCCTACTCAGTAACCCCTACGAGGCATTCCTTGAGGTTGGCCGCTTCCGCTGCGTTGAGCTCGACAACGAGTCGTCCTCCGCCTTCGAGCGGCACACGCATAATCAAGCTGCGTCCCTCTTTGGTAACTTCCATAGGGCCGTCGCCGGTACGTGGTTTCATAGCCGCCATTAGGAAAATCCCCTCCATTTGTCCCAAGTCACGCCAACCCGGCCGGGCTGGTTCCGCGTCGCAATTGCAGCCGGCGGCACCGCTGGGGAGGCCGCCTTGGCCGGGCACTTTTCGGTGCTTTGTCCTTGCTCTTGGTTCATTATCCCGTAATTACCCGTCCGTAGCGAATCAAACGCTCATTTGTCCGGGCTTTGTACATACTCCGTCCGTGCGGCAAACCTCCACGTCAGGGCGGATAGTCACCGCCGCCGGGGAGCGGAGCCCACGCCCACAGCCACACCACCCAGACGATTTGGAGGAGGAAGAACATCACCACAACACTCCCTCGGTACGCTTTGGATTTGGAGAGCAGCGCCGCGGCCAACGCCAAGGGAAAAAGCGGGAGCAGCATTCTGAACGTGCTGGTTTGGGGATGAAGGAAAACCAACAGGTAACCCATGTAGCAAGCGCACCAAAGCCTGAGCTCGGTTCCCAAGGCCCTGACCGGCCTGGACATCATGGCCAGCACAAACAGTGCCGTGAAAACAAACGGGGCCAGCACACCCAGTACAGGACCAAACAGCATCCTGCCCGTATCGAACCAGGGCTTGAAAGGCACAAGATCGTGCCCCCGCCACGCTGTCTCAGTTCGTGTATAGGCAGTGATGTCACCTGTAGTTGCCCAGGCAATGGCCGGCCACGCGAGAGCTCCAATGCCCGCCGCCAGCACCAGCACCCCCAGCGAGAACAGGCTGCGGGCGGACTCTGGCTCGTCTTCATCGGCTGAACCGGGCGCCGAAGCAGAGGTGGGGCGTGCCGTGGAAGGCCCGAAGCGCTGCCACAGGCGCCACAGCAACAGCAGTCCAACCATGGCCGCAAAGGGGACCCCCGTAGGCCTTGAGAGGCACATGAGAAGCACTACGGGGACAGCGGACAGATATCGACGCCGGACCACCAGCAACAATGCGCCGGAAAGCAGCAACAGATTCAATGACTCGGCGTACGGAACCTGAAGGATCGGGGACACTGGAAAAGTGGAAACGAAGACCACGCCCCACAGTGCGCCACGCTTGCCTGCAAATTCGCGGAAGAGTTTGTAGATCACCAAAGCCGCGCCCACGCCCGCCAGCATCGCAATGGTGGTCAGGGCCGGCATAGTGCCCATGCCGGTGACGGCAGAGAGAGCCCTCCCCAGGAAGGGGAAGAGCGCATAGAACGCCCAGGCGTTTTGTTGAACGACTCCGCCCGCGTCAACCGGGAGGACCGAGGGGTAGCCGTTCTCGGCAGCTTCCTGGTACCACCGCCCATCCCAGATGGTGATGAAATTCCAATAATCCGGAGCGGGAGGGAACCACGGATTTGTTCCCTGATGAATGGCTGCCGCCATGAAGATGCACGCGCTGACCAGCCGGGCCGCCACAAAGATCAGGCTGACCTGCAGCCACCACGGCCACCCGGCCATTCTTAGCGCCGCGGCAGACAGCCCTTGGGACAGCCGGTCCGCGGGTCCCCGCTGCCCTGGGCGTTCAGGGGCGGACGTCCTCTTAGTGCCGGACCTCCTTCCGGACGTGGGGGTTCCTTCCGGGCTGGGGGTTCGGGTGCTCACCGCGGTGCCCGGCCCGATTCGCCGTCCTCAAGGCGGGGCTGAACCAAAGCCTTGAGTCTTTCGATCTCAAGGTCCTTGGCCTGCAACTGCTCCTTAAGCTCGTCCAGGACCTGGTCCACCTGATCCATCCGGTACCCGCGAAGGCCCAAGGCGAAGCGCACGGAATCCACGTCTACGGGTTTGGCCTCTTCAGGCAGCAGAACAGCGGGCAGGCCCGGAACGGGTTGTTCAAGCCCGGATCCAATCGAGCGGCCCTTAACCATCCCGGCACCGAGATACAGCGCAGCACCAACCAGGACTATCGCGAGAAACACCAGGAATAAGCTCACAGTGTCCATCGTGCCAGAAACAGTGGGTTACTCCGGGCGTTGGTTTCCGTTGGGGGTAGGCGGAAGTGGTGCACCGTGAAGGACACGGTGCACCGCGTCCGCTGGGTCATCCACCAACTGGATCAGATCGAGGTCTTTCTCGGAGACCATCCCTTCGGCCACCAGGGTCTCCTTGATCCACTCGATCATGGGTCCCCAGAAACGGACACCGAGCAGCACAATGGGGAACGAGGTCACCTTGCGGGTTTGCACCAGCACCATGGCTTCGAACAACTCATCCAGAGTGCCAAGTCCTCCGGGGAGAACCACGAAGCCCTGGGCGTACTTGACGAACATGGTTTTGCGGGCGAAGAAGTACCGGAAGTTGATGCCCAAATCCACCCATTGGTTCAGTCCCTGCTCAAATGGCAGTTCGATCCCCAGGCCTACGGAGGTTCCGTTGCCTTCCACAGCGCCCTTGTTGGCAGCTTCCATGGATCCCGGACCGCCGCCGGTGATCACGGCTACTCCGGCTTCGGCGAGCTTGCGGCCCACGTCCACGGCCATCTCGTAGTACTCCGTTCCCGGTTTGGTTCGCGCGGAACCAAACACACTGACGGCGGGGCCCAGATCAGCAAGGGCTCCGAAGCCCTCCACGAATTCACTCTGGATTCGCAGAACACGCCAAGGATCGGTGTGGATGAACTGGCCGGCACCGCTTGTATCCAGCAAATGCTGATCCGACATCCCTGTATCAGCCTGTTTGCGCCGGAGCTCTAGGGAGCCTTTGTGCTTGGCGGGGGCGATCTCCGAGGGGAGGGGCACATGGGTGCCGGTGACGCGACCGTTGGCATCCGGACGGGGAACAGGGTGCTGGCTCATGCTCATTGCCCAAGGCTAGCGCGGATGACGGTGTGCTCCGTTGCAGCGACCCGCTTCTTGCATTCCACTCTGGTATCTCGCTGTGGGGCAGGTTTCTGTTCAGTCACGATCTTGGGGAAGTTGCCGTGACCGTGGTCATATTTGCTTCTTTGTTCGCTAGATTCGTCCTATGACTACTCAAGCGTCCGGCGATGCCCTCGTCTCCCTGAACGGCGTCAATAAGCACTACGGTCAACTGCATGTCCTCAAAGACATCAACCTTCAGGTCAAGAAGGGTGAAGTCGTGGTGGTAATCGGACCTTCCGGATCCGGTAAATCCACTCTCTGCCGTGCGATCAACCGCTTGGAAACCATCGACGACGGCGACATCGCCATCGACGGGAAGAAGCTCCCCGAAGAAGGCAAGGACCTCGCGCACCTGCGTGCCGACGTCGGCATGGTGTTCCAGTCCTTCAACCTGTTCGCCCACAAGACGATTCTTGAGAACGTCACGCTGGGTCCCATCAAGGTGAAGAAAGTGGCCAAGGGCACGGCCGACAAAGAGGCCATGGCACTCCTCGAGCGGGTCGGTGTGGGACATCAGGCTCCGAAGCTTCCCGCCCAGCTCTCCGGCGGCCAGCAGCAGCGTGTGGCCATTGCCCGCGCTCTTGCCATGAAGCCCAAGGTGATGCTGTTCGACGAGCCCACGTCTGCACTGGACCCTGAGATGATCAACGAAGTGTTGGACGTCATGATCCAGCTGGCCAAAGAAGGCATGACCATGATTGTGGTCACCCACGAGATGGGCTTCGCCCGCAAGGCCGCTGACCGCGTGGTGTTCATGGCTGATGGTCAGATCGTGGAGGACGCCACTCCTGAGGAATTCTTCACCAACCCGAAGAGCACCCGCGCCAAGGACTTCTTGTCCAAGCTCTTGACCCACTAGCTCCTTACCGCCAGCACCCCCGGCCGTAAGGCGGCCACCCATATGAAAGGAACACCATGAAGTCTCTTATTACCCGGAGGAAGTCGCTCCTGGTGGCCGCATCGGCTGCGCTTGCTCTCTCGCTGAGCGCTTGCGGCGGCGGCAGCAGCACCACTACTCCCCCGGTTGCCTCGGCAAGTTTCGAAGCCGGCACCACCATGGAGAAGCTGAACAAGGCCGGGACCATCAAGATCGGAACCAAGTTCGATCAGCCGTTGTTCGGCCAGAAGGGCCTGGACGGCAAGCCGGTCGGTTTCGACGTCGAAATGGGCAAGGCAATCGCCGCCAAGCTGGGTATCGCCGCGGACAAGATCGAGTGGGTTGAGACCGTCTCCCAGAACCGTGAGTCGTTCATCGAGCAGGGCCGCGTTGACTTGGTCATCGCTACCTACACCATCAATGATGCCCGTAAGGAAAAGGTCGCCTTCGCCGGACCGTACTACGAAGCCGGTCAGGCTCTCTTGGTCAACAAGGACGACACCACCATCACCAAGCCTGAAGACGTAGCCGGCAAGAAGGTCTGCTCTGTTACGGGTTCAACTCCGGCCAAGACCATCGCCGAGAAGTACAACGCTGAGGTAGTCCCTGCAGCCACGTACACTGCTTGCCTGGAGCCGCTGCGCAACAAGCAGGTTGTTGCCGTGACCACGGACAACGTGATCCTCGCAGGCTACGTGGACAAAGAGCCTGATGCCTTCAAGCTCGCCTCGGATGAAACCTTCACCAAGGAGCCCTATGGAATCGGCCTGAAGAAGGACGACACCGTGTTCCGCAACTGGATCAACGACCAGCTTGAGGGATTCGCCAAGGACGACACCTACAAGAAGGCCTGGGAAGCCACTGCAGGCAAGGTCATCAAGACCGCCCCTGAACTTCCTGCGATCAACCGCTACTAGTCGGGACCCGTCAACTGCCGCTGCCCCCTTCCGGGCGGCGGCAGTTGACGAATCCAGGACCCTGTTCCCTGATTAGCTGCAGCCAAAGGAAGCCATGGACGCCGTCATAGCAAGCCTCCCCGAATATTGGGACGGATTTCTCCGAACCCTTTATCTCTCCGTAATTTCAGGAATCATTGCCCTCATTGTCGGCACACTCCTGGCGGCCATGAGGGTTTCCCCCGTGGCAGCACTTCGCGGTTTCAGCATGTTCTATGTTGAAGTGGCGCGTAACACCCCGCTGACCATCATTTTCTTTTTCGCCGCCATTGTTCTGCCCCGGTTGGGCGTCAAGTTTGAACAATTCGAAGTTGCCGCCATCATCGCGTTGAGCAGTTACACGGCCGCCTTCATTGCCGAAGCCGTCCGTTCCGGCGTCAACAGCGTGCCTGTGGGGCAAGCAGAAGCTGCCCGCAGCGTCGGCATGACCTTCACGCAGGTTCTGGGCTTCATCGTCCTCCCCCAAGCGGTGCGCACCGTAGTGCCCCCGTTGATCAACATCCTCATTGCCCTGGTAAAGAATTCCTCGGTGGCCGGCGCGTTCTTCGTCCTTGAGCTTTTCGGTTACGGCCGCCAGCTCTCCAACGACTACGGCAACCAGGTCCTCTGGATCCTCCTTGGGGTGGCGTTCTTCTACCTCCTGATCACAGTTCCCCTGGGACTTCTGGCGCACTTTGTTGAACGAAAGGTGGCGATTGCCCGATGACATCGGTCCTTTACGACGTCCCCGGGCCCAAGGCCCGCCTCTATTCGCTCATCGGCTCCGCCGCAGGCGTGTTGATTATTCTCGGCATTCTGGCCATCGCTGTTGTTACCCTCGCGCAGCAGGGCATTTTTGATGCCGACCGCTGGGAGATTTTCTACGGCCCCATGGCTCCGGACGTCTGGAACCTGATTGGCCAAGGCATCGTCTCCACTTTGACCGCTGCTGCTGTGGCGGCCGTCATCGCGTTTCCCTTGGGCATTGCGCTCTGCCTGCTGCGTATCTCTTTGATTCCGTGGATCCGGATTCCCACGCAGGTAGTCCTTGAGTTCCTCCGCGGCATGCCCGTGGTCCTCATGATGTTGTTCGTCCTGTTGGTTTTCGCCACGGGCCAGTTCCAAGCCGTTGTTGTTGGCTTGGTTCTTTACAACGCCGCCATCTTCGCTGAAATCCTTCGTGCCGGCATCCAGTCACTGCCCAAGGGACAACGCGAGGCTGGTTTGGCGATCGGCCTCCGGAGCTTCCAGTCGCGGATGTCCATCGAGTTCCCGCAAGCCGTGAGGCGCATGCTGCCGTCCTTGGTTGCCCAGTTGGTGGTTCTGCTCAAGGACACCTCGCTCGGCTACATCGTGGGCTACGAGGAACTGCTGCGGAAAATCCAGATCATGGCCGACTTCCTTGGCCCTGACTTCCTGTTCCCGGCGTTCTTCGTTGGCGCTGCGATCTACATCCTGATCAACCTGACCGTGTCACGGATTGCCATCATGATCGAACGCCGCGGTTCCAAGAAAGCCGCCGGCGGCATGGCTCCGATGACGATCCGAACCGGCCTCGAAGGTACCGGCAACGACCCCGTCGCACAAAACGTCGTTCCTGGCGCGGAAAACCCGGAGAAGAAGTAATCCTCTACTCAAGAAGAAGGTCCGCAGCTGCCAAGCTGCGGACCTTCTTCTTTTGCTGTGCGGGGTAAACGTGAGGACTATGCGGTGAGCCAGGTCCTCAGTGCCCGGAGGCACTCACGGATGGCATCGGCGTCGACGTGCTCGTTGTCCTTGTGCGCCAGCAGTGGATCGCCGGGGCCGAAGTTCACCGCCGGGATGCCCAGTTCACTGAAACGCGCGACGTCGGTCCATCCGTATTTGGGTTTGGGCTCGGCACCCACTGCTGCGACGAAGGACGCTGCGGCGGGGTGATTAAGTCCGGGCCTCGCGCCGGCAGCAGCGTCTGTACGGACGACGTCGAATCCTTCCAGAAGGTCCCTGACGATGGCCTCTGCCTGGTCCGGATTCTTGTCCGGAGCGAAACGGTAGTTGATCTCCACCACGCAGCGGTCCGGGATGACGTTGCCCGCCGTGCCCCCGTTGATTTTCACGGCGTTGAGGCTTTCGCGGTAATCCAGGCCGTCCACGTTGATGGTCTGCGGCTCGTAAGCGGCGAGCCGCGCCAGAATAGGTGCTGCGGCGTGGATCGCGTTGACGCCCATCCAGGCACGCGCGGAGTGGGCTGTTTCGCCGATGGTGGTGGCTTCGAAACGGCTGGTTCCGTTGCAGCCGCCTTCCACCGTGCCGTGCGTGGGCTCCAAAAGGATCGCGAAATCACCCG
Source organism: Paenarthrobacter aurescens (assembly GCF_041549525.1). Taxonomy (NCBI): domain Bacteria; kingdom Bacillati; phylum Actinomycetota; class Actinomycetes; order Micrococcales; family Micrococcaceae; genus Paenarthrobacter; species Paenarthrobacter aurescens. The sequence continues at coordinate 2,850,178 of NZ_CP157456.1, forward strand.
TCAGCAGATCTCCGTGGTTCCGAACCAACCTGCCCAGGCCGCTCTTGACCGCTTCCACTTCCTCGTGGTCGTAGAAGACGAAGGTGACGTCCTTGTCCGGCTGCCGCCCGTCGTCGAACAGTGTTGCCGCCAGGGCCAGCTGGACCGCCACCCCGCCCTTCATATCTGTGGTGCCGCGGCCGTACAGCACGCCCTCGCCCGGAACCCCGGATTCCCAAGTGGCTGGAACGGTGCCCAGCGAGCCCTCAACGGTGGGCAGGGGCACGGTATCAAGGTGGCCGGCCAGGATGACGCGCTCAGACCGGCCAAGTTCGGTGCGGGCAATGATGGAATCCCCGTCCCGGGTCACGGTGTACGCAGGGATGGCCCGCAACGCTGCCTCGATGGCATCGGCGAGCTCGGTCTCATTGCCGGAGACACTGTTGAAGTCAATGATCGCGGCCGTCAGGAGCGCTACGTCCTGGCGAAGGTCAAGGAGGGCGGGAGCAGGGTTCAGGGTCACCCGTCCAGCCTAACGCCCGCAATTGCGACTTCTGCGGTGTGAGACGGGTTTTAACCGACCTCTGCCTGCTGGATAGACTTGGCCCATGACTGAAACTGCTTCCTCTGCTGTGCCCGCAACCGCGCCCGCCAACCCCCGTTCCGCTTACGGCTTCGGCCTGGCCACCATTGCCACCTCCGCTTCCGGGGAAGCAACCGTGCTGGACGTCTGGTACCCGGCGCCCGCTCTGGGTGTTGCAGCCGATACCCTGCGCGACGTCGAGAACGCCGACCCCGCACTTACTGCACTGGCCAACGACGGCAAAGACGCTGATCGCGGCACCGAGCAGAAAGTAGTCTTTGCACAAATCGACCTCGACGCCGCCCCCGCGGACACCGCCGATGCCTACCTGCGTTTGCACCTCCTCTCCCACCGCCTGGTCAAGCCGAACAGCATCAACCTTGACGGCGTCTTCGGCAAGCTGCCCAACGTGGTGTGGACCAACTTCGGCCCCGCTGCGGTTGACGGCTTCGAGCTGACCCGCGCACGCCTGCGCAAGCGCGGCAACGTAGTGGTTTACGGCGTGGACAAGTTCCCGCGCATGGTTGACTACGTGGTTCCCACCGGCGTGCGTATTGCCGACGCCGACCGCGTCCGCCTCGGCGCCCACCTCGCCGAAGGCACCACCGTGATGCACGAAGGCTTCGTGAACTTCAACGCAGGCACCTTGGGCACCTCCATGGTGGAAGGCCGCATCTCTGCAGGCGTCGTGGCCGGCGACGGTACGGACGTTGGCGGCGGAGCGTCCATCATGGGCACGCTCTCCGGTGGCGGCAAGGAAAAGATCGCCCTGGGTGAGCGCGTCCTGCTGGGCGCCAACTCCGGCGTGGGCATCAGCATCGGCGACGACTCCGTGGTGGAGGCCGGCCTTTACGTCACCGCCGGTACCCGCGTGCGCGTTCCGGGCCCCAAGGATGAGAACGGCGAGGACACCAGCCAAATCATCAAGGCTGTGGAACTCTCCGGTGTCCCCAACCTCCTCTTCCGCCGCAACTCCACCACTGGCGGCGTGGAAGTCCTTCCCCGCAAGGGCCAGACGGTGGAGCTGAACGAGGCTCTGCACGCCAACTAGCAGGAGATCAACCACATGCGCCGGTTCCGCCGCGCCATAGTTGCGGTGCTGGCTTTGGCCCTCGTAGCAGGTGCCATTTACGCAATAGTTGCTGTGCTGCAGCGCTCCGAGACCCTGGTCACGGAGCGCTGCCTCGCCGTGGCGGGCACCGAAAACCATGAGCTTGCCACCGATCAGGCCGCGAATGCTTCGCTCATCACTGCAATTTCGGTTCGGCGGGGGCTGCCACCCCGCGCGGCAACCATCGCTTTAGCCACGGCCATGCAGGAATCAAGGCTGCGGAACATCAATTACGGCGACGACGCCGGCCCGGACTCCCGCGGACTGTTCCAACAAAGGCCATCGCAAGGCTGGGGAACCGAGGAACAGGTCATGGACCCCGTTTACGCAGCGAATGCGTTCTTTGATGGTTTGGTCAAGGTTCCAGGCTATGAGTCCATGGAGATCACCCAGGCCGCCCAGGCGGTCCAACGCTCTGCCTTCCCCCGCGCGTATGCCCAACATGAAGGCATGGGCAGGGCCTTCGCTTCTGCTCTAACAGGGCACTCCGAGGCCGCGCTGAACTGCGAACTGCGCATGCCCGAAGCGGCCGGTGACCCTGCCGTCGTCGTCGATGAACTGACGACGGCGTTCGGCACCCAAGCGGCCACCGTTCAGGGTCGCTCGGTTCAGTTGGACATCAACGGTACCCAAGCCTGGGCCGTGGCTCATTGGGCCGTGGCGAACGCCAAAACCCTGTCCATCACGCAGGTGGACGTTGACGGCCAGACGTGGAACCGGGAGAAGCGCGACGGCTGGCAGGCCTCCGCCGCTGAAACCGGGGGCGTCACCCTCACCGTCTCAGCCCCAGCCACGTGAGTTTTTGTACAGCTCCTGCCCGCAAAAGCGGTTCTTAGGGGCCGTATCTGTCCAAAAACTCCCTCAGGCGAGCATCTCAACAACGGGCTGGACGTAGCTGCGGAACACATCAGGCTCTGAGAGCAGCTGATGGCTCATGATCATGGTGCTCGGTTCCAGGTACCAGGCGCGGGGCTCGTTGAGCGGCAGCTCGATGATGGTCAGTTCGAAGTCGCGGGAACTCCGGCCAACCTCCAGGAGCCGGTCCTCCACCAACTCGTTGAGGAGATGGGTCACCCCGTTTGCTTCACGGGCGGCCTCAAGATGGGCATACTCATCAATTCGGTCCGTGGCCCATCCCAACGCAGAACCGAAATGTGCCTGCAGGACGCGCTGAAGGGCCGGGGAGTTGCCGAAAGCCTTGAAGCTGGGCGGCGACAATTCCGGAGCCGGATTGGGATAGGACTTCACCAGGCTCTCCCACCACGCCTCCCACTCAGTCTTCAGCGCCGGTAGTCCCCCCACATCAGAGGTGAGGTGCTTGTGGTCAGCATGCCGGACTTTAGGGGCTGCATGGGAGAGCACGGGCTTTCCGGCACCATCAAGTCCGGCAACGTCGCGCAAGTACAGGGCAATGAGCATCGGCCCGGACGTATCCATAGTGATGCGCCATCCCGGGCCGCCTGACTCGTGCATGCGAATTCCTCCCTTTGGCAGGTCCCCGACACATCCCAGTCTATTCCCCCTGCCACCGGACGGTAATGGCATCCGGGGCTTCTTGTGCAGCAGGCAGCGGGGGCAAACCTCAGGAACCTGCAGGCACGCCCCTTAGGGACCGCAGGTGAGCGGTGAGGACGTCGCTGCACATCTCTGCGGTCATCCACTCGGGCTGCAACAGCGCGTGCATGCACAGGCCATCCATGGTGGCCAAGAGCCTCTCCGCTTCGGTCACCAAGGTTTGCTGCGTATCAGTTTCGCCCGGACTCAGGATCATGATGAGTCTGCCTACAATCGCGGCCACGGTGCGGTGGCTGCGCTCCGCTTCAGCGGCCAGGACAGGTTTGATCCGGGCTGCATGCCGGAACGCCATCCAAACGCAAGCATCTACCGCCAGCTCCTCGTCCAGGGGCAGGAACTGGCCAAGGAGGTTCAGCACAGCATGGTGCTGCTCTGAGGTCTCCGGCCCGGCTTCCTCGACGGACGCGAGTGCTGCCTCAAGGCGGGCCGCGATCCGATCGATGACCACGCCAAAGGAATAGATCAAAAGTTCGTCGCTGCTGGAAAAGTAGTGTCGTACAGAACCAACGGCCAAACCCGCTTCGTCAGCTACTTCCCTGAGGGACGCCCGTTCCAAGCCATCGCCGGCAATGATCCTGAAGACCGCTTGGACAACTTCCTGGCGCCGGGCTTCGGCATCAACAATTTTGGGCACTAATTGTTTTTAGCACGAACGTGCTTCAACACCGTTGACCACAGAGCGGCGTGGCTCGGATTTCCGATAGCGTAGGGACCATGAAAATTCTTGTTACGGGTGGCACCGGCTACATCGGTTCCCACACCGTTTTGTCCCTTCAGGAAGCCGGTCATGAGGTTGTGGTGTTGGACAACCTCGTGAACTCCAGCGAGGAATCCCTCCGCCGGGTCTCGGAGCTCACCGGTAAAACAGCAGCGTTCCACAAGGTGGACCTGGTGGACGAACCCGCTGTGGAAGCCGTCTTTGACCAGCACCGGATTGACGCCGTAATTCACTTCGCCGGCCTGAAGGCTGTTGGCGAATCCGTTCAGGAACCCCTCGCCTACTACTACAACAACATTGTGGGCACCCTGAACCTTCTCCGCGCCATGGACAAGCACAACGTGCGCTCCATCGTATTCAGTTCCTCAGCCACGGTGTACGGCGAGCACAACCCCATCCCCTACATCGAGAAGATGGAAATCGGCGCGAACAACCCATACGGCCGCACCAAAGAGCAGATCGAGGACATCCTCTCTGACCTTGGCAACGCGGACGACCGCTGGCATATCGCACTGCTGCGCTACTTCAACCCCGTGGGCGCACACCCGTCCGGCCGCATTGGCGAGGACCCTCAGGGCATCCCGAACAACCTCGTCCCCTTCATCGCACAGGTAGCCGTGGGGCGCCGCGAGAAGCTCATGGTCTTCGGCGGCGACTACGACACCCCCGACGGCACTGCCCAGCGCGACTACATCCACGTGGTGGATCTGGCCGAAGGCCACGTAGCAGCCCTGAACTACATCGCTGAGCGCGCCGGCGTGCGCCGCTGGAACCTTGGCTCCGGCCGTGGCTCTTCCGTCCTGGAGGTCCTGCGGTCCTTCGAGAAGGCCGTTGGCCAGCCGATCCCCTACGAGATCACCGGGCGCCGCGCCGGCGATCTCCCGGCCTTCTGGGCGGATGCTTCTTCAGCCCTCGCGGACCTTGGATGGTCCACCACCAAGACAGTGGACCAGATGTGCGAGGACCACTGGCGCTGGCAGAAGAACAACCCTTACGGGTACAACGCCGCTCAGCCTGCCGCGGCGAACAACGCCTAGTCTGCAAGCACCGCAACCAACGACGGCGGCCGCTCACCTCGCGCGAGGTGAGCGGCCGCCGTCGTTATTGCCGTTATTGCCTGATCAGTTGGCCGGGTAGTTGCGCTCCGGTTCCCCTGTGTAGAGCTGCCGCGGACGGCCGATCTTGGTCTGGGGATCGTTGATCATTTCGCGCCACTGGGCAATCCAGCCCGGGAGGCGTCCAATAGCAAAGAGGACCGTGAACATCTTCTCCGGGAAGCCCATGGCCTTGTAGATGAGGCCGGTGTAGAAGTCGACGTTCGGGTAGAGCTTGCGCTGGATGAAGTAGTCGTCAGCCAAGGCCTTCTCTTCCAGGCGCATGGCGATGTCCAGCAGTTCGTCGTTGCCGCCGAGCTTGCCCAGAACTTCGTGTGCCGTTGCCTTGATGATCTTGGCGCGGGGATCGTAGTTCTTGTAGACGCGGTGTCCGAAGCCCATGAGGCGGACGCCGTCTTCCTTGTTCTTGACCTTCTCCATGTAGTCCTCGGGCTTGATGCCGTCGGCCTGGATCTGGCGGAGCATCTTCAGCACGGCCTCGTTGGCGCCACCGTGTGCGGGGCCGAAGAGGGCGTTGATGCCGGCGGAAACCGACGCGAAGAGGTTGGCGTTGGAGGAGCCCACAAGACGCACGGTGGACGTGGAACAGTTCTGCTCGTGGTCCGCGTGCAGGATGAGCAGGAGGTCCAGTGCCTTGACTACTACCGGATCCATCTCGTACTGCTCGGCCGGAAGACCGAAGCTCAGGCGCAGGAAGTTCTCCACGAGGTTCATGGAGTTATCCGGGTAGAGCATCGGCTGGCCGATGGACTTCTTGTGCGCGTAGGCGGCGATGACCGGCAGCTTGGCCATCAGGCGGATGGTGGAAACTTCCACGTGCTCGGCGTTGAAGGGATCCAGCGAGTCCTGGTAGAACGTGGACAGCGCCGAAACGGCCGAGGAGAGCACCGGCATGGGGTGGGCGTCACGCGGGAACCCGCCAAAGAAGCCCTTGAGCTCCTCGTGCAGGAGCGTGTGGCGGCGGATCTTCTGATCAAATTCTTCCAACTCGGTGGGAGTGGGGAGGTTGCCGTAGATCAGCAGGTAGGAAACTTCGAGGAAGCTCGAGTGCTGCGCGAGCTGCTCAATGGGGTAACCGCGGTAGCGCAGGATGCCTGCGTCGCCGTCGATGTAGGTGATGGCCGAGGTGGTGGCCGCTGTGTTCATGAAGCCGGGGTCATAGGCAACGGCGCCCGTCTGCTTCAGCAGCTTGGAAACGTCGTAGCCTTCGTTTCCTTCTACAACCTTGATGCGCGGCAGTTCGAGTTCGCCGCCGGCATGGCGCAGTGTCGCGCTGGTGGTCTCAGTCATGGAGTCCCCTTCATGAGGCCTCAGGGCCTCTATCGAACGCTTGTCCAACCACCTTCTGGTGCCGCCGCCTTTGACCCTACTGTTGCAGGGCTCCAACGGCCGAAGTGCTTTCTTGGAGAAGGCCACCATTGATAGTCAGTTAAAAAGCTACCGCCAGTAACCCTACGGAACTAATCCGTACCGTCCGGTTACTGGCGGAATGACGCTATTAGTGGTGCAAGTCACAGCATTGTTATGACCCTGTGGTAAGCCGTTCCACGGCGGCATCAATTCGTTCATCGCTGCCGGTAAGGGCAACCCGGATGAATCCGTTACCGGCGTCGCCATAGAAAACGCCCGGGCCAACCACTATGCCCAATTCAGCGAAGCGGGCCACTGTATCCCAAGTGGCTTCTCCGGCCGTGGACCACAAATACAGCCCCGCTTTGGATTCATGGATCGTCAACCCGAACTTCTCCAGCGCCGGCACAATCCTCTCGCGGCGCCCACGGTAGAGGTCCTTCTGGGCCAGGACGTGTGTGGCATCGCCCAAAGCAACGCGCATTGCTTCCTGCACCGGGTAGGGAACGATCATGCCGGCATGTTTACGGCTGTTGACCAGGTTGGCCATGATCGCGGAGTCTCCTGCAACAAACGCGGCGCGGTACCCGGCAAGGTTGGACTGCTTGCTGAGCGAGTACACGCACAGCAGGCCGTCCGTGGAACCGCCGGTGACGCGGGGATCAAGGATGCTGGGAACAGCTTCTCCCCCGCGTTGGGCATCCCATTCGCCCCAACCCAGCTCGGCGTAGCACTCATCCGAAGCCACCACCGCGCCGAGCTCGCGGGCCTGGCCCACGATCCGCTGCAGTGACTCAACATCGCGGACGCTGCCCGTGGGATTGCCCGGGGAATTGATCCAGATCAGACGGACCTTCGCGCGGGTGGCTGGATCAAGGTCGTCGAGGTCGTCAGCTGCAACGGCCGTGGCACCTGCCAGAGATGCGCCGATATCGTACGTCGGGTAGGCAACGGTAGGCCTGACAACAACATCGCCGTCGCTCAAACCGAGCAGGAACGGCAACCAGGCCACGAGCTCTTTGGATCCGACGGTGGGCATGACGTCCTTGGGATCCAGCCCCGGCACTCCACGGCGGCTGGCGAACCAGTCCACCACTGCCTGCCGCAAGGCCTCCGTACCGTGAACCGTGGGATAGCCATGGGCATCAGCGGCGCCGGACAGAGCCTCGCGGATCAGCGCGGGAGTGGGGTCCACCGGCGTGCCGATGGAAAGGTTTACTGCGCCACCAGGGTGTTTAGCAGCTGTGGCAACGTACGGCGCCATAGCCTCCCACGGGTAGTCAGGCAGGTTCAGGCCGAAAGCCGGTGCCGCGGAAATCAAAGAAGCTACCGCCTAGTGGTCTTGGTTCTGCGGGGGCAGGGCGGCGATGAACGGGTGATCCTTGCCGGTGTTGCCGATCTTGGCGGCACCGCCCGGGGAACCGAGGTCATCAAAGAACTCCACGTTGGCCTTGTAGTAATCGGCCCACTCTTCCGGGGTGTCATCCTCGTAGTAGATGGCCTCAACCGGGCACACAGGTTCGCAGGCACCACAGTCGACGCATTCATCGGGGTGGATGTAGAGGGAACGCTCACCTTCGTAAATGCAGTCAACAGGGCATTCTTCAATACATGCCTTGTCCTTGACATCCACACACGGCTGCGCGATTACGTACGTCACGTCCCAGACCTCTCCACGGTTTGTCCCGGCGATGGCCGGGGTAATACGGCCGGCATCATGCCGGGCACTGAACTTCCGAGCCTATTATCCAACAGTGCGCTGACGCCAACCTAGCCCGCGTCTTAGTATGAAACGGTGACTCCCCCGAATTTGCCGCCCCAGGAATTTCTCCTCCACGCAGAACCAGGAATCCGGGTGGTGGTCCGGTACAGGATTGAGGACGGCCTGACGGACGCCTTGGGCTATCTGGTGAGAACCGCTGATGGCGCCTGTACCGTACGGACCCGCACATCCGACGTCGAAATTCCGCTGGCCATGGTTATCGCGGCGAAAGAGGTTCCGCCTCCGCCACCGCGGCGGCAGTCTGTTCGCGCCTTGTCCGACTAACAACACGTCGGCTGATGACCACAAGCATGATTAACGTCACTCCGCCAATGCCAAACACCCACACATTGCCAAGGGCATCTCCAAGTATCAGCTGCTTGGCAGGTCCGGCAGAAGACAAGACCCCGACGACGGCGTAACTCACCACGCCTGCCACCGCGGCCGGTACCACTGATCGGGACCAGGCGGCGAGCCACAATTGGACCGAGGCCAGCAGCACCAAGGCCGCTGCCACGCCCCAAGGGACCTCGACGCCGGACCAGAGCAGGGTCCGCCGGTGCAGCCCCGTACCGGCCAGGGCAACGAAAAGAGCCGCCAGTACGGCCGTGGCAATGCCACGAACCGAACCGGCGGCTCCTCTCTTCATTCAGCTGTTCCGGACTGGTTCAGACCAGTGCGGACTAGGACTTTGCGCGGGCGCGGTTGGCCTTGGCGCGCTCGTTGGAGTCCAGGATGACCTTACGGATACGGATGGCCTCCGGGGTTACCTCAACGCACTCGTCTTCGCGGGCGAATTCAAGGGACTCTTCGAGGGTGAGATCACGCGGCGGCGTCAGGTTTTCGAATGTATCGGAGGAAGCGGCACGCATGTTGGTGAGCTTCTTTTCCTTGGTGATGTTCACGTCCATGTCGTCAGCGCGGGAGTTCTCGCCAACAATCATGCCTTCGTAAACCTCGGAGGTGGGCTTCACGAAGAAGGAACCGCGCTCCTGCAGGTTGATCATGGCGAACGGCGTCACAACACCGGCGCGGTCGGCAATCATCGAACCGTTGGTACGGTACTCGATCGGTCCGGCCCACGGCTCGTAGCCTTCGGAGATGGAGGCAGCGATGCCGGCGCCACGCGTGTCCGTCAGGAACCGGGTACGGAAGCCAATCAGGCCACGTGCAGGGACGATGAATTCCATGCGGCACCAGCCAGTGCCGTGGTTGGCCATGTTGGTCATGCGGCCCTTGCGGGCAGCCATGAGCTGGGTGACCGCACCGAGGTATTCCTCGGGGACGTCGATGGTCATGTGTTCCATCGGTTCGTGCAGCTTGCCGTCGATGGTCTTGGTGACTACCTGAGGCTTGCCCACAGTGAGCTCGAAGCCTTCGCGACGCATCTGCTCAACCAGGATGGCCAGCGCGAGCTCGCCACGGCCCTGAACTTCCCAGGCATCGGGACGCTCAGTGGGCAGAACCTTGATGGAGACGTTACCGATCAGTTCCTTGTCCAGGCGATCCTTCACCTGGCGTGCCGTGACCTTGGCGCCCTTGACCTTGCCGGCCAGCGGCGAGGTGTTGATACCAATGGTCATGGAGATCGCGGGATCGTCCACGGTGATCAGCGGCAGCGGCTGCGGGTTCTCGGCATCCGTCAGGGTTTCACCAATGGTGATCTCCTCGATACCGGCCACAGCAACAATTTCGCCCGGGCCTGCGGACTCAGCCGGAACACGGGTCAAAGCCTTGGTTGCCAGCAGTTCGGTGATCTTGACGTTCTTGAGCTCACCGTTTGCGCGTGCCCAAGCCACGGTCTGGCCCTTGCGGAGCGTGCCGTTGTAGATGCGGAGCAGGGCGAGGCGGCCAAGGAACGGGGAGGCGTCCAGGTTGGTCACGTGTGCCTGCAGCACGCCGTCCGGGTTGTAAGTGGGAGCCGGGATGTGCTCGATGATGGTCTTGAAGAGGGGTTCGAGGTCCTCGTTCTCCGGAGCAGAGCCGTTGGCCGGCTGGTCCAGGGAAGCGCGGCCAACCTTTGCGGCGGCGTAGACAACCGGAACTTCGAGAACCTTGTCCAGGTCCAGGTCCGGAACTTCGTCTGCGAGGTCCGAGGCGAGCCCCAGGAGCAGGTCCATGGACTCGTGGACAACTTCGTCAATGCGGGCATCCGGACGGTCGGTCTTGTTGACCAGGAGGATCACCGGCAGGTGCGCGGCGAGGGCCTTGCGGAGCACGAAGCGGGTCTGGGGCAGCGGGCCCTCGGAGGAGTCCACCAGCAGGACGACGCCGTCAACCATGGACAGGCCGCGCTCCACCTCGCCACCGAAGTCGGCGTGGCCGGGGGTGTCAATCACGTTGATGGTGATGGTCTCGCCGTTGGACGACGGGCCGTTGTAGGCAACCGTGGTGTTCTTGGCGAGGATGGTGATGCCCTTTTCGCGCTCCAGGTCACCGGAGTCCATGACACGGTCCTCAACCTCACCATGGGAAGCGAAGGAGTTGGTCTGCTTGAGCATGGCGTCGACCAGGGTGGTCTTGCCGTGGTCAACGTGTGCGACGATCGCGACGTTGCGCAGATCGCTCCGCGACGCAGTGTTGGTGATGGTTTCAGACATGCGTTAATGACTCGTTTCAGTGGTGAAGTCAGCTGTTTGTATCCGCGCGCATACCTGATCGACTTGATCGGAACACACAGCGAAAAGACCCCGGGACACAGGGCACCTGCATCCAGTCTAAACGCAGATGCATTTCTGAGCCTAAAATGCAAGCTATTCAGCGCTTCGCTGTGGCCCCGCTCACACGCGTGTGATGTTACATAAACGCAAGTCCAGATGCTGGATTTTCCCTGTCCTGTGCAGCATGATGGGCTGCAGAACCAGTGCCACGTGGAGAACAAAGATGCGACAAGCTCCGGCCGTGTTCCGCATGCTCGCACCATTGATCGCCACAGGCGTTCTCCTGGTGGGTTGCGGACCAAGCCCAGCGCCAATCACCACCCCCTCTGGATCAAGCGCGCCCGGTCCCGCGCAGACAGCGGCCGCAGACAAACCACTCAGGGTTGCCCCGGCACCCAGCTCCCTGAACCTGCCTGTGGGATCGCTGTACAAAAACCCGGCGAACAACCGCAGTGAACTGGTTCTCGCCGACGTCCGCCACACCGCCGTACTCATCGGCGATTCCCAATCCATGCCCAAAGACTCCTGGCCGCAGCAGGGCATAACCGCCATGGGCTACAAACTGCATGTAGTGGGCATGGGCGGCACCGGTTACGTGGCCACCAACGGGAAGACCGGCAACTACATCGATGCATTGCAACGTGGAGACTGGGTTCTCCCCTTCGGCGATCCACCGTTGATCGTGATTCAAGGTGGCGGCAATGACGCCACCCAGCGGGCAACCGACGCCCAGATCACCAGCAACGCCGAGCGGCTCCTGGCTGCCTTGAAAAAGCGCTACCCGGGCGCCACCCTGGCCATGATTGGAACGCTTGCCAAGGGTGTGGGCAACGGAGGCGGACGCCGAACCGAAATCGACGCTCTGCTGGGACGGATCGCCGCCAAGCACGCCATCCCCTTCGTCAGCGCGGGCGATTGGCTCACGCGCTACGACGCAATTGGGGACCTCCAGGACGGCGTTCATTTGAAGGCTTCCGGGCACGCGAAGCTGGGCACCGCCTTGGCTCGCGAATTCACCGCCCTTGGCCTCATGGCACGCCCGGATACCGCCGAGCCGGCGAAGTAGCCCGCGTCGTCGTACCGGGCGTTGCGGGGCCCGCTCTGCGCGCTTCCTGCGATCTTTGACGCGTAGAGCGGGCCCCGCAACGAGTGATTTAACGGCAAGAGCCGGTGGTTCCCTTTTCGGGAACCACCGGCTCTGTTGCTAGTCAGCCGCTAAACGCTCGACGCCGGTCAGGCCACCGCGGGTGGCAAGAGCAGCGAACCGCCCGGAATAGCATCCAGGAGTGCCTGGGTATAGGCCTCACGGGGGTTGTCGAAGACGTCATCAGTGCTGCCCGTTTCCACGAGCTTGCCCTTTTCCATCACGCAGACATGATCCGCGATCTGGCGGACCACTGCGAGGTCGTGGGTGATGAACAGGTACGTCAGGCCAAGGTTGTCCTGCAGATCAGCGAGCAGGTTCAGCACCTGCGCCTGGACAAGTACGTCCAAGGCCGAGACCGCTTCATCGCAAATGATCACTTCCGGGTCCAAGGCCAGGGCCCGGGCAATGGCAATACGCTGCCGTTGACCACCGGAAAGTTCGTTGGGATACCTCTGCATCATGGACTGCGGCAAGGCCACCTGGTCCAACAGTTCCCGAACCTTCTTCTCTCGGCTCGCAGCGTTCCCGATCTTGTGCACGCGCAGCGGCTCTTCAATGGTCCTGAAAATGTTGTACATCGGATCCAAAGAACCGTACGGGTCCTGGAAGATGGGCTGCACGCGGCGGCGGAACTTGAAAAGTTCCTTGCCCTTAAGACCTGCCGTGTCCACACCGTCAAACACAATCTGTCCCTCGGTGGGCTTTTCCAGCTGGAGAACCATTTTTGCCACCGTAGACTTGCCCGAACCGGACTCCCCTACAATCGCCGTGGTGGTCCCGCGCTTCACAGAGAAGCTGACATCGTCAACAGCAGCGAAATCGGACGTCTTTCCCAGGCCCTGACGCAGCTTGTAGATCTTGCGCAGGTTTTTGATCTGAAGGACCTCGTCCTGAACACGCTCCTTAGCCGCGGCTACGGGCGCCAGAAGATCCTCGGCTTCCACGCCCTGTTCCTTGGCCACCTGGATGCGGCGCGAAGCCAACGACGGCGCCGACTCCACCAAACGGCGGGTGTAAGGGTGCTGCGGATTGCGAAGCAGCTCCAAGGAAGGACCAGCCTCCACCACGTTGCCCTGGTACATGACAATGACCTTGTCAGCACGTTCGGCAGCCAGGCCGAGGTCGTGGGTAATGAGCAGCACGGAAGTGCCCAGCTCTGTGGTCATCGTGTCAAGGTGGTCCAGGATCCTGCGCTGCACTGTGACGTCCAGCGCCGACGTGGGTTCGTCGGCAATCAGAAGCTTGGGCTGGCAACTCAGGCCAATGGCAATGAGCGCGCGCTGGCGCATGCCTCCGGAGAACTCGTGCGGGTACTGCTTGGCGCGACGCGCTGCATCCGGAAGTCCGGCTTCGGCGAGGACGCGGGCAACGTCCTCCGGGCCGTCCGGACGACCATTGGCCTTCAGGGTTTCCCGAACCTGATAGCCGATCTTCCAGACCGGGTTCAGGTTGGACATGGGATCCTGCGGAACCATACCGATGTGGCTGCCACGGAGCTCGATCATGCGCTTCTCCGAAGCGTGGGCGATGTCTTCGCCGTCGAGCAGAATCTGCCCGGCTGAGATGCGTCCGTTGTTGGGCAGCAAACCGATGGCGGCCAACGCCGTCGTCGACTTTCCTGAACCCGACTCCCCCACAATGGCGACTGTTTCGCCGGGCATGATGGAAAGGTGGGCGTTTTTAACCGCCTTGACCTCCCCGGAGCCGGTCTTGAAGGTGATGGCCAGGTCCTTGATTTCCAAGATGGGCCGTACTGGTGCAGTGGCTTCATCAATTCTGATGTCGGCAGAAGTCATGGTCGCCTCCTTAGCGCTGACGGCTCTTGGGATCAAGAGCATCGCGGACGGCGTCGCCAAGCATGATGAAGCTCAGGACGGTGATGGACAGGGCAGCTGCCGGGTACAGCAGGATTCCGGGATTGGTTCGGATGGACGCGTTGGCCGCGGAAATGTCGTTACCCCACGACATCACGCTGCCGGGCAGCCCAACACCCAGGAATGAAAGGGTGGCTTCCAGAACGATGAAAACGCCCAGTTCCAGGGTGGCGAGGACAATCACGGGCGCCAAGGCGTTCGGCAGGGCGTGTTTGACCAGCGCGCCGAACTTGGACACGCCAAGTGACCGGGCAGCAGTGACGAAGTCCGCGTTACGAACTTCGATGACAGCACCTCTGGTGATTCGAGCCATTTGTGGCCAGGCCAGAAGGGATATTGTCAGGACCACTGTCCAAACACTCCTGTTCTCACGGAACAGGGGCAGCTGAGTGATGACCAAGGCGCCGAGGATGATCGGCAAGGCAAAGAAGATATCGCCGAGCCGGGCAAGAACAGAATCCAGCCAGCCACCGTAGTAACCAGCCAGCGCGCCCAAAGTGACACCGATGATGATGACGCAGAGGACTGAAAGTACACCCACAGCCAACGACGCCTGCGTACCGTGGATCACGCGGGAATAGACGTCGCATCCCTGCAAGGTGAAACCCAGCGGGTGTCCGGCCGTGGGGCCGCCCTCAGAGTTAGCCAATTGGCAGTCGCTGTTTGGCTCCACGCTGGTGAAGAGGCCAGGGAAGAGGGCGACTGTTACAAGCAGCAGGATAAGAAGCGACGAGATGATAAACAGGGGTCGGCGACGAAGTTTACGCCACGCATCAGCCCAGAGGCTCAGAGGTGCCTGATCTGTTTTGACAGCATCAGTCGCCAGAAGCGGAGTCTCCTCGACAGGAGCCACAAAGTGTTCAGTGTTACTGGTCATAGCGGATCCTCGGGTCAAGCCAGGCGTACAGGAGATCAACCAAGAGATTGGTGATAACGAAAACCAACACCAGGACACTCACGATGGCGACGATGGTGGGGCCTTCGCTGCGTGAGATCGCTTGGAAGAGCTTGTTTCCCACTCCAGGCACGTTGAAGATGCCCTCCGTGACGATCGCGCCACCCATAAGCCCGCCAAGGTTGGCACCAAGGTAGGTAACAACGGGGATCAAGGAGTTCCTCAGGATGTGGGCAACAACAACTCTGGGACGCGAAAGTCCCTTGGCAGTCGCCGTACGTACATAGTCCGCGTTCATGTTCTCACTCACGGAAGCGCGGGTAAGCCGGAGTACATAGGCGAAGGAGACAAGTCCCAGCACTACTGCCGGAAGAATCAGGTTGCCCCAGTCGGCATTGGCGCCCACTGTGGGCTTCGCCCAACCAAGCTGGACACCGAACACAAGCTGGAAGACGAAGCCCAGAACGAAGGTGGGAACTGCGATCACCAGAAGCGAAACCACCAGAACGGTGGAATCGAACCACTTGCCCTTCTTCAGGCCGGCAAACACGCCGAAGGCGATACCGAATACTGCCTGGATAATGAGGGCCTCGATAGCCAACATTGCAGTGACGGGGAAGGCCCTGGCCAAGGAGTCAGCAATAGGCTGCTGGGTGAAGTCAACGCCCAGGTTAAAGGTGAACAAGTTCTTGATGAAGAGCCCGTACTGAACCCAGAACGGCTGATCCAGGTTGTACTGGGCGCGTAAAGCGTCGATGACGCTCTGCGGCGGCTGGCGCTCTCCAAACAGAGCTGCAATCGGGTCGCCGGGTAGAGCGAAGACCATGTAATACACAAGGAGGGTGGTCCCCAGGAAAACCGGGATGACCTGAAGGAGCCTGCGCAAAATAAAGCGAACCACGGGTCACCCCTCTCCGGTGGTCGGGTGTTGCTGTTTCATGTGTGCCTTCCTGCCAAGCAAGCAAGGGGGGCCCGGCGCTAGCCGGACCCCCCTTGCCCTAAGGCAAGTTCAGATCCTGAGGACTACTTGGCCTCGATGTCGAAGTAACGGATGCCGCCATTCCAGCCGGTTTCAGCTGAGACAACGTTGTTGCTCCAAACAATCGGGGTTGCCCGGTACCACAGGGGCAGACCGGGGAGGTCCTTGAACAGGATCTCCTGTGCCTGGTTGAACTTCTTGTTGGCGTCTTCCGGAGTCTTCGCTGCAAGGCCTTCCTTGAGGAGCTTGTCGAACTCAGGGTTCGAGTACTTCTCGTAGTTGGACGATGCGTTGGTTGCCCAAACCGGTCCAAGGAAGTTGTACAGCGACGGGTAGTCACCCTGCCAGCCGGCACGCGTCAGGCCCGGGAGGGACTGGGACTTGCGCAGATCCAGAACTTCAGCGAACTTGGCGAACGGCTGGATTTCTGCCTGAATACCGAGGTTGTTCTTGAAACCGTTTGCAACGGCGTCGATCCATTCCTTGTTGCCACCGTCAGTGTTGGAGGCGATGAGGAGCGGCTTGGAGCCGTCGTAAGGCTTGATCTTCTCGGCCTGCTCCCAAAGATCCTTGGCCTTGGCGGCGTCGAACTTCAGGACATCGCTTCCGGGAATAGCATCGTTGTAGCCGTCGAGGACAGGAGCCGTGAATTCAGTCGCCGGGGTACGCGTGCCGTTGAAGATCACCTTGGTGATTTCTTCGCGGTTGATTGCGTGGGACAGAGCCTGACGACGCAGAAGGCCAGCTTCACCCTGGAAGTTCGGGTTGTAACCCGGGATGTTCAGGGTGGCGTTGTTGGCGTTCGGCCGCGTGGAGTTACGGTCCGGGAAGTCCGTGGTGTAGGTCTTCAGTGCGTTGGACGGAACGACGTCAGTGACGTCGAGGTTGTCAGCCTGAAGGTCGGTGTATGCGGGGCCCGGATCGGTGTAGAACTTGAAAGTTACACCACCGTTCTTTGCAGCACGCGGACCGGTGTAGTCAGGGTTCTTGACGAGGGAGATGGACTGGTCATGTACCCAGGCACCTTCCTTCTCGAACTTGTACGGGCCGTTACCCACAGGGTTCTCGCCAAACTTCTTGGTGTCCTTCAGGGCCTCGGAGGGAAGCGGGTAGAAGGCAGAGTATCCAAGGCGCAGGGACCAGTCAGCTTCAGGCTGAGTCAACTTGACCGTGATGGTCTGGTCGTCCGGAGCGGCCAAGCCGGACATCGTCTGCGCGGTAGGCGCCGGCGTCGAGGTCTTCTTGCCATCAGCGGAGGTGGTCTCAGTGACTGCGCTGACATCGGCGTAACCTTCGATTGATTCGAAGAAGAAGCCGTTGTTCTGGAGGTTGGTGCTCAGTGCAGCAAAGTTCCAAGAGTCAACAAACGTCTTGGCCGTGACGGCCTCACCGTTGGTGAACTTGGAGCCGGACTTGACCTTGATGGTCCAGTTCTGCGAGTCGGTGGTTTCGATTGACTCCGCCAGTGCGTTGACGGGCTTGCCGTCGGAGTCGTAGGCACGAAGCCCTTCAAACAGCAGCTCGACGACGCGGCCACCGTACACCTCATTGGTGTTGGCGGGAAGCAGCGGGTTCTGCGGTTCATTGCTATATGCGGAAATGACCTTGTTCGGATCAGCTGCGGCTGAGCTGTTCGTATTGCTGCCGCCACCGCCGCCGCAACCGGTCACTGCGAGGGCGATGATCGCCGCTACGCCTAGAGCTTTGGAAGTGCGCGAGAAACGCATTCCGCCTCCTATGAGTCGTGGAGTTGAGCAGGGGAAATTCGTGACTCCCCCCAGGCACAGGCACAGTTTCCTACTGTGACGTTGCCTACATGTGAGTGTAAGCCTACCCACATTGCGTCCAGATGATGGGACGTGCTGGCCAAACTGTAACCGTTCCGCAACCTACAGATGCCTAAATTGGCGCGGATTTCAAGTCAAACGTTACCCGGTGGTAGCATTCGCTGTCTGACAGCAGGACAGGGCGAATTTTGGGCAAAGAAAGAGCCCCGGACCCATGGGGCCGAGGCTAAGTCCTTGAGTTTGGAGAACAGTCGTAGTGGAGGCTATTGACGCTCAGCTACCGCGGCCAGTTGTGCGGTGACCAGGCTCCAGCCCTCCTGTAAGCCGAGCTGATCATGCTGTGCGAGCGACTCCGCATCCCCGTGCCGCGCCACAATGCGGTACAAGGTTCCTTCGCTGTGATCGGTGAAAGTGACACCTGCACTTGTATGGCTCGGGGTCGCGATTCATGCTTCTCCCTAACCTTATTGGCACCCTTCGAAACTGCTGCCCGGCCCATTATGCTTGGCGAATGTCTACAGATGAAGAAAAGGATCCGCCCATCCCGGCTGACGTGGAGGGCAAAATCCCTAGAAAAACGCACGACAACCCCGATTCCAAGCAAGCAGACAAAGGCGCCGAACCCGCAGATTCCCAGAAGAGACCGTGATGACACTCGATGGTCCGGGCAAGCGGAAGACCGCGGGCATTGAAGTCTTGAACTTCAATGCCCGCGGTCAACTGAGGCGCTGGAGGGTTCTGTGGAACACAAACCCAATTACACGTTGAAGCGGAACTCCACTACGTCGCCGTCGGCCATCACGTACTCTTTGCCTTCAATACGAACCTTGCCACGGGACTTGGCCTCGGCCATGGAACCGGCGTCGATGAGGTCATCGAACGAGACAACCTCGGCCTTGATGAAGCCGCGCTGGAAGTCCGAGTGGATCACGCCGGCCGCCTGAGGTGCGGTGTCGCCTTGGCGAATGGTCCAGGCACGGGTTTCCTTGGGGCCAGCCGTGAGGTAGGTCTGCAAGCCAAGGGTGTGGAAACCTACGCGCGCCAACTGGTCCAGGCCGGATTCGCTCTGGCCGTTCATTTCCAGCATTTCGCGGGCCTCTTCCTCGTCCAGTTCAACGAGGTCGGCTTCGAGCTTTGCATCAAGGAACACAGCGTCCGCGGGCGCAACGAGGGCACGCAATTCGTCCTGCTTCTCCTGGTCCCCAAGGATGCCTTCATCGGCGTTGAAGACGTAGATGAACGGCTTCGCGGTCAGGAGTCCCAGCTCCTTGAGGTGGCCCATCTCGAGTTTGTCGCTCTTGATGGAGGAGAAGATGGTGTCACCGCGTTCCAGAACTGCCTGGGCAGCCTTGATGGCAGCCAGTTCGGCTGCTTCACGCTTCTTGATCTTGACTTCTTTTTCGATACGCGGGATGGCGTTTTCGATGGTTTGAAGGTCTGCCAGGATCAGCTCGGTGTTGATGGTCTCCATGTCGGAGCGCGGATCAACTTTGCCATCCACATGGATGACATCGGGATCGTCAAAGACGCGGACAACCTGGGCGATGGCCTCTGCTTCGCGGATGTTGGCCAGGAACTTGTTGCCCAGGCCTTCGCCCTCGGAGGCACCCTTGACGATACCGGCGATGTCTACGAAGGACACCGGGGCGGGCAGCAACTTCTGCGAACCGAAGATCTCCGCCAGTTTCGCCAGGCGGGGATCCGGGAGGTTGACCACGCCGACGTTGGGTTCAATCGTTGCGAAGGGATAGTTCGCAGCGAGCACCTGATTACGGGTCAGTGCGTTGAAAAGAGTTGATTTGCCGACGTTGGGCAGTCCGACGATGCCAATAGTAAGAGCCACGAGCATTGATTCTACCCGTTGGAACCACTTCCGGGGTTGTCGCCGCCCGCAAACGGCGCCCACGAGCATAGCCTCGCTAAAACTGTCGTACCCCTGTGACAGGGTTGCCCCATGGATGGATTTGGATTGGTATTGGCACTGCTCATGCTGCTTATTGGCGCCGCGGTAGGTCTCGCGGCCGGCTATGTTGTCTTCCGACGCCGGGGTGCTGGCTTGGAAGAAGACTTCGACGCCGTTTCTTCACGGCTTTCGGACGTCACGGCACAGCTTGCAGCGGCCGACGCTGAGCGGCGTCTTTTGTTCACACAGAACCGGGAGCTGAGCGCAGCCAGGAATTCCGACGGCAGTGTTCTGCGGGCGCTGGCCCCTGTGGCCGAAAAGTTGACGGCAGTGCAGCAGCAGGTTTCACTTCTGGAGCGGGACCGCGTGGAACAGTACGGCCAGCTGGCTCAGCAATTGCAGGATGCACGGTCCTCAGATGAGCAGCTCCTTCGGTCAACCCATGCTTTGGCATCCGCGCTCCGCTCCAACAGTGCCCGCGGCCAGTGGGGGGAAGTTCAGCTCCGCAGAGTGGTGGAGGCCTCGGGAATGCTCCGGCACGTGGATTTCCACGAGCAGGTTCATTCCGGCAACAAGGACAGCACGCTGCGGCCGGATCTGGTGGTCCAGCTCCCCGGTGGTAAGCAACTGGTAGTGGACGCAAAGGTACCCTTGGCGTCCTACCTCGCCGCCCAGGAACAACTCCACGGAGACGGTTCCTTTGGCGAGTCCGTAGGGCCCGCCATCAACCGTGACTCCAAGACGCTGCTGGCCCAGCATGCAAAGGCTCTCAAGGCTCACATCGATGCCCTGGCAGCCAAGAAGTACTGGGACATTCCAGGGAACTCCCCCGAACTGGTGATCTGCTTTCTTCCGGCAGAATCCATCCTTGCCTCAGCCCTTGAGGCCGATCCCGCATTGCTGGAGCACGCCTTGTCCAGGAACGTGGTTCTCGCATCACCAGGGACCTTGCTGGCGGTCCTGAAGTCCGTCGCATTTACCTGGCGGCAAGACGTACTTACCGACAGCGCCCACGAACTGTTCGAGCTCGCGAAGCAACTTTATGAGCGCATGGGCACCCTGGGTGAGAACGTGAGCAAGCTGGGAAGCTCGTTGAAGACCTCCGTGGACCGCTACAACGCCATGGTGGGCACGCTGGAGGCTCGGGTACTCCCCACGGCACGCAAGCTCAACACCATGGACGATGCCGGATTGGCCGCGCCGATGTCCGTTGAGGCCGTCCCGCGCGCGTTGGCAGCGCCGGAGCTTCTTGCCGTGGACACCCGCGATCAGCTGGATTCCGCCCGCGACCAGGAAGACAGCGAGGACCGCGAGTCTGCCGCCTAAATGACGGCGCAGCGCCAACAGAACTGGCCCGCAACGGAAGCCCTCCCGAAGGAAGGCGGCCATTGCGGGCCAGTCTCGTTATGACTCGAATGTGGCGGCAGGTGTTTTGCGCTAGGACGTGGTGCGGTTTCCGCGGCCACCCAGGGCACGCGTAACATCGCCGGCCTTCTTCAAGGTGGCCCGCAGTTCCTTGGGAAGCGAGAAGAGCAGATCTTCCTCTGCCGTCACCACTTCCTGGACTTCGCCGTAACCGTAGTCAGCCAGGAGTCGCAGAACATCCTTGACCAGAACTTCAGGAACAGAAGCACCCGAAGTCACGCCTACGGTAGCAACGCCCTCGAACCAGGACTCGTCCACTTCATTGGCGAAGTCCACGCGGTAGGAGCTCTTGGCTCCATATTCGAGGGCTACTTCAACCAAGCGCACCGAGTTCGAAGAATTGGCCGAACCAACAACGATCACGAGGTCGGCCTGCGGTGCGATCTTCTTGATGGCCACCTGGCGGTTGGTAGTGGCATAGCAAATGTCGTCACTGGGCGGATCCTGCAGCGTGGGGAACCGGTCCTTCAGAAGACGGACGGTTTCCATGGTCTCGTCAACACTGAGTGTGGTCTGGGAAAGCCAGATGGTTTTCTCCGGATCGCGGACGGTGACCTTGTCTACCTCGTGCGGTCCGTTGATGATCTGGATGTGGTCCGGGGCCTCACCGGCGGTTCCTTCGACCTCCTCATGGCCTTCGTGACCAATAAGCAGGATGTCGTAGTCTTCCTTAGCGAACCGCACGGCTTCCTTATGCACTTTGGTGACCAACGGGCAGGTCGCGTCGATAGTCCGCAATCCACGGTCCTCGGCTGATTGCACCACAGCGGGAGAGACACCATGGGCGGAGAAGATCACCAAAGCACCCTCGGGGACCTCGTCGGTTTCTTCGACGAAGATAGCTCCTTGTTCCTCCAAGGAACTGACCACATGCACATTGTGGACGATTTGTTTGCGGACGTAGACGGGAGGACCGTAGTGCTCAAGCGCCTTCTCCACAGCAATAACAGCGCGGTCCACGCCGGCACAGTACCCTCGAGGAGCTGCCAACAGAACCTTCTTGGGACCCGTGACGGGTGCCGCTGCATGAACCTCTTCCGGAGAACGGCGTCTGCGGGGCACCGTGGGCATAGGAATGGAAACTGCTGTGCTGGTCATTCCTCCATGCTACCGGGCCAGACTTTGCCTACCTGCTATCAGGCAGGACTTTAGCTGCCGGCCGAACGTGACCCTCGTCGCCCTGACACGACGGAGCCTATGACGCCTGCCACAAACACGGCCCCTGCGGCGATTGCTGCAGTGAGAACCCATTCTCCGAAGCCGGTCTTGGCTGCGGTGAGGAACTCCTGCTTAAACAACTCAGCCACGCCGTTGGCGCTGGACAGGTTTCCAACCACTCCCCCGGCGAGATCCGCACCTGCCGTCCAGAGTGCAGCAAGCGCCAATCCGCCGAGCCCAAGGAACACCAGCACCAGAGAACGCCGACGGGCGGCCACGAGCGCCAGCGATAGCGAGAGCAAAGCCCCGAGGGCAGCTACCCACCATAACGGTGCGAAGGCTGCCACCCGCTCCACCAGTTGACGGTGGGATGGCTCGCCCAAGGAAACCAGGCTTTCGGCTGGAACATCAATCCTGATCCGGACGGCCTCAGCGAAGTGGTCTCGAATGAGCCTGACCATGGGACTGATATCGAGGACCAAGGCTGTGGTGGCTGCGGTCTCCTCGCTTTGGTTCACTGCGCCGAAGTTCAACCTGTGGCTATTGCGTACCGTTTCTTCCCACGCCTGCGGGTAGTCGCTCCAGGACTGCATGCCCGACGCCGCGGCACGGAGTGCGTCTGCCGCCAATGACTGAATGGGTCCTGGAAGATCCACCGAGGACTCGAACGTTCCCACAGCGGCGCTGGCCAGGCGGCTCTGGAATTCCGGGTTGTTACCCAGGGCACCGGCCAAACGGACAAAACCCTCTTCTTTGACAATATTCTGGTCCACCCATGCGGTTGGAACAGCGACGGCTGTGAGGAGCAAGGCGAGGATTACTCCCAATGCTGAGACAAAAGTACGCAAGGTCATCCTCGGGCTCGGGGGCTATTCCACCATCCTAGGACTGTCCACATAACAGAAAAAATGTCGGAGGCCTCGTCCAAGCTATGGATAGAGTTGGATGGCCGGCTGGCACTCACAGCCGCACCCCTGAGCGAGGACTATGACAATGCAGCTGCAAACACGGCGAATGAACCAGGCACGGGCCACCCATGTGTGCTGAACCAACGCCGGAATCCACGCTGCCCGGGACCGCCGCGGAGACCAGCCCGGACAACCCCTGGCCCTTGCAGTTGCTCTCCCGCAAGCTCAAGGCACACATAGAGAGGGCCCCGGCTGCCTGGATTGAGGGCCAGGTCATTGAACTGAACCGCCGGGGCGGCAACGCATTCTTGACCCTGCGTGATGTTGACGCTGAAATCTCCCTTCCCGCATCAGTTTGGTCAACTGTGCTCGACCGCCAGAAGATACCCCTGGAACGCGGCTCCCGCGTGGTGGCCTTGGTCAAGGCGGACTTCTGGGTCAAGACCGGACGCCTGAACATGTCTGTGAAGGACATCCGCCCGGTAGGCCTCGGAGATCTGCTGGCAAGGATTGAACGGCTGCGCCAAGCGCTGGCAGCCGAGGGCCTGTTTGCCGACTCGCGGAAGCGGAAACTCCCTCTTCTCCCCCACCGGATCGGCCTGATAACCGGCAGGGATTCCGATGCCAAGAAAGACGTCATGCGCAACGCTGCGTTGCGCTGGCCAGCAGTGGAGTTTGACGTCCGCGAAGTAGCTGTCCAAGGCAACACAGCTGTTTCACAGATCATTGCGGCTTTGAAGAAACTGGACGCTGACCCGCACGTGGATGTCATTGTCCTTGCCCGTGGTGGCGGCGCCTTGGAAGATCTCCTGCCGTTCAGCAATGAGGACCTCATTCGCGCCGTATCGGCAGCCACCACACCGGTTGTCAGTGCGATCGGCCATGAAGCTGATCGTCCCATCCTCGATGACGTAGCAGACCTCCGGGCGTCAACCCCCACGGATGCTGCCAAGCGAATAGTTCCGGACGTTGCCGAGGAGTTGGCCATGGTTCGGCAGGCCAGGGAACACTTGCGGCGCAGCATCAGCCGCATGGTGGACCGGGAGACGGACAGGCTCCACGCGCTGAGGTCTCGTCCAGTACTTGCCACTCCCGCTTCAATGGTGGACGCCCGGTCCGAAGACATCCACCGCCACCAGCGAAGAACCCATGCTGCGGTCAGCACCGCCGTCCTCCGGGCGCTGGATCAGGTCCACCATCTGCGTGCGCAGGTCCGTGCCTTGTCACCGCAAAAGACGTTGGACCGCGGCTATGCCGTTGTTCAGCTCATAGGTGAGGACCAAGCCGGACACCACGTGGTCAGCAGCCCGGAAGAAGCCCCGGAGGGAACAGCCCTAAGCGTCCGCGTGGCTGAGGGACGATTCAAAGCCGTCTCCGCCGGATCGGCTCAGCTCATGGACCGCTGAATCTGCTGAGCTGCTGAGCTGCTGAGCTGCTGCGCCCCTGAAACCACCGCCTACCATCACACCAAAGGACACCATGACTGAGAACAATGCCGCTCCAACCCCCGATTCCCTGGACAACCTGAGCTATGAAGAAGCCCGCGAACAACTGGTGGCCGTAGTGGGCCGCCTGGAGGCGGGCGGTGCCAGCTTGGAAGAATCGCTGGCGCTCTGGGAGCGAGGCGAAGCACTGGCCAAACGCTGCGAGGATTGGCTTGAAGGCGCGCGTCAGCGTCTGGCGACCGCCCGCGAAGCAAACAACGACGGCGGAGCTGCCGCCGGCTCCCACTAACATTCCAGGCGGTAACGGCTTCGGGCTCTACTGCAGGGGTAAGGACCCCCACCACAAGGGGTTAGGACTCCACCACAAGGGCGCGCTCGGCGGCTACGTCAAAGTCAGCCTTTGGCCAATCCAGCTTCATCCCACCCAGGGCGTCCAACAGCAGCTGCTGAACTGCGATCCGCGCGTACCACTTCTTGTTGGCCGGGACCACGTGCCACGGGGCGATCTCCGTTGACGTCTTCTCGAAGGCAACGCTGTAAGCATCCATGTAGTCGTCCCAGAACGCACGCTCGGCGAGGTCGCCGCGGCTGTACTTCCAATGTTTGGCAGGATCATCCAAACGGGCGATCAGACGCTTTTTCTGTTCTTCTTTGCTGATGTTGAGCATGACCTTGACAATGGTGGTTCCTTGCTCGAACAGGCGCGATTCAAAGTCGTTGATCGCCGCATACCGGCGCTCCAGTTCAGCAGCATCCGCCCACCCGTGGACCCGGTGAATCAGGACGTCCTCGTACTGCGAGCGGTCAAAGACTCCCACCATCCCCGCAGCTGGGGCCTGTTTCTCGATCCGCCACAGGAAGTCGTGGGATTTTTCCTCATCCGTAGGGGCCTTGAACGCGGTCAGCTGCACGCCTTGGGGGTCCATGGCACCCACCACATGGCTCACAATGCCGCCCTTGCCTGCAGTGTCCATGGCCTGAAGGATCAGCAAGAGCCGCTTGGGGTTGCCGAACCTCCCTTCGGCAAAGAGCTTTTCCTGCAGCTCCGCCAGCCGGTCATCCTGGGCGGCCAGCAGTGCTTTGCCATCCGCCTTTGCGCCGGTGTACCCGGGGGTGGATTCAGGATCCACCCCTGCCAGCGAAAACCCCGGCCCAACTCTCAGGACTTCGGCCGGACTTTTGGCGAATTCCACTGCAGCAGCCATTGGGATGCCTTTCTGCCGGGCCGCACCCCCGTGGGCGCGGCTATGGTCCTCAGGCTAGTTGCCCGGGTACCTCGACAGGAAGTCCGCCATGCGCCCAATGGCTTCCTCGATGTCTTTGACGTTGGGCAAAGTCACCATTCGGAAGTGGTCGGGGCGAACCCAGTTGAAGGCGCGTCCGTGGGAGACCAGGATTTTCTGTTCCTTCAACAGGTCCAGGACGAACTTCTCGTCATCACGGATATGGAAGACCTCGGGGTCCAACTTCGGGAACAGATACAAGGCGCCCCTGGCCTGCTGGGTGCTGACGCCGGGAATGGCGTTCAGGAGATCGTATGCCTTGTTGCGCTGCTCCAGGAGCCTTCCGCCGGGAAGGATGAGATCGTTGATGCTCTGGTAGCCGCCCAATGCCGTTTGGATGGCATGTTGGGCAGGAACGTTGGCACATAACCGCATGTTGGCCAGCAGGTTGATGCCTTCGAGGTAGTCCGCAGCGTCCTTCTTGGGACCGGAAATTGCCATCCACCCGGCACGGTAACCGCACACACGGTAGGCCTTGGACAACCCACTGAAGGTCAGGCAGAGGACGTCGTCCCCGGTGAGCCCGGCCAGGTTCACATGGACGGCGTCTTCATACAGGATTTTTTCGTAGATCTCATCGGCGAAAAGAACCAGCCCATGCTTTTCTGCCAGGGCCACGATCTTCTTGAGTGTCTCTTCCGGGTACACGGCTCCGGTGGGGTTGTTGGGGTTGATCACCACAATGCCCTTGGTACGGGGGGTGATCTTGGATTCCATGTCCTCAAGATCGGGCTGCCAACCGGACTCTTCGTCGCAGAGATAGTGCACCGGCCGTCCGCCGGCCAGAGCCACCGAAGCCGTCCACAACGGGTAGTCCGGCGTGGGAATCAGGACTTCGTCTCCATCATCCAGCAGTGCCATGAGGGACATGGTGATGAGCTCACTGACACCGTTGCCGAGGTAGATGTCATCAACATGGATGTTCTGGATTCCGCGTGTTTGGTAGTACTGGGAGACTGCGGTTCTGGCCGAGAAGATGCCGCGGGAATCGCTGTAACCCTGGGCGTTTGGCAGGTGGCGGATCATGTCCACCAAAATGGCGTCAGGCGCTTCAAAACCAAATGGTGCCGGGTTTCCGATGTTCAGTTTAAGGATCCGGTGACCCTCCGCTTCCATTTGCTGGGCGGCCTGAAGAATCGGTCCACGGATGTCGTAGAGGACATTATGAAGCTTGGTGGACTGCTTGAAATTCGCCATCCCTCAAATATGCCACACGGGTGATGGAGTTCAGCTGAGACTTGACTCACACAAACGACGACGGCGGTGACGGGCCCGCGTGGGTCCGTCACCGCCGTCGTACGCGGTTTTGTTCAGGTGCTACTTGACGATGCCCTTGTCCTTCAACCAGGCTGCTGCTGCATCCTTGGGGGCCTGCTTCTGATCGCCACTGACGGCCCTGTTCAGGTTGATGAGGTCTTCAGTGGTGAGGATCTTGGAGACGTTGTTCAGCGCTTCCTTTGCCTTGTCCGTCATCTTGGCCTCCTTGACCAGCGGCAGAACCTGCTGGGCCTTGAAGTTGTTCTTGGGGTCTTCCAAGACCACGAGGTCGTTGTCCGCAATGGACGGCGTGGTGGTGTAGATGTCCGCCACCTGCACCTTGTCCTCAAGGAGTGCCTGCAGCGTCAGGTTGCCGCCGCCGTCGTTGAACGGCTGCAGGCCCTTGAGCTCACAGCCGTAATTGGCCTTCAGGCCCGGGAAGCCATAGGCACGGGTTTCGAAAGTAGCCGGCGCGGCCATGGTGAAGTCCTTGCAGACCTTGGCAAGATCCTCAATGGACTTCAACTGGTACTTCTCAGCCGTTGCCTTGGTAACCACCATGGCGTCCTTGGATTCGGCCTTGGCAGGCTCCAGGACTGCAAGGCCATCCGGCAGCTTGCCCGGAAGCGCCTTGTAAACATCCTCCGCGGAAACCTCCTTGGCTTCCGTATCCACATAGGACAGGAGGTTGCCGGAGTAGTCAGGGACCAGATCAACGGAGCCGTCCTGGACAGCCTTGAAGTAGATTTCACGCGAGCCGATGTTCGGCTTGGAAGTGGCAGTAAGACCAGCGGCGTTGAGGGCGCCGACATAAATCTCTGCGATGACCTGGCTCTCCGGGAAGTCTGCCGAACCAACCACCAGCGAACCACCGGCAGCGGCAGAGCCGCTGGGTGCGGAAGTGGACGGAGTGGCCAACGGACTGCCGCCGCACGCGCTCAGTGCAAGGGCCACACCCACTCCAGCGGCAAGGCCACCGAGACCACGGCGCGTAAGGGTCATGGGGACGGGATTTTTCATGGTGTACCTCCTTGAACGGCAGCCCCGGCTGGAACCGAGGCTGTGAGATCATCGGCTGCCTTCTGGCGGCCTCTTGAATCGAGGGTCAGGCCGGGTGAGAGGACAAGCCTCTGCACGCCGGCAAGGATCAGGTCCACTGCGATGGCCAGCCCTGCGATGAGCAGGGAGCCACCGAGCATCCTGGGAAAGTCCTGCAGGACGAGGCCGTCGAACAAGTACCGGCCCAAGCCACCCAACGGAAGGTAGGCAACCACGGAAACTGTGGCGATGACCTGCAAAACAGCTGTACGGATACCACCAAACATCACCTGCAGGCCGTTGGGCACCTCCACGCGGAAGAGGATCTGAAGTTCGGTCATCCCCATGGCCCGGGCGGCGTCCACCACAGTGGCATCGACGCTGGAAATTCCTGCATAGGTCCCCGCCAGGAGCGGGGGTACGGTGAGGATGACCAACGCCCAGACAGGCGGCATCAGGCCACTGCCGGCAAGCAGCGCGAAGAGCACCAGCAACCCGAGCGTGGGGAGGGCACGTAACGCACCGGCCACAGCCACGGCAACCACGCGGCCACGGCCGGTGTGCCCAATATAGAGGCCGATAGGCACTGCGATGGCAGCCGCAATAAGGAGAACCAAAGCACTGTATTGCAGGTGCTCCAGCAAACGGGTGGGGATGCCTCCGGTGCCGGTCCAGTTCTTGGGGTTGGTCAGCCAGGCAATGGTTTCCGCAAAAATGTTCATGCCGACGCTCCAGGGTCCGGGCGCAAACCCGCAGGCCGTGTGGCAGCTCCGGCCTTGGGTTCCGTGGCCAGGGCGTTGGCGTCCGGACGCGGCGACTTTCCACCGGCAGCCCGGGTCCACGGGGTCAACAGCCGCTCCAGGACCACCAGAACCGCATCCATCAACAGCGCGAGAACCAGAATGGCGATGATGCCCACCACAACTTCGGTAATGAACGTCCGCTGCAGGCCATCAGTGAACAGGACTCCAAGGTTGCCCACTCCCAGCAGTGCGGCCACGCTTACCAAGGAGATGTTGCTGACCGATACAACGCGCAGACCGGCGAACATCACGGGCAAAGACAACGGAAGGTCCACTTGGAAGAAACGGGCCAGGGGTTTGAACCCCATGGCCACCGCAGCGTTCCGGAGGTCCTCATCCACGGAGTCGAAAGCGTCCATCGCAGCACGGACCAGCAATGCCACAGCATAAATGGTCAGCGCCACCACCACATTCAGCGGATCCAGGATCCGCGTGCCCAGGATAGTGGGAAGAATAATGAACAGGGCCAGTGAAGGAATGGTGTAGAGCAAGGACGTAGCTGTGGCCAGGACTGACCTCAGGACGTTGTTGCGCCTGGCCAACTGCGCCAAGGGAACTGAAATCAGCAGGCCCAGGATCATGGGGATGATGGCCAGCACCATGTGCTGACCGGCCAGCCCCAGGACCATGCCACTGTTGGCAAGGAACCACTCCATCAGGTGGCATCCTCCCTGTGGTGGCGGACTTCTTCGATCAGTGCCAGCACTTCGGGTGCCTTCAAGACTCCAGCCACCCGGCCGTCGTCGTCCACGGCAACGCCCAGGCCGGACGGCGAGGACAACGCCGCATCCAGCGCCCGCCGCAAAGTATCTCCCTTGCGGAAGAGTGAGCCCCCGGGAATCAACCCGGCGCCATCGCGCGGTGAAGACCACCCCAGCGGACGCGAATCATCATCCACCACCAAGGCCCACTCCCCCGATTGGCGGCCGGCGTGCTGGCCATCGGAGGAATTCACCATGGTGACCGGGTGCAAAGTCACGGCGTCTGCGGGGTTGAAAGCCAGATGCCGGAACCCGCGGTCGCGTCCCACGAAGGAGGCCACGAAGTCATTGGCAGGTGCACGAAGAATCTCTTCCGGCGCCGAGTATTGTGCAAGTTTGCCGCCGACGGCGAAGACAGCAACTTTGTCACCAAGAACAGTTGCTTCATCGATGTCGTGGGTGACAAACACGATGGTCTTCGCCAACTCGCGCTGCAGGCGCAGAAGCTCCTGCTGGAGTTCATCACGGACCACGGGGTCCACTGCACTGAATGGTTCGTCCATCAACAAAACCGGCGGATCAGCAGCGAGCGCCCGGGCAACCCCTACGCGCTGCTGCTGACCACCTGAAAGTTGGGACGGGTACCGCTTGCCCAGCACGGACGCCAGCCCGACGACGTCGAGCAGTTCCGCGGCGCGTTTCCGCGCCGCGGCCTTGGGAACGCCATTGAGCCGCGGGACGGTAGCGATGTTGTCCAGTACGGATCGGTGTGGCAGCAGCCCCGATGACTGCATGACGTAGCCCATGGAGCGGCGAAGTTGGGCTGCAGGGACCTGGGAGATGTCCTCGCCGGCAACAGTGATGGTTCCGCTGGTGGGCTCCACCATCCGGTTGATCATGCGCAGGGACGTGGTCTTGCCGCAGCCCGAAGGGCCGACGAACACGGTGATGGCGCCCTTGTCTATGGACATGGTGAGGGCGTCAACCGCGGGTTGGCCGCCTTGGTATTGCTTAGTGACGCTCTTGAACTCAATCATGGCTTCGGCCATACCAGGGCTTACCTATCTGTGGTGGAGAACATCGGTAGAGCCAGATGATCATATGCACTCTTATTACTTGGCTGCAAAGCAATCTTCACCCAGCGTAGCCAGCGCCACCGATGCTTGTCAGCGCCGCCACGAATTCCGTAATGAATCGGCAATGTTCAGCGTTTCCTTCGCTTGCCGCCCTTCCCCGCCCGTTCCTCGGCCTGATCGTGTCTGTAACGCTCCGCTGCACGTTGGCCCCGGTCAGCTGACATGACCTTCTGGTGCCACTGCCGCTGATACGCCCGGCGGGCCGCTGCGTCGTGTTTCCTTGCCAGCGCCGCAAGTTCGCGTTGCAGCTTCAGGTAGCTGGCCCAACGCCTGGGATCAAGGGTTTCCTCTGCGAGCGCCTCCTGAACGGCGCAGCCCGGTTCTGCTTGATGGGCGCAGTCGGTAAACCGGCAGTTGGAGAAAAGTTCTTCCAGATCTCCGAACATTTCTTCCATTCCCTCCTCCGCGTCGAAGAGCCCGAAGCCACGGACTCCCGGGGTGTCCATCAGCACCGCACCGCCAGCCAGGGGCACTAATTCCCGGGAGGTGGTGGTGTGTTTGCCTTTGCCGTCGCCGGCCCGGACCGCGCCGGTCTGTTGGACGTCCCGTCCCGCGAGGGCATTGATGAGTGTTGATTTCCCGGCCCCGGAGGGACCAAGCAGCACCAACGTTGCCCCGGTGGGTATGTGCTGCATCAGCTCTTCGAGGCCATCGCCGTGCTCAGCGGAGGTGGTGACAACCTCCACACCGGCCGCCTGAAGGATGACTTCCCCCACAACCTCGTCCGCGAGGTGGGCAAGATCGGCTTTGGTGATCACAACCAGCGGCGTGGCGCCGGAATCCCATGCGGCCACCAGCGTCCGTTCAAGGCGGTTATGGGTCAACGGACGATCCACTGGGACAACAACGGCAACAATGTCAATGTTGCTGCCCAGGATCTGCTCCTCCGAGGAGGCTTCAAAGGCCCGCTTGCGGCTCAGCGCGGAATGCCTGGGGAGGACCTCGACGACGGCTGGCTCACCGGCGTTGTTGTGGCCGATCCATACCCAGTCCCCTGTTGCAGGGACAAGCCCGTGCGTTGGGTAGGGCAGGTGCAGCAGATCCGCTGCAGTTGCCACGAGCACCCGGTTTCGGTCCAGGCGCACTACCCGGCCGGGGACGGCAGAGTCCTGAGAATCAGGGGCGGTGTGGGTAGTGAAAAGGGCGGCGGTGGAGGCTGTGAAGCCGTACTCCACAGGTCCCTGCACATGGTTGGTGGTGGTGCTGAATAAAGGGTCGCTTGAAGAAGCGTAAGTGTTCAATGAAATGCCTCTGATGAGGCCCGACCGCCCTAGTTTTGGCGGGCTGATGCCGGGACAGGAATGGTGGGCTGATGACGGCGCGCCGCAACTGACTGCGGGGCGCGCAAGATCGCGGGAATCATCAAAATCCACCTCCTCGGCATCCGGGCCGGCAGCTTGTGAGCCGGCACGATGTTCAGCGTAGCTAAAATACAGTGCTTTTGGCTAGGCCTTCAGTTCAGCTTTCCGTTGGCCGGGCGCTCATGGTGCAGGCGCAGTGCCGTGTCCACCAAGGACACCCGGTTGAGTTCTTGGATATCCTCCAGCGGGATCCACGCCGCGTGGGTGGTGCTGCCATCTACCTCGTGGGTCAGCTCGCCGCCCACCACTGTTGCCTCATAGACCAGCCTGAGGGCTTGAAAGTCCTTCACCGAACCGTCTGGGCGGATCTCGCCTGGCCAGTGTCCGACGTCGATGCCCAGCATTCGATCAATGCGTGCTTCGTAGCCGGTTTCTTCAAAAACTTCACGCCTGCAGCCATCCACTGGATGTTCTGCCAGGTCCAAGCCACCGCCCGGCAACGTCCACCCTTCCTTGCCATCCTGCTTCCAGTACGCCAGCAGGATCTTCTCCTCCTGGACAATCACGGCGTATGCGGCTGGTCGGGTATCGAAAGGCAGGGTCATGAAGTCAGCATAGAACCTTGTCCCGGGGCTTACGGAAGTTCAGCTGCCCCAATGGGACCCGCTTCTTCAGGACCCAGGTCCGGCCCTTCGCGTAGTTCGACGACGGTTCCACGCTTTTCGAGTTCCAGCACCTTGATGCTGTTGCGGCCTGTCTTCAGCAGGGGCGTCGGTGCGTAGAGGGTCACCTGCGGGCCTTTCTCCCAATATCTGCCCAGGAGGAAACCGTTGAGCCACACAAAGCCCTTCGTCGAGTCGGGCAGGGCTATATAGGTATCAGCTGGTTCTTCCACCTCAAACTCAGCTCCCGCCAGCCCTTCAAGGTTTTTCTGCGTCCACTCGGCAACGGCCACAGGGGTCTGCGTCCAGTGGAAGGTATAGCGCTGGTTGATCAGAACGCCGCCCAGGATGCCTTTTCCATGACCGGTCAGTGGTCCGTAATTGATGCGGCCGAGGTTTTCCACCAGGATTTCCAGCCGGGCAGTTGCCCCGGTGCCGGAGAGAGTCAGGCCCTCTGCCCCGGAAACGTCATCCAGGATTCCGGCAAAGACGCCATCAACCCACACATAGGCTCTGTCGTTCAGGCCCGTGATCCTCAGCTTGCTCTGGGCAGGGGAACCGGCACGGCCGGGAAGGATGGCCTCGGCTGCGTAGAGGACCATGCCGGCGTCAAGACCCAACTGTTCGAAACTGAGCGGCTTGACACTGCTGACCGCGTTTCCGGCATCCCGGACCAGCTCAAGAAGCTCAGGGCCTGCGCTCAACGGAACAGTCTGCGCGGGAAGGACGGGAGCTTCGGCCAGCAGCTCACTGGGGATGTTGGGCATTTCATCAATGCCTTGAGCTCTGAAGAACTCCTTGCGGAAGGCATGGAATTTGGGCGTCAGTGCCCCGTTCTCTGCAATGGGCGCGTCAGAGTCGTAGCTGGTGACAGTCGGCTGCAACATTCTGCCATCGTGATTACTGCCGGAGCGCAGACCAAAATTGGTCCCGCCGTGGGCCATGTAGACGCACAGTGAGCCGCCGGGATCGAGCATCTTGCGGGCTTCGGCTGCGGCGTCCGCAGCGTCCCGGCGGTGATGGTGTTCGCCCCAGTGATCGAACCAGCCGCCCCAGAATTCGACGTTGAAGAACGGCTCGTCCGGCCGGCGTCGCTGCCAGGTAGCTATGGCTTCGTCCCCCCGGCTTCCCAGTGTGGCGGTCGCCCAGGTTCCCGCAATGGAACCGCCGTCCAGGAAGTAGTCCGTGCCGCCGTCGGCTGTGAACAGCAGCTCACTGATACCGCGTTCCTCAACGACGCGCCGGTTCCAGCGGATGTACTCGTGGTCATCGCCATAGCTGCCGTATTCGTTCTCAATCTGAACGGCCACCACTGGACCACCAGCGGATGCCTGCCGGGAGGCGATGATGGGCAGGAGGTGATCGAACCACTCCTCGATTGCTGAGGTGAACACCGGGTCCATGCAGCGCAGGCCAATGCCGGGAATGCCGGTCAGCCAGGCGGGGAAGCCGCCGTTGTCCCACTCGGCGCAAATGTACGGGCCGGGGCGGACGATCACATCCAGCCCCTCCTGGCCGGCAAAGTCAATGAACCGCCCCACATCGCGCCAGTCGCTGAAATCCGGTGCCTCATCCCGCTTAGGCTGGTGGAAGTTCCACGCAACATACGTATCCACAGTGTTGGCGCCCATCGCCTTGAGCCGACGCAGCCGGTCCTGCCACAGGGCGGGGTGAACACGGAAGTAGTGGATGGCCCCGGCGAGGATGCGATACGGTTCACCCGAACGGTAAAGGACGGCGTCGTGGTAGCTCAGGAGGGCGTTGTTCACGTGGAACAGATTAGCTCAATATCCAACATTTATGCACAGGTGATGATCGCATGACCAATCTTGATACTTCCCCCGCACAGGAAGTCTGCCCCGCGGCCCCGGAAGGTCAAGGTCCCTGTGTTCAGCTGTGGCCCGAGCGCGAGGTTCCCTTGGGCGGTGTGCGCGCCATGAACGTGATCCGCACGCTTCCCCAGCGGGGACTGCCCACCGTGGGCGCCTGGTGCTTCCTGGATAGCTTCGGCCCGGATCGTGTGGCCATGAGCGTACTCCCCCACCCCCATTGCGGCCTTCAAACCGTCACCTGGCCCCTGGAAGGATCGGTCCGGCACCGCGATAGCGTAGGCAGCGATGTGGTTGTCCAGCCAGGCGAGCTGAACATCATGACCGCAGGCAATGGCATCTCCCACTCGGAGTTCTCCGTCATTGCGGCCGGCACGGGCACCGGGTCAGCTGCGCTCGTGGAAGAAATCCCCATGTCCCGGGGGCTCCAGCTATGGGTTGCCCTGCCGGATGAGCACCGGCACCGCGCGCCGTCATTCGAGCAGGTCAAGGACTTGCCGGTGGCAGTGGGTGAAGGCTTCAGGGCTACCGTGATGGTGGGCGAATTCGCCGGTCAGCGCTCCCCCGCCACCATGTTCAGCCCCATTGTTGGAGCGGACATCACCGGTACGGGATCCTTGGACCTGCCGCTGCGGCCTGACTTCGAGCACGCAGTGTTGGTCCTTGACGGCCACCTCGTGATCGATGGTCAGGACATTGAAGCAGGTCCACTGGCTTATCTGGGCGCCGGAAGGTCCAACCTGGCGGTCCAGGCGGAGCCGGAGACCCGCTTCATGCTTTTGGGCGGCGAACCGTTCGGCGAAGACCTGCTGATGTGGTGGAACTTTGTGGGCAGGACCCACGAGGAAGTTGAAAAGGCGCGCGAGGAATGGGAAGCCGAAGGGCTGCTCGACGACGCCGCTGCCGCCACCTCACGCTTCGGGTTTGTCCCCGGCCATGGCCCGGACGCAGGACCGGAAGCCGGCCGCATTCCCGCCCCGCCCCTGCCGGGAGTGAAGCTGCGCCCACGAACCCGCGGCTGAATTTTTGTACAGCTAATGCCCTAAAGAGGCCCCTTTGAGGGCATTAGGTGTACAAAAACGCGGCTAGGGGCGCTGCTCTGCCACCAAACGCGGAACACCGAAGACGGGATCCTGCTGGAGGATGCGCACATCAGTGATGCCGCTTTCGGCCAGTTTGGCTTTGAATGCCTCCTGAAGCCGCGGGACGTTCATGCCGAGACCGCTTCCCAGGATCACCGGGCCCTCCAGTCCCAGTTGGCGGATGGTTTGTTCGGCGAGGTCAGCGAGGTCGCGGCCCGCCTGCTTCACCAAAGCCATGCTGGTTTCATCGCCGGAATCGGCCGCTTCCACCACCAACCTGGCTTGCTGCGCCCAGTAACGGCGGCCGGTGTCCGGTGAATGGAACAGTGCTATCAGCTTGCCGGGTTCTTCCACACCCACCGAATCCAACAGTGCGCGGCTGAGCTGATCAGGCTCCAAACCCTGGTTCATCCGGCGCAGGCTATGGCGGACAGCCTCGCGCCCCAGCCAGTAGCCGCTTCCTTCGTCACCCAACAGATAGCCCCAGCCGCCCGCCCGGGCTTCCTGGCCGGCGTCGTTCTTTCCCCATGCGGCCGAACCTGTGCCGGCAATGACCGCCACTCCCGTGCTCGCGCCCCCGGCTGCCAGTAACAGGCGTGAATCGTGAACCACAGTGATGTGCGCGCCAGGGGCATGGGGTGCAATGAGATCCGCGAGCGCCTGGGCGTCTTCGTCCGTATCGATCCCACCGGCACCGGCATAGACCTGATCAACATGGCCGCCACCGATTTTGCCGAACAGCTCACGAAGGTTCGCTGCGGCCTGCTCCCGGCTGACATTCTGAACATTTGAGCTGCCTGCGCTCTCATCGCGGACCGGCATTCCGTTTTCGAACCGGACGCCGCGGGTTTTGGTGCCGCCGATGTCGAGCCCTATGACGGTGCCGCTCACGGTCAACGGCTGGGCGTGGGAATGCTGGGCAGAGTCAGGATTGTTCACCGTGAAAGACTAGCTTGGAGCGTCCGGAGGAGAAACCGCACATGCCCGAATCCTTATTTGGTACACCGTTTATTGCAGCTCCCATGGCCGGCGGAACGTCCACACCGGCGTTGGTGAAGGCAGTTCATGAGGGCGGCGGGCTGGGATTCATAGCCGCCGGCTACAAAAACCCCGAAGCCATGATTGCCGAAATAGCTGCCACGCGGGAACTCAAGGTCCCGTTCGGCATGAATGTGTTCGTACCGGATGCACGTCAACTCCCGCCAGATCCTGAAGCCCGCGAGGAGATTGAGGCATACCGGGCCGAATTGGAACCTGAAGCGGCCCGCTACGGCGTGACCATTCCTCCCCTGCGGCTCGATGACGATGACGCGTGGCAGGACAAGATTGACGCCCTGCTGGCCGATCCCGTGGAGTTCGTGAGTTTCGCTTTCGGGCTGCCGGGCAAACCGGTGGTTGACGCCCTGCGCAAGGCGGGCAGCCGCGTCATTTGCAGTGTTACCGGCGTGGAGGAAGCTCTTGCTGCTGTGGAGCAGGCTCCTGATGCCATCGCTGTGCAGCACAGCTCCGCAGGAGGTCACACGGCTGCTTTCCTGCCCGCCGGGCGGGGACCAGCACCCCGGACGACGGCGGAGCTTGTTGCCCAGGTGCGCACCGTCGTCGAACTTCCCCTCATAGCGGCAGGAGCGATCACGGACAGCGCTTCGCTTCGCGATGTCCTGGCGGCAGGAGCGGTAGCCGCGCAGGTGGGTACTGCGTTGGTTCGCACGGAAGAGAGCGGCGCACGGAAGGTGCACAAGGATGCGCTGGGCGATCCTGCCTTCACGGAGACGGCCATGACCCGGGCATTCACCGGACGGTGGGCGCGTTCACTGGTCAACGATTTCGTTCGGGACCACCGTGACGCACCGGAGGGTTATCCTGCCATTCACCATCTCACCAGCGGTGTCCGGGCTGCAGCTTCTGCTGCCGGAGATCCCCATCGCCTGAATCTATGGGCAGGGACCGGGTGGCAGCAGGCAAGGACCGGATCAGCGTCCGAGGTAGTCCGGGAGTTCCTGAACGGGCTCTGACGAGCTCAGCGAGCAAGTCCTCCCCTTGGTTGGCTACGAGTTCGCGGAAAAGTTTCACCGCATCCGGCTCGAAGCTTCGCTCCCGCCAGGCGATACCAATTTGCCGGAACGCCAAATCCGATTCGATGGCCACTTCAACGAGCCCGAGTTCGGCCTTCGGAAGGAACTGTCCCGTCCCTGATCCGGGTCCTGCCGGCGGCAGGATGCTGAACCCCAACCCGGCTGAGACCAGGCCCCGGGCGGAGGTTGACTCCTGGACTTCAAAAGCGATGCGGGGGCGGAAGCCTGCTTCGCGCAAAAGGGCCTCCCCCAGTGCCCGCAGGCCCACTCCCTCGGGAAGGGTGATGTAAGGGTCATGCCGGAGCTCGGAGAGGTGCACGGTGGACCGTTCGGCCAAGGGATGCCGGTAGTGAAGCACGGCACGCAACGGTTCACGGTACAGCGGCATGGCATGGATGCCGCGCCCCTCCGGCGCGATGGGTGCCGTGAGGGCAAAGTCCATGTCCCCGGCGGCCAGTTGTGCCAGGCATTCGTCCCGTGGGCCCTGCCAGAGTTCGAAAACAGTGTGCGGGTGGCGGGCCCGGAAGGCGCTGATGAGCAGGGGCAACGTCGCCTCGCCGAAAGTGTGCTGGAACGAGACCCCAATGCGCCCCCGGACCACATCCGATTCGTGCCGAACCCTGTCCAACCCGGCCTGAAAATCCTGCAGTGCTGCCTCGATATAGGGCAGCAACGTCCTGGCTGCAGGTGTCAGCCGGATCCCCCTGCCATCCCGGATCAGCAGGTCCATGCCCACTATGGCGCTCGCCCTGGCCACAGCCCGGCTGACCGTTGACTGGGGAACGCCGAGGATATCCGCGGTTTCAGTCATGTGTTCGGTCCGGCCGAGTTCTGCCAGGACCGGCAACAGCGGGAGCAGTTGAACGAGTTGATGATGATCCGGCTCCATGGCGTTCCTTCGGCTGGCGATCAATTCATGCACTAACGCATCAATCGTAAGCGACCTATGCATTGGAACAGGGAGTTGCCTCC
Source organism: Paenarthrobacter aurescens (assembly GCF_041549525.1). Taxonomy (NCBI): domain Bacteria; kingdom Bacillati; phylum Actinomycetota; class Actinomycetes; order Micrococcales; family Micrococcaceae; genus Paenarthrobacter; species Paenarthrobacter aurescens. The sequence goes on from NZ_CP157456.1 coordinate 2,888,688, forward strand.
GTCCTAGTCTGGCTCGGTGAGCAAAGCAACTAGGCACGCCCCCACCGATTCCTGGGCCGGGCATGTCAAAGGGACCCGCGGCTACAGCCGGGTGCTGGCCGCGCTGGCCCTCGCCGGCGTCGCCACGTTCGCCCAGTTGTACTCCACCCAAGCGGTCCTTCCACTCATGGCATCGGAGCTGCAGATCACGGCCGCCGAAGCCGCTTTGAGTATTTCCCTGGCCACGGTTGGCCTTGCCGCTACCGTACTTCCATGGTCTTTCCTGGCGGACAGGATCGGCCGGGTCCGCGCCATGGCAATCGGCATTGCCGTGGCCACCGTGGTGGGATTGCTGGTGCCTCTTGCACCCACCGTGCCCGTGCTGTTGGGACTGCGGACCTTGGAAGGCATGGCATTGGGCGGCATCCCCGCAATCGCCATCGCGTATCTGAATGAGGAAGTCACCAAAGTCCACACAGCTCTGGCGGCCGGGACATACGTTGCCGGAACTACCTTGGGTGGATTAGCGGGCCGTTTGGTGGCCGGACCGGTGGGTGAACTGTGGGGCTGGCGGGCGGCAACGTTGGCAGTATCCCTGCTGGCCACGGTCTCCGCTGTATTGTTCCTGGTGATCGTTCCAAAACAACGTCGCTTCAGCCCGGCACCAGCACTGGGATTTCGCGGAGCTTGCCGGACCTTGGGTGGGCACGCCGGAAATCCCAAACTCCTGGCGCTGTACCTCCAGGCGTTCCTGCTCATGGGTGGCTTTGTTGCCGTCTATAACTACCTTGGCTTCCGATTGCATGCTGAACCTTTCGCTCTTCCTGCCACCGTTGTCAGCCTCATTTTCCTGGCCTACTTGTCCGGAACCGTGAGTTCGCGGTGGGCCGCGGGGCTGACCACCAGGTTTGGCCGCCGGAACGTCCTGGTGGCGGGCATCGCCATCATGTCCGCAGGTTTAGCCATGACGTTGCTGGAAAACCTGGCCGCAACTTTGTCCGGGCTGGTGATCTTCACCGGGGGCTTCTTCGCCGCCCACAGCGTCGGTTCAGGATGGACCGGAGCCATTGCCACCTCAGGCCGCGCACAGGCAGCATCGCTGTACAACCTGTCCTACTACCTGGGCTCCAGCGTCATCGGCTGGGCCGGGGGTCTGGCTTTTCAGGCGTTCGGCTGGACGGCCTTGGCACTAAGCGTGATCGCACTGTCATGCACGACGGCGGCCGTCACCTTGATAGTTCACCGCTCGCCGTAGATCTCCTGCTGATTTACCCCGGACTGCCCCTACAATCGGAGGCATGGCACAGGTCACGAAAGCCCGGGAATTGTCGTCCCCGGAACGTGTACAGGCTTTTACGGATGCAGTTGTGGCGATCGCCCTGACTTTGTTGATCCTGCCGCTCATGGAGAGCGTGGGGGAACTGGCCGACCACAATGGCACTACGGCCCAGTGGTTGGCCGAGGAACAGTTTGCCCTGCTGGGCTTCGGTTTAAGCTTTATCCTGATCGCTGTGTTCTGGGTGCACCACCACAAGATTTTCCGCAGCGTCAAGCGCGTGGACCCGGGCCTGCTGTGGTTGACGGTGGCATGGATGTTCACCATTGTGGTGATGCCGGTGGCAACCTCGCTCTCTACCCAGTTGGAATCGGATTGGGCCCAGCCCCTGGTCTACATAGGGACGTTGTTCGCCACCAGCCTGATGCTTCTTCTGACACGCTCCTATCTGCGTTCCCACCCCGATCTCCACGAGATGTCTGACGATGACGCAGTGATGGGCATCCGGGCGAGCTGGATCGTTTCCGGGCTCTTCCTTGCTGCACTGGTCCTGGCGGTCGCCATTCCCGGGGCAGGTAATTGGCCACTGCTGTTGATGTTGCTCAGCGAGCCGCTGCAGCGCTTTGACCGGAGACGGATTCGCCGGAGTTCCGCAATACGATAGTCACCTGAAGAATTGACCGCATAGGATGGATGGAAGGCAATTTCAGGAGGATCCGTGACCAACCCCACGAAGAATGTTCGGTCAAGCGCCGGCAGCGCAGAGCCGCTGGACGCGATCGATGAACGGATTCTCGCCGCGCTGGTGGACGATGCCCGCATTTCCAACAAGCAGTTGGCTGAACTCGTGGGAATTGCACCTTCCACGGCCCTGATGCGCACCAGGGCGCTCTCCGAACGCGGAATCATTGAGGGCTTCGAAGCGGTGTTGAGCCTGCCGGCAATCGGCCGCTCTGTACAAGCACTCATTGCTGTACGCCTGCGCGCCCATGACCGGGATCAGATTGACCGCTTCACCGCACGGGTTCCCAAGCTTCCGGCGGTCATTTCCACGTTCCACACCACCGGCTCAGTGGACTATCTTCTCCACATCGCCGTAGCCAACACGGATGACCTCCGCAACTGGCTCCTTGACAACCTCGCCACCGATCCTGTGGTGGGTCACACGGAAACCACCATGGTCTTCCAACACATTCCCGGCAACCGGGGACCCCTTCCCGAGAACGACTAAACGCCGTTGATCAGGAGCGCAGGGCGCCATGCAGTGATACTGCTGCCAGCGATAGCGCTGCGACGCCGCACAAGGCAGTGAACAGCACGACGGCGGCCTGCAGGCCAAGTGCCGTCACGGCAAATCCCAGCCCAATCACCGGGACAGCGCTACCCAGATAGGTGATGACGTACACGGTGCTGATGACTTGGGCATGGCGGGCTGCTTCCACTTTGCCGGCAACCTCGTTGAATACCTGCTGGAAGGCGATTCCCTGGCCTATCCCTGCCGTGATGCTGGCAGCGACAAGCAACCATGGGCTGGACCACGCTGCCGCGGCTCCCACCAGGACCACCGAGACACCCAGCACGCCAAGTGAGACAGGAACAAGCAGGCGTCCGCGGACGCCCAGCAGCTGGCTCAGGGCGGAAGCTCCCAGAGTGATGCCGGCAAGCAGGCCGATCAGCGGCCTCGAATCAGCGTGGACCACAGTAGCGAAATAGCTCGGGGCCAAGGACAGGCAGAAGCCAAACACCGCGAAACTCAGGAAGCCGGTAGCGGCAGCCATCCAGAACGCTCCCCGCGCGTCACGGGAGACGGAGGGCTTCCGCGGCGCAAGGACCTTGAGGGGCCTGGGCCCTGCCGCGGGGGCGATGGCGGGCCTGGCTTTGAGGAGCCACAGCGGAACAAGGGCCGCTACCAATACCGCCGAATGGATGTAATACGGGGTGCGGGTGGGGTCCGGCAGGAGTGACAAGAGGCCACCAATTGCCGGGCCGGCGGCTACACCTCCGGCTGAGGAAAGCAGCGTAAAACGGGAGGCCCAGTCCGGCCGTTGGGGAAGCAGTTCGCGCAGCGCCGCCGAGCTGGCTCCGGTGGCCAGGCCTACGGCCACACCCTGCAGCGCCCTTCCCAGGGACAACGTCACAAGCGAGTCGGCATTGGCGAAGATCACTCCGCCTATCAAACCGACGAACACAGCCAGCACCAGCGCGGCCCGCCGCCCGATGTGGTCCGACCAGTGCCCTGCCACCATGAGAACTGCAACCAACGCCAGGACGTAGCTGGAGAAAGCGACGGTGACGCCCAGTGAGGACATGCCCAGCCTGGCTTGGAGCAAGGGATACAAGGGTGTGGCGAGGTTCGCACCAACCAGAAGTGTAAAGATCACTACCCCGGCCAGGACCAACCTGGCGGTGGTGGAGGCATCCCATCCCCAGCGCTCGGCGGTAACCGGACGCATGCGGAGTTCGCTCAAGACAGTCATTTCATTGCCTTCGGGCTCGGTGGCCGGGCTGCTGGTTTCCTTGTGGGAAGAACAACCGGCGCTAACTATTGATGGCAACAGAATGCAATAGGGCTGCGCTCAAAGAGCTATGGGAATGTAAGAATTGAGCAAAATACTCAAAGTAGTGCGAGCCACATGAGCTGGAGTGACCATTTGAACACGCTGGACCCCATGGACCTGAAGATCCTGTTGGAACTCATCAAGGACCCCCGCATGCAGATCGCCGAATTGAGTGATGCCCTGGGGATTGCACGCAACACCGCTCAGAGCCGGGTGAAGCGCCTTCTCCGGTCCGGAGTCCTTCATGCAGCAGGGCGGGAAGTGGACCTCGAAAAGGTGGGCTACGACGTCGTCGCCTTCGTCACCATTGAAGTCACCCACCGCGAGCTCGACGGCGTTATTGGCGCCTTGCGCCTGATCCCCCAGGTATTGGAGGTCCACGAAATTTCCGGCCGGGGTGACCTGTGGTGCCGGGTAGTAGCAACCGACACCCACAACCTGCAATCAGCATTGCGTTCCGTTCTGCGCACCAAGGGCGTCATCAGGACCGAAACCGTCCTGGCCCTGCACACCCATATCCCCTACCGCACCGAGCCACTGATTGGCCGAATGGCAGCAACACCAACACGGTCCCGGCCGGAGGGCAGAAGCACGGGGACCGACGCCTGAGCGCATTAGGCTTTTAGGCATGGATTGGCTCTCACACATCTCCCAGATCAACTGGCTCGCCGTACTTTTGGCTTTCGTTTCAACCATGGTGATCGGCTTCGTCTGGTACATGCCGGCCGTACTTGGCCGCCGGTGGATGCAGGCAATCGGCAAAACCGAAGACGACCTCAAGAACATTGAAGGCGGAGCGGGGATTTGGGTTCCCATGATGGTGGCAGCAGCGGTGACCAGCGTCCTCCTCGCAGTCCTCATCAGCGCCCTGGACCTCAACACTTTCCTTGCCGGCGGCTTCTTCGCGCTGATCCTCGCCTTGGTATTTCGCGCAGGCGGCCACGTCATCCACAACGGCTTCGCCGGTCGTCCAACCGCGGTGACCCTGATCGACTCCGGCCACGACCTCGTGGCAATGACCGTCGCGGGCGCCATCATCGGAGCCATGCAGTAGCGTTCAACCAGTGACCATCATTGATAACGCCGTATATGTGGACGGCGTCCGCACTGCCACCCCGCACACCCTCGAGCAAACCTTTGAGACGCTGGCGGAACATGGTGGCATGGCCTGGATCGGCCTGTACCGTCCCACCAAGGACGAAATGACTGCCGTTGCCCAGGAGTTCGGGCTTCACGAACTTGCCGTAGAGGACGCCGTCTCAGCTCACCAGCGGCCCAAGCTTGAGCGCTACGACCACAACCTCTTTACAGTCCTGCGGCCCGCGCGCTACCTGGACGAGACCGAAACAGTGGAATTCGGCGAACTCCACGTTTTCACGGGACCGAACTTTGTAGTGACCATCCGGCACGCCGAGACCGGTGGCGTGGCTCGTGTGCGCAAACGGCTGGAAGAGCGCCCGGACCTCCTCCGCCATGGTCCGGAGGCCGTGCTCTACGCCCTCCTGGACCAGGTGGTGGACGACTACGCACCAGTGGTTGCAGGACTGGAAAACGACATTGACGAGATTGAGGACCAGCTCTTCAGCGGTGACAGCGCGGTTTCACGCCGTATCTATGAGCTGGCCCGTGAAGTCATACAGTTCCAGCGTGCCATCCACCCCCTGCCTGACATGATGGTGCTGCTGGAAAAGGGCTTCGAAAAATATGGCGTGGACATTGAGCTCCAGCGCTCGCTCCGCGACGTCGAGGACCACGTACAGCGGGTGATTTCCAGGGCAAACTCTTTCCGGGACCTCCTCCAAAATGCGCTCACCCTTGACGGCACGCTGACAGCCAACCGGCAGAATGAGGCCAGCGCGGCGCAAAACGAGCAAGTCAAAAAGATCTCCTCCTGGGCAGCCATCCTCTTTGCACCTTCCTTCGTGGCAGGTGTCTACGGTATGAACTTTGACCACATGCCCGAGCTGCACTGGGACTTCGGTTATCCGCTCGCGGTAGGACTCATGTTCGGCGCTGCCTTGCTCATGTACGTCATCTTCAAGCGAAAAGGCTGGCTGTGACGCCTTCCTTGGGACGTCCCCGCAGTCAACGGGACACCATGAGGGCTCTGCTCGAAGGCATGGCGTACGACGCCGGGCGGTCAGGTTTTGAACTTGCTGCAAGTCAGCGTCAAGCAGCTGAGCGGTTGGCCACCTTTGGCGCACAGGTGACCGGCCGCCGTCGGGCGCTTCTGCGGAAGTCGCCAAGAAGCCTTTACTTTTACGGACCTGTAGGCCGCGGAAAGACCTGGCTGATGGACAGCTTCTACGCAAGGCTCAGGGCACGCAAACGGCGCGTCCACTTCCACGACTTTTTCCGCAGCCTTCACGGCGGCACCCAAGGGTGGGAATCCGGAAACGGCACAGCTATCCAGCAATCGGTGGACGGGCTGCTGGACGGTGTTGACGTATTGTTCTTTGACGAGTTCCATGTCCACGACATCGGCGACGGCATGTTCATCTCCCGGCTGCTCCGGACCGCCGCACAGCGCCGCATTTCCCTGGTGGTCACCTCCAACTACGCCCCGGACGAGCTCCTGCCCAACCCTCTCTGGCATGATCATTTCCTGCCCACCATCGAGGCCATCAAGGACATGATGGATGTGGTGGAGATCGATGGTTCCACGGATTTTCGTCGTTACCCGGCGGCAGGAACAGAGCCTGGGACCGGTGCCTTCAGATCGGGGCGCATCATTTCCCCGGGCACGCCCGGGCAGCTGGGCCGCCTGGGTCTCTTCCGGCCAGTGCCATCCCAAAGCCGTGTGGTTCAGCCGACAACCCAGCCGATAGTGGTCAAGAACTCCGATCCGGATGTTCTGTGGGTCAGTTTTGAGGAACTGTGTGACGGGCTGACATCGACGTCTGACTTCCTGGCGCTGGCTGAAACGTTCACGACGTGGGTCATAGACGATGTCCCTTCCCCCACGGAAGGTGATGCTGCATCCGCGCCGGCTTGGCAGCGGTTCAGCAACGTGGTGGATGTGCTCTACGACCAGGACATCACCCTGTTCCTGATCAGCACCGAACCACTGAATTGGGACACAGAGACGAGCCGGAACGTGCTGCCCGTGGATCTCGCCCGCATCGCCAGCCGCCTGTCCATGCTGCTTCCCTCCCCACCGGATGAGAACCTTGAACGCGAAAAGGCCGCCGGAAGCTAAGCTTCCAACGGCCTTTTGAGGCTGGTGGCCCTTGTATTGCTGTTAGATGGCGGTATTGCAGGTAGATGACGGTATTGCAGTTAGATGACGCCGCCGGCAGCGGAGGGAGCGCTGGTGTCGTTTCCACCATCGCCCACAGTTTCGCGGGCTACGTAATTCTCAATATCGAAGAGGTTCTCTGCCCGCTCGGTGATGTTCAGCAATGTGGTCATGGACGCCACTTCCTCAACCTGCTCCTTCAGGAACCACAACATGAACTGCTCACCCAGGGCATCACCCTCAGCACGGGCAACGCGGAACATCTCCTCAATGTTGCGGGTGACTTCCTTCTCCTGCTCCAAGGCGAGCGCAATGGGTTCCTTGGCGTTGGTGAAGTTGTTGCGAACAGGGGCGATGCCCGGAATCTCAACGTGGACGTTGCGGTCCAGCATGTACTGGACCATCATCATGGCGTGGTTGCGCTCCTCGAGCGACTGGCGGTAGAAGTGACGGGCCAGCTGCGGGAGGTCCTCGCCATCAAAGTACACAGCCACTGCAATGTATTGCTGGGAGGCTGCAAACTCATTGGCAACCTGGGCGGACAACAGCTCATTGAAAGTCTTCTTAGCCATGGCTCGATCCTACAGGCGGGGCATGACACTTCCGTTGGTGAGCTTGACCACTCTTCACGGCAGCAGCAGGCCAACCCCCACGCCGGCCGTAGCTGAAAGAACGCTCGCTGCCATTGAACCCAATCCGTTGATGAGGGCCAACCCCGTCCGCCCGCTTTGAATCAACCGGATGGTCTCCAGGCTCGCTGTACTGAAGGTGGTGTAGCCGCCAAGGAAACCCGTCCCCAAGATCAGGAAAACGGACTCCGACGCACGTCCCCTCATTACCGCTCCGGCAAGAACCCCCAGGGCAAAGGAACCGGTGATATTGATCAGGATGGTGCCCCACGGCAGGGCGGTCTTGAAGCGCTGCCGAATCGCGCCGTCCACCACGAAGCGGGCCACTGCGCCGATTCCTCCGGCGAGCGCGAGGAGTATCACCGTCACAGCTGCCCTCCGGTAACGCGCCGGTGCTGCCAGGCCCCCAACCAGATGCCTGCGGTGGCGGCGGCGGCCCCGCCGAACAAGCTCGCAGCCAAATACCCGGCGGCTCCGGGTACGGCACCGGCCATCAAAAGATGGACCGCATCCAAAGCCAAGGTGCTGTACGTTGTGAAAGCTCCCAGGAATCCTGTGCCCAAGGCGAGCCGAAGAACCCGCCGGGTGCCGGCGTCGGGCCCCCTGCGGGAGAGTCCTTCCAGCAGGAGACCCAACGCCAGGGCGCCTGAGAGGTTGATGATCAAAGTCGGCAGAGGCCAGGCACCTGGAGCCGGAATGACCAGCCCGAGGCCGTGGCGGGCCAGCGCTCCAAAAACGCCGCCAGCCGCAACGATCCCAATGAGGTGCCAGCGAAAGTGAAGGGGACGTTTTACCTCAGTAGTCGTCATCGTCGTCCGGGACCCGGGGGTTCACGGGGACAACCAAAACCGGCAGATCCTGCCGATGGGACAGGCGCCGGGCCACGGAACCTGCGGTCATTTCTTTGAGCGCAGCGGTCAGCTTGTGCTCGCGCGTGCCCACAACAATCATGGAGGCACCAATGCTCCCTGCTTCGCGTGCCAGGGCGTGCGCCGGCTCCCCTGCGAGCGGCACGATGCTCCACTCAATCTCGCGGCCGGAAAGCTGTTCGGCAAGGGTTACCTTCAGGGCATCGGGGATCCCTTGAGCGCCATCAACGCCGTCCGGGTCGATCGGCGCAGCCGGCCCTCCGGTTGTTCCATCCACGGGATACACCGTGGCATCGGCATAGGCGCAAACAAGCCGGAGGCCCGCTCCGGCGGCAATCCGGGCCGCCTGCTCCACCACCACCGGCTGCTGCCCGGGCATCACACCCACCAGGATGGGGCCGGACATCTTGCCGGAGGCTTCGGGATGGGGCGCTGGGGTCTCAGTCACAGCGCAATTCTACGACGACCCTGAAAGCTCATTGCGTTCCACGCCCGGGCCACAGACCGTAGAGCAGCGGAACCGCCGATGCGATCATGACCAAGTTGCCCAGCACAAGGTCCTCGGACCGAATCACAGATCCGGCAACCAGCAGTGCTGCGAAAACCACTGCTGCTACTGCTCGGCGGACCAAAACGATGAGCCGGGACATCTGGCGTTCCAAACGACGGTTGGATACCTGGAGTGTTCCGTCTTCGAACCGGGTCACCAGACCGTCAAGCCGCTTCGGCAAGCGCAAAGCGACCGTGGCGGCGTCGAACGCCTGACCCGCCAGGTCAGAGACGAGGTTGCCGCGCTCGTCCCGCAGCAGCTGTGCTGCATAGGGTTCCACCGAATCCCACAGGTTGAAGCGGGCATCCAGCGAGCTGCATACCCCGGATGTCAGTGACATGGCGCGGATGATGAGCAGGAAATTCTCCGGTAACTGGAATGGCAGCGACCTGATGACGTTGCCGAATTCTGCCCCGAAATCGCGGAACTCCCGTGGGTCCACGTCACGAAGTTCTGCGAAACCCATGCCACCAAAGCGTGCGAAGAGTCCCGTCATGGCCCGCTCCAGCTCAGCCGTGTCAGCCGAGGGCATCAAGACACCCACATCGCTGATGGCGGCCACAAGGCCCTTTCCATCCCGGGAGGCCGCCGCGATCAAGAGCTTCCGCAGCCCGCTCCTGGTCTTGGCCGGAACCTCACCCATCATGCCGAAATCGATGAACGTCAGTTTCCAGGGGCGTTCCGCCGACGTGGAATCGGGCGTGACAAAGATATTCCCAGGGTGGGGATCGGCGTGGAAGAAGCCCTTTGTGAACAACTGGTCAAACATCACGGACGCAAATACCGGGGCAACTGACCCCGGATCAATTCCAGCCATGCGGAGGGACTCAGCATCGGTGATCTTGATGGCGGTGACGTCTTCCAAGGTGAGCACGCGGCGTGTAGTCCGCTCCCAGACCACACCCGGAACCGTCACTCTGTCGTCGTCAGCAAAGTCAGCCGCAAAACGCTCCGAATTTGCGGCCTCATTGAGGTAATCGATCTCCTCAAGGCTGGTTTGTGCGAACTCCTTGATCAGTGCGGGCACGTCGGCACGGTTTGAGACGATGCGGATACGGCTGAGCCAGCCTCCCACGCGTCGCAGAGCAGCGAGATCGACGTCCACGATGGTATCGATGCCGGGCCTTTGTACTTTGAAAACAACACTGCTGAGGCCAGTATCCTCAGCTACGCCGGGGAGGAGCTTTGCCCGGTGCGCCTGCCCAAGGGACGCTGCCGCTATGGGCGTCTCCTCAATTGACGCAAAGACAGCTTCCAGGGGTGCCCCGAGCTCCGCCTCGGCAAGAGTCCTGATGGCAGGGAAAGGAACGGGCGGCACCTCGTCCTGGAGGCCTTCGAGTTCAGCGGTGATCTCAGGCGGAAGAACATCCAGCCTGGATGACATAAACTGGCCCACCTTGATCATCAAGCCGCCGAGCTCCACAGCAAGGTCATGGAACCGCCTGGCAAAGCGTTGCATCCTCCGGGCGCGGTTACGCTCGGTCAATCTTCGCAAGCCCACACGAGGCAGGAACAGCTCGAACCACCAGGTCACCAGCAAATGCCATGCGGCGAACCTGAGTATGCGTCGGTAACGGGCGCGGGCTTGCCCGGCCAAGGAATCCGTATGGTCGCCTCGAAGCGACGTCACGCCCTTCAGTCCTGGGCGAGGATCGAATACAGCCTGCGACGTGCCTCTTCCAGCACTGTCACGGCCTCATGCACCTGCTTTGGGGTACCAGTGCGGCCCACTTGTGCCGCGGCTTGGGCAAGTTCCACCCCGGCCTTGGGCAGTGCGGCGAAACCAGGGGTGTTACCGGCGGATTCCCACGGCGCTGCAGTTTCGGCGCTTGCAACGTCCTCCCGTCCAGCCTCGGTGAGGGAGTAGATTTTGCGGCCATTGGATTCTTCGGTACTGACAAAACCTTCGTCCGCCAGCAGCTGAAGCGTGGGATATACCGAGCCGGCGCTGGGCTTCCAACTTCCGCCGCTGCGCTCCTCGATTTCACGGATGATCTGGTATCCGTGCATTGGACGCTCAGCAAGTAGGGCCAATATGGCTGTCCTCAACTCACCCCGGCCCGCCCTGGTACCGGCACGCTTTTCAAACCGCGACCGGAACTCCTCCACGGCCTGCCACATGCCATCCAGGTTGTTTCCCATGAATCCATTTGCAGGGAAAGAATTATGCATCAAGCTCACCTCGGTATGTCGCGAACGATACTGAACGATACTTAACGATATACCTGTTTGCTTCCCCGCAACAATGGCCCTCCTGCGCAGGGCCGGACAGCACTTCTGGGTGATGCCGTCCGGCCCCTGCCGCGGATCCTTGGGGCAGCTCCGGCGAACGAGGGGGGTCATCGGCCGGTGCGTGGATCCGCTGGCTCCAGTAAAAGCCAGCCGGCAAGGAGGCGCACGAGTAGTTGGTACTCGAGTTTTGTAGACCCGCCGGCAAGTACTACTTGGCTGTTTGGAGTGATCTTCCCGGCGACGGCCTGTGCGGCATGGCCAGACAGCCGGGCAGCGGAGCCGCCTCGTCAGTTGATGATTTCTCCGCGTTCGTCCGCAGCAATTGCCGCAAGACGTACCCGCCATTCCTGCAGGGCGTCCGGAGCCAAACGAGTCCAATCGGTCACTTCACCGATGACTCTGAGCGGGGCGCCGCTGCGAAACGACCGCGTAGGGTTGCCGGGAAATTTTTTGTCCGTCACGTTGGGGTCATCCTCGAACGCACCGGTGGGCTCAACGAGGTAGACGCGCGGTTGGCCATCACCGGCCGCGAGCTCGGCGGCCAAACCTGCCCCATCCCGAAGAGCTGTGAAGTAGATATGGTTCACCACCACCTCAGGACGGTAGTTGGACCTGAAGCCTGGGCTAAGGAAGTCGCCTTCCCGAAGGTCCGCCTTCGTGCCGTGATAAAAAGGACCCTCGTCCAGTGGCTTAGGTACTTGTGGTTGGCTCACAGCTTCAGCTTAGTTGCAGGTTCATGCGCGCTAATCGTGCAAGGCTGTCCCAATGTCTGCATTCACATTTTCAACACATGGAACGGTAGTTGAGGCGGAGCTCCTCTCCCTCTACACATCGGTGGGTTGGTCCGCCTACACCAACCGCCCAAGCGTTCTTGCCCAAGCGATCAGGAACTCTTCACTAGTGGTGGTGGCCCGAAACCAAGAAGGCGCATTAGTGGGCTTGGCTCGGGCTATTTCAGACGATGCCAGCATTGCCTACGTTCAAGACATTCTCGTCAGGCCTGAGTTCCAAAATAAAGGTGTTGGGCGAGCCCTTTTCAGCCGTGTTCAAGAAAGATACCGGCACGTGCGGCAGTTCGTCCTCATCACTGACGATGAACCCGGACAACGGGCCTTCTACGAAGCGATGGGGCTTAAGGAGGGCGCCGACTTCGAGGCGGGGCCTGTGCGGGTATTTGCCGAATTCCGCTCCTAGGTTGGCTTGCGGGAGTCTTGAGGTTTTCCTGAGGCAGTGTTGACCGTTCACAGGATTTGTTCTTGATCCACGCCCGGCACAGTAGAACCTGTCAGCCAGAGAGGCTGGAAAAGAACGGCCGGCCGGTCTCACGGTGGCCTCCCGAAAGGAAACTGATCCTCATGGCCATCAGCCTCAAAACCACCTCCGGCAAAATCCTCGCCTCCGTCGCACTGGTCGGCACCGCAGCCGCCGTGGCCGGCATGGGCACCTACGGCGCGTTCACGTCCTCCACCTCCGCCTCCCAGGCAGTCACCGCAGGCACCGTCACCATCGCCCTGGGCGCACCCGGACCGGCCAACACCCTCAACGTCCCCGTCGCGGGCCTGCTGCCCGGAGACAAGGTCGAAAAACTCGTCACCCTGGCCAACACCGGCAACTCAGACCTGAACAACGTCACCCTCACCACCTCCGCCGGGGCCACCGGCTCCCTGCTCACCACCGACGCCACCAACGGCCTGCAACTGACCATCGAAAACTGCAGTGTGGCCTGGACCGGTGCCACCGCACCCTACAACTGCACCGGCACCCGCAGCACCGTCCTGGCCTCCGGACCCGTGATCGCAGCGAACAAAGCCCTGGCCAACCTCACCTCACTGACCTCGGCCAAAACCGACAACCTCAAAGTCACCACCGCGTTCCCCACCACCGCGAACAACGACTTCCAAGGCGCCACCTCCACCATCGCCTTCGCCTTCACCGGCACCCAACGCACCGAAACCACCAAATAAGCAACAAGGGAGCCGAAAAGCTCCCCCATAGCCCCGGGGGCCGGCCCGTTTGCCCTTCAGGCCGGTCCCCGGCCCATTTCCTGAGCAAGTCTTGAGGCCGCACCGCAGCAAGCCTTGAGTTTGTCCGGACAGACTAAAGCACAACAAACCATAGAAAGGAACGCCAGGCATGAGCGCACTGAGCACCATCTCCACCCCAGCCGCCCACGGCCGGCGTTCCGCCGCGCAGTCCCCCGAGACCGCCGCTGTGAAGCAGCCCGCAGCGGCCACAACTTCATCCCATGACAAGCCGGGCGCATTCCGCCGGGTAGCCGGCAAAGTCGTCAGGGGCATCGGCGTGGGCATGCTGGTCCTGGGCGCCGTGATTTTCCTGTTCCTCGCGATAGGACCGCGGATTCTTGGCTACCAGACCTCAACCATGTTGACCGGATCCATGGCGCCGCTGATCAACCCGGGAGACGTCGTCGTCACCGTCCCCACCCCCATAAATGACATCAAAGTGGGCGACGTCATTACCTACCACATCCCCGTCGAGGATCAACGGGTGGAAACCCACCGCATCACGGACATCACCACCACTGCCGACGGGGGCGTGGCAGTCCAGACCAAAGGCGACGCCAATAACGGCATCGACCCCTGGATCGCCACTCTTCAGGGCCAAACCGTGGACAAGCAAGTAGCCACCATCCCGTACGTAGGCAATGCCATCCGCACGCTCCGCGAACCCATGGTCATGAACACCCTGATGTACGGTGCCCCCGCAATCCTGGTGATCGGGATGCTCGCCTCCATCTGGACCAAAGATCCCAATAAATCAACGCCGGAAAACACCGCAGGGGCCGGGGATGAAGCCGCCGCGTAGCTCCGCCACCGGCGATTGGGACCTGGGCCGAATCCAGTCCCTTGCTGACGAGCTTGGAAACCCGAGGCCGGCGTTGCGGTTCTTGGCAAAGTACTTCTCAATGCTCCCGCAGCGGGTGGAAAGGATTGTCCACGCAGTTGATGACGGCGATGCCTCAGAGACCACAACGGCACTTCTTAGCCTGAAGATCAGCTCCGCCATGGTGGGTGCGCTGGAAACGGAGCACCAGTGCCGGGCCATGGAATCCATGATCCGGGAAAACCACTTCGAGGACGCGGCCCAAGCACTTCCGGCTTTGCGGCAAACAACGGACCGCTGCCTCGCCTCACGGTCCAACCTCATACGGGCAGCACACGCCTCACTGAACCGGCCCGGTGGGTTCTTCCGTTCTTGAGCAGACCTTGAGTGTTCACCGAGGTCATTCCTGAGACCCGTTGGGCAGACTTGGAACAGAACATCGGGCTATGGAAACGGGGATCAAGGACATGCAGGGCAAGGGCTTCATCTGGCAGGTACCAGCCATCATCCTGGCTGCAGTACTCCTCTTGATGTCCGTCCAGGTTTCGCCCGCACATGCCTCGTTCAGTGACACCGACACAGGAGCCATGGCCATGACCGCCGCACGCATCCCCGCCCCGGCAGCCAACACCGTGGCCGTGACCAAGAGCTGCGATTCGTTTCTCTGGTTCGGCCAAGCCAAAATCAGCGTCAGCAGCTTCACGGCCGTTGCCTTCGCCAACTATCACGAGTTGAAGGTCATCGACCCGGACGGCGTGGTGCAGTTCACCGGTGACATGAGCAAGAGTTCGGGGCGATCATACAGCTCAGGAATCCAGAATTCCGCGAATTTGTCCGGTACCTGGACCTACCAAATCCGCGGATACTACAAGGTTCCCAACTCCACCAATTCCTGGGCGGGTCAGCCCCTTACCGGCACGTTGAACTGCCAATAAACCGCAGAAGGTGAGCTGGGATTCCGGAGACCCGTCCTAAAAAATGTGGAGCTAAGGAGATTCGAACTCCTGACCTCTTCGATGCGAACGAAGCGCTCTACCAACTGAGCTATAGCCCCTGGATCGAGCCTCATGGGCCCGGCCAGTGTCCTTAGGCTACAAACTTTCCCTGCGCTTTTCCAACCAAGACACGAACCTCTCCTTGCCGTACGGCTGCTCCGCAGTCAGATTGTGTCCGGCACGAAGAAAGGCACCCAAGGAACCAGGTAAAGGCAGCTGAATAATTTTTCCCCGCGCGCCCGTAGTCGTCTTCCATAACTCCGCCATCTGCCGCATGGAGAGGGTCTGTGGTCCCGCTATGGTCATCATGCGATGCATTCCCGGCTCCGAGTCATCCACCGCCGCCTGAAGCAAGGCACCGGCAACATCCACAGGTGAAATCGACTGAAAGCTGACACCTCTGAACGTTGGGACCAGCCGAACTTTGGCTCCAGCGGCGAAGATCATAGCTACCAAGCCATGGAATTGGGTAGATCTGACCCCAACGGTTTGCAGAGGAGCCTCGGCGTACTTCCGTTCCTTGGCAGCCTTGGAGGCGTAGAAAGCGGAAGAAGTCAGGTCGCAGTTGATGATGGACAGTGCCACCGCCCTGCCAACCCCTGCAAGGTGAGCAGCGGCGAGAAGCAGCCACCGCCGTCGGCGAACTGCTTTTGGGCTTTGCCGGATTGTCCCTCGAGGCAATCAATAACGACGTCGGCGCCCGCCAGTGCGTCCGGCAATCCATCCCCAGTGGTGACGTCGCCGGCAAAGTACGTTGCGCCGTCGTCGCGCTTCACCGAGCCTGGCGTTGGTACATGACGGCTGAGGACAGAAACCTTGTGACCCGCTGCCACTGCCAGCCGGACAACTTCACGACCCACCTGGCCTGTGCCACCGGCAACGCAAATGGCTGTCATTGCCTATTAGGCGCGGCGGCGCTGCAGGACATCGTCCAAGTTGCTCAGGGCGCTATGACCCTTGGCCGTCGCCATGACGGAAGTTACTGCCTCAGCCTGCTCGACGTTCTGCTTCAGCACCGGCTTACCAACGGGCTTTGGTGCCTCAGGCAGGTCCAGGGGAACGGGTGCTGGACGTGGCGCCTTGGCGGCGGCGACGTACGTAGGCTTGGGGACCTCCACAGGCTGCCAGCTGGCGCCCTTGGAGTCGTTGACTGCGTGAGCTGATTTATCTCCCGCGGCCACAGCAACAGCCAGCGCTGCCTCCCGCAACTCAACGGCGGACAACCGTGCAGCCTCGCGGCTGGTGGCCTCGGCGTCGAAAACCGCGGTCTCCTTCGCCTCCACCACCGGCTCCTTGGGCAAGTAGCGCGCAGGTGTAGGAATAGGCGCGGCCTGAGCGGCACGGCGCGCCCTGCGTTCACGGAGGTCCCTCAGGGCAAGCTTACGCAGGGTCACCACGGCAAGTACCGCGCCGACGAAGGCCACCAACGGCAACCACACCGAGCCGACACCCAAGATTCTTAGAACTCCGGAAACTGCTGCCGTGACCAAGAGGGCAAGGCCCGCCAAAGCCAGCGTGAGCCGGGCATACCGGATAGTGAAAGGCGTAGGGTGCGCCTTCGGCAATGAGGGCTCCACCTTTGGGGAATCCTGGGGCGAAGCCGGTGCTTTGCTGTGCATGGTCTCCATTGGTTTCTCCTGCTGAGGTGCCAAGGTCAGTACCACCCCTGCCTGCTTTTCGTCTGGTTCGTCATCAAAAGCCTCTGCTGGAACAGCGGCCGTTTGGACTTGTTGCCGCCTGTTCCGCAGAACATAAGGCGCCACCCAGACCATCCACAGCGCAACAGTGACCACAAGTATCACTGAGCTGCTGAGAGGGAAGTCCACATTCAAAACCGTAGAAGCAAATCACCGGGTGCGGCGGCATTGCGGCCGGTGTGTCGTGGGCGAGTCCGCAAATGACTGGAGATATGAGCGAAAAGGCCCATGACCTGCCCGTTTATCCTCTGAGCCACCGACGAAGCAGGCCTTCGGGAACTTCCTCGGCCGTCAACGCGAAGGAACGGTGATCGGCCCATTCGCCGTTGATATGCAGGTAGCGCTCCCGGTAACCCTCGTCACGGAATCCGAGCTTCTCCACAACTCTCAAGCTCGGAGAGTTTTCGGGCCGGATGTTGATTTCCATGCGGTGCAGGCCCAGCACCCTGAAGCAATGATCAGTAGCCATGGCAACAGCTGTAGGGGCGATGCCACGCCCGGCGCGGTCCTTATCAACCCAGTAGCCCAAAGTGGCCATCATAGCCGATCCCCACACGATGGAAGAGACCGTCAGTTGGCCCACAATCCGTGGGTCACGGAAGCCGGCGGTTCGCTCCACAATAAGAAACGGCAAAGCGGTTGATTGACGGGCCTGCTCATTCAGAGAACCCACCATTTGGCGGTAGCTGGGCAGGCGTCCACCAGGAGCCGGGTTGGACGCCTCCCACGGCGCCAGCCACTCGCTGTTCCGCGAACGGACTTCGGACCATTCCCGCTTGTCGCGGTATCTGATGGGCCGAAGCAGCAGGTCTCCGCTTTCCAGCGTCACCGGCCAGATCGCAGAGCCGTACATCATGAATTTGTCTATTTGGGAAGCGTGGCTGTGAAGTTGGGCAGCCATTCACGAAGCTCAGGACCAAGGTCTTCGCGTTCGCAAGCGAGCTCGATGCACGCCTTGAGGTAGCTGAGCTTGTCCCCGGTGTCATAGCGGCGGCCGCGGAAGACAACGCCGTATACACCGTAGCCTTCACCTTCGCCGGCAGCGAGCACCTCAAGGGCGTCCGTCAGCTGAATTTCTCCACCGCGCCCGGGAGCCGTCTTTTCCAGGACATCAAACACGGCCGGGTGCAGAACGTAACGTCCGATCACGGCAAGGTTTGACGGTGCCTCTTCCGGGGAGGGCTTCTCTACGAGTTGCTTGATGCGTACGTAGCCGTCCTCACCGCTGGCCTCAACATCGGCGCAACCATAAGCGCTGATCTTGGAAGGTTCCACCTCGATGAGGGCAACCACGGAACCGCCGGTCTTTTGCTGAACGGCAATCATTTCGCTCAGCAGATCCTCGCGGGCGTCGATCAGGTCATCGCCCAGCAGCACGGCGAAGGGCTCATGACCTACGTGCTGCTTTGCACGAAGGACAGCGTGACCAAGGCCGTTCGGGTCGCCTTGGCGGACATAGTGGATGTCACCAAGGTTGGTGGCGGACTGGATGGCTTCAAGCTTGGCGGTATCGCCCTTCTCGGCCAATGTGGCTTCAAGAGCCGGCACACGGTCAAAGTGGTCTTCCAGTGCTCGCTTGCTGCGCCCTGTAATCATCAGGACGTCATGCAGGCCCACTTTGACTGCTTCTTCGACTACATACTGGATGGCAGGCTTGTCCACCACGGGCAGCATTTCCTTCGGCATCGCCTTCGTGGCGGGAAGGAACCGGGTGCCAAGGCCTGCTGCGGGAATGACGGCCTTACGGACAGCGTTGTTTTCTAGAGTCACCGGACTAATGTAACGGACAGAACACTTCATCGGCTAAACCCCTCGCCGCGTCGTTGGCACATTTGATTACAGCATTGGAGAACTCCTGCTGCTCAAACGTGACGCGGCAACCACACGATCGGACACAGATGGCAACGAAGGAAGACATTCGCAGCAGCCGGCGACTCCACAGACGGACGCTTACCCCGGAGCATCTGGCAAGCGCAGGAGAGTCACTTGCACAGCACGGTACGGCTTGGGCCGCGAGCGTCTCCCCGGATGCAGGCGCTACCTTTGCCGTGTACCTGGGCGTGGCTTTCGAGCCACCCACCATCCCACTGATTACCTCGCTGCATAAGGCCGGACACCGGGTCCTCTTGCCCGTCTGCGAGCCGGGAAGGCTCTTAAGCTGGGTCTACTGGACACCTGAAACGGCCTTTGTCCGGTCCCCTTACGCGCCCATAGACGAGCCGGAGGGCGAACGCCTTGAAAGCTCTGTGATAGCCGGCACCGCTGGGATTTTCATGCCCGCGACGGCGGTGGACCGGGATGGGAACAGGATCGGTCAAGGCGGCGGCTACTACGACCGGCTCCTCCAGGGCCTTGATGCCTCCGGCGGCCGCCCGCCCACCATCGCGGTGGTGTTCGACGACGATTTGTTACCTTCAGGCTCCATCCCTGCCGAAGCATTCGACCGGCCCGTGCGCCAGGCGCTGACCCCGTCCGGAGTTGTGCATCTCCACGAAGGCCCTGAAGAGAACTGAGCCCGGCGCGTGAGGTCCAGCACAACCGCTGGCACGTCCCGCGGTGACCGATGATAGAATTAGCACTCAGGCCCTGCGACTGCTAAAGCGGAATTTCCGCCGACGCTGCACAGGACCTGAACTTTGTCCTAAAGGAGGAACTCAGTGCCCACATACGCATATGCCTGCAAAGACTGTGACCATGCCTTCGACATCGTCCAGTCCTTTTCTGACAGCTCCTTGACGGAGTGCCCCGAATGCAAGGGCGCGCTGCGGAAAAAGTTCAACAGCGTGGGCGTCGTTTTCAAGGGCTCGGGTTTCTACCGGACTGATTCCCGCGACGCGAAGGGCAGTACTGTCTCCCCTGCGCCGGCTGCTCCTTCACCAGCACCCGCAGCTACACCGGCAACCGCTGCGGCCGGCAGCTAGGGTTTTCCACATAGGGCAACCGGGCGCTGTTTTCCGGCCCGGACAGCTGACTAACGTGGCGGCATGCCACACATGTCACGCAGCGCCCTCCTCGCCCGCGCCGAACGCTCATCGCGGGCCGACAGTCATTGGCCGCAGCTAAGCCCAAGCCCCTCCCTTCCAGCGCATTCCCGCGTCCGGACCGGTTCACGATTCCGACGCAGCGGACCAGGTTCCGGGCCCGGCCTGCGTGCACAACGCCCCGGGTTCGGCTTCTGGATCCTGCGCAACCGCCGCTTCGCAGTAGCGCTCCTGTTGTGTGTGGCCGCCGGCATCGCAGTCCAACAACTGACCCCCGCCTCGGAGCAGCGCATAAACATCCTGGTGGCAGCCCGGGACCTCCCAACGGGGACCAGCCTTGCTGCAACTGATTTCACAAGTATTGAGGTGCCGCCAGGTCTGGCTATCAGCGAAGCCCCCGGCAGCGTCAACGGCCTTGTTGGCCGCCAACTCGCATCCCCTCTGGGCAAGGGGCAAATACCTTCGGAATCGAGCCTGCTGGGCCCAGGCCTCCTGACAGGAGCGCCGGTCGGAGCCGCTGCTGTCCCCCTACGAATGGCCGACCCCTCCTCCATCCAGCTTCTCTCCCCCGGCCAACTGATTACAGTGGTCCTCGCAGCAGCCGGGTCATATGACGAATCAAGGCAGAGCCAAATTCTTGCAGGGCCCCTACCCGTCCTCTGGACGTCGGCGCAAGGCGGCAAACCAGGAGAATGGCTGGGGACGGGTGACACCGAAGGCCTGGTGGTGGTGGCTGCCGATCCCCAACAAGCAGAAAAGCTTGCCGGCGCATCAACGCAAGGCAAGCTTTTCTTCGTTTTGGTCAGCCCGTGAAGGACGGCTCAGTCAGTACTTGCCGTTCAGCCCCAATGCGGCGGCTTCTGTTCCTTCAGCCACTGCTCATGGTCGTAACCGGAGTCATCGCCCCACCGCCGCGGATCATCCTCAGCGGCCTTGGTGGGAAGAATTCCGCTGGAACCGGCTTTGGCTCCCGTGGACTTTGGATCCGTTGCGTCCTGGGCCGAAGTGCCACTGACCTCTTCGCCGGGGTCCTCAGCAGCGTGGTCTTCCGCGCCTGTTTCCTGATTCATCAGTGGTGCTTCTTTCGCGTTCTCTGCCTCATGAACATGGCCATGACGCTCTTTGCCTTGACCATGGTCAACGGATTCGGTGGCAAACACGGGCTGGTCACTGCCTGGGTTCAATGGTTCCTCATCCGGGTGAAGAAAACCACGGTGGGCCGACGCCGACTGGGCGATGTGATTCTCCAGGCCCAAGTAGGAGCCGATCCGGTCCGCGCAGGACGAAGGATCGGTGAAGACCTCGATCGTCCAGAGCGACATGTAACGCCACCCCATGCGCTCCAGCAATTGCGGCCTCAACCGGCTCCGCTCACGGACACTCATCCGGCGGTACCGTTCAGTGCCATCGGATTCGATTGCCACGGGGGTGGGAATCTCAGCACCTTCGCGGCCAATGGTGTGAACGGGGTCAGCAGCCGCCGCGATATCCAGCACGCCATCATAAAGGTGCCATACCCGCGCTCCCCGGGCGCGCAAGCGTTCGCCAAGATCGGCCACCAACGGATCTTCGCCCAAGGCCTGTTCGCTGGCTACAGCACGGGAGGCAGGGGTTCCAAGGTTACTGTTTCCGGAGAGTTCGCGGTCCAGAAGTTCGTAGAAGTCCACTGCACCATGAGCCAGACGATCCAGGTCAAGATCCTCAGGCCTGAAGCACGTGAGGACGTGCATGGAGCGCCGGGCACGCGTCATGGCAAGGGCAAAGCGGTTGCGCCCGCCCTCAGTGGACAACGGACCGAAGGAATGAAGCGCACGGCCATGTGGAGTTCGGCCATACCCCAGAGAGAAGATCACGTGGTCACGCACCAGACCCTGGGCGCGCTCGAGGTCCACCACACGGAAGGACTCAGGGCCCGCTCCGAAGAAGCTGGACAGCAGAGGGTGATTGGGCAGTTGCAGCCTGATGGCTTCACCAATCCGGGCAGCATGGCGCAAGCTCGCAGTCACCACAGCCAAGGAAGTACGGGGCCTGAGCCTGGCGTGTTCAAAGACAAGATCCACCACGCGGTTGACCTCCGCGGTGACTGACTCTACGCCCTCATGATCCGCACCGGGCAAACCGGTGCCGTCGGGAATGTACTCCACATGGATGGATCGGTCCAAGCCTGTAACCGAGTTGCCGTCGGGCAAACGGCGCAGGCCGCCGTCGTAGTAGTTCTTGCTCAACTGGAGGATCAGGTCCTCATCCACCGCGCGGTAAACCCAATTCAGCTGCCAGGTGGGAAGGACCCTGGCCAATGCCTTGAATGCACTGTCCACATTCTCGTGGCTGGCCACGCCGGCAACAGGGGGTTCCACCGCTACGCTGAACGTGCGGGCGTGCGCAATCTTGGCATCACCGAAAGCAACCACCTGCCGTGCCCTCGCGATTGCCGGAAGAACAGCCTGCAAAGAAGTGGATTCGGCATCAATGATCACCACGGCGTCGAATTTTTGCTCTGCCGGGAGAACCCCCGTGAGCAAGTAAGGACTGACGGACCATACCGGCACCAGCAGGGGCACAAGATCCGGTGCCTGGGCGCTCAGGGCGGGCAAGGTCACCCGGCCATCCTTCAACAGGGCACGGAGCAGTTCTGCCTGCCGCGGGTGCTCAAGAAGACCCTGGCGCCATTTTTGGGCCAACTGCCAGCGAAGGCGGGCGGCACCACTGGCAATGTGTGCTTGATCGGCGAGCCGATACTCAGCTTCCAGGCGCCGCAACGAGTCCCCGTCAGACATGGCGAGGTAGTCATCACCGCTGATCATGGCTTCCAAGGCGGACTGCCACCAAGCCAGATCCAGTTCGGCGGCTACGGACGACGCCGGGACCTCGCGGGCAGCAAGGTCGGCCAGCAGTTCCCCGAGTCCGTGCTCCCGCATTTCCTCAATGAGTAGCGTTCGCTCGGGAAGTGTTTCCAACGTGGCTGTATCGGCAACAAGCCGCTCCAGCCGTTCCATGAGTTGCAGGTACGGTGTGCCGTGCAGGGAGCCGCCATCGGTGGTGTGCTTGAGGGCATCACCGAGGCGTCGCAGCTCACCATCGAGTTCCCGGTAAAGGGCACCGAGATCGGCAAGGCCGGAGGGAACGGCCGGGTGCCGTTGGGTTGTTGCGTAGTCCGCCCACAGAGCCCGCTGCTCCTGGACCAGAACCAATGAGCTGTGCAGGTCCGCGATGTGAACGCCGGGCCGGACATATTCTTTAGCCACCCTGCGCAAACGGGAGCGCTGCATTGAGGGCATCTCAAGATTGCGTTCACGGCGCCACGCAGAGCTGGCGGTGGCAGAAATGAGATCGTGCACCGGCCGGTCGAAAATGTCCGGGGTGAACTTATCCAGGCTCTCCCGAACGGCAATCAGCAGTTCCAGCTGGGCGCCCCACTCCGTGAAAGTTTCGCCCAGGCGAATCTCGGCGTGGTCGGACACCTGCTTCATGCGATCCCGCAGGACCGGTAGCTTCTCCTCGGCCACACGGGCGAGCTGCTGTGCTTCCTCCGTCTCCTTGCGGGTCACCAACCGGGCACCGTACCAAGGGCTGGAAGTGGAGGCCCGGCTGAAGCTGCCAAGCTCGGCAGCCCGACGCAGACGTCCGGCAAGTTCTTCGCGGTCCTTGATGTTGTCCAGGACGCTTCGCTTCAGGCGCACCGTCGTGGAGGGAGCCGGATGGATGGAGGTCAGTTCAGCGAGGGACTGCATTGCCTGATAGGGCGAGCACCCCCAGCGTTCACGGACGTTATGGAGGGAAGCGACGTGGTCCATCAGGGCATGACGGTGACCGGTCAGTGTCTGGTGAAGATTGCCAAGCTGCGGCTCAAGGGCTTTCTCATTGCGCATGATGGCCCGGACCAGCTGGCCCTTAAGTTGCTGCGGGGTGGTGCCGTTTCCTGGCCGGAAGAGCATCGACTCCAGGCCTAATGATTCAAGGTGGCCGGAAAGTCCTGCGAGGCTGGCTTGCCTGTCTCCCACCACCAGAACGGACTTGCCCTCGCTCACCAATGCACCAATGGCGTTGATGGCAGTTTGCGTCTGGCCGCTTCCTGGCGGAGTGCTGACAACAAGGGAGTCCCCGGCGCGAACGGCATCCACAACATACTGCTGATCGGTGTCGGCATCGAGCAAAAGAAGTTCATCTGCCGGATCCCGAAGGTCCAGGCTGGGGAAACGGCCTGCCTTGATTGGTTCGGGCTCAATGTCCCCGCCATTGGCCGCAGTCGAGAGGGCCGCCACCGTGGGATTGTTCATGTTGATCCAGGGATCATCAAGGTTGCCTGAGAGGTCAGCCAGCGTAGTGACCAGCAGGTTGAACTCCACCTCTGCCCCATGAATCGGCTGAATCAGCGTGGCTAAGCGGTCCAGGACCGGCTGAGGATCAAGCCGGGCAGTGTTGTAGGCCATTCGGGCAACTGCATTGACGTCAAAGACGATGCCATGGACCGTTTTCAAATGGCGCACCAGAGCAGGATTCATCCGCGCTTGCTCGGTGAGCTGGAGCTCGAAATCGTCCTCGCCCGGCCGTACCGTCAAAACAATGGATGTGAGCATCACTGGTGCGGAGACACGCTGGGGCTTGCCGCCCACAGCAGAGGTCCACACCACAGTGCCGGCCGAGAGGTACCCGGCCTCAATGCCGCGGTCGTTGCTGAGCTCGAAAATTTTGGACCGGATGTTGCGGGCAGCCCTGGCCGCCACCAAATACTGCTGGCGATCCCTGATGAGTGTGGACAGCCGTGTTCGCCGGCCTGCGAGCAACTGCGCCAGCCCGGACGGGTGGGCGTTGCTGAGATCGATGGCGCCTTCAGGCGTCTTGACGAAGCGCAGCATCGTGTCCGCCCCGGTGACGGGTTTGAGACCAGACAGCCATTTGCGGAGCTCTTCGGAGCCCTCTTCCTGGCCTTGACCTACTGACACGACTTCTGCCTTCTTTTCTGTACTAGCTTTAGACGCCTTGGACCATACCGGCATACTTTCGAGGGTAGCGGGAATCCTCGGGCAGCTCGCTCCGCAACGCTGTTCCGCTGCGAAATTAGCGTCCATTTCACAGCTGCGGGCCGTTACGCGGACAAAGACCCCGGTTCAACGAGAGTGGCCGGCCTCCCAGAGGAAGCCGGCCACTCAAAGAACTATTCCCACTCGATGGTTCCCGGTGGCTTGCTGGTGACGTCCAGCACCACGCGGTTAACTCCATCCACCTCGTTGGTGATCCTGTTGGAGATCCGGGCAAGCAGGTCGTAGGGCAACCGCGACCAGTCCGCCGTCATGGCGTCTTCTGAAGACACTGGACGCAGCACGATCGGGTGACCGTAGGTGCGGCCGTCGCCCTGCACGCCAACACTGCGCACATCAGCCAAAAGCACTACTGGCATCTGCCAGACGTCGTTGTCCAATCCTGCGGCCGTGAGTTCTGCACGGGCAATGGCATCGGCCTTGCGCAGCAGGTCCAGGCGCTCCTTGGTCACTTCACCCACGATCCGGATTCCCAGGCCGGGACCCGGGAACGGCTGGCGACCCACAATTTCCTGCGGCAAGCCCAACTGGGCTCCAACGGCCCGGACCTCGTCCTTGAACAAGGCCCGCAGTGGCTCTACAAGTTCGAACTGCAGATCCTCGGGAAGTCCGCCCACATTGTGGTGGCTCTTGATGTTCGCGGCACCTTCGCCGCCGCCTGACTCGACGACGTCCGGGTAAAGGGTGCCTTGGACGAGGAATTTGATCTTTTCACCTTCGGCAGCGGCTTGGGCGATGATGGCCCGCTCCGCTTCCTCGAAGGCACGGATGAATTCACGGCCAATGATCTTGCGCTTGGTCTCAGGATCGCTGACACCGGCCAAAG
The DNA here is from genome assembly GCF_041549525.1 of Paenarthrobacter aurescens. NCBI lineage: Bacteria > Bacillati > Actinomycetota > Actinomycetes > Micrococcales > Micrococcaceae > Paenarthrobacter > Paenarthrobacter aurescens. Next base: position 2,914,401 of record NZ_CP157456.1, read on the forward strand.
CCGATTGGAAGCGCTCTTGCTCGTTGGCTACGTACAGGTTGACGCCGGTAGCTGCCACGAAGTCCCGCTCAACCTGCTCGGCTTCACCTTCACGCAGGAGGCCGTGGTCCACGAAGACGCAGGTCAGCTGATCGCCGACCGCGCGCTGCACCAGCGCAGCAGCCACGGCGGAGTCGACGCCGCCGGAGAGGCCGCAGATAACCTTGGAGTCGCCGATCTGCTGGCGGATCCGGTCAACCTGCTCCTCAAGGATGTTGCCCGTGGTCCAGTTGGGACTGAGGCCCGCTCCCTTAAACAGGAAGTTCTCCAGAACGTGCTGTCCAAGGACGGAGTGCTTCACTTCCGGGTGCCACTGCACACCGTAAAGGCGCTTCTCGTCATTGGCGAAGGCAGCCACCGGGGCTCCGGCCGTGGTGGCCAGGACCTCGAAGCCCTCGGGTGCTTCATGAACGGAGTCTCCGTGGCTCATCCACGTGTTCTGCGACGACGGGACGCCGTCGAGGATGGAGCGTGCGTCACCCACGAGGAGGGCTTCGGTGGCTCCGTACTCCCGCAAACCGGTCTGGGCCACCTTGCCACCCAGGGCATTGGCCATGGCCTGGAATCCGTAGCAGATGCCGAACACGGGAACGCCGGCCTCGAAGAGGTCAGCCCCCACAAACGGCGCGCCCTCGGCGTAAACGCTGGACGGACCTCCGGAGAGAATGATGGCTGCCGGGTTCTTGGCCAGAAGCTGCTCGGTGGTGAAGGTATGCGGAACAATTTCCGAATACACATTCGCTTCGCGGACGCGGCGGGCAATCAGCTGCGCGTACTGGGCACCGTAGTCAACAACCAGCACCGGCTTCTGGGAAGTTTGGGGTGCGGTGGGAGTAGTCACCAGACAAGACTACTTTGCCGGGCCGCCCCGGTGCACGTTGACGAGGGCGGCCCAAGGCCAAAAGGGGCCTTGCCGTAAGGCATCTCACATCTGGATGCCGTGGACCTTAGTAGCGCTTGGACGCCTGCGGATTGGCTGCGAGTTCAGCTTCCACCTGTGCGTGGAATTTCTTCTCCACAATGAAGGACAGCAAGGGGATGACTCCGCCGAGGGCCAGGAGGACCATTTTGGAAAATGGCCACCGCATGAGCGACCACAGGCGGAAGTTTGAAACCAGGTAAACCACGTACATCCAGCCGTGCACAATCAGCACCGAGGTGGAGATGTTGAAGCCCCCAATGACGCCTTTGGGCTCGGATTCAGCAAAACCGAAACCGAACGGTTGGCCGGTAACGGCGTTCGTTCCGCCGGCGAAGAGTGAAACGCCGAAACCGTAGCGGGCAATCAGCTCAGCGCACAGGAGGAGGAGCATGGCGCCGGTGAGGTATGCCATGACTTTGTAGAACTTCAGTGCCGAACGGATTTGTGCTTCCGTTCCGCCGAAACGCCTCTTCTTGGGCTTGGGTCCGGACTGTTCAGGCTGGATAGCCGGTTTTGGCTCAATCATTGCTGCACCTTTTGTTCGGGCTCTGGGCTTGTGGAGTCTGGGTTTGTGGGGGCCGGCGCTGAGGCGTCCGGGACTGCTCCGGGATGGCCGGCATCGGCGTGCTCATCATCCCCGTACTCCTCGTCCTCGTCTTCTTCGAGGTCGCGCCGGTAGTCGTCCTTGACCAGTCGCCACCAGATAAAGATTGAGAAACCCGCGAAGACAACCCATTCCACCGCGTAGAAGAGGTTCAGCCAGTTGACTTGCTCAGCGGGGGGCTGCGGGGGAATGTTGAGCGGCTTGACGTCGTCTCCGAGGGCAAGCGCGGCTCCGCCCGAAACTTCGGATGTGGCGGCGATGAAGCCCTGGTAGCTGGACACTTCCCACTTATTGATGAGTTCCGCGGAGGAAACTGCGGACGCCCGGCCTGGACCGGCGTCGACGTTGGGGGCCGGCGCTTCAGAAGGGATGAGGCGACCGGTCACCGTGATGGTGCCCGACGGCGGCGGGCCGGCTTGGGCGGCATCGGCCACCCAACCGCGGGCTACGGGAATCCAGGTCTGGGCAGAGGCGCCGGCGCCTTTAAGCGTTGGGGCGTCATTGACGGCGAAGGCCGAGACGATCCAGAAGCCCTTTTGGTTGTTGTAAAGGCGACCCTCTACAAGGACCTGCTTCTGGGGATCATAGGTTCCGGTAGCGGAGACCATCTGGTCCGAGACCGAACCGGGAAAGAACTGGCCCGGCTGGAGGACGTCCACCAGGGGCTTTACTTCTTCAATGCTGGACGGTGCCGGGGGCTCGTGTTGGGCGGACCGGCTGAGCTGCCATTGACTGAGCAGCACAAACACCCCGGACAACAGAAGCGCAAAGATCAGTCCTGCGATCCAGCGGGGTTTCAGCGCGGTTTTCAACACCCCTTAACCGTACTTCGTCCGGCTGTAGAACAACGAAACGGCTGCCAGCCCCAAGAAAGGGCCTGACCCTGCTGCCCCAATCTCTAGTGGTCGAAGAACACCAGGCTGGAGTTGATCAGTTCGGAAATGACCTCGGGATCGTGTGCCCGTCGCAAGGATTCCCGGAAAGACTCCTTGGACAGGGAACGGGCCAAAGTGGCCAGAACCTCGAGGTGGTCGGAGAAGGAACTGGCAGGCGTTGCAATCAGGAGGATAAGGGTTGCCGGACCGTCAGTGGCTCCAAAGTCCAAGGCATGGCCGAACTTGGTAACGCCAACGGCGATGGAGATCCTGTCCACAAATTCGCTGCGGGCATGCGGCAGGCCGATTCCACCTGGAAGGCCGGTGGCAAGCTGGTGCTCCCGCGAATGCACCTGCTCCAAAAACCCTTCGAGGTTGGAGATTCTGCCGGCGGCGTGGAGCCTGTGAGCCAGCTGCGCTGCGGCGTCAATCTTGTCCCGGGCAACAAGTTCAAGGATGACCGTATCCGGGGTTGTCAGTTCCGCGTCGTACCGGTCAAGTGGTTCAGCCAAGTTGTGTTCCCTCCGTGTGGCCTGCCGGCCTCAATTCCTCGAGCTGGTCAGCGAAGGGGAACAATGTCCTCCACTCCCATGCGCGCAGCATCAGCCGATTCGTCATCGGGTTGCTGCTGGCTAAGCCGTTCAGCTTCCACACGTGCCAGGTAGTGCTTGATTTCGCTTTCGCGCTGAGTCTCGCTCCAGCCAAGGATCTCTCCCATCAGCTTAGCTACAACCGGAGCGGCAGACACACCCCGGTCCCATGCTTCGATGGAGATTCGGGTTCGGCGCGTCAGAACGTCGTCAACGTGACGCGCGCCCTCATGGGTTGTGGCATAGACGACTTCTGCGGCCAGGTAGTCATCCGCTCCGGGAAGAGGCTCCCCCAATTCCGGCCGGGCAGTGATGATTTCCAGGACTTCCGGCGTCAAGGATCCGAAGCGGTTGAGCAAATGCTCCACCCGCGCCACATGCACTCCGGCTTGTTCGGCCAGTCTGCCGCGGCGGTTCCAGGCAGCTTTGAAACCCTCCGCGCCAAGGAGCGGGATGGTTTCGGTGCAGCTGGAGGGAACACGTTCATCCATGGCCCTGGTGGCCTCGTCTACAGCATCCTTGGCCATGACGCGGTAAGTGGTGTACTTTCCGCCGGCCACCACCACGAGTCCGGGCACCGGGTGAGCCACCACATGCTCACGGGACAGTTTGGCGGTGGAATCGTTGTCCCCTGCCAGCAGCGGACGAAGGCCGGCGTAGACGCCTTCTACGTCTTCACGGGTCAGGGGGCGTTTGAGGACTTTATTGACATGCTCCAGCACGTAGTCAATGTCCTTGCTGGACGCTGCAGGATGGGCCTTGTCCAAGGTCCAGTCAGTGTCGGTAGTGCCAATGATCCAGTGCCTGCCCCAAGGGATCACAAAGAGCACTGATTTTTCGGTGCGGAGAATCAGTCCCACGGTGGATTGGAAGCGGTCCCGTGGAACCACAAGGTGAATCCCCTTGGATGCCCGGACCTTGAGCTGGCCACGATCGGTCACCATCGCCTGTGTCTCATCAGTCCAGACGCCGGTGGCATTGACCACTTGCTTCGCCCGTACTTCGAAGACGCTGCCGTCCTCTTGGTTTTCCACCTTGGCTCCCACAACACGTTCGCCTTCACGCAGGAAGTCCACCACGCGCACGCGGTTTGCGGCATGGGCTCCGTAGTGGGCCGCGGTCCTGACCACGTTCACCACCAGGCGGGCGTCGTCCACTTGGGCGTCGTAGTAACGGATGGAACCTACGAAGGCATCTTCCTTCAGGCTCGGGGCCGCGCGCAGGGTTCCACGCCGGAACAGGTGCTTGTGCATGGGAACGCCCCGGCTATGCCCGGACGTCAGGCCCAAAGTGTCATAGAGCATGATTCCCGCGCCAACGTAAGGGCGCTCCCAGATACGGCGTGTCAGAGGGTAGAGGAAAGGGACAGGGCGCACCAGGTGCGGGGCTATGTGCTGGATCAGCAGCCCGCGCTCTTGAAGGGCTTCCTGGACGAGGCCAAAATCCAGCATTTCCAAGTACCGCAGCCCGCCGTGAATGAGCTTTGAGGACCGGGACGAGGTGCCGGAGGACCAGTCGCGGGCCTCAACTATGCCTACGGTGAGGCCACGGGTCACGGCATCCAAAGCCGCGCCGGCACCCACCACGCCGCCTCCGACAATCAGGATGTCGAGTTCCTTGCCCGCCTGAGCAGTAGCTTTCAGGACTTCAATTGATGCGGCGCGGGATTCCGGGCTCAACGCTCCCGGGGAATTAACCTGCGGACCGCCTGCGACATTGCTCATCGGACCCCTCCTCAAACGCAACAGCTGGTAGTCCCCTACCCTACTTGCTGCTTGCCGCCTTGGGCAGGGCTGCCCACCAGATGCCTACAGCCGCTACCCCGGGAAAAAGGAAGCCCCGGGAGCAGAGGGTGCTCTGCTCCCGGGGCCCGCCTTCCGGCAGTCCTAGCCGAGGTACGGCGAAACGACGACGTCGACCCGCTGGAACTCTTTCAGGTCCGAATAGCCGGTGGTTGCCATCGAGCGGCGCAGGGCGCCGATGAGGTTGGAGGTGCCATCGGTGTGGTGGCCCGGTCCAAAGAGGACCTCTTCCAGCGGACCCACGGTGCCGACGTTGACGCGGTCTCCGCGTGGTGTTTCGAGGTGGTGGGCTTCAGGGCCCCAGTGCCAGCCGCGTCCGGGGGCTTCTTCGGCACGCGCCAAGGCGCTTCCAAGCATGACGGCGTCGGCGCCCATGGCAATGGCCTTGACGATGTCGCCCGAGCTGCCCATACCGCCGTCGGCAATAACGTGAACGTAGCGTCCACCGGACTCATCCATGTAATCGCGGCGGGCGGCGGCGACGTCCGAGATGGCGGAGGCCATGGGCGAGTGGATTCCCAGCGCGCGACGTGTGGTGGTGGTTGCACCGCCGCCGAAGCCCACCAGGACGCCGGCAGCACCCGTGCGCATAAGGTGCAGGGCAGGTGTGTACCCGGCAGCTCCGCCAACAATCACGGGAACGTCGAGCTCGTAGATGAACTGCTTGAGGTTCAGTGGCTCGTGGTTCTTGGACACGTGCTCGGCGGAGACCGTGGTCCCGCGGATAACAAAGATGTCCACGCCGGCAGCCACAACGGTCTTGTAGTGTTCCTGGGTCCGTTGCGGGGTCAAAGAACCGGCAACGGTGACACCGGCAGCGCGGATCTCGGCCAGACGGGAGCTGATGAGTTCAGGTTGGATGGGCGCTTGGTACAGCTCCTGCATGCGCCGGGTGACAGCAGAACTGCTGGGCTCCTCGGACAAGCCTGCGATCTCGTCCAACACCTTCTGGGGGTCCTCGTACCTGGTCCAAAGGCCTTCGAGGTCAAGCACGCCAAGCCCGCCAAGCCGGCCAAAGGCGATTGCAGTGTCCGGGGACATCACCGAGTCCATGGGTGCAGCGATCACCGGAGTGTCGAACTTGTAGGCGTCGATCTGCCAGGAGACGGAGACATCCTTGGGGTCACGGGTCCGGCGGTTGGGGACGATCGCTATGTCATCCAGGGAGTAGGCACGACGCCCACGCTTGCCACGGCCAATCTCAATCTCATAAGTCACGGCTCTTACTTTACTGGACCCCTCCCGGAACCCCGATTCCGGAGTGAACGTGAGAACTTCACACAGTTGCTTTCCCCATGGGCAGGGGTGCCCATGGCAGTCCCCCGGACGAATCCTAAAGCCTGCCAAAACACGTAAACCATGCAAGGGGACCCATGGCGTTTGGCGCAGAAGAGGGCGCCCTGCTGCTGAACCTGAGCAAGGGTGAAAGAAAAACCTGGCTTTAGGCCTCGGACGATTTCCGGCTGGTCTCCTCCACCGAAAGCTGGGATTCGAACATCCGGAAGTACCGTCCCCTCAGGGCAACGAGTTCCTTGTGTGTTCCTTGCTCGGCAATGCGGCCATCCTCCAGCATGTACACGATGTCCGCCTTCTCTATGGTGGCAAGGCGGTGGCTGATGGCAATGATGGTGCTGCTCCGGTCCGCGAAAAGCCTGGTGAAGATGCGGTGCTCCGCCAGGGCGTCAATGGCAGATGTTGGTTCATCCATGACCATGAACGAGGCGTCCCGGTAGAAATTCCGCGCCATGGCAAGCCTCTGCCATTGGCCACCTGAGAGCCCGCTTCCCTTCCGTCCCCGGGGGTCCTCCATCCAATTGCTGACGTGGTTCTCAAGGCCGTTGGGCAACTTGTTGATGAACTCCATGGCTTCGGCGTCCGAGGCCGCGCGCCGGATGCGGGCGTCGTCCCGCGGCTGGTCCACGTCTCCCAAGTAGATGTTCTCCGCGGCGGTGGCGAACTCATACTTCAGGAACTCCTGGCTCAGGACCGCCAGGTGCCGGTGCCAGCTGGTCACGTCCACTCCGGCGAGGTCCACGCCGTCGAGCAGGACCTGGCCGGAATCAGGCCGGTAGAGGCCCGCCAGGATACGAATCAGAGTTGACTTCCCTGCACCGTTCTCCCCCACAATCGCTATGTGCTGACCGGCCTTGATGGTCATGGAAATACCCTTGATGACCTCCATCTCGCTCCCCGTGTAGCTGAAGCGGATGTCCTTGAGCTCCACGGTGGTTGGCGACTTGGGGAGCGGTTGCTCCTTTCCGCTGGGAACGGGAAGGGCCATGAAAAGCTCGTAATCCTTGAGGTTTGCCAGATCCTCATCAATGGAACTGAGCGAGGAGACGAGGCTGTTGGCGGTGGACAGCGCACGGCTGACAATCTGCTGGACGTAGAGAAACTGCCCTACCGGCTGCGCCCTGGCGATGATCTGTCCAACAACCCAGACCAAGGACACCACTTCTGCTCCGTATTGGAGGGAATCGGCTGCCAACTGCTTGGGGATGTAGCGCTTTTGGAAATCCAGGCGCCTGCGTTCATCGGCGTCGCGGAGCCTTGACCTCAAATCCATGAGGTATCCAACTATCCCGTAGAGCCTCATTTCCGCGATGTGCTGGGGCCTGAGCAGATTTTGCTCGATCATCCTGCGTTGCCGCCGCGAATCCACCTGCGTATTCCAGTGAGCAATCTGCTCGCGGGAAAGCTTGAACTGCAGGTACACGCTGGGCACTATTGCTACCAAGACAATGACCGCGATCCACCAGCTGACCAGCAACAAGGCGCCAATGGCCAGCACCACGGAAACAAACTGCGTGAAGATGGCCGCGATCCGGTCCAGCACACGCGCGTATGAATCAGAGAACCGTTTGGCGCGGTCGTAAAGGTCCACCGTTTCTTTGTCGTCATATCGCCAGAACTCCAGCGCCAGGAACCGCTGGTACATCATGTCACCCACGATCGCACCGACCTTGAAGCTCATCAGCTGCTGGATGTACCGGTCAACGCTGTTGAAGGCGCCCCAGAACAGTCCAAGAGCGGCAGTGATGATGACGTACAGAATGGCCCGCGGACCGGCGTCGGGATCGCCCGCGTAGCCGGCCGCCAGCGCCGTGGTGGTCAGGGCCGCGAAGTACGTGGTGACCAGCGGGAGGGTGGCAGAGATCAGGGACCCTGCCACTTTCATGATGACCGCACCGGGTGAGGCTTTGAAACTGACCTTGAGGACCTGCCCGACGGCGCGTGCGTACGGCCGCAGGGCCAACTTGCGGGGCGGCGTTTTGCCCGGCGGGACTGAGTTCAGCCGGACAGACTCCGGGTGCCGCGGTTGCGCGGGCATTTCTGGCATGTGCCCAGCCTATTCTTAGGGACCGACAATATTGCGGCGTCCTGTTAAACAACTGTTCCCCGTGGAAACTTCCACGGGGAACAGCTGTTTGGTTCGCGTGACGGATCAGCGTGAACCGTAGTTGGGAGCCTCTACGGTCATTTGGATGTCATGCGGGTGGGACTCTTTAAGGCCTGCCGGGGTGATACGGACAAACTTGCCGCGTGCCTTCAGCTCCGGGATGGTGGGGGCGCCGGTGTAGAACATGGTCTGGCGAAGGCCGCCAACCAACTGATAAGCCACCGAAGCCAGCGGACCACGGAAGGCCACCCGGCCTTCGATGCCTTCAGGGATGAGCTTGTCATCGCCGGAGACGTCCGCCTGGAAGTAGCGGTCCTTGGAGTAGGAGGTGTTCTTGCCACGCGATTGCATGGCACCAAGGGAACCCATGCCACGGTAGCTCTTGAACTGCTTGCCGTTGACGAAGATGAGCTCGCCCGGGGACTCCTCACAGCCTGCAAGGAGCGAGCCCAACATGACGGTATCGGCGCCGGCAACCAGGGCCTTGCCGATGTCGCCCGAGTACTGCAGGCCGCCGTCGGCAATCAGCGGAACTCCGGCGGGGATCGCGGCCTTGGCGGATTCGTAGATGGCGGTGATCTGCGGCACGCCAACACCGGCAACCACGCGTGTGGTGCAGATGGATCCGGGACCCACGCCCACCTTGATGCCGTCAGCGCCGGCGTCGATCAGCGCCTGCGCGCCTTCACGAGTGGCAGCCTGGCCGCCGATGATGTCCACGTGGGCTGCAATGGGATCGGACTTCAGGCGCCGGATCATGTCCAGCACGCCCTGGGAGTGACCGTTGGCGGTATCTACGAACAATGCGTCCACGCCGGCGTCAATGAGCTTCATGGCCCGTTCCCAACCATCACCGAAGAAGCCGATAGCGGCACCCACACGGAGGCGGCCTTCGTCATCCTTGGTAGCCAGCGGGTACTGCTCTGCCTTGGTGAAGTCCTTGGTGGTGATGAGGCCCTTCAGGCGGCCTTGTTCGTCCACGAGAGGGAGCTTCTCGATCTTGTTGGTGGCCAGCTTGTGCGAGGCTTCCTCACGGCTGATGCCCACGTGTCCGGTAATGAGCGGCATCTTGGTCATGGCATCGCTGACACTGCGCAGCGGGAATTCAGATTCCGGAATGAAGCGGGTGTCGCGGTTGGTGACAATGCCCAACAGGCGACCATCCGTGTCCACTACGGGCAGGCCGGACACGCGGTAGCGGGAGCACAGCTCGTCCAGTTCCTGCAGCGTGGCCTGGGGGCCGATGGTGAGCGGGTTAGTGATCATGCCGGATTCACTGCGCTTGACGCGGTCAACGTGCTCGGCCTGGTCATCAATGGACAGGTTGCGGTGAACCACACCCAAGCCACCCTGACGGGCCATGGCGATGGCCATGCGGGACTCGGTGACGGTGTCCATGGCCGCTGAAAGCAAGGGTGTCTGGACCGAAATCCGCTTGGAGATGCGGGATGAGGTGTCGGCGTCGGACGGGATGACGTCAGTGTGGCCCGGGAGCAACAGGACGTCGTCGTAAGTCAGGCCAACAAAGCCAAAGGGATCGTGTTCGGGCTGGGTCATGAGTGTGCGCCTCTTACCTGGGTTCCGGGGGCTTAACTGGTAGGGGTTGCAACTGATGACCAGCCCGTCATTACGGGACTGGCCTGTGCATTAGGTACCTGTGCAGAATTTGGCTGTGCAGAAGGTATTGGATAAATACTAGAACCTTCGCGCCGATCGCCATATTCCGCGAGGCTCCAGTGTGAGCAACGGCACTGGCGGCAACAGCGTTGGCGGCAGGACGGCGTCGTACGTTTGCACCGTGAGCAGCTGCCCAACCTAGCCGGCGGACCAACCGGTAGCTGCCAGCAGCCTCTCCTCAAACATGGGAATCATGGTTTGCACGTAGGTCTTGGACAGGTGGTTGTCATCCTTATAGACGTACACATTTCCTACTACAGCCGGACACGTGCCTTGCTCGCAGATGAAGTCGCTCATGTCCATCAGGTGGAGCCCCTCCACTTTGCCGACGTAATCGTCCAAGGGTGATGACGCTGCCAAGGACTCTTCCAGCGGCACATTGCAGTCCGGTGAGTCCTTGCCCTTCTTTTGGACGCATTCAGGCATGTTGAAACTGAAGCGCGGGTTGTCCCGCACACCCACAACATCAATTCCAAGGTCCGTGAACGGCTTGATGCCTTCGAGGTACCCGGGCACTTCGGTCTCAAAGGGCGCGTCCACGTGCGTCAGCGACGCCACGGTGAAAACGGCGTCCGGCTTATGCTCCAGAACATAGGCTGAACTCGCCCTGTTGAAATCGTTGCAGAAGTCCGCACGTTCCGGAGATTGGGCACCGAACCTGCAGCCACCCTTGAGCAGGGTCACCACTTCCCAGCCGTGCTCCTTGGCAATGGGGCCAAGGGCAGCCATGTATTGCTGGGAGTGGGAGTCGCCCAGAACAACAATCCTTTTGGTAACAACCTCGGGCTCCTCGTTCTGCAGGCATCCCTCCAGCACGGGATCGGCAGGCACGTTATCCCCTGTGCAGGCACCGTCCACGTTGGCCCATTCGTCTTTCATGGCCGCCGGCGCCGGGATGATCAGGGCTTCCTCGCTCGGCTTTCCGGCGTAGTCCGGGGCCAGCGCCGCTGCGCCGGGCGTCAGCTCGTGAGGTTGCTCCGCAATCGCGGCCGCTTCGGCAGTGATGGCGCTTTGCCATGCGGTGACCGGTAGCGCCAACAGCGCACCGCAGGAGACAATCACGACGGCGGCCCGCCAGGACCGCACGTCCGGCCACTTCCAGCTGCGCAGGGGTACTTCCACGAACCTCGTGGTGACAACCGCGAGCAGGAGGGAAACCGCCATGATTCCCAAGCCTTCCAGGAGGCTGGGTTGGGTGGTTCCGGCGGCCAGGAGGAAGAAGACCAGAATTGGCCAGTGCCACAGGTAGAGGGCGTAGGAGTTGTCTCCCAACTTGACCAGAGGACGGGAACCCAGCAGGCGATCAACGCCGAAACGGCTGCCGCTTTGCCCGGCGATAATGACCGCGGCTGCCGCAAGAGTGGGCCACAGAGCCACGAATCCGAGGAAGGAACGATCCACCGGGAGCACCAACCCGCAGGCGAGCATTGCCGCAATACCGGCCCAGCCCAGGACCACACGAAGACGGCGGCCCGGCTTCAGATACGGAATGGCCAGGGCCAGCAGGGAACCCAGGGCGAACTCCCAGAGGCGGGCGCGGGTGTCAAAGTAAGCGTAAGCCTGATTGGTGGCGGTCTGCTCAATGGAGAACAGCAGCGACGCCGGAAAGAGAGCCCCGAACGCGATGAACAGCAGTTGCCTGTGGGATGGAGCTTTCCGCTGCGGAAACAGCCTGGCCAGCAGTGGTTGCAGCAGGGCCACACCGGCGAAGATCAGTGGCCACAGAATAAAAACCTGGCCTTGGACTGACAACGACCAAAAATGTTGGAGGGGGCTGGCATCCACGTGCTGCTGCGCGTAGTAGTCCACGGCGAAGGCGGCAAGCTGCCAGTTTTGGCGATACATCAGCGAAGCCCATGCTTCGGTGAGGACATCCGGCCACCGGCTCTGCGGGATCAGCGCCCAGGTACCGGCGAGGATGGCAAGCAGGACTACGACGACGGCCGGCAGCAGACGCTTGAAGACGTGGAGCCAATGCTGCAGGAGCCTCAGTGGTGCTCGGCTTTCGAGCTTACGGGTGAAGGAGAGCGTCAGCAGGAAAGCCGAGATCAGCAGGAAGACATCCACACCGCCGGAGACCTTGCCCAGCCAGATATGGTAGGCCGCTACCATCAGCACAGCCAGGGCACGCAGGCCTTGGACTTCGGGCCGGAATCCGGGTTTTGCCTTCGCCGCCGGCTTCCCTGACACAGGGTCCGGCGCGGCGGTGCGTGTTTGGGTCATCGTTGCCACCCCGTCGCGGCAAACCACCTTTCGTCCAGCATGCCTGCCATACTCTTGGCGTAGCTTTTGGTCAGGTGATTGTCATCGAGATAGACGAACGTGTTGCCAATGATCGGTGGGCAGTAGAGTCCCTGGCACATGAGGTCGGTCATATCCAGTAAGGAAAGATTTTCGAACTTGCCGGTCACCGCCTCAAAGGGACTTGGTTCAGCCAGGACATCGGCCTTTAGCGGGCGGCAATCCGGGCTGTCCACACCCTTGGCAAGGGTGCAGTCCGTCAGGCTGTACGTAAATCGGGGGTTGTCCCTCACCGCCACCACCTGGATACCCAGTTCAGTGACCTCGGGGATGAGATTCTCAAAACCGTGCGTCAGCCTTTCATCCGGCAAGGAAGAAACAGCAGCCGTTCCCACCATGAACAGGGCGTCCGGCGCATGCTCACGGATATGGCTGCGCACCTCACTGTTGAACTCGTTGCAGGCAGGCTCGGACTCAGGATCCTCAGTCATGAAAGGGCATGCCCCATACAGCAGGGAATACAGGCGCCAATGGTGCTGCTCAGCCAGTACTTCCAACGCGCCCAGCCACTGCTGGGAATGGGAGTTGCCCACCACAAGGACCGTCTTGGTGGCATCTGCGCCCACCTTGTTCTGTTTGCAGTTCTCCTGCAGCAGTTGCGAATCGGGTTTGGTGTCCCCGGAGCATGAGTCGGGAAGGTTGGCCCAGTCCCGCCCGATCCGTTCCGCGGTGGGCTGGGTGAGGGCATTCGGAGCCGCTTCATTGACGTACGTGGGCAGGAGCGCCTTGGCACCGGGATTATCGAAGACCATGCGAGCCTCCGCGGCTTGCTGGTCAAGGTCCAGGCGGTACTGAAAAGCCGCGAGGGGCGCGGACACCACCGCGAGGCAAGCCACGATCGCGATGACCGAGCGGCGCCGTTTTACCTCGGGCCACTTCCATTCCCGGAACGGCTTCTCCACGAACTTGGTGGTCAGGAAAGCCAAGACGAGCGACAACGCGATGATCGCCGTACCGGACAGCCATCCGGCATGATCCTTGCCGCTCCATGCCAAAGCAATCACCAGAATGGGCCAGTGCCAAAGGTAAAGGGCGTAGGAATTGTCACCGAGCCGGACAAGGAATGTGGAACTCAGTATCCGGTCCACACCAAAGCGGCTGCCGGTTTGGCCGGCCGCGATCACAGCTACTGCAGCCAGCGTGGGCCACAAAGCGACGAATCCGGGAAAAGCCGTTTGTACCTGGAGCAGGATGCCGCAACTGAGCATGGCGGCCACACCCACCCAACCCATGACGATGCGTACAGGCCTGGAGAAATTCAGGGCGGGCAGGATCAGTGCCACCAACGTGCCCAGGGCAAACTCCCACAGCCGGGCAAAGGTATCGAAGTACGCCACGGCCTGGTTGTTGGCAGTGAAGATGATGGAGTAGACAAACGAGACCAGGAAGATGAGGGCGAAGACGTAGACCAGCGTGGCCCGGTAGCGGAGGTCAAAGCGGCGGCACACAAACGCTGCAGCGGCGAAGATGATGGGCCACAGAATGAACACCTGGCCCTGGATGGACAGGGACCAAAAGTGCTGTACGGGGCTGGCCATGCTGTGGTCAGTGGCGTAATAGTCAACGGCCAGGTCCTGCAGCAACCGGTTTTCGAAGTAGAACAGCGAGGCCCAGGTTTGCTGGACGATCTCAAACCAGCGCGTAGCCGGCAGGAAGATAAAAGTAGCTGCAAGAGTGGACACCAGAACCACGACGACGGCGGGCAGCAACCGCCTGAACAGGTGCAGCCAGTGGCGCACAAGGTCCATGGGCCGGCCCTGTTTGTAACGTCCCGTGAACTGGAGGGTCATAAGGAACGCTGAGATCAGGAGGAAGACATCTACTCCACCGGAGACCCTGCCGATCCAGATGTGGTAGCTCACCACCATGAGGACGGCCAAGGACCGAAGGCCTTGGATTTCAGGGCGGAACTTGGACTTCGCAACGGGTCCGGCAGCACGCCTACCGTGGTGGGCAGGGGCTGGAATCGTTGGCGTCGTCACGGTAGGCAGTTCCTCAGAGCGGTGGCACAAAGCATCAATATTACGCGTTTTCAGACGCGTAACCCATGTGGGAGATTGTTCCTGGCCGCCATCCGAAGCCCCATCAGCACAGGTCCAGCCATATATTGTGCCACCCAAACCTGTGTGTGACCTGTGCTGATACTTCCGTCGGTCACAAACCCTGTTGCCCGGCACAACCCTGTAGAACGTGAGCTATCACACGCTTTATGCTGCTTGGCCGGCGGCGTTAGGCTGCACTGCCGGTTCACCCGCAAGGCCGGAACCTTGCTCTGCGAGCCGGCGGGCGAGGTAGCGGGCGTCCCTGCTGACTCCGGGGAGCGTCGCCGAAGCTGCCGCGAAAAGAAACTCCTGACCTATGAAGTACACGCCCGGAACATCGCCGGCCACTCCCCGCCTCTGTTGGGGCTCACCGAAGGAATCGAAAACCGGGAGGTTCACCCACGAGTAATCCTCGTGGTAACCGGTGCACCAGATGACATTCAAAGCTTCCACGCGTGTCCCATCTTCCAGGACCGGCCGGCCCTGCGAGACCCCGGCCAGCCTCGGTACCAGATGCACCCCTGCAGCAACCAGGTCCTTGGTCTTGGTCCGGATCAATGGTGCCGCCATCGACTTGAAAGCAGGAGCGGCCTTGCGACCGACGGGTGTGTTCATGTTCAAGACATGCAGTCCAAGAAACCGCACCACGGGAAGGGCAAAGCGTGCAGCGGTCCGGCCGTGCCGCATGGGCATCTCACCGCTGGGGCGTCCGGCCAGTTCAGTGGCGTGGGATTTGCCCACTTCCAAGGCTATTTCAGCTCCTGAATTGCCCAGCCCCACCACCAGCACGGGGCCATCCTTCAACTGCCCGGGGTTTCTGTAGTCCGCTGAATGCAGTTGACGTATCTCCGGATCCAGGTCCCCCGCGAAATGCGGCCGCTTCGGCAGATGGTGTCCTCCGGCAGCGATCACCACATTCTTGCTGCGCCAGCTGCGATCTCCCGCAGTCACTGTGAACCCGGCTCCATGACGATTGATCCCGTCAACGCGGACGTCTGAGACGAAGGGGAGGTCAAAGCGGCGCACATAGTCCTCCAGATAGTCAGCCATTTGGTCCTTGCTGGGGAACGCCAGACGGTCACCGGGGAAAGGCGCTCCAGGGAGACCGTCATACTTGGCGGGAGTAAAGAGCCGCAGGGAGTCCCAACGTTGGCGCCAGGCTTCCCCTGGCCTCCCGTACTGATCCAGAATCAGGAAGTCCCGGCCTTCCTTGGCCAGGAAGTATCCGAGCGCGAGCCCTGCCTGCCCACCTCCCACGATGAGCGTGTCCACCATGGATTCCTGCTTGGCGTTCATGGTTTTTCCCTTCACTTACTGGTTCTCCGATATGTTTATTGAGGGCGTCGTCAGGGACCTTCCGGTAGCGCAGGCACCACAACAGCATCAGTGCGGAGGCAACAATGTAGAAGGAGTGCAACAGCCAAACGGGGCCCGCCGGGAGGTCGAAGACGTAGAACGAATGCACTGCATTGGCCACATTGGTGGTGGCGATGTTGCCTACGCTGTAGGACTCAAGGTCCTTGGTGCGCACAGCTTTGAGGAGCATGGGCAGCATGCTGGCGGCGAAAAGCACTGTGGAAACGGTGCCGGCAAGCAGTGGAATGTTCATAACGCCAAGCTATGGGGCCAGCCCGTTCCCCCGCGTCGGCAGAAAGACGCATTTGTGTGCACGCCGCATGGGTATTTCTGCGCACCCTCGCCGGAGAGTCAGCTGAGAAGATGATGATCCAGTGCATACCGCGTGGCAGCAACGCGTGACGGCACCGCCAGTTTGGTCAGGATATTGCTGACGTGCCGTGCCACTGTCTTCTCGCTGAGGTAGAGGGAACGGGCAATGGTTTTGTTGGCGCCGCCCTCTGCCACCAGCCGCAGGACTTCCAGCTCACGGCTGGTCAACGGAGAAGCGTCCCCGCTCGTTTCGCCAGTCAACTCCAAAACATCCGCCACTGCCGGAGTTGCCCCGAGATCGGCGAACCCGGCTTGTGCGGCCTCGAACTCCATCGCAGCAGAGTCGTGGTCGGCCAGCAACATGCAGGAACGGCCCGCCAAAACCCTGCAGCTGGCTTGGCCAAAGGGGGCCTCAAGGCTGTACCAGAGCCGCCAGGCCTTCCTCGCCGCAGCCAGGGCCGCTTGCGGATTTCCTTCGGCGAGCAGCACAGCGGCTTCCGCCTGCGCAGCGAGCGCCTGTTCCAAGGGCCTGCATGCTTCACCAACTGGTGCCGCCAATTCGTCCGCCGCTGCGCGGGCCGCTTCAAGATCGCCGGCTGCAAGCTCAATCTCCACCACCGACGGGAGCAGTCGACGACGGTTGGCCGGGTCAGCTCCGGCCATGGCCCGGCGCACCATGGTTTGGGCTTGCGCTTCCTTGTGCTGCCGCAGGAGCAGGAGGGCCAGGCCCGGCAGTGCTTCAAAGCCTGTCTCGGCGGCCTTGGCATAGGCCGAGGCTGCTTCTTCATCACGGCCGGTGAGGCGGAACAGCTCGCCTTGAAAGTACCAGGCACCCCATGTCGCTTCAGGATCGCCGTGCCGGGAACGGTCTTGTGCGATCTTAAGCGCCGCCAGGGCTTCCTCCCAGGCTCCATGGAGAATGAAGAGCTCGGCCCTGTGCGTTTGGCATTGGCCGCTGAACATGACCATGTCAGGCTGCTGCCCGCACCAGCGCGCCAGCGCAGCCGTCCACTCGTGTGCGCGGGCTACGTCCAAGGTCAGGCGGCAGCTTCCGATCACAGCACAGTAAATGATGCCCGAGGGGATGGGCGAAACTTCCCCGGCACTGACCGCGACCATCGCTTCGTCCAGGAACGCGAGGCCTTCATCAGGGAATCCCAGAGTGATCCGTGCAGTCCCGACGCCCAACTGACCCAAGGCCGTCAGGTCGGGGTCGTGGAACCGCTGTCCCAATGCCAATGCGCGGCTGAAGAGCTCGTTGCCGGTGTCCGGGTTCCCTCCATACAGTGCCCGCAAGGCTGTGGGGATCAGGATGTAGCCCTCGGCCTCCTCGGGATCAACCATTCCATCCAGCAGGTGTTTGGCACGGGACAACCAGCCCGAACCCCGGGCCTGTTCTCCAAGGTTCATGAGGTAGAGGACCAACCACGCTGCACAGCGGGCCGCTCCTGCCATATCCCCCATGGTCAGGTACTCATCATGGGCTCGCGTCAGGTAGGCAACACCCTCCGGTTCCTTACCCAGGAGCATGGCCACCGATGCCACCAGCTCAATGTCCCGGGCAGGCAGGCCACCCTCGGTGTCCGCGCGGGCGAGGCAATCCAACGCATCGCTCCAGCGACGCTCGGAGAACGCCGAGCGTCCCAGGTCCAAGGCTGTGGCAGGCATCGTCATGGCTCACCTTGCGGCGACCCTGCACCCCGATGACGCACCCAAGCCGCCGTATTAGCGTCAGGTTACCGCCGCCGTCGTACGCTCACAATAGCCACCCCGTGCAAAGCCGCAGACAACAAAAGCCCCGGTCAAAGCGACCGGGGCTTGTGTTGAACAGGGCCGTTAGTGCTGGTGGCCTGCGTGTGCGTCTTCTTCCTCGGCCGGCTTCTCGGCAACCAGGGTCTCGGTGGTGAGAACCAGGGCTGCGATGGAAGCGGCGTTGCGGAGTGCGGAGCGGGTGACCTTGACGGGGTCGATCACGCCTGCGGCGATCAGGTCCTCGTACTCGCCGGACTTGGCGTTGAAACCGTGGTTGGCCTCGAGCTCGGAAACCTTGGCAACAACAACGAAGCCATCGAAGCCTGCGTTCTGGGCGATCCAGCGCAACGGCTGGACCAGGGCGCGGCGGACGATGCCCACAGCAGCTGCAGCGTCACCCTCCAGTGCCTTGACGGCCGGGGACTCGTCCAATGCCTTGAGGGCGTGGATGAGGGCGGAACCGCCACCGGAAACGATGCCTTCTTCAAGGGCTGCACGCGTAGAGGAAACAGCGTCCTCAATGCGGTGCTTCTTTTCCTTCAGCTCAACCTCGGTGGCCGCGCCAACCTTGATCACGCCGATGCCGCCGGCCAGCTTGGCCAGGCGTTCCTGCAGCTTTTCCTTGTCCCAGTCGGAGTCCGTCCGGGTCAGCTCAGCGCGCAGCTGTGCAACGCGGTCCGAGACGTCCTCAGCCGATCCGGCACCGTCAACAATGGTGGTGTTGTCCTTGGTGACCGTGATGCGGCGTGCGGTACCAAGTACCTCAAGGCCAACGGTGTCCAGGCTCAGGCCGAGGTCCGGGGAAACAACCTGGGCGCCGGTCAGCGTTGCGATGTCCTGGAGCATGGCCTTGCGGCGGTCGCCGAAGCCCGGCGCCTTGACGGCAACAACGTTGAGCGTGCCGCGGATGCGGTTGACGATCAGCGTAGACAGGGCTTCGCCTTCAATGTCTTCAGCAATGATGAAGAGCGGCTTGTTGGCCTGCAGTGCCTTCTCCAGCAGCGGCAGGAAGTCCTGCAGCGAGGAGATCTTGCCCTGGTTGATCAGGATGAGGGCGTCTTCAAGGACCGCTTCCTGGCGCTCTGCGTCTGTGACGAAGTACGGGGAAAGGTAGCCCTTGTCGAACTGCATGCCCTCGGTGAGGACCAGCTCGGTCTGGGTGGTGGAGGACTCTTCGATGGTGATCACACCATCCTTGCCAACCTTGCCGAACGCCTCGGCCAGCAGCTCGCCAACCTCGTCGCTCTGCGCGGAAATGGCAGCAACGCTGGCAACCTGGGTGCCTTCAACTTCGCGGGCGTTCTCCAGGAGGCGGGCTGCGACGGCTTCAACGGAAACCTCGATGCCGCGCTTGATCTCACCCGGAGCAGCGCCGGCAGCAACGTTGCGCAGGCCTTCTTTGACCAGGGCCTGTGCAAGCACGGTGGCCGTGGTGGTGCCGTCGCCTGCGACGTCGTTGGTCTTGGTGGCTACTTCCTTGGCCAGCTGTGCGCCAAGGTTCTCGTAGGGGTCATCAAGCTCAACTTCGCGGGCAATGGTCACGCCGTCGTTGGTGATGGTGGGAGCTCCCCACTTCTTGTCCAGCACGACGTTGCGGCCGCGCGGGCCAAGCGTCACCTTGACAGTGTTGGCGAGCTTGTCGATACCGGCCTCAAGAGACCGGCGGGCAGCATCGTTAAAAGCAAGCTGCTTTGCCATGGTTGTGTCCTTTCAAGACAGAAAACCCGCACCGCTGACGGCTGGAATGATTCCAACGCGACGGCGGTGCGGGGCTCCGGGAAGTTACTTTACGACGATCGCAAGGACGTCGCGGGCGGACAGAACGAGGTACTCGTTGCCGCCGGTCTTGACTTCGGTTCCACCGTACTTGGAGTAGATGACGACGTCGCCAACAGCTACGTCAACCGGTACGCGGTTGCCGTTGTCATCGAAGCGGCCGGGGCCGATTGCAACAACTTCGCCTTCCTGCGGCTTCTCCTGTGCGGAGTCCGGAATGACCAGGCCGGAAGCGGTGGTCTGCTCTGCTTCGAGCGGGCGAACAACAATACGATCCTCAAGAGGCTTAATCGAGACCGACACTCGGACTCTCCTTTTCATGAGCTGATTCATGGACTAAGAACTAGGGTGCCGGAGCGTACAACCGTCGTCGCGGTGCCGGAAGACGCTTGGCGTGGTTAGCACCCTCCGGGGGAGAGTGCTAACAAGACTCTATGTAAGCGTTAGCACTCGGTCAAGGTGAGTGCCAGCATTTCGTCATGGGTGAACGTCACTCACCTGCCGGTGAGGTCCTCCAGATCGTAGTCCTGACCGTCATCATCTTCGTCCAGCGCGGCGTTGCCGCGGTTCAGGTACAACACCACGGCAGCGGCAACAGCCACGACGCCGGAGACCACCAGCGTGATGATTCCACCGGTCCGCGCGGCGCTGTAAAGTTCGCGAATGCCCCGGGCTTCATCGGTGGCGTCGTTGACGCTCTTGCCGGCTACCGAATAGGTGGCGGCATTGAAGGAATCCAACGCAAAAATGATGATCAGCAGGCCGATGCAGACCACCGCGATCACGATCCCCGCTATGAGGGCCGGGCGCGCTGCCTTGATCAGGGTGGAGGCTGGTTGTGCTGCGTTGTCTTCCATGAAAACAACCCTATCCGGCTGATTCGCCGGTCACGCTCCCAAGCGCTGCGACGTTAGGCTTGATCCCATGCCTCACGCACCGCAGGAACAGATCGCGCCCTTGCTGACTACTGAAGGATGGGAACTTCTTGCCTCACTTGGGCCTTACCGCGAAGCCGATTCCTTCAGCATCAACGCCGACCTCCGGAAGGCCGGGCACTCCCCTGAGCTGGTAGCGGCGGTCCTCACGCAATCCCGGTTGCGAACACGCGCGGAGGCGAAGTTCGGCGAGTTTGCGCGGCAGATGTTGTTCACCCAGGCCGGCCTGGAGCAAGCCACGCGCTTGAACGTGGCCGCCAGGCATGCCGAACGCTTCGCGAAAGCCGGAATCCGCCACGTTGCGGACCTGGGCTGCGGCCTTGGCGCCGATTCCATGGCCATGGCGTCCATGGACATTACGGTGACCGCGGTGGAAATGGATGAGACCACTGCCGCATGTGCCACCATCAACCTCATGCCTTTCCCCCATGCCACCGTGGTACACGCCGATGCGACGTCAGTGGAGCTGGACGGAATCGAGGGCGTATGGCTCGATCCCGCGCGCCGAACCACCTCAACGTCAGGGACCAAGCGGATCTGGGATCCTGAAGCGTTCTCTCCCCCGTTGTCCTTCGTGGAGAGTCTCGCAGCTACCGGCCGTGCCATCGGCGTCAAAATGGGTCCGGGCATTCCACACGACTCCGTACCTTCGGGGTGCGAGGCCCAGTGGGTTTCGGTGGGCGGCGACGTCACCGAAGTGACGCTCTGGTTCAACGCAGTCTCCCGCCCGGCCGTGCGCCGGGCCGCCCTGGTGATTGGCAGCCAGGGCGCCGCTGAAATCACCAGCAGCGCGGATTTCGACGGCGGCCCGGTAGCCGCCGTCGGGCCTGTAGAGGGTTACCTCTACGAACCCGATGGTGCCGTGATCCGCGCAGGCCTGGTGGCCGACGTCGCCGGGCGTTTGGGTGGGCATCTGGTGGACGAACACATTGCCTACATCTGCGCCCCCGAACTGCACGACACCCCGTTTGCCCGCGCTTACAAGGTGCTTGAGGTGATGCCCTACAACGTCAAGGCCATGAAGTTGTGGGTGAAGGAAAACGGCATCACGGTCCTTGATATCAAGAAGCGTGGCACTGCTGTGACCCCGGAAGAACTGCGCAAGCAACTGCTTCCGGCCAAGCCCGCAAAAGGGATGCCTCCCAAAACAGCCACCCTCGTCCTCACCAGGATTGGCGAGGAGAGAGTGGTTGTGGTGGTGGAGCCTGTTACGGCCTGACGCTCCAAAGAGTCAGCGGCGCGAGAACTCCGAGGCTTCCCGGACCTGCTCAGGGCTGGGGCGGACACCGGTGTACAGGACAAACTGTTCCTCGGCCTGAATGGCAATGACTTCAGCGCCTGTGATGACTTTCTTCTCCGCCTTCCGGGCAGCGCTGATGAGCGGCGTCTCCGAAGGCAACGCAACAACGTCAAACACCACCTGAGCCGCGGCAATAGTGGCGTCATCGAAAGACTGGGCCGTTTCATCCGCACCTGCCATTCCCAGTGGCGTGACATTGATGATCAGATCCGCAGTGGAGCCGTTGACGTCGTTCTGCCAAGCGAATCCGTAAAGATCGGCAAGGGCACGGCCGGTGTTCTCATTGCGGGCCACAATGGTCACCGCGGTGAACCCGGCATCCCGGAGCGCCGCGGCCACCGCTTTGGCCATGCCGCCTGCACCGCGCAGCAGGACGGTGTGGCTGTTGGGAACCCGGTGGTCCTTCAACAGCCGGGCAATGGCGATGTAGTCAGTGTTGTAGGCCGTGAGGACGCCGTGGTTGTTCACAATGGTGTTCACGGAATCAATGGCTTGCGCCGATGGATCCATCACATCAACAAGCGGAATAACCGCTTCCTTGTACGGCATGGACACCGCGGCACCCCGGATGGGGAGGCCGCGGATGCCCGCCACCGCAAGGGCGATGTCCGCGGGGGCGAATGCCTTGTAGACAAAGTTCAGGCCGAGCAGATCGTACAAATAGTTGTGGAACCTGGTCCCGATGTTGCTGGGCCGGGCCGCGAGCGAAATGCACAGGGACATGTCTTTGTTCAGGATTGGCATTCCCCCATTAAACAACGCCCGTACGGTGGTGCCGTCAGCTGGCTTTTAGCCCTGCCGCGCCTTCATCCGTGGGTTGTTCTTGTTGATGACAAAGGTCCGCCCGCGCCTGCGCACAATCTGGGCGCCGGGGATCTTCTTGAGGGCACGCAGGGAATTCCTGACCTTCATGGTGTTTCTCCTTTTGTTGGGTGTTTGGCCTAATTATGTGTTTAGCTCGGCTGGGTGTTCAGCCCGCCCGGGTGTTGCTGGATCAGAGGGCGTCGCTGAGTTCCAGGGGATCGTCCCAGACTCCAAAGTCCTGCTTCATCTCGGCTTCGGTCAGTTGGCAACCGTCCAGAAGATGGCGGATTTCCTTCGGGTCCACATCCTCTTTCCTCCTGGTAATGGCCAGGACCGTTCCGCGATCGCCATGGTTGGGATGCCAGTCAAGAAGGGAGTCCACGTCCGTCCCCGCTTTCCCCGGGCGCGCAAAGACAGGAGCTGATTCGGCGGAGTCGGCCAACCACTTTCCTGTACTTTCAAGCCACACACGTGGCCCGATTCCTTGGACGGCAATCCTCGTTTGGGGCGCTGATGCGATCCAGAGGCGGCCTCGGAGCCAGTGCGTCCCTGCTGCCAGATGAGGCAGTGCGTCCCGGAAACGCCCGGGGTGCAACGGCCGGCCGGCCTTGTGAAGCACCGTGCGGTAGGAACCGTCCGCTTCGCTGACGGGCACACGCACGACGCCGGGACGGTTGCGCGCCGCTGCCTCGGCGTCGTCAAAGCAGCCCGGCCGGTAGTCCTCTGCCGCACCCACAACCCCTGCATGGAACGCCAACTGGCCCAGCAGCTCAAGGCCCAACCGCCATTGCGCGGTGCCTTCACGGGATTCGCCCGTCAGTACCGCACCCAGTCCGGGGTGGACCATGACAGTGTCCACCTGCCCGAACTCGCCAATCAGGAATTCACCGCTGGTGCGCTCATCGGAAGGCATGGAGGTGAACCCGGATTCAAACAGCGTGTGGCGGTCCCACATATGGTCATCCAGGTCCGCGGGGTCCAGGGCCAGTACTGCGTTATCGATCACCGCCGGGCCACTCAGGCCCCGCCGAAGCTCCGCCACGGCCATCGCCGCCGCAACTCCGGGCGGGAGGCCAAGGACTATGTGGTCAAAGCCGCAGGAGGCGAGGCGTTCCGCGGTGGGAACTACATCCAGTCTGACAGTGCAGCTGAGGCAGCCATGCTCCAGGACCGTGGTTTCGCGCTCGAACAACTGGCCGTTCCGGTAAACCCTCCGCAACACCAAGGAGCCGTCCAGAAGATCATGAAGGACCACTACGGAGTTGCTGTGGGTTTGGCCGAGCCTGGCCGCGGCTGTTTCGCGGCACTGGCTGTCCAGGGAACTGAGGACTGTGAGATGCATGCAGTGATTCTATTGAGAAGCATTCTCATTAGCAAGTCGCGCGCGCTGTGCACCAAAGGCCCAGCAGGAAGCTGCGTTCCGGCTGCATTAGACTTGATCCGACCGCTGGCGGCCCCACAGCGGGGAACCGTGTCCGGCTGAGACAGACAAAGAGGGGACTACGTGCAGATTGATTTTGCGCCATCCAGGCAATCGACACTGGGTGTGGAATGGGAGTTGGCGCTCGTCAATGCACGCACCGGGGAACTGGTATCAGTAGCAAATGACGTCCTGAAAGGCGTCGCCGCGAACCATCCGGACCTCAATGAGGACGACGAACACCCCCATATCAAGCGCGAACTTCTTCTGAACACCGTGGAACTGGTCACCGGGATCTGCGAGACAGTCAAGGACGCCAAGGAAGACCTCAGCCGCTCCCTCGCCGCCGTGCGTGAAGTCACCGATCCCATGGGCGTGGAAGTGTTCTGCGCAGGCAGCCACCCGTTCAGCCCTCCCCTGCTTCAGCCCGTCACGGACAAGGAGCGCTACGCCAAACTGATTGAGCGGACCCAATGGTGGGGACGCCAAATGGTGATCTACGGCGTTCACGTCCATGTGGGCATTGACCGCAGGGACAAGGTCCTCCCTATTCTGGACGGCCTGGTCAACTACTTCCCGCACTTCCAGGCATTATCCGCCTCCAGCCCTTACTGGGCAGGAGAAGAAACCGGCTACGCCTCCCAACGGGCGCTGATGTTCCAGCAGCTTCCCACCGCCGGCCTGCCCTTCCAGTTTGAGAGCTGGGAGGCGTACGAGTCCTACGTCCAGGACATGTTCACCACCGGCGTGATCGACTCGACGTCCGAAATCCGTTGGGACATCCGGCCAGTGTCCAATCTGGGCACCATCGAAATGCGCATCTGCGACGGCCTGGCCACTCTTGAAGAAGTAGGCGCCATTGCGGCGCTGACCCAATGCCTGGTTGACGAGTTCTCCACCATCCTTGACGCTGGGGGCAGCATCCCCACCATGCCGCCGTGGCATGTGCAGGAGAACAAATGGCGGGCCGCACGCTACGGCATGGAAGCCATCATCATTCTCGACGCCGAAGGCAACGAACAACTCGTCACAGATCACCTCGCCGGGACAGTGGCCCGCCTTGAACCCGTCGCGGCCAAGCTCGGCTGCTCCGAAGAACTGGCAGATGTCCTGAAAATCATTGAGCGCGGAGCCAGCTACCAGCGCCAGCGCCGCGTCGCCGCCGAACACAACGGGGACCTGCAGGCAGTGGTCATGGACCTCGTACAGCAGATGCGCAAGGGACCCGACGCTTAGCAGGCAGCTGTGCTCATTAGCAGGCAGCTGAACTCAGGCGGGCACTGACACCGTAGTGACCGGCATGGACGAATCCGGCGCGAACTCCACCCCGCTCGGAGCAATGCCGGCCATGACCAGCTGGGCTCCGAGGGCGGCAACCATGGCTCCGTTGTCCGTGCACAGATCCAGCGGTGGAACGTGCAATGTGATTCCGGCGGACGTACAACGCTGCCCGGTCAATTCCCTCAACCGGGAATTCGCAGCGACTCCCCCACCCAGCAGGACATTGGTGATGCCGTGCTCTTTGCAGGCCAGAACAGCCTTGGAACTGATGACGTCCACCACGGCTTCCTGGAACGCCGCGGCAATGTCAGCTACGGGAACTTCCTCGCCGCGGGCTTCGAACTGCTCCACGCAACGGGCCACGGCCGTTTTGAGGCCGCTGAAAGACCAGTCATAGCGGTGAGGGCCCTTCTCCTCAGCAGTACCCATGTATTTGGGTTGGGTGAGGCCCCGGGGGAAGCGGATGGACTTGGGATTGCCTTGGCGGGCCACTTTATCGATCGCAGGGCCACCCGGATACCCGAGGCCCAGGATCCGTGCCACCTTGTCATAGGCTTCACCGGCGGCGTCGTCGATTGTTGAACCCAACAGCTCAACATCGTCGGTGATGCTGCGGATGCGCAGGATTTCGGTATGCCCACCTGATACCAGCAGCGCGCCGAGGTTCTCCGGGAGCGTACCGGCAGCCAGCGTGCCTGCACCCAGCGGACCGGCACCCACGCCGGCGGCAGCAGCGGCGTCGGACTTTCCGTTGGACGCCTCCAGCAGCCCTACGCCAACGTGCGCCACAAGATGATTGATGGCATACAGCGGCTTGCCCGTGGCAACGGCCAGGGCTTTGGCAGCACAAACACCCACCATGAGGGCACCGGCCAGTCCGGGACCGGACGTCACAGCAATGGCGTCAATGTCCTCCAAAGTGACACCTGCCGCCTGCAGCGACTCCTGCAAGGTGGGCACAAAAGCGTCCAGGTGCGCCCGTGATGCGATCTCCGGAATGACGCCACCAAAGCGAACATGCTCATCCATGGACGAGGACACAGTGTTGGTCAACAGGGTGGTCCCACGCACAATCCCCACGCCGGTCTCATCGCAGGAGGATTCAATGCCCAGCACCAGCGGCTGCTTTGACTGTTCCGGATACTGCCCGCTCACGCTGTGGCTCCTTCGGGGGACTGTGGTTTGTTCAGTTCAAGGCGCATGATCAGGGCGTCGGTACCGTCCCGGTAATACCTGGGACGCACGTGGATCTGTTCGAATCCGAACCTCAAATACAGTTGCTGGGCCCGGGGGTTGTCCGCCCGGACCTCCAGCAGGACGTCTGCGGCACGGCGGCGCCTGGCTTCTTCGATCAGTTCGGTCAGGACCGCCGAGCCAATTCCCTTGCCCTCAAATTCAGGAACTACGGCGATCGTCTGGATGTCCGCGATCGGCTCGATGCACATGAGACCGGCGTAAGCCACAATCTCTCCCGCAACCTCCGCCACAACGTAGCGGCGGGTCTCGGGCTGGGCCAACTCGTCAAAGAACATTTGCAACGGCCAGGCGTCCACGGGGAACAACCGGCGCTCCAAAGCCTCCACTGCCGGGATGTCAGCTTCGGTCATATCGCGCAACGAAACACCGGCAAGTTCCAGCTTGGGTGACAGCTTCACAGGGTCCTTCCCATCACAGCGCACGCTTTCTGGGCCCTGGCACCTGGGCATCGGATTCACGCAGGTACAGCGGAGTGGAGTCCAGCAGGGCCTGGCCGGCGGTGAGTTTGGCCAAAGCGAACTGGCCCAGCGAGGCGGCGTCCGGTTGGGTTTGCGCAAAGTCCTCATCAGCTGTGAGGACATCGGAGTAAAGGCCTGCGCCCGCCCCAAAAACAGGCAGGTCCGGAAGTTCGGAAGCGAAGCCAACATGCGGGCCGTCCACCAGCTGGGGAAGCTGACCTTCAAGCAGCGCGTAGCGGGCCCAGTAAACCTCTTTGCGTCGGGCATCGGTAGCCACAAGGAACTCCGGGGCTGCCGCCGTTGACTCCGCCACTTCCAAGGCAATGGCATCAAGGCTCATCAGCCCGTACAACGGCTTGTTCCATACGAAAGCGAGCGTACGGGCGGTGGCAATCCCGGAACGGAGCCCCGTGAAAGGCCCGGGGCCCACACCTGTGACAATCGCGTCAATGTCCGCCCCGGTAACGCCGGCACCGGCCAGAAGTTTCTCGATCCCGGGAGCGAGGACTTCGGCATGGCTGCGGGTGTCCTCCGTGGCAAAGGAATCCACCACGCTCTCCATGGCATCGTCCGAGATCAGCGCTGCGCTGGCAACCGCTGACGTATCAATAGCCAGGATCAGCATCAATGACCTTCCACTTCTGAAGTACTTTGGAGGAGTTGAGGTGCTTCCACCCAGCGGGGACCGAACCCACGGAAAATGATGGTGCGGGGTTCGTCATCATCCTCGGTATCAAAATCCAGGACCATCCCGTCCATGGTGGTCGCGGTGCTTTCCCCACCAACAGACCTGTGAAGTTCAACCTCCAACCGGCTGTCCGAGAGGTGCTCCACCCGGTCTTTGCCCCACTCCACTACCGTGACCGCTGTGTCCATGGTGTTCTCGAGGTCGATGTCATCGATCTCCGCCGCCGAGTCCAGCCGGTAAGCGTCAACATGGACCAGGTCCGGACCCCCGGGCCGGGGGCCATCAGGAAGATTAGGGTGGATGCGCACAAGAACGAACGTCGGCGAAATGATGCCTGCGCGGACCCCCAGGCCCTCCCCGAGGCCCTGGGTGAACGTCGTCTTGCCCGCACCCAGCTCGCCTGTAAGGACCAGGAGATCCCCGGCCTCAAGCACCCCGCCCAGAGCCGCTGCGAGCGCATGTGTCTGCTCCGCCGTCGTGACCGTGAGCGTGCGCTCCCACTGGGCCTGGCTCACAGCGCTGCCGTTTCAGCCCGGCCGGCACCGGCAGGGGCCTCCGGGAGCTCGTTGACATAGCTGCGCGGGACCCGAGGGCTGATGCGCGTGACGATCTCGTAGTTGTTGGTTCCTGCTGCGGCCGCCCAATCATCGGCTGTGGGGCCACCGCCGGCACCGTTGCCGAACATCACGGCCTCGGCTCCTTTGAGTCCCGCCATGGCTTCCGGGGACAGTGGTCCCAAATCGATGACCATCTGGTCCATCGCAATCCTGCCCACTACCGGATAGGTGACGCCGTTTACCTGCACGGGTCCTCCGGTGGCGATCCGCGGCACGCCGTCCGCATAGCCCAGCGGCACCAACCCAAGGGTGCTTTCCTCACTGGTGTGGTAATTGAGCCCGTAGGAAACGCCTTGGCCCTGGGGAACCTTCTTGCAGTTGGACAGGAGGGTCCGGACCGTCATGGCCGGACGCAGGCCGAGTTCGGCTGAGGTGGCCCCTTCGAAGGGCGAGAGTCCGTAGATGCCCAAGCCCACACGAACGAGGTCGAAGTGGGAGTCCGGGCGGGACAATGCCGCCGGTGTGTTGGCGATGTGCCGGACTTCAGTGTCCACACCGGCGTCCTCGGCCATGGCGATTGCTTCGCGGAAGAGGGACAGCTGATCATCGGTTTCAGTGCGCTGCGGTTCATCGGCCACCGCCAGGTGGGAGAAAATCCCCACTACCCTGAGCAGACCCTGGTCCTGGTATTCCATGGCCTGGCCCAGAAGCTGGTCCCAGTCCGCAATGGTGCAGCCGTTCCGCCCAAGCCCAGTATCCACCTTCAGATGCACACGCGCGGGCCGTTCCTGTTCCCGTGCTGCTGCCACTACCGCTTCGAGCTCCCAGCCGGAAACTCCGACGTCGACGCCGGCGGCTACTGCGGCTTGAAAGTTGCTTTCGCGGGTGTGCAGCCAGGCGAGCAGCGGAGCATCAACTCCGGCGGCGCGCAAGGCGAGCGCCTCAGAGATGTGGGCGACGCCCAACCAGGCTGCTCCGGCGTCGAGGGCTGCGCGGGCTACCTGCACGGCGCCGTGCCCGTAAGCGTCTGCTTTCACCACAGCCATCACAGCCGCCGGAGAGGCGATGCCCACGAACTGACGAACGTTGTGCCGCACGGCGTCGAGGTCGATGACAGCGGAGCGCTCCAGCACCGCTGACTTTGCTATGGAGGCCCTGGACCCGATCCCGATATCTGCAGCTGCTTCGTAAGTCACCCTAGAGATTCTAGTGCTGCCAGTGAACTGGGGTTAACTGCGGTGCTACTGGGCATCGGACAGATGCGCGATGGTGGCCCGTGCTCGTCGCTGGGCCTCCGCCGGGATGTCCTTCACAATTGGTTCCAGGAAAGCGAACCGCCGCAACCATTGGCTGGACTGGCGTTCCTTCCGTGCATTCGCCCTCTGCCACCAGTCGGCAATGTCTCCCCACCCTGGTGCAGCCAAGGAGCCACCCACTTCCTGGACCGCCAGGGAAGCGCAAAGGTTGGCGAACCGGAGCCGGTCCCCCAACCTCCACCCTGCCAGGGAACCCACAATGAACGCCGCCCCAAAGCAGTCCCCGGCCCCGGTGGGATCGGCTGCTGATACAGGCAGTGACGGCACCCATTCCTCTTCCCCGGTTTCGGAGTCCACTGCCACCGCGCCTTGAGGCCCAAGGGTCACCACGGCCACGGGGACGCGGTCAGCCAGCGAATACAGGGCTGCCCATGGATCGGCTTTGCCGGTGAACGCCATCGCTTCAGGAGCGTTGGGCAGGAAAGCGTAGAAGTTGGCCAGCTGATCCAGGCGCCGCTGGGACCACTCCCCCGTAGGGTCCCAGCCCACCACGCCGAAGAGTTTGGTGCCTGCATCCTTAGCTGCGAGCATCCACGGTTCGAGTTCCTCACCCAGATCGGCGACGGCGGCGAGCGCCTTGGGTGGTTTCCCGATCAGTTCCGAGGAACTGATGGGGGCCGGGTGTCCGTGAGTGACCATGGAACGGTCCTGGTTCACGCACATGGACACCGTCACCGGTGAGTGCCAACCGGGAACGCGTTGGGAAAGCGAGAGGTCAACGTGTTCCTGGCTCTCCAGGATCTGCCAGTTGTAATCCCCGTAACCGTCATCGCCGAACGTTGCTGCGAGGTTTGTTCGCAGGCCCAGCCGTGCGGCGGCAATGGCCTGGTTGGCTACGCCGCCAGGGCAGCTGCCCATGCCTTCGCTCCACACCTCCGTGCCGGGCTCCGGGGCGTGCGGCAGTCCGGTGAAAATGATGTCCTGGAAAACCGTTCCGGTCAGGAGGAGGTCGCACTGGTGGTTCCCGTCCGACCTCACTGCAGCCAGGGGATCGTATCGTCGCTGGGGAATACCGTCCATGCACGGCAGACTACGCTGCACGTACTGGGCTGCATAGACTCTGAGCATGCGGCTCATGATCGCCGGTGGCGGCGGATTCCGGGTTCCCCTCGTGTACAGGGCCTTGTGCGAGGGGCCTTTTGCGGGTTTGGTGGATGAGCTCGTTCTCTACGACGTCGATGAAGTGCGGCTCGCTGCCATTGAGGCTGTGCTTGGCGATATGCCCGCCGACGCTTCTGGGCCCACAGTCATGGTTTCCACGGATCTTAGGGAGGCACTCACCGGGACGGACATGGTGTTTGCAGCGATCCGGCCCGGGGGTACTGCGGGGAGAATCGCTGATGAGCAGGTTCCCTTGAGCCTGGGCTTGCTGGGCCAGGAGACCACCGGAGCCGGCGGCATCTCCTATGCGCTCCGCTCCATCCCACGGATGCTGGAACTCGCTGAGGCCATGCGGGAGCGTTGCCCTGAGGCCTGGTTGATCAACTTCACAAATCCGGCCGGCATGGTCACGGAGGCTCTGGTACCGGTCCTGGGTAAACGGGTGATCGGCATTTGCGATTCCGCCGGGGGCCTGGTCCAGCGTGCTGCCCGCGCTGCCGGGGCACCCCTTACCGAAGGAATGCTCGACGGCGTGGGCTACTACGGGTTGAACCACCTTGGCTGGCTTTACCGGTTGGCCCCTGCCGGGCGGGATCTCCTGCCCGCCCTTCTGTCCGATCACGGGGCTCTGGAGTCCATGGAGGAAGGCCGTTTGTTCGGTCAGCACACCCTGCTTCAGCTTGGGTGCCTGCCCAACGAATATCTGTATTACTACTACCAAACTCCGCAGGCCACCAAGGCCATCGGAGAGCAACGCGAAACGCGCGGCGCGTCCATCCATGGGCAGCAACAGTCGCTCTATCCCTCGCTGCTGCAAGCCTCCCACCCCTACCGGCTCTGGGATTCCGCCCGGCGCTCCCGCGAGGAAGGCTACCTGGCGGAGGCAAGGACTCATGGGGAGCAACGGGACGAGACCGATCTCGCAGGGGGCGGCTACGAACGTGTGGCGCTTTCAGCCATGCGTGCTCTCTCCGGCGGCGGCACCGCCCAACTCATCCTCAACGTGCCCAACTCCCCCGTGTCCCCTGCCGGGCCCGCCGCCCAGGTGGCGGTACCCGGGCTGCCCGCGGACGCCGTCGTCGAGGTTCCCTGCGAGGTAACAACCGACGGCGCGTTGCCGCTCGCGCAGGACCGGCCCGGCGGGCAGTTCCTCACTCTGATGCAGCACATCAAGGAGGTGGAGCGCCTGACCATCCGCGCTGTGGTTTCCGGCGGGCGCGAAGCCGCTGTCCAAGCCTTTGCCGCACACCCTCTTGTGGGGTCACGGCCTTTGGGCGAGGAACTGTTGGAGGGGTACGAGGCCGCTTTTCCTGAATTAACCCAACTGTGGGGCTAAGACTGTTGGGCTAGAGCTTCCGGTACATCACGTGCAGGCCCACGTAGCCGATTTCCGGATGGTTGAAAGCTTCAGGAACCGTAGCCAGAATCCTGAAGCCCATGGACTGCCATAACCACACCGCACGGACGTTGCTCTCCACCACGGCGTTGTACTGCATGGAACGGAACCCCGCGGCCTTGGCTTCACTCAGGGAGTAGGCGCACAGGGCCCGGGCAATGCCTTGGCCTGAGTTGTTGGCCCCCACCATGTATCCGGCGTTGGCAACATGGCTTCCGCCACCGGCCTGGTTGGCGTGGAACTCACCCGTTCCCAGGACTTCGCCGGTGTCCCGGGCCACCGCCACGAAGGTCTGGCCCGGAGCGTCCTTGATCCACTTGGACCTGGCCGTTTCCTCGCTGGTGTCGCGATCCCAGGTAAAGGTCTCGCCCTCGCGGATCACCGGCTGCAGGATGGACCATATCCCGGGCCAGTCCTCCGGCGTTGCTTTACGGATGTCAAAGGATTGTTCTTGGCTCACAGCGGCCACGCTAGCAGCCTTGTCCACATAGCGGAGCTTGCCCGGCTTGGGATTCAACGGCAGGAGTAATGTTTTCTGCAGTGCAAAGTTGATTTGCTGTGATCGTGAGGAGGACCCGGATGCCATTGATCCGTCGTGTGGCGTTTCTGTCGCTCCACACCTCCCCCATGGAGCAGCCCGGCGCGGGAGATGCCGGCGGAATGAACGTCTATGTCCGCGCCTTGGCCATGGCACTTGCGGAGTCCGGTGTGGAAGTGGAGATTTTTACGCGTTCCACCAAAGCCGGACAGCCCGCCGTCGAGCATCCCGGGCCGGGCGTCTGCGTCCACAACGTGATGGCAGGGCCCCGCCGCAAAGTGCCCAAGGAAGAACTGCCGGCGCTGCTGCACCACATGGTGGAAGAGATCGACAAGATCCGCCACCAACAGCTCCACGGCCGCTACGACGCCATCCACTCGCATTACTGGGTTTCCGGCGTGGCAGGGCTCGAGTTGTCAGAACTTTGGGGTGTCCCGTTGATCCACACCATGCACACCATGGCCAAGGTCAAAAACCTTGTCCTTGAGTCCGGCGAACGGCCTGAGCCGCGGCGTCGGGAAGACGGTGAACAACGGATTGTTGACGGCGCGTCACGGCTGGTTGCCAATACTCCTGCCGAGGCGGAGGAACTGGTCTCCCATTACGGGGCGGACCTGGACAGGATCGACGTCGCGCCGCCAGGAGTGGACCTCAAAGTGTTCACGCCCTCATTCCGGCGAAAGTCCCGTTCCTTGCGCGGCGTCAGGCCGGACAGTTTCCACATTCTCTTTGCCGGCAGGATTCAGCGGCTCAAAGGGCCCCAGGTGTTCGTCAGGGCTGCCGGGATCCTCCGCAAACGCAGGCCGGACATCGATTTGGAGATGACCATCCTGGGATCCCTCAGCGGGGCAAAAGACTTCAACCTCCAGCACATCATTGAAGACGCCGGACTGTCCGACGTCGTGACCCACCGGCCGCCCGTTGTGGCACCGGAGCTGGCTAGCTGGTTCCGTTCAGCAGACGTGGTGGTGATGCCCTCCTTCAGCGAGTCCTTTGGCTTGGTGGCGTTGGAAGCACAGGCGTGCGGTACACCCGTGGTGGCCACAAACGTGGGGGGCCTGTCCCGCGCGATCTCGGACGGGCGGACGGGCATGCTGGTGGACGGACACGATCCCACCGACTGGGCAGACGCCCTGGAAGATCTATACGACGACGTCCAAACCCGGGAGGACATGGGCAGGCTGGCTGCCACCCACGCTGAGGCCTTTGGATGGCAACGTACTGCCGCCATCACCCTGGAGAGCTACCGAGAGGCTGTTGGAGGGCTGCTTCTTCCCCGGCGCTGAGCCTTCGCCGGTATCCGCCGCCTTCGCCTGCATCCGCCGCCTTCGCCTGCATCCGCTCCGGGGCTGATAGATTGTGCCGCACAGCCTACGAATCCCAGCAGCAGCATCCCCGCTGCGGGCAGAGCCAAAGGACAATGATGTCTGAAAACAAGGTCCTGAGTGATCTGGAAATTGCCCACCGTGCCACCATGCTTCCCATCGAAGCAATCGCCCAGCGGGCCGGAATCGCCGTGGAAGCCTTGGAACTTTACGGGCCCTACAAGGCCAAGATCAATACGGCCAAGCTCGTCCAAACCCAGGGGAAGACCCCCGGCAAAGTGGTGCTCGTCTCCGCCATGTCCCCCACACCCGCCGGAGAAGGCAAATCAACTACCACCGTGGGGCTCGCCGATTCCC
This sequence comes from Paenarthrobacter aurescens, assembly GCF_041549525.1. Lineage (NCBI taxonomy): Bacteria > Bacillati > Actinomycetota > Actinomycetes > Micrococcales > Micrococcaceae > Paenarthrobacter > Paenarthrobacter aurescens. The sequence goes on from NZ_CP157456.1 coordinate 2,948,582, forward strand.
TGGCCCGCGCCGGCCACAATGTGATGATCGCCCTGCGGGAGCCGTCCCTGGGCCCCATCCTTGGGATGAAAGGCGGGGCCACCGGCGGCGGATATTCCCAAGTGCTGCCCATGGACGATATCAACCTGCACTTCACAGGTGATTTCCACGCCATCACCTCGGCAAACAACGCCCTCATGGCCCTGGTGGACAACCACATTTACCAAGGCAACCAACTCGGCGTCGATCCACGCCGCATGACGTTCAAGCGCGTGCTGGACATGAACGACCGCGCACTGAGGGAAGTCGTCATAGGACTCGGCGGCCCTATGCAGGGAGTGCCCCGGCAAGACGGCTTCGACATCACTGTTGCCTCCGAAATCATGGCGGTCTTCTGCCTCGCCACCGACCTTGACGATCTTCGGAACCGGCTGGGACGCATCACCTTCGGGTACACCTACGATCGCACGCCAGTCACTGTCTCAGACCTTGGGGTGGAGGGTGCGCTGACCATGCTGCTCAAGGACGCCATCAAACCCAACCTCGTCCAAACCATCGCAGGGACCCCCGCTTTGGTCCATGGCGGCCCCTTCGCCAACATAGCCCACGGGTGCAACTCGCTGATCGCCACACGTACCGCCATGCAGCTTGCAGACATCGTGGTCACCGAAGCCGGTTTCGGCGCGGACCTCGGTGCCGAAAAGTACATGGACATCAAGGCGCGCATCGCGGACGTCGCCCCATCCGCCGTCGTGGTGGTCGCAACCATACGGGCCCTGAAGATGCAGGGCGGTGTTGCCAAGGAGAACCTCAGCGAGCCAAACGTCGAGGCCGTGGCCGCCGGCGTCGAGAACCTGAAAAGGCACGTCGGCAACATCGCTAAGTTCGGAATCTCCCCTGTGGTGTCCATCAATAAGTTTGCAACGGATGCTCCCGAGGAACTTCAGTGGCTCCTTGCCTGGTGTGCCGCAGAAGGCGTGCAAGCGGCCGTCGCCGATGTGTGGGGGCGCGGAGGAGGAGGGGACGGCGGCGATGAACTCGCAGCCAAGGTGGCAGCGAAGCTGGATGCACCTGCCGGGTTCCATCACCTGTACCCGCTGGAACTCAGTGTTGAGGAGAAGATCCAAACCATCGTGCAGGAGATCTACGGGGCCGACGGCGTGGAATTCTCAGTCCCGGCACTGAAGCGTCTGGCCGAGATCGAAAAGAACGGCTGGTCGGATCTGCCCGTCTGCATGGCCAAAACCCAATACTCCTTCACGGACGACGCCTCCAGGCTAGGTGCGCCCAAAGGGTTCCGGGTGCACGTCCGCGAGCTGATTCCCAAAACCGGTGCCGGGTTCATCGTTGCCCTGACCGGTGCGGTGATGACCATGCCCGGCCTCCCCAAGGAACCGGCCGCCATGCGCATGGATGTGGACGCTGACGGCAACCCCACCGGCCTCTTCTGATCCTCTCTCACATCCCTAACCCTTCAACCTGTCCCTCTCTCACTTCCCAGCCCTTCCCCACCAACGCTCACTCCCTCTCTTGAGGAGAGGGATAGAGCGTCCGGAAGAAGCCCGAGGGAACGGATAGAGCGTCGGGAAGAAGCCCAGGGGAACTGATAGAGCGTCCGGAATAAACCCGGGGGAACTGATAGAGCGTCCGGAATAAACCCGGGGGAACTGATAGAGCGTCCGGGAAACGACGAACGCCCCCGTATTCGAAATGCGGGGGCGTTCGGGTGAAACGAAAGTCTTTAGCGCTCGATGTCGCCGCGGATGAAGGCTTCAACATTGTCGCGGGCGAGGTCGTCGTTGAACTGCTCCGGCGGCGACTTCATGAAGTAGCTGGAAGCGGAGAGCAGCGGGCCGCCGATTCCGCGGTCCAGGCCGATCTTCGCGGCACGGATGGCGTCGATGATCACACCGGCAGAGTTCGGCGAATCCCACACTTCGAGCTTGTATTCGAGGGAAACGGGGGCATCACCGAAGTTACGGCCTTCGAGACGGACGAAGGCCCACTTGCGGTCATCGAGCCAAGCAACGTAATCGGACGGTCCAATGTGGACGTCGTCAGCGTGCAGTTCTGCCTCGACGTTGGACGTGACAGCCTGGGTCTTGGAGATCTTCTTGGATTCAAGGCGATCGCGCTCGAGCATGTTCTTGAAGTCCATGTTGCCGCCAACGTTCAGCTGGTACGTGCGGTCCAGGGTGACACCGCGGTCTTCGAACAATTTGGCCATGACGCGGTGCGTGATGGTGGCACCGATCTGGCTCTTGATGTCATCGCCAACAATCGGGACGCCGGCTTCGGTGAACTTGTCAGCCCACTCTTTGGTGCCGGCAATGAAGACGGGCAGGGCGTTGACGAATGCTACACCGGCGTCGATGGCGCACTGCGCGTAGAACTTGGCGGCCTGTTCCGAACCGACAGGCAGGTAGCAGACCATGACGTCGGCCTTGGCTTCGCGAAGAGCAGCGACGATGTCAACTGCTTCGTCCGGGGCCTCGACGATGGTTTCGCGGTAGTACTTGCCCAGTCCATCAAGGGTGTGGCCGCGCTGGACGGTCACACCGGTTGCGGGAACGTCGGCGATCTTGATGGTGTTGTTTTCGCTGGCGCCGATGGCATCGGCGAGGTCAAGCCCAACCTTCTTGCTGTCGACGTCGAAGGCAGCAACGAACTGAACGTCATTGACGTGGTACTGGCCGAACTCGACGTGCATCAGACCCGGGATCGTGGCCTTGGGGTCAGCGTCGCGATAGTACTGAACACCTTGGACCAGCGATGCGGCGCAGTTACCTACGCCGACAATGGCAACACGAATCGGATGTGAAGACACGAAACTCCTTTTTGAGAAATAACCTCAGGTGCCAGGCGCCTCCCTGACAGAGACCAGGGCACGACTGAATGGCACGGCGCCATTCGGCGCACACTTTCATTCTAGCCAACACAGAGGAAGCCGGTTTTGTTCCCAACCGGCTTCCTTCATTTATGTCAGTCCTTCGAGGCTACTCCTGCGCCCACAAATTGATGTCCGACTCAACGGCGAACTCATCAATGGCGGTCAGTTCTTCCGTAGTGAACTTCAGGTTGTTGATGGCGCTGAGTGTGTCCTCAAGCTGGGCCACGCTGGAAGCACCAATCAAGGCAGAGGTCACAGGCGAGCCCTTGGGCTGATCGCGAAGGATCCACGCAATGGCCATTTGGGCCAGGCTCTGTCCACGTCCCTCGGCGATGGCGTTCAATCCCCGCACACGGTCCAATTTGTCTTCCGTCAGTGCGGACCCGGAGAGGAACCTCTCCTTGGCTGCACGGGAGTCGGCCGGCACACCGTTGAGGTAACGGTTGGTGAGCATGCCTTGCGCCAGCGGCGAGAAGGCGATGGAACCGGCACCCACCTGGTCCAGTGCCTCGTACAGGTTGGGTGAGCCGTTTTCCGTCCAGCGGTTCAGCATGGAGTAGCTGGGCTGGTGGATGAGCAGAGGGGTGCCGAGGTCCTTCAGGATCCGGGCGGCCTCGAGCGTCTGTTCAGGCGTGTAAGAGGAGATACCTGCGTACAGTGCCTTGCCGGACCGGACGGCGTAGTCCAGGGCCCCCATGGTCTCTTCCAAGGGCGTCTCAGGATCGGGGCGGTGGCTGTAGAAGATGTCCACGTAGTCCAGGCCCATGCGTTCCAGGGACTGATCGAGGCTGGAAATCAGGTATTTGCGGGATCCCCACTCGCCGTAGGGGCCCGGCCACATGTAGTAGCCGGCTTTGGTGGAGATGACCAGTTCATCACGGTAGGGCTTGAAGTCATCCTTGAGGTGACGGCCGAAGTTGGTCTCCGCCGAGCCATCCGGCGGTCCGTAGTTGTTGGCGAGGTCGAAGTGGTTGACACCAAGATCGAAGGCCCGGCGGAGGATGGCGCGCTGTTCGTCGAATCGTTTGTCATCGCCGAAGTTGTGCCACAGGCCCAGCGAGATGGCGGGGAGCTTGAGTCCACTGCGTCCAACGCGGCGGTAGGGCATGGTTTCGTAGCGGTTTTCCGCAGCCGAATAAGTCATACGTACCATCCTGCCACTGCGGAAACCGCGGTGACGGCGCCGTCCGCTATGTGGGCGCCGTCACCTGGTTTCCTGCGACTTACTGGATGCGTACGACGGCGGCGCTGGCGCCCGGGAGCGTCAACGTCCCCTCTTCCAGAACTGCTTTATCGTCAGTGGCCAGCAAAACGTCGCCACTTACGGGAGTGTCGAGTGCTTCGTCCCCGAAGTTGCAGACCACCCGGACGTTGCCGCGGGAAAACTGCAGCCAGTGTTCGTCGTCGTCGAATTCGACGGAGGTTCCCCCGAAGCCGCCGTCCACCAACTCGGGATTGTTACGGCGCAGTTGTGCCAAATCCCTGTACAGCTGCAGCAAACGTTCGTGTTCCCCCGTGCCTGCCTCGCCCCAGTTGAGCTTTGAACGTTGGAAGGTCCCGGGGTCCTGGGGATCAGGAACAACAGCAGGGTCCCATCCCATCCGTTCGAATTCCTTGATCCGCCCTTCGGCCGTGGCTTTGCCAAGCTCGGGTTCAGGGTGGGAGGTGAAGAACTGCCAGGGCGTGGATGCGGCGAATTCCTCCCCCATGAACAGCATGGGCGTGAAGGGGGATGTCATGGTCAGGACGGCACCGATGGCCAGCTTGCCGTAGGACAACGAGGCTGTGAGGCGATCGCCTGTGGCCCTGTTTCCAATCTGATCATGGTTCTGAAGGCAGACGACCAATGCGGAGGGGTGTGCCAGATCATGCCGGATAGGCCGTCCGTGATGCCGTCCCCGGAAGCTGGAGTAGCTGCCATCGTGCAGGAAGCCATGCTCCAGTACCTTTGCCAGCACTGCGAGCGAGTCAAAGTCGGCGTAGTAGCCGGTGGTCTCCCCACTGAGGTTGACGTGCACGGCGTGGTGAAAGTCGTCGCTCCATTGGCCCTCCAACCCGTAGCCGTTGTCCTGGCGCGGGTAGATGAGCCGCGGGTTGTTCAGATCCGATTCCGCAATCAGTGTCCTGGGTATCCCTGTTTCCGCTTCCACCTCGTCTCCCAGCGCCCCGAACTCCTCGAGGATGTGGACGGCGCGCTCGTCGCGCAAGGCATGCACAGCGTCGAGCCGGAGTCCGTCCACGTGATAGTCCCGGAGCCACATCGCTGCGTTTTCGAGGATGTAGCGGCGGACCTCGTCCGAGCCGGGGCCGTCAAGATTTACCGAATCCCCCCACGTGTTGCCCTCCCCCGATTTCAGGTAAGGACCGAACTTGGGCAGGTAGTTTCCGCTTGGCCCGAGGTGGTTGTACACAACGTCCTGGATGACGCCCAAGCCCGCAGCATGCGCCGCGTCCACAAAGCGTTGATAGGCCGCCGGGCCGCCGTAGGGCTCGTGCACCGCGTACCAGAGAACGCCGTCATAACCCCAGTTGTGAACTCCGTTGAAGCCGTTGACCGGGAGCAACTCTACGAAGTCGACGCCAAGGTCTACCAAGTAGTCCAGCTTTTCGGCGGCAGCATCCAACGTGCCCTCCGGGGTAAAGGTGCCCAGGTGAAGCTCGTAAATGACCGAGCCTTTGAGGCTCCGCCCTTTCCAGTCGCTGTCCTTCCACTGATGTGCGGAGGGATCGAAGGTGGCGGAGAGCTGGTGAACTCCGTCCGGCTGCCTCCGTGAGCGCGGATCGGGAAACGGCCCTTCTCCGTCCACGACGTAACCGTAGCGAACGTCGTCCCCTGAATTCCCTCCCACATCAGCCGGCGCCCGCCACCATCCGGCTGCGGCGCCGTCGTGATGTTTCTCCATGGAGTACTCGTGACCCCCTGCCAGCAACCGGACTGAATCGGCATTCGGCGCCCAGAGGTCGTAAAGATTTTTTCCAGCAGCGTGCTCCAGCATCATGCTCCCTGTACGTGTTTCAAGCGTGCTTTGCAATGACGTGTTGACGGTGCGATCACCGCAACAGGGTGATCGCACCGTCCGGAAATCAGTCCGTGGGAACCAAGAGGGCCACAGGGTAGTGCTCCAGCAAGGTGGCCAGAGGGACAGTACCGGCCCGGTAGCTGGTACCGGTGAGTTCGTCCCGGCAGTCCACGGTCAGTTCAAGGCTCGTGTCCCGCCAGCCGCCTTCCCTGGCCAGGCGCTTGGGCAGACGGGTGGCAACCGTGAGGGCGCCCCGGCGTTCTGCTCCGCGGTCGAAGGCCACCACATGTCCGGCGGCCGCGCCCTGGGCAGCCACCGGAAGGTAACCGGCAAACAGCTCCGGCCTGTCGCGGCGTAGCCTCAGTGCACGCGAAACCACCAGTAGTTTGGCAGCATCGTCGGTGAACGCGGGCTTCTCACCACGGTCCAATCCTTCCAGGGCGGCGACGCGGGCTTCGAAGTCCACCGGCCGCCGGTTGTCAGGATCAGTCAGTGAACCGTCCCTGAATTCCGTGCCTTGGTAGACGTCCGGAACGCCGGGCATGGTCAGCTGGATCAACTTGGCGGACAGCGAATTGGAGGTTCCGTAAGGTTCGAGCTCGTTGACGAAATTCGTCAGGGCAGCCGCTACCTCCGGAACATCGAAAACGGCGTCGACGGCGGCTGCCAGCAGCCGTTCGAAGTCCTGGTTGGGATCGGTCCAGTTGGTTGAATTGCCGGCTTCGCGGGCCGCTTTCAGCGCGTAGGACTGCAGCCGCTGACGATCAGCCGGCCAGGCACCTGCGATTGATTGCCAGATCAATGCCGACAGTGGGCCGTCCGGGATGGGAGCCAGGTCATGGACGATGCCCAGGAAAAGCTCCCATTCCGGTACAGACTCAGAGATCACGGAAATTCTTGCCCTGGCATCCTCGCTCCGCTTGGTGTCGTGGGTGCTCAGGGTTGTCATGGACAGCGGCAAAAGCTGCTGCCGCCGAGCCATGCGCTCATGGAAGACATTGCCGGGGATGGAGAATTCCGTGGGATCGGCGCCCACTTCCGTCAATGACCCCAGCCGGGTGTAACGGAAGAATGCGGTGTCCTCCACACCCTTGGCCATGACCATGCCGGACGTCTGTTGGAAACGGCGGGCCAGCAAACTGGACTCATCCAGCAAGAGCGGCTGGAGCTGGCTGAGCACTGTTGCCAGGTCAGGCCGCTCCTTGGCTGCGTTTTCCACGGACTCGATCAGCGTCTTCGCACCATAGGGCAGATATGTCCTGTAGATGGGGAAGCAGCAGATGACTTCGGCCAGGGCATCGGCTACCTTGGCGAACGGCAGCTCCAGCGATTCAGGCACAAGACGGGCCAGCCTCAGGACTTCCGAGCGCAGGATGCCATCAGCAATCCGGCGCTTGGTGGCATGAATCATGGCATGGTAATCCGCTGGTGCCTCGGCATCCCGGAGACGGGCATCGAGGGAGTTCAGGTACTCCTCCGCTGCGGGGTCTACAAAGAGCCGGTCTACGTCGGCCAGTGCGTCGTAGCCCGTGGTCCCTTCGCACTCGAAGGTGTCCGGCAGCTGTTCCCCGGGTTCAAGGATCTTCTCCACCAGAAGGTAGGCACCCCCTGTGGCTTCGCGCAGCCTTGCGAGGTAGCCCTCGGGATCGGCAAGCCCATCCGGGTGATCGATCCTTAGACCGTCAACCAGGCCTTCGCGGAACCAACGGACTATCTCTTCATGGGACTCATCAAAGACCCAGGGAATCTCCACGCGTACGCCCGCCAGGGTGTTCACTGCGAAGAACCGGCGGTAGTTCAGGTCCGCGTCGGCCCGGCGCCACCCCACCAACTCGTAATGCTGCCGTTGGTGAACCTCGCGCGGGTTGTCCCCTGGGGCGTATGTCCCTTCGGCCAAAGGGAAGCTGTGATCGTAGTACCGCAGTTGGTCGTCCACGATCTTCAGTTCGTCAAGGTCGTCGTCGCTGCCCAGGACGGGGATGCGGATTCTTCCCCCGCCGAAGTCCCAGTCGACGTCGAAAGCCTCGGCGTACTTTGAACCGCGGCCCTCCTTGAGCAACTGCCACCACCAGGCATTCTGCTTCGGTGATGCAACTCCCATGTGGTTTGGCACGATGTCCGCCAGGACGCCCAAGCCCTTTTCCTTCGCCGCCCGGGAGAGCGCGGCAAGCCCTTCAGGGCCTCCTCGGGATGGATCCACCGTGGAGGGATCGGTCACGTCGTAACCGTGATCAGACCCCTTCTCCGCGGTCAGGATAGGTGAGACATAAACCCAATCGATTCCCAAGGATTGCAAGTACCCTGTGAGCTCAGCAGCATCCTGCAGTGTGAAGCCCGGACGAATCTGGAGCCTATAGGTGGAGACGGGGGTCCTCATGCTTCCGTCTCCTTCTTTTCACCTTCATTTTCATTGCCCTCGGGCCCGGCATCTTTGTAATCGAAGGGCAAGGAAGTCACTGCCGGGGCGGTGATGGATGCCGTTTCCGGAGTGCTGGTCTGGGTCAGTGCGGCAAGGGAAGCTGCTACCGAGTGATCGGGTTCAATTTCCGGAGTGCTGTGGGCGCGGAGTACCACCAGCGACTTTCCGCCCACCATCAGGATTTGGTCAGGTTTGACGACGCCCGCTTCAGCACCTTCACCGGCAGTATCGATCATGACGTCCCATGCCGGGGCGTACTCATCCGAAGGAATCCGGAAGCCCACCTCGTCCTGATCGGCATTGAAGTACAGCAGGAAGTTGACGTCGGTGATGCGTCGGCCCTGTGTATCCCTGCCATGGATGCCATCGCCGTTGAGGAACACGCCCACGGAACGTCCCAACGCTTCGTCCCAATCGGAGGGGCTCATGGTGCTGGCGTCGGCATCAAGCCATACGATGTCCGGGAGCCGTTCCCCTTCGCCACGCAGCACAGGACGGCCATCGAAGAAGCGGCTGCGGCGCAGGCTGGGGTGCTTGGCCCGCAATGCGCTGACCGCCGCCGTGAACTCCACCAATGGCTGGTCCACGTTGTCCCAGTTGATCCAGGTCAACTCGGAGTCCTGGCAGTAACCGTTGTTGTTGCCGTTCTGCGTCCTTCCGAGTTCGTCACCATGCAGAAGCATGGGAACGCCTTGGGACAGGAACAGCGAGGCAATGAAGTTTCGCTGCTGGCGTGCCCTCAGGCCCAGGACCGTGGGATCGTCCGTGGGGCCCTCAGCGCCGCAGTTCCATGAACGGTTGTGGGATTCGCCGTCGTTGTTGTCTTCGCCGTTGGCCTCATTGTGTTTCTCGTTATAGGAAACAAGGTCAGCCAGCGTGAAGCCATCGTGGGCGGTGACGAAGTTGATGGAAGCCACGGGACGACGCCCCGAGTGCTCGTAGAGGTCCGCCGAGCCGGTCAGCCTGGATGCGAACTCGCCAAGGGTGGAAGGTTCGCCACGCCAGAAGTCACGCACAGTATCCCGGTATTGGCCGTTCCACTCCGTCCACTGCGGTGGGAAGTTGCCCACCTGGTAGCCGCCGGGTCCAACGTCCCACGGCTCGGCAATGAGCTTGACCTGGGAGACCACCGGGTCCTGCTGGATCAGTTCGAAGAAGGTGGACAGCTTGTCCACGTCATAGAACTCACGTGCCAGTGTGGAGGCGAGGTCGAACCGGAAGCCGTCCACGTGCATTTCGGTCACCCAATAGCGCAGGGAGTCCATGAGCAGTTGGAGGGAGTGCGGGCTGCGGACGTTCAGCGAGTTACCCGTACCGGTGTAGTCCATGTAGTACTTCTGGTCATCTTCCACCAGGCGGTAGTACGCGGAGTTGTCGATTCCCTTGAAGGACAGTGTGGGACCCAGGTGGTTGCCTTCGGCGGTGTGGTTGTACACCACGTCCAGGATGACCTCAATACCAGCTGTGTGCAGCGCACGCACCATGGCCTTGAAGTCCTGGACCTGCTGGCCGGTGTCTCCCTTGGAGCTGTACGTGTTGTGGGGCGCAAAGAACCCAATGGTGTTATAGCCCCAGTAGTTGTTCAGGCCCTTGTCCTGAAGGATGCCGTCGTTGACGAACTGGTGCACCGGCATCAGTTCGATCGCCGTGATGCCCAGCTTCTGCAGGTGGGAAATAACGGCCGGGTGCGCTACGCCGGCATAAGTACCGCGCTGTTCCTCCGGAACTTCCGGGTGCAGCTGGGTGAGGCCCTTGACGTGTGCCTCGTAGATAACGGACTTGTGGTACGGAATCCGCAGCAGCTTGTCCCCGTCCCAGTCGAAGAACGGGTTGATGACCACGCCCAGCATCATGTGCGGTGCAGAGTCCTCGTCATTGCGCGAATCGGGGTCGCCCATGTTGTACGAGAACAAGGACGGATCCCAGTCGATTTGCCGGTGGATGGCCTTGGCGTAAGGATCCAGCAGCAGCTTATTGGGGTTGAAGCGCTGACCGGCGTCGGGGTCGTAAGGACCGTGCACCCTGTAGCCGTACTTCTGCCCCGGTTGAACCTGCGGCAAATAACAGTGCCATACGTAACCATCTACCTCGGTAACGTCTACGCGGACTTCCCCGCCGTCGTCGTCAAAGAGGCACAATTCCACTTTTTCGGCCTTCTCGCTAAACAGCGCGAAGTTGGTGCCGGTGCCGTCAAAGGTGGCACCCAGCGGATAAGCCGATCCAGGCCAGACTTCCATGCGTTCTCCTCTTGATGATGCGAACAACTGTTGCAAGCCTACTCAAGCCCTCAGACACCGACAGTAACCTTAGGGTCTTGTACGGTCGTATTCCGCGTTGAGCGAACCAATGACGCGCGGAACCGCCCTCATGATGGCCGAGGCTGTAAGGGGACCTCCCTCAAAATCTGCCGAAGCGAGGGTCCCGGCGCGTCCGTGGACGCTCGCCGCAACCGCTGCCAAGGCAGCCCAGCGATCGGCGGGATCCAAACCCAACGCAGCATAGGCGCCGTCGTCGTGCCGGACCAGCTCGGTTGACTGCGCCAGCAGCGCCCCGAGTACGCCGGCCAGGACATCTCCGCTGCCCGCAGTAGCCATCCACGCGGTGCCGTCGGACTGACTGAAGACAACGCCCGACGGCGAGGACACCAGTGTGGTGGCGCCCTTCAGGAGCACTGTGGCACCGGTCAGTTCGGCCGCCTGGCGTACATAGTGCAGGGGACGGGATTCGACGTCGTCCCGGGTTACCTCCACTTCCCCCGCTGAAGGAAGCGAAGTGAGCAGCGTGGCCAGTTCCCCGGCATGCGGAGTCAGTATCCAATGAGCCGGGCATCGTTGCGGCAGGAGGCTCAACGCGCCGGCATCCACCACCACCGGCAGCTCGTGTGCGAGGGCCGAGGCTCCGGCGTTCCTTGCCCGTTCCAGCTGTTCCTCGCCGTCAACCCCGGACCCCAACAGCCATGCTTGGACACGGCCAGGGTGGTCAGTTTCCCAGAGAGCCTCGGGGGTTCGGGCCAGGACCAGCTGCGCAGCTTCCCGGGGCCCCACGTACCGCACCATCCCAGCCCCGGCAAGGGCGGCGGCGTGAACGCCCAGGACAGCAGCCCCGGCAAAACGCGGTGAGCCTGCCACTACACCCAAAACGCCCCTCGAATACTTGTGCGCGCGGCGGCCAGGATCAGGCAGCAAGGCCCCGATGTCCGAGGATGCGAGCCTGCGAATCTCGGGGCGGCAGTGTTCCAAGGCATCCTCAATGCCGATCCGCACCAGCTCCACGCGGCCCGCACACCCTTCACCAGGATCTGCCATCAGCCCGGCTTTGACGCCGCCAAAAGTGACAGTGACGTCCGCATCCAGCACCGGCCAGTGCACAACACCAGTGTTGGCATCCAATCCGCTGGGGAGATCGCAGGCCACCACCAACCGAGGATGCAGTTCCTGGAGGGCTGCTGCCAATTCGGCAGAAGCACCACGCAATCCCCCACGGGCGCCGGTCCCCAGCAACGCATCAATAATCACGTCATCGCCCGCGCAGAGGACGGCAAGCTCTTCGACGTTCGCGGCTTCCAAGCTCAGTTGACGTCCGCCAGCCGCAACAAAAGCAGCCAAACCCTCCGGATGCGCTTCACCAGCGGTGAGAATCGCCATCGTCCGCATCCCGCGGCGGGCCAGGAAAGCTGCAGCGAAGAGGCCATCGCCGCCGTTGTTGCCTTTGCCTGCCAGCACGGTGACGCTCGCACCGGCAAGCTTCCGCCGGCTTTTGACCTCCCGGGCAACCACCTGGGCCAGTCCGTAAGCGGCCCGGTGCATAAGAACAGCGCCCTCACCGGAGTCCAGGAGCGGCTGTTCCGCATCCCTGATCTGTTGTCCGGTGAAGGCGCTGATCATTGTATATGTAGTCCGTTTAGCCCTCGGCGAGGACTGTAGCCGTAGCTATGCCGCCGTCGTGGCTCATGGACAAGTGCCAGCGCTTGACGCCCTTCGCTTCGGCCACAGCAAGCACCGTTCCCTTGACTTGAACGGTTGGTCCGTTCTCGTCCAGGCCAATCCAGCAATCCTGCCAGTTCATCCCGGCAGGAGCACCAAGCACCTTGGCCACAGCTTCCTTGGCCGCAAAACGGGCGGCCAAGGACCTGGTGTTCAGTTCCCGCTCGGCAGGAACAAACAAACGGTCCCGGAGCCCCGGAGTGCGTTCCAGCTGCCGACCAAACCGCTCGATGTCTACGACGTCTACGCCAATGCCAACAATCATGGCGTTATTCTACGGTGACGCTCTTGGCCAGGTTACGCGGCTGATCGACGTCGTATCCCTTGGCACCGGCCAGTTCAGCAGCAAAGATCTGCAGCGGAACGGTGGTCAGCAGCGGCATCAGGAGGGTGGGGGTTTCGGGTACGTAGAAGACCTGCTCTGCGTAATCCTTCACCGATTCATCGCCCTCTTCAGCGATCACCAGGGTGCGGGCACCACGTGCACGTACTTCCTGGATGTTGCTCACTACCTTGGAGTGCAGGGAGTCGCGACCACGCGGGGACGGCACCACAACGAAGACCGGCTGACCGTCGTCAATGAGGGCGATGGGACCGTGCTTCAGCTCACCGGCAGCAAAGCCTTCAGCGTGGATGTAAGCAATTTCCTTCAGCTTCAGCGCGCCTTCGAGGGCTACCGGGTAGCCAACGTGGCGGCCCAGGAACAACACGGACTTCTCGTCCTTCATGCTGCGTGCAAGCTCACGCAACGGCCCCGCGTTGTCCAGGATCTTTTGGATCTTGGCAGGGATCTTGTTCAGGTCCGCAAGGACGTCCTTGATCTGGCCGGAGAAGATGTTGCCACGCAACTGGGCCAAGTACAGGCCCAGCAGGTAGGCAGCGGTGATCTGAGCCAAGAACGCCTTGGTGGAGGCAACGGCGATTTCCGGGCCGGCGTGCGTGTAGAGTACGGCGTCGGATTCACGCGGGATGGTGGAACCGTTGGTGTTGCAGATGGAGATGGTCTTGGCACCCTGTTCACGGGCGTAGCGGACAGCCATGAGCGTGTCCATGGTCTCGCCCGACTGGCTGATGGAAACCACCAGGGTGTTGGAGTCAACAATGGGATCGCGGTAGCGGAACTCGTGCGCGAGCTCCACCTCGGTGGGGATGCGGCACCAGTTTTCAATGGCGTACTTGGCTACCAGACCAGCGTAGGCTGCGGTACCGCAAGCCAGCACGATGATCTTGTCTACCTGCTTCAGGAGTTCCGGATCAATGCGGACCTCGTCAAGGGTGAGCTTGCCGTTGAGGTCCGAGCGGCCCAGGAGGGTCTGCGCTACGGCGTCCGGCTGGTCGTGGATTTCCTTCTCCATGAAGGAGCTGAATCCACCCTTTTCTGCCGAGGCCGGGTCCCAGTCAACGTGGTATTCCTTGCCCTCTGCGGGAGCGCCGAAGAAGTCCGTGATCTCTACCGAATCCGCGGTGATGGTGACGATCTGGTCCTGTCCCAGTTCCACCGCGCGGCGGGTGTAGTCAATGAAGCCGGAGACGTCGGAGCCGAGGAAGTTCTCGCCATCGCCCAGGCCCACTACCAACGGGGAGTTGCGGCGGGCGGCCACCACGACGTCCGGCTGGTCCGCGTGGACTGCCAGGAGGGTGAAAGCGCCTTCGAGTCGCTGGCAAGCCAGGCGCATAGCCTCGGTGAGGTTGCCGCCGTCGCCATTGAGCTGGGTGCGGAAGATGTCGCCGATCAGGGCGGCCGCAACTTCAGTATCAGTCTCGGACTCGAAAGTGACGCCCTTGCCCAGCAGTTCCTGCTTGAGCTCAGCGAAATTTTCAATGATGCCGTTGTGAATGACGGCCAGCTTGCCGCCATCAGAGAGGTGCGGGTGAGCGTTACGGTCGGTTGGTCCGCCGTGCGTAGCCCAACGGGTATGGCCGATGCCGGTCAAGGACTCGGGAACCGGGCTTGATTCCAGTTCTGCGATCAAGTTGCTCAGCTTGCCGGACTTTTTACGGGAGGAGATGCTCCCGTCAGCTACTACTGCGACGCCGGCGGAGTCATAGCCGCGGTATTCCAGACGGCGCAGCCCTTCCACCACAACGTCAAGAGCGCTGTATCCAGCTGCCTTGCGAGACGAATTGCCAACATAGCCTACGATTCCACACATGGGTACAAGCCTAACGGCTAGTGCAAACAACTGATGTGGGACATCCCCCCTCTTCTGCGTTTCCTGTGGACCTTTAGCCCTCACAATTCACCTGCCCGCCGTCCTGCATTTCCTGATCCGCCCTGTGGAGGGCAGAATCATGAGCGTGACTTTGCAACGCTCCGAAGCTAATGGCGACGGCGCTTCCCCGTTTGTAGAGCTGGACCGTCAAACGTGGTCCAGGCTTGCAGCGCAGATGGAGCAGCCCCTCAACGAAGAGGACGTCTTCCGTCTCCGGGGCCTCGGCGACCCCCTGGACATGAAGGAAGTCAGGGAGGTCTACCTCCCCCTTTCACGGCTCCTGCACCTCTACGTCGAGGCCTCCCACCAGCTTCACGCAGCCACCACCACGTTCCTGGGCGAGCAGACCCAACGCACGCCGTTCGTCATTGGCGTAGCCGGATCAGTAGCTGTTGGTAAGTCCACCATTGCCCGCGTGCTCAGGGAAATGCTCCGGCGCTGGCCAGGGACGCCCAACGTGGAGCTCATCACCACCGATGGCTTCCTCTACCCGTTGGCCGAGTTGAAGCGCCGGCACCTTCTGGAGCGGAAGGGCTTCCCGGAGTCCTACGACCGCCGCGGCCTTCTTCGCTTTGTTTCCGAAGTCAAAGGCGGCGCGGAGGAAGTGCGCGCACCGTGGTACTCCCACGTGACCTACGACATCGTCCCGGGAAAAGAAGTTGTGGTGCGGCGTCCGGATGTCCTGATTGTTGAGGGGCTCAACGTCCTGGCCCCCGCCCGCCCCCGCATGGACGGCAAACAAGGACTGGCCGTCAGTGACTTCTTCGATTTCTCCATCTACGTGGATGCCAAAACTTCCTACATAGAGGAGTGGTACGTGGACCGCTTCCGCAAGCTCCGCACCACCGCATTTGCACAACCCGAGTCCTACTTCCACCGTTACGCCACGCTCTCTGACGACGATGCGGAGTCCACGGCACGCGGGATCTGGAAACGCATCAACGAGCCCAACCTTGAGGAAAATGTGCTGCCTACCCGTGGGCGCGCGCAACTGGTGCTAACCAAGGACGCAGACCACTCCATCCGCCGCATGCTGCTGAGAAAGGTCTAAGGTGACTCACAATCCTCAGCCGCTGCCCAGCAGACGAGTCTTTGCAAGCCTGCTGACCGCCGGAGCGGGAATGGCAGCCCTGGCCGCCTGCACCCCGGAAAGTGCGGCCCCCACACCTGTGGCAGCCAATACCGTCAGCGAAGTCCCGTCGCCGTCGGCACTCGCGTCCAGCTCCCCCTCAACTGCAGAGCCTGCACCCGTTGAACCCACGGCCGTTCCCAGCGATGTTCCTTCCAGCTCGGCCCCCTCCCACGCCGTCGCCCCGCAACACTCCCTGACTGATCCCACGAGCCCCTGGGTTGTAGTCAACAAGCACCGGCCTCTGGCACCCCAGGACTTCGTTCCCGCAGATTTGGTGCAGCCTGGTGTGCGGCTCGCCGTCAGCGGAGAAGCGGCGTTGCTGAACAGCACGACGGCGGCTGCCGCTGAAAAGATGTTTGGGGCCGCGGCTTCTGAGGGCGTCATCATGACGCTGGCCTCGGGTTACCGTTCCTACTCCACCCAGGTGGCTACCTACGGTGGATACGTCGCCAGCACTGGCCAGGCGGCCGCAGACCGGGCTTCCGCACGCCCCGGACACTCCGAGCATCAAACGGGCTGGTCCTTTGACATTGGCGACGGCGCTGGAGCCTGCAGCTTCCAGCCATGCTTCGCCGAGCAGCCCGCCGCTGTATGGGCCAAAGCCAATGCCCACAAGTTCGGCTTCGTGGTGCGCTACCCGTGGATGTTCCACGACACCACCGGGTACTTCTACGAGTCCTGGCATCTGCGCTTCATCGGCGTGGAGGCAGCCACGGACATGGCCACGCGGGGTATCGCCACCCTGGAAGAATACTTCGGGCTCGAAGCAGCGCCGGACTACCTGTAGCTCCGTAAACACCAAGGCCCGCACCCGGCTTCTACTCAAGCTGGGGTGCGGGCCGAAAAGTTGGCTTGCTTAGACTGCCATCTCACTCGGAACGCCCAAACGCTCCTTGACCACGGCAGCAAGACCCTTGCAGATGCGCTCGGCGGTTTCCATGTCCGCAGCTTCCACCATGACGCGTACCAGAGCCTCGGTGCCTGAGGGACGGAGCAGCACCCGGCCGGTCTCGCCCAGTTCCAGCTCCGCAGCGGCAACGGCTTCGGCGACGCCCTCATCAGTGGCGGCCCGGGCCTTATCAACATCCTTGACGTTGATCATGA
Organism: Paenarthrobacter aurescens; assembly: GCF_041549525.1. Taxonomy (NCBI): domain Bacteria; kingdom Bacillati; phylum Actinomycetota; class Actinomycetes; order Micrococcales; family Micrococcaceae; genus Paenarthrobacter; species Paenarthrobacter aurescens. The sequence continues at coordinate 2,965,322 of NZ_CP157456.1, forward strand.
GCTGCGGAAGCTTGGTCATGGCACTGGAGAGCTCTTTGAGGCTGCGGCCGGTCAGGGCAACCTGCGCTGCGAGCTGGAGTCCGGTCAGAACACCGTCGCCGGTGGTGGCGTAATCCGAGAAAATCACGTGTCCGGACTGTTCACCGCCCAGGTTGTACCCGCCGTCGCGCATTTCCTCCAGCACGTAACGGTCACCAACACCGGTTTCGCGGATGGAGATGCCGGCCTCGCGGAGGGCAATCTTCAGGCCGAGGTTGCTCATGACCGTGGCCACCAGGATGTTGTCCTTGAGCTTTCCGGCCTCTTTGAGGGCCAACGCCAGGATCGCCATGATCTGGTCGCCGTCCACTTCGTTGCCTTCGTGGTCAACAGCCAAGCAACGGTCCGCGTCGCCATCGTGCGCTACACCAAGGTCAGCGCCATGTTTGACCACAGCTTCCTTCAGCGGGCCCAAGTGGGTGGAGCCAACGCCCTCGTTGATGTTCAATCCGTCAGGTTCGGCTCCGATGACCACAACATCAGCGCCGGCGTCCTTGAACACCTGGGGCGAACAGCCGCTGGCTGCACCGTGGGCGCAGTCGAGGACAACCTTGAGGCCTTCAAGCCGCTTGGGAAGCGTACCGAGCAAGTGAACAATGTACCTGTCCTCGGCGTCCGAGAACCGCTGGATACGGCCGACGTCGGCACCCACCGGGCGCTGCGGCTCTTTGCCCAGCTGCGCCTCGATGGCGTCCTCAACATCGTCGGGGAGCTTCTGGCCGCCGCGTGCGAAGAACTTAATACCGTTGTCCGGCGCGGGGTTGTGGGAGGCCGACAACATGACTCCGAAGTCGGCGTCGAGATCTGCCACAAGGTACGCCGCGGCGGGAGTGGGAAGCACTCCGGCGTCGTAGACGTCGACGCCGGAGCTGGACAGCCCTGCCTCGACGGCAGCGGCAAGGAACTCACCGCTGGCCCTGGGGTCCCTGGCGACCACGGCGCGGGGCCGCTTGCCATCGGTGGTGCGGTCATGGCCGAGTACGACGGCGGCTGCCTGCGCGAGCTGCATAGCCAGTTCGGCGGTGAGCAATCCGTTCGCGAGACCGCGGACGCCATCTGTTCCAAATAATCTAGACATCGGGTCAAGTTTAGACGACGTCAGGTCACCACTGGTTCACGACGCTTCCGAAGGGCCACATGCGGCGCTCCTCCCCACCCTCCTTGAGCCTTAAACAACGAAGGCCCGCCCCGCCGAAAGGGCGGAACGGGCCTTCGATACCCCCGCGAGGGGGTAAGCGTGTTTAGCGCTTGGAGTACTGCTGAGCCTTACGTGCCTTCTTGAGACCAGCCTTCTTGCGCTCGATGACGCGGGCGTCACGGCTCAAGTAACCGGCCTTCTTGAGGGTGGCGCGGTTGTTGTCGACGTCGATCTCGTTCAGTGAGCGAGCAACGCCGAGACGCAGCGCACCGGCCTGGCCGGAGATGCCACCGCCGTGGATACGGGCGATGACGTCGTAGGCGCCTTCGAGATCAAGGATCTTGAAGGGCTCGTTGACGTCCTGCTGGTGCAGCTTGTTCGGGAAGTAGTTGTCCAGCGTGCGGCCGTTGATGGTCCACTTGCCGGAACCCGGAACAACGCGAACGCGTGCAACGGCTTCCTTGCGGCGGCCAACAGCTGCGCCGGCAACGGTCAGTGCCGGGCGCTCCTTCTTGGGCGCATCTTCACCAGATGTGCTTTCAGAGGTGTAGCTGGTGAGGGTTTCCTCAGCCTCGACGGCTTCGGCGGTCAGTTCTTCGTTCTGAGCCACGGTTCTCCTTGTAATAAAAAGTTTAGTTGGTGGCCAGGACTACTGGGCGACCTGGGTGATTTCGAAAGTCTTCGGCTGCTGTGCAGCGTGGGGGTGCTCCGGGCCTGCGTAGACCTTGAGCTTGCCCAGCTGCTGAGCGGCGAGGGAGTTCTTGGGGAGCATGCCCTTGATGGCCTTCTCAACAGCGCGAACCGGGTTGGATTCCAACAGCTCGGCGTAGTTGACGGAGGTCAGGCCGCCCGGGTAACCGGAGTGGCGGTATGCGCGCTTCTGCTCCAGCTTGGCGCCGGTGAGGGCAACCTTTTCAGCGTTGATGATGATGACGAAGTCGCCCATGTCCATGTGGGACGCAAAGGTCGGCTTGTGCTTTCCGCGCAGCAGTGTTGCGGTCTGGCTGGCAAGACGACCAAGGACAACGTCGGTGGCGTCAATGACGTGCCACTGGCGGTTGATATCGCCGGGCTTCGGGGTGTACGTACGCACGGTTTTGCCTCGTTCTTGTTCTGGCGTTCATGTTTTAGGCGGCACGCAATAAGGCGTGCACCTACTATGTATGCGCTACCGGAGCAGAGGTGAGGGCTCTATGTACCAGTTATCCCAGGATCTCGAAATGCCTCAGGAGTTAGCGATCCTGCAACTGGATCCTCCGGAAGGCATGTGTCATCGAGATAGGACACGCACAACGACTCTAAACAATACCGTCACTAGGGCGTCCGGGTCAAAATGGGGTAACCGCCCCGCCGGGCAGCAGACCTCACCCAGGGAGAGCATATGACCCACTGGCCCGCCTTTCCCCTCATTATCGCGCTCCTTGGCTTGCTCCTCAGCCCCGCCGTTGAGCTGGTCATCTCACGCACGCTGCCCAGGCTCGGCGGCCTCCCCGGGATCAAGGTAAGGATCACGACGGCAGCACTCACCGCGCTGCTTTTTGGCTTGCTCGCGTGGCGCTTTGGTTTCTCTCCGGAGTTGCCGGCATTCCTTTTATTGGCATTGCTGGGCGTGCAACTTTCGCGGATCGATTTCACGCTGCATTTGCTGCCCAACCGCCTCGTACTGCTGTTACTGGGGGGCGGCTTGGTGCTTCTTTGCTCATCCGCAGCTCTCACGCCGGGCTGGCCGGACCTCTTCCGCGCCCTCGCCGGAGGGGCTGTCCTGTTCGCGAGCTACGTCATTCTTAAACTTATTTCGCCAAAAAGCCTCGGAATGGGCGATGTGAAACTCGCAGCACCCCTCGGACTGTACTTGGGGTACTTGGGTTGGCAGCAGGTACTCTTCGGTGGACTGTTGGGATTCGTGGTAGGTGGGGTGCTCACGGTACTGATGTTGCGCCTGCGACGCACGGAAAAACCCACAGAAACGGCACATGGTCCAGCGATGGTCATCGGCGCCCTCAGCGTCGCCCTGGTCATGAGCTGACACGACGTAGTACGCACTTACCTCTCCCATCCCGGGCCCCCAAATCACTAAGGCTCCTGTCAAAACCAAGTAGTTTCGAGCCCTTTTTCATCCAAAACTGAGTACTTCCTCCCCTCAGTGCGCGCCGGCGAGTAGCGGCCCCTCCCCCAAGTCGAGTACGGCTACGCATTGTCGCAGCCACTTCCCAGGGTGAATTCTTATCTCATCGAATTCCGAACCGCCAAAGCAAACATGGGGGTAGTTCGGGAAACGTATAAATGCAAATTCCGATAATTTGCTGGACCTATATCCACATTCACGAATATTTTTCTGGGAAGGAAATTCCAATGTCTGCTTTCATGTTCACCATTACCTCGTACATTGCCGGCGTCAAGGATCGCTTCACCTCCGATGAGAAGGGCGCGACGATGGTTGAATACGGCATCATGGTCGCCGCTATCGCTGTCGTGGTGGGAGTTGCAGCCTTCGCACTCGGAGGGCGTGTTACTACTCTCTTCGGTGGCATCCTCTAGCTCAGCCACGTGACTCGGTTGGTCGCGGCTGCCGATTGGCAACCACGACCAACCCGTCGCTTTTAAAGCACGTTCTGTTGGATCTGGGACCGGGAGACGGATGTGAAATCCAAAACGAATGAGCGTGGCGCCGCGGCCGTGGAACTGGCCATCCTCCTGCCACTTTTGCTGCTAATCCTGTTCGGAATCATGGAGTTTGGGCGCGCCTACAATGTCCAGGTTTCCCTGACTCAGGCCGCACGTGAAGGAGCCCGCCATGCCGCAGTGCACTACCAAGACGGCACCCTCGACGTCTCCGGCGCCGCTTTGGCAGCGGCGCCGGCCTTGGACGGATTAGGAGTCACCGTCGCAGACAATGCTTCCAGCTGCGCGCCAGGATCAAACGTGGAAGTCACCACCAGTGTTTCCCTGTCTTCGATGACTGGATTCCTGGACGCCGGCTTCTTCGGCGGAACAGGCATCTTCCCGCTTAATTTGTCAGGAGTGGGGGTCATGAGATGCGGTGGTTAGACAGGGCACGACGGGATATTTGGACGCATAAGGATTCGGTCGACTCCGAACGTGGCGCAAGCACCGTCATCGTCGCAGGCCTCATGGTCGTCCTCCTCGGGTTTGCCGCCTTGGCCGTGGATGTCGGGGCAATCTACGCCGAGAAAGCTCAATTGCAGAATGGCGCTGATGCAGCAGCGCTGGCTATCGCCACCGACTGCGCAGGGGGTAACTGCGGGAGCAGCGCGTCTACCGGAAACCAGTTCGCCAATGACAATGCCAATGACAACACCAGCGGCGCCGTCGTAACGTTCCCCTCTGCCACTACGGTACGGGTGGTCACCAATGCCAGGGACACTGCGGGCCAGAACAGCTTCTCACTTTTCTTTGCGCGGGCAATGGGCTACGACACGACCACAGTTGACGCGTCGGCTGAGGCCTCGTGGGGCGCTCCGTCAGCTGCGACCACGTTGCCGTGGACGGTCAGCGAGTGTGTGTTCAAAAAGTATCTTTCGCCAGCCCAGCTCGCGTCCCTTAATTCGACGGGGAATTTCACAGGAGATCCGGTTCCAACGCACCTGCTGTTGCGATACGACACCAACGCACCAACCGTGCCGGGCTGTGCAGCGCAAAACGGCTACCAACCTGGTGGTTTTGGTTGGCTCGTCACTGATTCCGGTTGTTCCACCGACATCGATCTGGACGCGACTGTCGATGGACAAACCGGTAATCACTTCCCTAACGCTGCTGCCTGCGACGCCGCCCTTTCCACCATCATGGACGAGCCTGCACTGATACCGCTCTTCAACACGGCCACGGGCAATGGCAGCAATGCGAAATACACCTTGGTTGGTTTTGCAGCATTCCAAGTAACCGGATACAAGTTCAGCGGCTCTGGGGCCGTGCTGGACCCCCTGGCACCAAGCTGCACGGGAAATTGCCGTGGACTCCAGGGGTTTTTCTCACGCTTTGTGTCCCTCGAAGAGGGCATGCAAGTTGCAGGAGGCATTCCTAATTATGGGGCTTCCGTCGTCTTGCTCACCGAGTAGTTGCTCACAGAGTCGCTGCTCTCGAACTCACGAAACTCAAAGGAGTAGAAAGTGAAAACACGCCTACTGGGAGGCATTGCGGCACTGCTGTTAGCAGTCATCGGCACGGTTTTGCTGGTCACCTATGTTCAGGGAGCCGATAAGCGTGCGCAGCAAGGGCTTGATCCCGTAAACGTCCTTGTGGTTAAGGAACGCATTCCGGCCGGCACCAAGGCTGAAGAAATTCAGTCCAAGGTCAAGACCGAAACCCTGCCGCAGTCGGCGGTGGCACCCGGCACCATCAATGCCCTTAGCGATCAAAAGGGCAAGGTCACCTCATCAGACCTCCAACCAGGGGAACAGCTTCTGGGAGTAAAACTGGTCAGCCCCAAAGATCTCGCACCAGGCACTGTTCCTGTACCCGAGGGATTGCAAGAAGCAACGTTCGTACTTGCGCCCGAGCGAATCCTGGGAGGCCGGATTGAGGCCGGAGACACCGTCACAGTCTTTGCTTCCTTCAAATTGGACGAAGCGGTTCCGGCAGGTGCGAACCTTCCGGCTGGGTTGACCGGATGGAAAGACTTCACAGAACTGCTGTATCACGACGTTCTGGTCACCGCAGTCCAGCAAGCAGCCCCTGACGCAGAAAAATCAGCAGGAACTGACAAGGGGGTGGCACTTCCCAACGGATCCGCCTACGTCACGGTGGCGCTCAGCGACGCCAACGCTACAAAGATGGTCTTCGGCGCAGAGTTTGGCACGCTGTGGCTCTCCAAGCAGACCGACAAGACCGTCAAGAGCGATCCTCCGACGACGACCTTTGGAGGGCTGGTCCAATGAGCCGCTTCGTAGCCGTCACTGCCGTCCGTGACTTTGAAGGACGCATTCGGCAAGCCATCAGTGGCGCACTGCACGGAGACCTTCAAACGTTGTCCCCGGCCGTCCTCCAAGCCGGCACCGACGAAATCTTCAAGCAGCTGACAGGAGCACCTCCAGAGGTGATGATCCTCGGCCCAGGCGTCAATCCTGACGACGCTTTCAAACTAGCCACGGTGATCGACCTCCAGTACCCGGAAATCAGCCTCCTGATGGTGGCCGAGCCCAGCGCTGACATTGTGCTGAAAGCCATGCATGCAGGAGTCAGGGATGTGGTCGCCCCCGAAGCGGACGTCAACGAACTCCGAGTCCTCCTGGAACGTGCATGCTTGGCCGCCGCCAGCCGGCGACGCGGAATGCAACCAGCTGCCGAATCCGGACAAGAGCGGGGACGGGTCATTGCCGTCATGTCACCGAAAGGCGGCGTGGGAAAGACGACTGTTGCCACGAACCTCGCCATTGGCTTGGGGTCGCTTGCGCCGATGAGTGTGGTGATTGTGGACCTGGACCTGCAATTCGGCGACGTCGCTTCCGGCCTGTTGCTCGAACCGGAGCACTCCATCACCGAAGCTGTTCACGGAGCTGCTGCCCAGGACTCCATGGTCCTCAAGGCGTTTCTGACCGTCCACCCAGCCGGAATCTACGCACTCTGCGCACCACAGAAGCCCTCTGATTCGGACTACATCACTGCCGAACACGTCACCCGCCTCCTCAATCAGCTGGCAACAGAGTTCAAGTACGTCGTGGTGGACACTGCACCAGGCCTTGGCGAACACTGTCTCGCCACGCTGGAGTTGGCCACCGATGGAGTCTGGGTGTGCGGGATGGATGTGCCCAGCATCAGGGGTCTGAGGAAGTGCTTCAGCGTTCTGAAGGAACTTCAGCTGTTGCCACAGGGCCGGCATACGGTCTTGAACTTCGCGGACAGGAAGAGTGGTCTTTCCGTCCAGGACGTTGAAGCCACCATCGGAGTGCCCGTTGACACGGTCATTCCGAGGTCCCGCACTCTTCCCTACTCCACGAACCGTGGCATCCCGGTCCTGCAAGGCACAGTTCGGGATTCAGCGATCAAGGGACTGCGGAAGCTCGTTCAGCGGTTCGATCCTCGGCTCGAATCCGCACCTCAGAACAAACTGCACCGAAGGGTGGTGGTGTCATGAAGCTGTCAGAGAGACTTTCGAAGAATAACTCCCTTGGTGTCGCTGCCCCGGGTGACATGCAAGCTCCGGACACGGCTCCTGGCGGTGACTGGATAGCAACAGCTTCAGCGCCCACCCCAATATTGCGCGGTGCACCCACTACGCCTGCGGTGGATGCGCTGGCCGGACTCAAACAGCGTGCGGCTTCTTCCCTGTTTGAACGCATCGGAAACCGCATGGGTGACACGTCGTCATCCGAAGAGGATCTTCGGTCTTTTGCAGTGGACGAACTCTCAGCAGTCATCGATGAGGAGCAAGTACCGCTCTCCCCCGAGGAGCGGCGTCGGCTCATCCGCGAGATTTCCGACGAGGTGATGGGCTACGGCCCGCTGCAGCGTCTGCTGGAGGACCCCTCCGTCACGGAAGTCATGGTGAACCGCTTCGACCAGATCTACGTGGAGCGGCATGGACACTTGGCCTTGACCGAGCTGCAGTTCAGTTCGGATGACCACCTGCGGAAGGTGATTGAACGGATCGTTTCAAGAGTCGGACGCCGCATCGATGAATCGTCTCCATTGGTCGATGCCCGGTTGGAGGACGGCTCGCGTGTGAATGCGATCATCCCCCCGCTGGCTGTCAACGGACCATCGTTGACCATCAGGAAATTCAGCCACGTTCCGCTCACGGTCAGGAATCTCATTGAGTGGGGCTCCATGAGCCTGGAGATGGCTGAATTACTGAGCGCCTGCGTAAGGGCACGCTTGAATGTCATCGTTTCGGGCGGCACAGGCACAGGAAAGACGACATTGCTGAACGTTTTGTCGTCCTTCATCCCGGAGTCCGATCGAATCGTCACCATTGAAGACGCCGTGGAGCTACAACTTCAACAGCGTCATGTCGTCAGGCTGGAAAGCCGCCCACCCAATATTGAGGGAAAGGGTGCTATCACTATCCGTGATCTGGTCCGTAACTCGCTTCGTATGCGCCCGGATCGGATTATCGTCGGTGAGGTCCGTGGCGGTGAATCCTTGGACATGCTGCAGGCGATGAACACCGGCCACGATGGCTCCCTGTCCACTGTGCACGCCAACTCTCCCAGGGACGCGATTGCACGATTGGAGACGCTGGTGTTGATGGCCGGAATGGATCTTCCGCTTCGCGCAATTCGGGAGCAGGTTTCCTCAGCTGTTGATCTCATCGTCCAAGTAACGCGTTTGCGTGATGGCAGCCGACGAGTCACTCATGTCACCGAGGTGCAAGGGATGGAAGGGGATGTCGTCACACTCCAGGACGCTTTTCTCTTCGACTACTCGGCAGGTTTGAACGCCCAGGGGCACTTCCTGGGCAAAGCTATCCCTACAGGCATTCGGCCCCGTTTCCTCGATCGGTTTACGGAGCTCGGAATTCAGGTATCCCCTGCGACCTTTGGTGTCGCTCCAGTAGCGGTGGGGAGGCGTTAGCGATGGAATCCCCAGCGTTCTTCTTCCTCGCGATCGCACTCTGTGTGTCCGCCCTCATCGTCCTGGTAGCCGTGGTCCTGAAACCGCGGAATGGCCCTATCCCGGTTGAGCGTCGTCGGGTGGACCTGCCACAGGATAACTCCGCAGTGGGGCGCGTTTCCGAGTCTGCGGTGCGCCTGGTTGATACCGCCATTGGCACGTCTGGGGGCCCCTTCAATCGAGAGGTCCTTTACAACGCCGGCGTCAAACAGGCTCCTGCAGACGTGACGGTGGTGGTTGTGATCGCCGCTGTACTTCTGGGAGGCTTCGGCTGGCTTTTGATTAATCCCTTCATTGGCATTGTGCTCGCTATTGCCACACCTTTTGGAGCGAAGCTGATCCTCGCCGTGAAAACAGGAAAACGCCGCGGCAAGTTTGAGATGCAGTTAACCGACACCATTCAGATGTTGATTGGTGGCCTTCGCGTCGGGCACAGCATCATGAGGTCATTGGAGGCCGCGGCACAGGAATCACAGGCCCCCACGTCAGAAGAACTGGCCCGGATTGTCAACGAAGTACGAATCGGCAAGGACCCTCGGCAGGCACTGGAGGATTGTGCCAGCCGTATGGACAGCGAAGATTTCCAGTGGATTGGGCAAGCAATCCAGATCAACCGCGAGGTGGGTGGCGACTTGGCCGAGGTATTGGAGCAGGTGGCAGGAACCATCCGGGAGCGCAGCGAAATCAAGGGCCACGTACGCGCCTTAAGCGCTGAAGGCAAGATGTCAGCGGTGGTCTTGATGATTCTTCCTGTTGCTGTGGGACTCTTCATGTCCGCGTTGAACCCCGGTTACATGAGGCTCTTCGCAGAACACCCCATAGGGATCGCCCTGGTTGTGGTCAGCGCGGTCCTGTTCGCTGTTGGCGGCTTCTGGATGAGCCGCACTGTGAAGATCAAGTTCTAGGAGACAACGCTCATGACTCCCGTTGCATGGCTGATCATAGCCACCATCGTTCTGCCGGTAGGCTACTTCGCTTGGTCGCTGCTCAGCATCGACCGTAAGGGCATAGTTGCCATTCAGAGCAATCTCGGTTCGGGCTTCGCGCAAGGTGGCGGGGTAAACCTTCAACGTCCCCCTCTCCTGCTGGGCGTCGCCAGGAAACTGACCCCTGGCAGCTACGAAGCCAAAATGGATCATTGGCTCGCCCTCGCCGGGCGGCCTATGTCGATGCCGTTGCCCAAGCTCCTAGCCCTAAAGCCCGCACTTGGGCTGGCCGGAGCACTCGGCGGAGTATCCCTGTTTCTTCTCAGTCCGGGACCCGGAATGGTAGGACTGGGCCTCTTCCTGACAGTGTTTCTGTATTTCCTTCCAGACCTCCTGATCTACAACTCCGGGATAAAACGGCAGGAAGCGATCAAACTCGAGTTTCCCAACACCCTGGATCAAATGCTGATTTCGGTCGAAGCAGGCCTCGGCTTCGAATCGGCGATGGAACGGGCTTCCTCGCAGGGGGCCGGTCCTCTGCCTCAGGAACTCATGCGCACGTTGCAGGACATCCAAGTGGGTCGTCCCCGGCAGGAGTCGTACGAGGCATTGGCCGATCGATGTGCCGTACCTGACGTCCGCAGTTTCGTCCTTGCCGTAATACAAGCCGACAAATATGGCATCGGGATCGCGAACGTCCTCCGCGCCCAGGCCAAGCAAGCACGCGTCAAACGGAGGCAAAGCGCAGAGGAGCGTGCGATGAAGTTGCCCGTCAAGGTGCTTTTTCCGCTCTTGTTCTGCATCTTCCCGGTCCTCTTCATAGTCCTTCTGGGTCCGGCAGCCATCAAGATCATGCAGGCCTTCTCCTGATCTTGCTCCGCGGGAAATAGACCGGCACTTCGCGGATCCCAGACCACGAAGTGTCACAACGGCCCCCTTCCGGTACCCAGAGCCGGGAGGGGGTCCTCCTGTGTCCGGACGGACGTCAACAGGACCCCGAAATGCTATTCCCGCCGCGCCCTTGTCAGCTCAGCCCGGGCCAACAGCTCACTATCGGACGGGTAGGCGACTTCTTCAAGAACCAAGGGGTGTGGAGCCGCGAGCCCGGACTTGGCATCGCGTTTTCTTTCCAGGAGCCGGGAGTACAACCACGCCGGGGACTCCAAGGACTCCCCCACCCGCAGGGCAGAACCAACCAAGGACCGCACCATGTTGTGGCAAAACGCATCAGCCTGAACGGTGGCCACAATGACACCGTCGCTGGATCGGGCAAAGGAAAACTTCTGTAGCTCGCGAATGGTTGTGGCGCCCTCACGAGGCTTGCAATAGGAACGGAAATCCTGGAGCCCCAGCAGAGCCGATGCGCCCTCGTTCATCAGCGCAACGTCCAACGGCGTCTTGTGCCACAAGGTGATGCCCCGCAGTAGCGGGTCCCAGCGTTCGGGACCGTCGGCAATCCGGTAGCTGTATCTGCGCCACAACGCAGAGAAGCGGGCATCGAAGCCTTCCGGCGCCAGACCGGCGTCATGCACTTCAATTGCACCTGTCAGGTCACCAAGTATCCGGCTCAACGCTCCGCGGAGTCGGCGCAGAAGCGCGACGGCGGGATCGAGTTCGTGCCCTCGCGGCAGTGATAGCCACTCAGCTTCCGTGAGGTCCAGGTGAACAACCTGTCCGCGGGCGTGGACGCCGGCGTCCGTCCTGCCGGCGACAGTAACGCGAACAGGCCGCTGCAGAAGGAGCGCCAGTGCTTCCTCAAGGGAACCCTGCACGGTACGAAGACCGGGCTGCAGCGCCCAACCGTTGAAAGGGCCGCCGTCGTAAGAAAGATCAAGTCGGACACGCAAAAACCCGCCGCCCCCCAAAACGGGGGCAGCGGGTTTTCGTTCGTTCATAGACTTAAGTCTACTGGGAAGAATTCAGTGAATTACTTCTTGTCCTCAGCGGCCGGAGCCTCTTCGGTTTCAGCAGCTTCAGCTTCAGTGGCCTCTGCCTCAGCGGCCGGAGCCTCTTCGGTTTCAGCAGCTTCGGTCTCTACAACCTCTTCCTCAGCAGCCGATGCTTCAGCAGCCGGAGCAGCCTTGGCAGCGGCAGCGGTTGCCTCAGCAACAACGGCCTGCTTGGGGGAAACGGGCTCGAGGACGAGCTCGATGACAGCCATGGGAGCGTTGTCGCCCTTGCGGTTGCCGATCTTGGTGATGCGGGTGTAGCCACCATCGCGGTTGGCAACGGCACCGGCGATGTCGGTGAACAGCTCGTGGACAACGCCCTTGTCGCTGATCAGGCCGAGAACGCGGCGGCGTGAAGCGAGGTCGCCACGCTTGGCGAAGGTGACCAGACGCTCTGCGTACGGCTTAAGGCGCTTGGCCTTGGTGACCGTGGTGGTGATGCGCTTGTGCTCAAAGAGAGCAGCTGCCAGGTTCGCGAGCATCAGGCGCTCGTGAGCCGGGCCGCCTCCGAGGCGCGGACCCTTAGTGGGGGTAGGCATAGTTATTTCTCCTGTTATGTAAGCCGTTCAGGTCCATCACTGGACCCGGCGGCCAAGATCTGCTGTTTAGAGCTCGTCGTCGCTGAACGCGGCGTCGTCCTCTTCGATGGCTGCGGCGCGGGCTGCGAGATCGAAACCGGGAGGGGAGTCCTTGAGGGACAGACCCAGTTCCACGAGCTTTGCCTTGACCTCGTCAATGGACTTCGCACCGAAGTTACGAATGTCCATCAGGTCAGCCTCGGAGCGGGCAACGAGTTCACCCACGGTGTGGATGCCCTCACGCTTGAGGCAGTTGTAGGAACGGACGGTGAGGTCCAGATCCTCGATCGGCAGAGCCATGTCAGCTGCCAGGGCAGCGTCCGTCGGCGACGGGCCAATCTCGATACCTTCAGCTGCGGTGTTCAGCTCACGAGCCAGACCGAACAGTTCCACCAAGGTGGTGCCTGCGGAAGCAACAGCATCGCGGGGGGCGATTGCCTGCTTGGTCTCGACGTCGACAATGAGCTTGTCGAAGTCGGTGCGCTGCTCAACACGGGTAGCTTCCACGCGGAAAGTTACCTTCATGACCGGCGAGTAGATCGAGTCAACCGGAATACGGCCGATCTCGGAGTCGCCGGACTTGTTCTGAGCTGCCGAAACGTAGCCACGGCCGCGCTCGATGGTCAGTTCGAGTTCGAACTTGCCCTTCGAGTTCAGTGTGGCAATGTGCAGATCCGGGTTGTGGAATTCGACGCCGGCCGGCGGAGCGATGTCCGCGGCGGTGACGACTCCGGGGCCCTGCTTGCGCAGGTAAGCAACAACCGGCTCATCGTGCTCGGAGGAAACCGAAAGGTTCTTGATGTTCAGGATGATCTCGGTGACATCTTCCTTGACACCCGGAACCGTGGTGAACTCGTGCAGCACGCCATCGATCCGGATGCTGGTTACAGCGGCACCGGGGATGGAGGAGAGCAGGGTACGGCGGAGGGAGTTTCCGAGGGTGTAGCCGAAGCCCGGCTCCAGCGGTTCAATGATGAAACGGGAGCGGTTCTCGGATACAACTTCTTCAGACAGGGTGGGGCGCTGTGCAATGAGCACTTAGGTTTCCTTTCGGCGAGCATCCGCTATATGACGCAACACAGGTGGTGGAAATCGGCTTCGGTTTCCAGCCTGGCCAGCCGGGCCATGCTGATGGAGGGTCGAAACCATCCATAGCAGGCCCGGCCGGTCAGGCGGGGAAGACCTAATTAGACGCGGCGGCGCTTCGGCGGGCGGCAACCGTTGTGGGCGCTGGGGGTGACGTCCTGGATGGAGCCAACCTCGAGGCCAGCGGCCTGAAGCGAACGGATTGCGGTTTCGCGTCCGGATCCCGGGCCCTTGACGAATACGTCAACCTTGCGCAGACCGTGCTCCTGAGCGCGCTTTGCAGCGGCTTCGGCAGCCATCTGAGCGGCGAACGGAGTGGACTTACGGGAGCCCTTGAAGCCAACCTCACCGGCGGAAGCCCATGAGATTACAGCACCGTTCGGGTCCGTGATGGACACGATGGTGTTGTTAAAAGTGCTCTTGATGTGCGCCTGGCCAAGCGCAATATTCTTCTTATCCTTGCGACGCGGCTTACGAACCGCTCCACGAGTCTTCGGGGGCATTGTTTCTCCTACAGAAAGTTATCGGGGGAAAACCGGATTAATCCCGAGGGATTAACGGCCGGCCTTCTTCTTGCCGGCGACGGTGCGCTTCGGGCCCTTGCGGGTACGAGCGTTGGTCTTCGTACGCTGACCGCGTACGGGCAGGCCCTTGCGGTGGCGCAGGCCTTCGTAGCTGCCGATCTCTACCTTGCGGCGGATGTCAGCGGCTACCTCGCGGCGAAGGTCACCCTCAACCTTGTAGTTGCCTTCAATGTAGTCACGCAGCTGGACCAGCTCGGCGTCAGTCAGGTCCTTGACGCGAACGTCAGCGCTGATGCCGGTGGCAGCCAGGGTTTCGTGTGCACGGGTCTTGCCCACGCCGTAGATGTAAGTAAGCGCAATTTCCAACCGCTTTTCGCGGGGAATGTCTACGCCAGCGAGACGAGCCATAGTGGCAGTACTCCTTGAATAAACCGGAGGTCGTAGGCAGTACACCCACACGTTCAGTGTGGCCCCAGCCTCCGACCGGGGGTTCGCTGACCAGGCTCTGTACTGCAGTCCTGGCACAGCTTGTGCTGCCTTTATTTACTTGCGTGGGCTAGCAGCCCAGGTTTGTCCTTGCGGACGCAGATTCCCGGAAGGGGAATTAGCCCTGGCGCTGCTTGTGGCGCGGGTTCTCGCAGATCACCATGACCCGGCCGTTACGGCGGATCACTTTGCACTTGTCGCAGATCTGCTTGACGCTCGGCTTGACCTTCATGGCGTTCCTTTGCGTGTTTTGCAGTTGATCTGCTGGAGCGGCTTAGGCACTATTGCCTTGCCGCCCAGCAATTTACTTGTAGCGGTAGACGATACGACCACGTGTGAGGTCGTATGGGCTCAGCTCAACCACTACCCGGTCCTCGGGGAGGATTCGAATGTAGTGCTGTCGCATCTTCCCAGAGATGTGTGCGAGAACGACGTGCTTATTGGTGAGCTCAACACGAAACATCGCATTGGGCAGCGCCTCAGTCACAACGCCCTCGATCTCAATGACCCCGTCCTTCTTGGCCATATCCTCCGCTAACTGTTGTTTGCCACCGCCCTTCGGTTAGGCACCGAAGATCCAGCGGACGTTTTTTGTTTGCTTGGCCCTCTTGGAACCACGACACTAAAAAGGGCGTGGCTGCACAGACAACCAACAAATAACTCTACGCCAATGAGGCCGGAAAGTTAAATCCGTCTATGGTAGCGCACCTGTCCCCAGTCGTCACTCCCCTGCGGGCCGGTAAGCAGGGAAGTCCCCTGCCGCCGTCGAGACGCTTTGGGCCGCAAGGACGCCATCCACAATGGCCAGGCGAACGGCGTCGGCAGCGGCGCTCTGGAGCGTTATCAGCGAGACTTGCCGCGCCTGTTCGGTACTGCGGTCAAGCCCGACGGCGCCAGTCGCCAAGGCGAACACGGTATCTCCGTCCGCCAACGTATGGGACGGATCCAAGGCCCGCGCCAACCCCGCATGCCCGGCACTGGCGGTCCGCCTGCACTCGGCCACATCAAGCACAGCGTTGGTGGCGATCACCACGAGAGTCGTGTTGAGCCCTTGCGGCGACCCCAGCGGATCTGCCGAGGTTGCGGGCGAAGATTCAGGCCCCGCGCCGCTGAACACCGGCGCCCCCATCGCGTTCACCACGGCAATGGCACCAACAACCACCCCACCGTCGAGAGCGATTGAAGAAGTACCTACCCCACCCTTGTAGTGGCCACGCGCAACAACGGCCCCCGTCCCGGCACCCATGTTTCCACGTTCGACGGCGGCGTGGTCGCCTGAGGCGAAGGCTGCGGCGGCTGCCTGGTAGCCCATGTCCGCGCCGGGCCGCGCTTTCACGTCGCCACCGCGCCCGAGGTCGAAGATGGCCGCCGCCGGCACAATGGGCACCACTGTCCCCGGAACAGCAAAACCCCTGCCCTGCTCCTCACACCACAATTGAGCACCACCAGCAGAAGCCAAGCCAAAGGCACTGCCACCCGTCAACACCACGGCATCCACAGTCGACACCAATGTGGTCGGATCCAGCGCATCGGTCTCATGCGTCCCGGGCCCACCCCCACGCACGTCCACAGACCCCACAGTCCCCGGCGGAGGAAGCACCACAGTAACCCCGGACAACCACCCCTCCCCCACCTTCTGCACATGCCCAACCCGTATGCCGGCAACATCGGTGATCGAATTCATGGCTCCATTCTCCACCCGCCGGGAGCAGAACGAACTGGCGGTGCGCCGGGACCCGGCAGCGCGCGTCTAAGGGAGGAACGACCGAGCGCGCAGAGGGGTCCAGCCAGCCCGCAGGGCGGGGCAAGTGGGAGCCGAGCCTCAAATACGAACAAGCGAGTAACGCCGAGTAAACGGGCTTGGAAGTGTAAGCCAACTATCCATACACGCCCCGCTTTTGGCCTCAACGGGTGCTTTCGGTGTGGTGAGCTAGGCCTGTCTTCGCCGCCCCGGTCAGGGAGCTGGCGCCCTCATTCGCCCGAAACCGTTAGTGACTCATGACTACCCGACAGATTCACAGCAGCAGTGCTGCGCCCGCAGACAGGCGGCCCACGCAGCAGAGAAAGCGCTGGTCCGGCCGGAGCCGCCGGGACTTCCTGGTGTTCCTGGCCATGGCCTTGCCCAACCTGGCCTTGATCGGCACGTTCACGTATTGGCCGCTGATCAACAACATCTATTACTCGACGTTGGATTGGACCCTCGGCTCGGCAAAAGCCACCGTGGTGGGGTTGCAGAACTACGTCACGTTTTTCGCCAGTGAGGACGCTTCCAAGGTCCTGGGAACCACCGCGATTTTCACCGTGGTGACAGTGGGCGGCTCCATGGTCCTGGGCCTGCTGGTTGCGTTGGCTTTGAACTCGAAGGCGCGCGGCACCACATTCGCCCGGTCTGCCGTGTTCGCGCCCTACGTGCTCTCCGGTGTGGGCGTTGGCTTGGTGTGGCTGTTCATCTTCGATCCCGGCTACGGAGTCCTTGCATGGGTCCTGCGTGGCTTTGGCCAGCAGAGCCCGCAGTGGATCAATGATCCGCAGCTTTCCTTGGTGATGGTGATCATTGTGTACGTCTGGAAGAACCTCGGCTACTGTGCTGTGGTTTTCCTGGCCGGCCTGCAGTCCCTCCCCCGTGACGTCATGGAGGCCGCTGCGCTGGATGGGGCCAACAGTGTGCGGAGGTTTTTCAACATCTCCCTTCCATTGCTTTCCCCCACCACGTTCTTCCTGCTGATCACCACCATGCTGAGTTCCCTGCAGGCGTTCGACCTCATCCGCATCATGACTCCGCTGGGAAACGGCACCAGCACCCTCATCTATGAGGCTTACCTTCAGGCGTTCGGCGCGTACAACCGGGCAGGCTACTCGGCCGCGATTTCCGTGGTCCTCTTCGTGATCCTGCTGATCATCACTGTTCTTCAACTCCGGTTCGTTGAGCGAAAGGTTCACTACTCATGAGCGCGCCCTCACCCGCCGTCGTGGTTGATCCGCCGCAAGAGGCCGCGCAACCGGCCGCCACGCAGGACCTGCCGCGCCCCTTTTCCACATCCAACTTCCTGCAGACCCTGGCTACGGGCTACGTGCCGTTGATCATCGCAACGCTGGTGGTATTCCTGCCACTGCTGTGGATGGTGCTGAGTTCCTTCAAGCAACCCGGCGAGATCGTCACCATGGATCTGAAGATCCTGCCGGAATCACTGAACCTGGAGAACTACGTCACCGCAATGACCACGGTCCCGTTCGCACAGTTCTTCGCGAACAGCCTGATCGTCACCGTGGTGGGTTCAACCATCAAAGTCATTTTGGCGATCCTGACGGCCTATGCGCTGGTGTTCGTTCGCTTCCCGTTCAAGAACGTCATCTTCGTGCTGATTCTGGTGGCACTCATGGTCCCTGCGCAGGTGTCCATCCTGCCCAATTACATCCTGATCGCGGGGATGGGCGGAAAGAACACCTTGTGGGGCATCATCCTTCCGGGTTTGGGGACGGCGTTTGGCACTTTCCTGCTACGGCAACATTTCATGACCCTGCCGCCGTCCATTCTCGAAGCAGCTGAAATCGACGGTGCCGGCCATTGGCGGCGGCTGTGGCAGATCATCGTGCCGGTCTCAGTGCCGTCCATCGCCACCGTGGCGCTGGTGACCGTGGTCAGCGAATGGAATGACTACATTTGGCCGCTCATCATCACGGACCGCCCCGAAACCATGACACTTCCCGTGGGTTTGACCCTGCTGCAGAACTCCGAGGGCAACGGTGCAGGCTGGGGAATTCTCATGGCCGGGGCCGTCCTGGTGATCGTGCCCATCCTGCTGGTGTTTGCAGCACTCCAGCGCTACATCGTTGCCGGGCTGACCCAGGGCAGTGTCACCGGCTGATTTTCTCCAAACGCTCCATCCGCATCGAAGTAAGTTATTGAGAGGAAGCACCATGCGTACCAACCTTGACCGCAGACATTTCCTGGGGCTGGCAGGCCTCGGAGCCGGAGCCGCCGCCCTCGCCGCATGCGGTGGACCGTCGACGGCGGGCACGACAGACGCCGTCGACACCGCGGCGATCGACTTCAGCGGCGTGAAGCCTGCCGCCTCCATAGACTTCTGGACCAACCACCCCGGCAAGTCCCAGGACGTGGAGAAGGCGATTATTGAGAAGTTCCACGCCAAATTCCCGGAGATCAAAGTAAACCTGGTGACGGCCGGTGCCAACTATGAAGAGATCGCACAGAAGTTCCAGACCTCCCAGGCGGCAAAGACCGGGCTGCCGGGACTGGTTGTGCTCTCGGACGTTTGGTGGTTCCGCTACTACTCCAACGGCAGCATCATCCCCATTGATGGCTTGGTGAAACAGCTCGATATCAAGATTGATGACTTCCAGAAGTCCCTGGTTGATGACTACAAGTACGAGGACAAACAGTGGGCTCTCCCCTACGGCCGGTCCACGCCGCTTTTCTACTACAACAAGGATCATTTCAAGGCCGCCGGACTTCCGGACCGCGCGCCCGCCACGTGGCAGGAGTTCGCTGAGTGGGCTCCCAAACTCAAGGCAACCTCGGGTGCCCAGTACGCCTATATCTATCCTGCCCTTGCCGGCTACGCAGGCTGGACCCTCCAAAACAATTTGTGGGGCTGGGGTGGCAGCTGGTCCAAGGACTGGGACATCACCTGCGATTCAGCCCAGTCCGTGGCAGCGCTGCAGTGGGCCCAGGACTCCATCTACAAGGACGGTTGGGCCGGTGTCTCCTCCAAGGAGGCAGCGGATGACTTCGCCGCCGGGATCACCTCGTCCACCATTTCCTCCACAGGCTCCCTGCTGGGCGTCCTGAAGGCAGCCAAGTTCAATGTGGGCGTAGGGTTCCTGCCTGGCGGACCCGAGGCACCCAGCGGAGTCTGCCCCACAGGCGGCGCCGGCCTTGGCATCCCCAGCGGGATCACCAAGGAAGAACAGCTGGCGGCCGCTACGTTCCTGAAGTTCATGACGGAGCCGGAAAACACGGCCGCCTTCTCCGCCGCCACCGGTTACATGCCCACCAGGCTCTCGGCTGACATGTCGGCCGTCCTTGCTGCAACACCACAGATCAAGACGGCCATGGATCAGCTCGCGGCCACCAGGGTCCAGGACAATGCCCGCGTGTTCCTGCCGGGCGCTGACCAGGAAATGGCAAAGTCGGCCGCCAAGATCCTCACGCAACAAGGGGACGTGCAGGCAACCATGACCGAGTTGAAGAAAACCCTTGAAGGTATATACACCAAGGATGTGAAGCCCAAGCTGAAGGCATAACCGCTTCAGAACACAGACGAGCCGGGCTGCGTTTGCAGCCCGGCTCTTCTCCTGCGGGTGTTACGGGATCGGGACAGGCACGACGCCCAGTGGCGCCAACTGCTTGGCGCCACCGTCCGGGGCGGACAACACCCAGATGCCCTTTTCGTGAACAGCTACGGAGTGCTCCCACTGGCAGGAACGCTTTCCGTCCGTGGTCACCACAGTCCAGTCGTCATCCAAAGTTGCGGTCTCGATCCCGCCGCGAACCAACATGGGCTCAATGGCGAGGCACAGACCCGGCCTGATCTTGGGTCCGCGATGGCTGGTCCGGTAGTTCAGGACGTCCGGAGCCATGTGCATCTCCGAGCCGATGCCGTGGCCCACGTAGTCCTCCAGAATGCCCAGTGGCTTTCCGGGCACAGATGATACGTAGTCATCGATCGCGTTTCCGATGTCCCCCACGAACTTGCCCTTGGCGAGGGCCGCGATACCGTGCCACATGGCCGCTTCCGTGACGTCGGAGAGCCGCTGGTCTTCCGGATCAGCGTTGCCCACAATCACGGTACGGGCGGAGTCCGAATGCCATCCGTCAACAATGCAGCCGCCGTCGATGGAGATGATGTCGCCATCATTGAGGACCTTTCCACCCGGGATGCCATGGACCACTTCCTCATTGACCGAGGTGCAGATGGTGGCCGGAAACCCGTGATAGCCAAGGAAGTTCGACTTTGCTCCGGCATCGTTGAGTACCGCAGCGAAGACGTCGTCCAGGTCCTTGGTGGTAACGCCCGGTTTGGCCGCCGCAACGGCAGCGTCGAGGGCACGGCTCAGGACAAGGCCGGCCTGGTGCATGGTGCGCATCTGCTCGTTTGTTTTGTACTCAATGCGGGGCTGACCGAACGCCATGATCTCCTCTGAAGGTTTGCTGTTGAGGCCCATCAGGCCCCGTGCTTGAACCATTTTCCCGTACCGGGGAGCATGGCCGAAATTGAATTGCAGGGTGGAACAGGAAAAGGGTGTGCCCCGCACTCACCGCACGGGACACACCCCTCACTCCAACACCGGTTTCCCGGCTATGTGGAGAACTGCTAAACAGCCTTTGCTGACTCGATGGCCGTCAGCACGCGGTCGGTAACTTCATCGATACCGCCGATGCCATCAACCTGCGTGAGAATCCCACGCTCGGCGTACTTGGCCACAACTGCCTCGGTCTGCTCGTGGTAAAGATCCAGGCGGTGCCGGATGACAGTTTCGTTATCATCCGAACGGCCCGTTTCCTTGGCGCGGCCAAGAAGGCGGGCTACCAGCTCTTCGTCGTCGGCGGTCAACTGGAGCACGACGTCGAGCTCCTGCTCACCCTCAGCGAGGATCTGGTCCAGGTAGTCAACCTGAGCGGTGGTACGCGGGTACCCATCCAGCAGGAAGCCGTTCTCGACGTCGCTCTGGCTCAGTCGATCGCGAACCATGTTGTTCGTGACGCTGTCCGGAACAAAATCGCCGGCATCCATGTACTTTTTGGCTTCAATGCCCAAAGGCGTTTCGCCCTTGACGTTGGCACGGAAGATGTCGCCGGTGGAGATGGCGACCACGCCGAGGCGCTCGGAAATCCGCTCAGCCTGCGTACCCTTGCCCGAACCGGGAGGTCCAATGATCAGCATTCTCGTCATCGCAAAAGCCCTTCGTAGTGACGTTGTTGTAGCTGCGCATCAATCTGCTTGACGGTCTCCAGGCCAACACCCACCATGATCAGAATCGATGTGCCACCGAACGGGAAGTTCTGGTTGGCATTGATCAGGACGAGTGCAACCAGCGGAATCAACGCCACGAAGCCCAGGTAAAGGGCTCCAGGCAAAGTAATCCTGGAAAGCACGTACTGCAGGTAGTCCGCGGTCGGTTTACCCGCCCGGATGCCCGGAATAAACCCGCCGTACTTCTTCATGTTGTCCGACACTTCTTCAGGGTTGAAGGTGATGGCTACATAGAAGTAGGTGAAGAACACAATCATGGCGAAATAGAGTGCCATGTAGATGGGGTGGTCGCCACGGGTGAGGTTGTTGTTGATCCACTCAACCCACGGGGCCATCTGCTCCCCTGGCGCAGGCTGGTTGAACTGCGAGATCAGCCCGGGCAGGTACAGCATGGACGAAGCGAAGATGACAGGCACGACGCCGGCCATGTTCACCTTGATGGGGATGTAGGTGCTGGTGCCACCCACAGTGCGGCGACCGATCATACGCTTGGCGTACTGCACGGGAACACGGCGCTGGGACTGTTCCACAAAGACCACCAAGGCCACCGTCAGCAGGCCCACGGCGAGGACGGTGAAGAAGGTGCCCGGACCCTTGGACTCCCAGATGGAGCCCAGCGAACCGGGGAAGCTTGCAGCGATGGAGGTGAAGATCAGCAGCGACATGCCGTTACCCACACCCTTTTCGGTGACCAGCTCGCCCATCCACATGATGAGGCCGGTGCCGGCCGTCAACGTGATGATGATGAGAATGGTGGTCATGATGCTCTCATCGGGGATGATGGGCAGGTTGCAGCCAGGGAGCAGCTGACCGGACCGGGCCAGCGACACCAGAGTGGTGGCGTTCAGCAGCCCGAGCGCGATGGTGAGGTACCGGGTGTACTGGGTCAACTTTGACTGACCGGAGGATCCCTCTTCGTAGAGCTGCTGGAACCGGGGAATGACTACCCGAAGCAACTGCACGATGATGCTCGCCGTGATGTAGGGCATGATGCCCAGGGCAAACACTGAGACCTGCAGCAACGCGCCGCCGCTGAACAAGTTCACCAGCTGGTAGATGCCCTGCGAGGTGTCACCGGTGTTCAAGCATTGCTGGACATTCTGGTAGTTCACACCAGGCGAGGGGATAAAAGCTCCCAAGCGGAAGATTGTGATGATTCCCAGCGTGAACAACAACTTGCGTCGCAAATCAGGCGTCCGAAACGCCCGGCCGAATGCGCTTAGCAAGCGTCCTCCTGAGTAGAAAGTACAAGGATGTGGTTGGGATCAATGAAACCCAACAACCGAGTCTAACCGCTTGTGACGCCGTCGGAATAATCGAGAGCCCACAATCACGCAAAAATCCCGGTATACAGGGCCGAAGCCCCGCATACCGGGATCCTTTTACAACGGGCATTTGCCCCACTTGCTCTTAGAGAGCAGTGGTGCTTCCGCCTGCAGCAGCAATCTTTTCCGCAGCGCTGGAAGAGAAAGCGTGGGCGGTGACGTCAACCTTGACGGTGATGTCGCCGGTGCCCAGCACCTTGACGGGCTGGTTCTTGCGAACGGCACCCTTCTCAACCAAGGACTCCACGGTGACAACGCCACCTTCCGGGAACAGCTCATTGAGCTTCTCCAGGTTTACAACCTGGAACTCAACCCGGAACGGGTTCTTGAAGCCGCGCAGCTTCGGCAGGCGCATGTGCAGCGGCAGCTGGCCGCCGGCAAAGCCAGCCTTTACCTGGTAGCGGGCCTTCGTACCCTTGGTACCGCGACCAGCGGTCTTACCCTTGGAGCCTTCACCACGACCAACACGGGTCTTGGCGGTTTTGGCACCCGGGGCGGGGCGCAGGTGGTGGACCTTCAGAGCGTGCTGCTTCTCAGCAGTCTCTTCGGCGGTCTTGTTCTCTGCCATTACTTCGCCTCCTCTACATTCACGAGGTGCGGAACCGTGTTCAGCATGCCAACGGTCACGGCGTCAGCGTTGCGGACAACGGTGTGTCCGATGCGCTTGAGGCCGAGGGACCGAAGGGTGGCCTTCTGGTTCTGCTTGGCGCCAATGACGCCCTTGATCTGGGTGATCTCCAACTTGGCGTCGGAGGGAGTCAGGTTCTTAGCCATGACTAAACACCTGCCTTCTGGTTCTGGAGCGCGCGCACCAGAGCAGCAGGAGCAACCTCGTCCAGCGGCAAGCCACGGCGGGCAGCCACGGAAGCGGGCTCTTCGAGCTGCTTCAGAGCGGCAACAGTCGCGTGAACGATGTTGATCGCGTTTGAGGAACCGAGCGACTTGGAGAGGATGTCGTGGATACCCACGCACTCCAATACCGCGCGGACCGGACCACCGGCAATAACACCGGTACCGGCGGAAGCCGGACGCAGCAGGACTACACCTGCAGCGGCCTCACCCTGCACACGGTGCGGGATGGTGCTGCCAACGCGGGGAACGCGGAAGAAGGACTTCTTGGCCTCTTCAACGCCCTTGGCGATAGCTGCGGGAACTTCCTTGGCCTTGCCGTAGCCGACGCCGACCATACCGTTGCCGTCACCGACGACGACGAGAGCGGTGAAGCTAAAGCGACGACCACCCTTGACGACCTTGGCAACGCGGTTGATGGTGACAACGCGCTCTACGAACTGGCTCTTCTCAGCCTCACGACCGCCGTCGCGGCCACCACGGCCACCACGGTCGCCGCGGCCCTGGCCACGGTCGCCGCGCTCGCCACGACGTCCGCCGCGGCGGTCATCGGTAGCGGGTGCGGTCTCAGTTGCTTCAGCAGCTACAGCTTCAGTCACCTGAATGTCCTTTTCGTTATTTTCAACGGTCACAGTGCCAGCCCACCTTCGCGAGCACCGTCAGCGACGGCGGCGATGCGGCCGTGGTACTTGTTACCGCCACGGTCGAAGACAACAGCTTCGACGCCTGCAGCCTTGGCACGCTCGGCAACGAGCTCGCCGACGCGCTTGGCCTTGGCAGTCTTGTCTCCGTCAAATGCGCGGAGGTCAGCTTCCAGGGTGGAAGCGTAAGCCACGGTTACACCCTTGCTGTCATCGACAACCTGGACGAATACGTGACGTGCCGAACGGTTGACGACCAAACGAGGACGTACAGCCGTACCGGTGATGCGCTTGCGGATACGAAGCTGGCGACGGCTGCGTGCAGCAGACTTGCTCTTGTTCGAACGCTTCTTGTTAATTGCGATGGCCATGGTTTACTTACCAGCCTTTCCGACCTTGCGGCGGATGACTTCGCCGGCGTAACGGACACCCTTGCCCTTGTAGGGGTCAGGCTTGCGCAGCTTGCGAATGTTGGCAGCAACCTCGCCGACCTGCTGCTTGTTGATACCCGCAACAGAGAGCTTGGTCGGACCCTCTACTACGAAGGTGATGCCTTCGGGTGCAGAGACGCTGACCGGGTGGCTGTAGCCCAGAGCGAACTCCAGGTCAGAACCCTTGGCCTGAACGCGGTAACCGGTACCAACGATCTCAAGCTTCTTCTCGTAGCCCTCGGTAACGCCCTGGATCATGTTGGCGATCAGGGTGCGGGTCAGGCCGTGCAACGAACGCGAGTTGCGCTCGTCGTTCGGGCGGGTGACCGTGAGAGTGTTCTCTTCCTGGGTAACCTCGATCGGGCTGGCCACAGTGTGGCTCAGCTCGCCTTTGGCACCTTTGACGCTGATGACGGAGCCATCGAGCTTGACCTCAACTCCGGCAGGAACGGTGATGGGGAGACGTCCAATACGTGACATTATTCTCTTCCTTTCCCGTTACCAGACGTACGCGAGGACTTCGCCGCCCACGCCCTTCTTGCCGGCCTGCTTGTCAGTCAGGAGGCCGGAAGAGGTGGACAGGATTGCGATACCCAGGCCACCCAGCACGTGCGGCAGGTTGGTGGACTTCGCGTAAACGCGGAGGCCCGGCTTGGAGATGCGGCGGACGCCAGCGATTGAACGCTCGCGGTTCGGACCGAACTTCAGGTCGATGGTCAGCTTCTTGCCAACCTCGGCGTCTTCTTCCTTCCAGCCGGCAATGTAGCCTTCTGCCTTCAGGATGTCAGCAACGCGTGCCTTCAGTTTGCTGTACGGCATGGACACGGTGTCGTGGTATGCCGAGTTTGCATTGCGCAGACGCGTGAGCATGTCTGCGACAGGATCTGTCATAGTCATTTTGGGCTATAGCCCTTCCTCGTACCGGTTTCCGTCACGCTTGCTCCTAAGAGCCTGCATAGACGGACCTGTCACGTAGTTAGTTTTCGGTCTTGAACGGGAAACCAAGCGCCTTGAGCAGCGCGCGGCCTTCGTCATCGGTCTTGGCGGTGGTGACAACCGTGATGTCCATACCGCGAACGCGGTCGATGGAATCCTGGTCGATTTCGTGGAACATAACCTGCTCGGTCAGACCGAAGGTGTAGTTACCGTTGCCATCGAACTGCTTGCCGTTGAGGCCGCGGAAGTCGCGGATACGGGGCAGTGCGAGGGATACCAGACGGTCCACGAATTCCCACATGCGGTCTCCACGCAGAGTTGCGTGTGCACCGATGGGCATGCCTTCGCGCAGCTTGAACTGAGCGATCGACTTGCGGGCCTTGGTTACCTGCGGCTTCTGGCCGGTGATCAGGGTGAGGTCGCGGACAGCGCCGTCGATCAGCTTGGAGTCCTTGGCGGCATCTCCAACACCCATGTTCACTACAACCTTGACCAGGCGGGGAACCTGGTTGACGTTCGCGTAGCTGAATTCGTCCTGCAGGGACTTCTTGATGGTCTCTGCGTACTTGGTCTTCAGACGCGGAACGATCTTCGTTTCGACTGTGGTCTCAGTCATTAGATGTCCTTCCCGGTGGCCTTGGACACGCGGATACGGACAGTCTTTGAACGACCATCCTTCTCAACGGTGTCGAGACGGAAACCAACACGGGTCGGCTTCTTGGTCGACGGGTCAACCAAAGCAACGTTGGAGACGTGGATCGGGGCTTCAACAACCTCGATGCCACCGGTCTTGGTGCCGCGCTGCGACTGACCGACCTTGGTGTGCTTGGTGACGCGGTTGATTCCCTCTACCAGCACGCGGTTGGTGTCCGGGAATACGCGCAGGACCTTGCCCTGCTTGCCGCGGTCGCCGCCACGTTCCTGCTTGGCGCCGGTGATGACCTGAACCAGGTCACCCTTCTTGATCTTAGCCATGGACTAAAGCACCTCCGGGGCCAGCGAAACGATCTTCATGAACTTCTTGTCGCGAAGTTCACGACCAACCGGGCCGAAGATACGGGTACCGCGGGGGTCACCGTCGTTCTTCAGGATCACAGCTGCGTTTTCGTCAAACTTGATGTAGGAACCATCCGCACGGCGGCGTTCCTTCTTGGTACGAACGATGACAGCCTTGACGACGTCACCCTTCTTTACGTTGCCGCCAGGGATAGCGTCCTTGACGGTGGCGACGATGACGTCGCCGATGCCTGCGTAGCGACGACCGGATCCACCGAGAACGCGAATGGTAAGGATTTCCTTAGCACCCGTGTTGTCGGCGACCTTGAGTCGCGACTCCTGCTGAATCAATTTTTACTCCTTGCGTCGCGCCGGTTCTCAGACCGAAATCATGCATACGGAATGAGCCTTGCGGAACGGTTGATCGGGGTGTCTCTTGACCTGCCTGGATTTTGCCAGTACAGGCCTAAACGCCCGTGCCACAAGCATCAGCTTCCCTTGCAGAAAACTCTGCGCGGGGCAGTATGCAGCGGCACGATTGTTTACGAGGTAGTGGACGACGCACAAGTGGCGCCATACAAACTCAATATCCTAGCACGTTCACGGCACTAAACCGAAACGGCTGGGAAAGCGGAAAGGCCCGCATTCCCAAAGGAATGCGGGCCTTTCCAGTTAATCACTGCCGGGCGGACCCGGCGTCGGATTTACTTGGCCTTTTCGAGGATCTCCACCAGACGCCACCGCTTGGTAGCGGAGAGCGGGCGGGTCTCAGAGATGAGAACCAGGTCGCCGATGCCGGCGGTGTTCTCTTCGTCATGAGCCTTGATCTTCGAGGTGCGGCGAATAACCTTGCCGTACAGAGCGTGCTTCACGCGGTCTTCAACCTGAACAACGATGGTCTTTTCCATCTTGTCAGAGACAACGTAGCCGCGACGCGTCTTACGGTAACCGCGCTGTTCAGCGCTGGCTGCTGCTTCCGTCACAGTTTCCTTCTCGCTCACTTGGCGTCCTCTCCAGCTTCAACCTCGGCCTTTTCAGCCTTGGCAGCCTTCTTGGACTTCTTTTCTTCCTTGGCTTCCACAACCGGTGCGGCAACCTCGGCACGAATGCCCAGCTCGCGCTCACGGAGAACGGTGTAGATGCGTGCGATGTCCTTCTTTACCGCGCGCAGGCGACCGTGGTTCTCCAGCTGTCCGGTGGCGGACTGGAAACGCAGGTTGAACAGCTCTTCCTTGGACTTGCGGAGTTCTTCAACGAGACGCTCGTTGTCGAAACCGTCCAGCTGTGCGGGTGCGAGATCCTTCGACCCTACTGCCATTTCTATTCACCACCTTCGCGACGCACAATGCGTGCCTTCAACGGGAGCTTGTGGATTGCCAGGCGCAGGGCCTCGCGAGCTACCTCTTCATTGACACCGGAGAGTTCGAAGAGAACCCGGCCCGGCTTGACGTTTGCGACCCACCATTCCGGAGAACCCTTACCGGAACCCATACGGGTTTCAGCAGGCTTCTTCGTCAGCGGACGGTCCGGGTAGATGTTGATCCAGACCTTACCGCCACGCTTGATGTGGCGGGTCATCGCGATACGAGCGGACTCGATCTGACGGTTGGTAACGTATGCCGGGCTCAGAGCCTGGATACCGTACTCACCGAAGCTGACCTTGGTGCCGCCCGTTGCAGCGCCGGAACGACCCGGGTGGTGCTGCTTACGGTGCTTGACTCGACGTGGGATAAGCATTTAAGCCTGTCCTCCTTCTGCTGCCGGAGCAGCAGCTTCAGCGGCCGGTGCTTCAACGGCAGCGGGTGCTGCCTCAGCTGCCGGACGGTCGTTACGACGACGGCGGTCGCCACCCGGGCGGCCCGGACGGTCTCCTGCACGGCCACGGGACGGAGCAGCAGCTGCCTGCTGAGCCAGTTCCTTGGCAGTTACGTCACCCTTGTAGATCCAAACCTTCACACCGATACGGCCGAAGGTGGTCTTGGCTTCGTAGAAGCCGTAGTCGATGTTCGCGCGGAGGGTGTGCAGGGGCACACGGCCTTCGCGGTAGAACTCCGAGCGGGACATTTCTGCGCCACCCAGACGGCCCGAGCAAGCAACGCGGATACCCTTGGCACCCGCACGCTGTGCGGACTGCATGGCCTTCTTCATCGCACGGCGGAAAGCCACGCGGGAAGTCAGCTGCTCAGCAATGCCCTGGGCAACAAGCTGTGCTTCCATCTCGGGGTTCTTGACCTCGAGGATGTTCAGCTGAACCTGCTTGCCGGTGAGCTTTTCGAGCTCGCCGCGGATGCGGTCTGCTTCAGCGCCGCGGCGGCCGATGACGATGCCCGGGCGTGCCGTGTGGATATCCACGCGGACACGGTCACGGGTGCGCTCGATTTCAACCTTGGCGATGCCGGCGCGCTCCATGCCGGTGGACATGAGCTGACGGATCTTGATGTCCTCGCGGACGAAATCCTTGTAGCGCTGTCCGGGCTTGGTGCTGTCAGCGAACCAGTGCGAAACGTGGTCGGTGGTGATGCCGAGTCGGAACCCGTGCGGGTTTACTTTCTGTCCCACTTAGCGAGCCTCCTCTTTCTCCGGGGTTGCGACAACCAGCGTGATGTGGCTGGTCCGCTTCCTAATGCGGTAGGCGCGGCCCTGGGCACGCGGCTGGAACCGCTTCATGGTCGGGCCTTCATCAACAAATGCTTCGGTGATGAAGAGGTCGCTGTCGTCGAATGCAACGCCGTCACGGTCCGCGAGGACACGTGCGTTGGCCATTGCCGACTGAAGTACCTTGAATACCGGCTCCGAAGCTGCCTGGGGGGCAAACTTCAGAATTGCCAGAGCCTCATTCGCTTGCTTACCACGAACAAGGTTGACGACGCGCCGGGCCTTCATAGGCGTTACGCGGATGTGACGCGCAATAGCCTTGGCTTCCATTGCTTTCCTTCTCTCGTCTAAGACGTAAAGTCAGGCGCCTAGCGGCGCTTGCCCTTACGGTCGTCCTTAACATGGCCGCGGAATGTCCGCGTGGGAGCGAATTCGCCGAGCTTGTGCCCGACCATCGACTCAGTGACAAACACCGGGATGTGCTTGCGTCCGTCGTGTACGGCGATCGTGTGCCCGAGCATGTCGGGGATGATCATCGAACGGCGGGACCAGGTCTTGATGACGTTCTTGGTGCCCTTATCGTTTTCCCGTGCGACCTTCACAAAGAGGTGCTGGTCAACGAAAGGACCTTTTTTCAGGCTGCGTGGCATGTGTCCAGGCTCCTATCGCTTGTTCTTGCCAGTACGGCGGCGACGAACAATAAGCTTGTCGCTCTCTTTGTTCGGACGGCGGGTACGGCCCTCGGGCTTGCCGTTCGGGTTAACCGGGTGACGTCCACCGGAAGTCTTACCTTCACCACCACCGTGCGGGTGGTCAACCGGGTTCATGGCTACACCACGGACGGTCGGGCGAACGCCCTTCCAGCGCATACGGCCGGCCTTGCCCCAGTTGATGTTCGACTGCTCGGCGTTGCCCACCTCGCCGACGGTTGCGCGGCAGCGCACGTCTACGTTGCGGATTTCGCCGGAGGGCAGACGCAGCTGGGCGAAGCGGCCTTCCTTGGCAACGAGCTGTACCGAAGCACCAGCGGAACGTGCCATCTTGGCGCCGCCACCCGGACGCAGTTCAACTGCGTGGATTACGGTACCAACCGGGATGTTGCGCAGCGGCAGGTTGTTGCCCGGCTTGATGTCAGCGTCAGGACCAGCCTCGACGAAGTCACCCTGGGACAGCTTGTTAGGAGCGATGATGTAACGCTTGGTGCCATCAACGTAGTGCAGGAGTGCGATGCGAGCCGTACGGTTCGGGTCGTACTCAATTTCGGCAACGCGGGCGTTGATGCCGTCTTTGTCGTGACGACGGAAGTCGATCAGACGGTACTGGCGCTTGTGCCCACCACCCTTGTGACGGGTGGTGATCTTACCGGAGTTGTTACGGCCGCCTGTTTTGTGCAGCGGACGCAGCAACGACTTTTCCGGAGTCGATCGCGTGATTTCAGCGAAGTCGGCTACGCTCGAGCCACGACGGCCCGGGGTAGTCGGCTTGTATTTACGGATTCCCATAATTTATTTCCTCGTTAAAGTGGTCTCCGCTACGCGAGCGGACCGCCGAAGATGTCGATTGTGCCTTCTTTGAGGGTGACAATTGCACGCTTGGTGCTCTTGCGCGTACCCCAGCCGAATTTGGTGCGCTTGCGCTTACCGGCACGGTTGATGGTGTTGATCGAGTCAACCTTGACCGAGAAGATCTTCTCAACGGCCAATTTGATCTCGGTCTTGTTCGAGCGAGGGTCCACCAGGAAGGTGTACTTGCCTTCGTCGATGAGACCGTAGCTCTTTTCCGAAACGACGGGTGCAAGCACGACGTCGCGCGGGTCCTTGATGGTGGTTACGCTCACTTGGAGGCCTCCTCGTTCTTGGCCTTGTCAGCGACGAACGCCTCGAAAGCAGCCTTGGTGAAGACCACGTCGTCGGAGATGAGTACGTCGTAGGTGTTCAACTGGTCTGCGTACAGAACGTGAACACCCTCGAGGTTGCGCACGGACAGTGCAGCAACATCGTTGGCGCGCTCGATTACGACGAGCAGGTTCTTGCGCTCGGAGACTGCGCGCAGCGACGCCAGTGCTTCCTTGGCGGACGGCTTGGTGCCGGCTACCAGTTCAGCGATGACGTGGATGCGGCCGTTACGGGCGCGGTCAGACAGGGCGCCACGGAGTGCAGCAGCCTTCATCTTCTTGGGGGTGCGCTGGCTGTAGTCACGAGGGGTCGGACCGTGGACAACGCCACCGCCGGTCATGTGAGGAGCACGGATGGAACCCTGACGGGCGCGGCCGGTGCCCTTCTGCTTGAACGGCTTGCGACCTGCACCGGAAACCTCGGCGCGGGTCTTCGTCTTGTGGGTACCCTGGCGTGCAGCAGCGAGCTGTGCGACGACGACCTGGTGCAGCAGCGGCACGTTGGTCTGGACGTCGAAGATCTCTGCGGGCAGGTCTACCTTGACAGTGCTAGTCATTGAACTAGGCTCCCTTCACGGCGGTGCGTACGAGTACGACCTGGCCGCGGGCACCGGGAACGGCACCCTTGATAAGGAGCAGCGACTTCTCAGCGTCAATGGCGTGAACCGTGAGGTTCAGCGTGGTGTGACGCTCGGCGCCCATGCGGCCGGCCATTTTCAGGCCCTTGAAGACGCGGCTCGGGGTGGATGCGCCACCGATGGAGCCAGGCTTACGGTGGTTCTTGTGGGCACCGTGGGAAGCGCCAACGCCGTGGAAGCCGTGACGCTTCATAACACCGGCAAAGCCCTTACCCTTGGAGGTGCCGACGACGTCGATCTTCTGGCCGGCTTCGAAGATCTCAACAGAGAGCTCCTGGCCCAGCTCGTAGGATGCGGCGTCTGCGGTACGCAGTTCGACGACGTGGCGGCGAGGAGTTACGCCTGCCTTTTCAAAGTGACCAGCCAGCGGCTTGGTGACCTTGCGGGGGTCGATCTGGCCGTAGCCGATCTGTACGGCGACGTAGCCATCAACTTCTGCGTTACGCAGCTGGGTGATGACGTTGGAGTCAGCCTGGACAACAGTTACCGGGATGAGCTTGTTGTTCTCGTCCCAGACCTGGGTCATGCCGAGCTTCGTGCCCAGCAGGCCCTTTACGTTACGGGTTGCGGTCATAGTCTCTCAGCACCTCCCTAGAGCTTGATTTCGATGTTCACGTCGGCCGGCAGGTCGAGGCGCATAAGCGAGTCAACAGCCTTCGGCGTGGGGTCGATGATGTCGATCAGACGCTTGTGAGTACGCATTTCGAAGTGCTCACGGCTGTCCTTGTACTTGTGAGGAGAGCGAATAACGCAGTAAACGTTCTTCTCCGTCGGCAGGGGCACCGGGCCGACTACCGTTGCGCCTGCGCGCGTGACCGTCTCAACGATCTTCCGCGCTGAAACATCAATGACCTCGTGGTCATATGACTTCAGCCGGATGCGGATTTTTTGTCCCGCCATGTCGCCTGACTCTCTTTCAGCTAGTGCTGCTCTAGTTAGGGCTGCTCTGTTTACTTACCTGTTGATGTGGCCGCCGAAGCGTTTGAGGATCTACCACCACACGCCGCACAAGCTGAATCCGGAAAATTCCGGGTTCCTCACCTTGTCGGCGCACCGACCCCCGCGGTCGGGCGTGTCGCGATTTCCACGCAAACTCGACCGCAATCATGGGGTTCAGGGTTATGTTTGGGCTTCAGCTTGGACCCTGACACCCGGCATTATCCGGATCGGGACACGAAGAAGCGCTTGAACAACTCATCCAGTATGGCGGAAATATGGTGTAAAGGCCAATCGGCTCGCAGGAGCCATTGCCCGGCCCCTATCCGGTGAGGATGATAGGTCCATGAACGCCCAGGATTCAGGCTCCGTGGAAGATCTCGCTGCCCGCCTGCGTCCCGGGTTCACGTTGGGGGTGGCCGCCGCCGCTTTCCAGATTGAGGGTTCCTTGACTGCCGATGGACGCGGGCCGTCAGGATGGGACGCGTTCTCCGAGAAACCAGGAGCAATAGTCGACGGCGACTCCCCCACCGTAGCGTGCGATCACTACAACCGCTCGGATGAAGACATCGCCCTGATGCAGGAACTTGGCGTGGACTCCTACCGCTTCTCACTCTCCTGGCCGCGCATTCAGCCTGGCGGCAAAGGTGCAGTCAATCAGCGGGGGCTGGATTTCTATGACCGGTTGATAGACAAGCTCCTGGCCGCAGGCATCTCCCCCATGGCAACGCTTTACCACTGGGACACCCCCTTGGAGCTGGAGCATGCCGGAGGGTGGATGAACCGGGACACCGCCGAGCGCTTCGCTGTCTATTGCGACGCCGTCGCCGGACGCTTCGGTGACCGCGTTGAACACTGGGTCACCATGAACGAGCCCGTCTCAGTGACCGTGCAGGGATACTCTTTGGGAGTCCACGCCCCCGGCCGGGAACTGCTGTTCGATTCCCTGCCTGCCGCACATCATCAATTGTTGGGGCACGGGATGGCCGTTCGGGCCCTTCGGAGCGCCGGGGTCAAGGGGCAGATCGGTATATCCAATATGCACTGCCCCGTGGAGCCGGCCAGCAACAGTCTTGGCGACCGGCTGATGACGCAGGCGCTTGACCTGATCCTCAACCGCATCTATGCAGACGCGATTCTTCTCGGCCAATACCCTAAGCCACCCCTTCCCATGAAACCCTGGTTCCGGTCCCTGGGGACCGTCCACGACGGCG
Organism: Paenarthrobacter aurescens; assembly: GCF_041549525.1. Lineage (NCBI taxonomy): Bacteria > Bacillati > Actinomycetota > Actinomycetes > Micrococcales > Micrococcaceae > Paenarthrobacter > Paenarthrobacter aurescens. The sequence goes on from NZ_CP157456.1 coordinate 2,999,067, forward strand.
ACCTTGAACTGATCAGCCAGCCACTGGACTTCTATGGGCTGAACTACTACTACCCGGTGAAGGTGGCCGCAGGTTCCGGACCCCCGGAGATCCCCACCGGAAGATCAGCGGAGATGACGCAGGTTCCCTTCCACTTGGCCGCCTACCAGGAGTATGAAACCACCGGGTTTGGCTGGCCCGTTGCGCCGGAATACCTTGCGCTGCTTCTGCGCCAAATGAAAGACCGGTACGGGGAGGCGCTTCCCCCCGTTTACATCACTGAAGGCGGCGCCAGCTTCCCTGAACCTGCCCACGTTGACGGGCCTGTCCAGGACACCAATCGCATCACGTATCTGGCTGAACACCTTGGCCATGCCCTGACGGCAACCGGACCTGGAGGCATGGCCGAGGATGTGGATCTTCGCGGCTACTACGTTTGGACTCTGCTGGACAATTTCGAGTGGGCAGCAGGGTACTCACAACGGTTCGGACTGATCCATGTGGACTTTGAGACTTTGGAACGTACTCCCAAGGAGTCGTTCTACTGGTACAGGTCTCTGATCCGCGCGCGCCACCATCCCCATTAGCCCGCACGGGTTAACCCGCATAGGTTAAATAGCGCGGATCCGGTGGACGACTATTTGCTTTTGTTGGCCCGACGTATCCGCTTGGCGCGTTCGATCTCGCTCTTGAAGTTCTTCCGCCCCCACAGCACGCCGCCGCCAATTGCGGCTATGACTGCCAGGAAAATCAGGAATTCCATGGTGCGCTCCTCTTCTTCGTAGACTCAAACATTATCGGATGCCGTTCTGGCTCCGCGCAGCAGGAACGCTGCCGGAGCCTCCGCCCGGGTCCGAACCGTCGCCGCCATTGCCAGGAGGCTTCCGGTTCAGACGCCACACTGCCAGCACAATCAGCCCCAAGGCAACGAGGGCAAGCATGGCGAAGGCATAGGAGCGCAGCGCCCACATGATGCTCAGTGCTACGGCGATTGCACCCCACCACACCAGGACCCTCTCAGCCAAAAGCAGTCCGGCGGCCAGAAGCAGAACATGCGCCACAAGTACGTAGAGTTGCTGTGCAGCCGTACCGCCGAAGATGGTCCCCACGGATGTAAAGGACAAAACGCCGGCGGTGATGCACAGGCGAAGGAACCCTTCAGGACGCTGTCCGGTTCCATAGCGCAACCCTGCTATAACGGCTCCGGCCACTACGTACCACTGTGCCACCCAGAACACATCAGGGATGGACGGGTCCACAAAGAGCGTCGCCCGCTGAAGTGCTGCAACAGAGACAATCCCGGCAAGTTCGCCCGCCATCCACTTGCCCCGCGGGATCTCAACCACCACCAGCACGCCGGTCAGAACCACCAGCACAAACCCCAGCATGGCGGTTTGGTCACGGCCCAGGCCCACGGCTGCGACCGTGGCAGTTGCCACAGCCGCAGTGGCGGCCAAGGAGTTGCGGCGCCAGTCATTCGCCTTGATGGCCGGTCCCCCGAACATCCTCAGCGAATAGAGAAGCGCCGCGGTGCCTGCTCCGCCAATCAGCCAGGCAGCGTAGTCACTCCAGACACCCGCCGGCAGTCCCTGCAGCAAGCCGTCGACAGCTGGCACCGCCCCTATCAGCAGCGCCGGAGCGGCTGCCACGTAAAGAGACGGAATCCGTTCGAAGTGCGAAGCCGCGAATAGGACACCGGCCAGCACCAGCAAGGACAACCCCGTCAAGGAGTGTGAGATGCCCAAAGCCAGAAGGCCGCCCACCAACGCAAACACCAAAGCAGACACCAGCCAGAACAAACGTTCCGCGACGCCGGCAACGGAACCCCTCACTGCGTTCTCCGGTCGGAAAACCGGCCGCGCAGCAACCATGGCAACGGATAAGGCCAGGAGGACAACAGGGACTTGGGATGTGTCCAGCAAGGGCTGATAGAGCCACGTTGACGTGGGGAACACCAGTGCCGGACCAGCGAAGATGACGCCTGCAGCCAGTGCCGTGGTGCCGAAGTACTGGGCTCCACGTGCTCCAAGAATGCGCCAGGCAACTCCTGCGGATGCCACCACCAGTGCCAGTTCCAGCATGACTACCCAGCGGCCGCCGCCGTCGTAATCCCCAGCGAGCAGGTAGGCCAAGGGCAGCAGGAGCTGGGCACCCAAGGTAGCGAAGACTGTGGCCTGCAAGAAGGCAACACCAACACCATGCCTGCCCAAGAACATCGTCACTGCGTGCTGCAACGCGAGCACCAGGGCCAGGCTGATGGAGAGCGCTGCCGAGGAGTCCGTGACGTCAGTGACGATCACCGCGATGAAGGCACCAGTCAGCACGCGGATGGCCAGTAGGTAGCAACCCCGGGTCAGTGGATGGCGAACCACACCCATCATGAAACCGCTGTAGGCCGCAAAGATGCCCAGCAATACTTCGATGTCCCGGATATTGCCCCACCGAAGAGCCAGGAGAAGAACAAAAGCGGCGGGAGCAAAAATCCAGCCAATGGAGTGGCGCCGCAGAATTGCGCTGACCAGGACGGCAGCCAAGGCAGTTGCTGCCGCTGCAGCTCCAGGCTGCCAGCTGTCCCAGGTGTTGCCCGCCCAGAACACACTGGAGACGGTAAGGGCGGTAGTTGCTGCTGCCATGACTGAAACAACAACACCGGCATCGGCCACGGAAGCTCGCGGGTACCGTTCCCGGCTCCCGGCCAGGAGAGGGAGGACCAGCTGGAATGCAGAAACCATCACCAGCACGAATCCTGTGGCAGGAACTTCGCCGAAGAAGCGGATGTTCCATCCATGGTTCAACATATCTCCGTAGGCTGAAACGGCCAACAGCGTGCCGGCCGCCCGGGAGAGCCACCAGTAGGAGTGCCGGTGGAACGAGGGAGAAATTCTGAGCGCAGTGACAACAAGATAAACAAGCAATGCCAAAAGGACACCATTGCCCAACGTCCAGGACACGAACGCTGCTGCCACTCCACCAGCAATAACAGCTGTCAGCGGCGCGATGGCTTCGGCCACCGTTGCGCGCCAGGTGACCCGGACACCTGATTCCGGACGAGTCGGCGCAAACAGCAGCAGGCCTGAAGCCAAACCTGCCAACAAAACGAGGAGTACTGCCGCACCAACCACCGGACGCCCGGAGGCCTGGTCAAACAGCGGCAGAACCAGTAGGCCCGCCACAGCGGCACCGCCGAAACCAGCCACTGAGGCTTGCGGGGCCACGAGCCGAACTCCCGTACGCGCACATCCGGCGCTCACCAGTTGCTGGGCAGCTGTTGCGGCCACGAGCGCCAGCACAGAGTACGGAGTCCTGTCCGGATTTCCCGTCAAGGCACCGGCCACCGCCACAGGAACAGTCAGGGTCAAAGCGATCCGGCCCGCGAGAATCAAGAACTGACGGTATTCGTTTGATCCGATCAACGCCCGAAGGAACCAGTAAAGGGTTGCTGCCGCCAGGAACGCTGCAACCGGCCAAGCACCGAGCAGTCCACCCAGCGCTCCTCCCACTACCAGCACAGCAGCCGGGGCGAACTCCATGCCCTTGCCCAGCTTCCAACCAATCACCATGGCCGTAAGCATGGTCACGGCAAGGGGAACATAATTGGGTAGGTCAAATGGCTTGAACTCGAGTACTGCGGTAAGGACAGCCGCGGTAAGAAGTTGCAACGCCACACAGGAAACGGCGTCTGCCCACCACGAGCGAGGCAGTAGTTTCCTGCCTCCGAAAGCAACTGACAGGGCCTGAACACCCAGGCAAATGACCGCGGCCAGTAACACCGTGCTCACATTCGACGTGACGTCCCACACCACTCCCAGCAGAGCCAACGTCAACGCAGCCCGCGCAGCATAGAGATGCTGCACCCTGTACTTGGCGTGCGGCACAAAGAACATCACGGCAAAGTAGATGCCGCACATCAACATGACCCACGCGTACTCCCCCTTTGACAAGAGGTGCGGTGTGACGGTGACTGCAACGGCCACGAGGGGAACCAGCGCCGGATGCAGCACCATGAGTGGACGGACGTACAGCGGAGGAAGCCACTTGGGGCTCAGCAGGGACACCACCGTCAGCAGAACTGCCACTCCTATGAGAGCTGTGAAATACCAAACCAATGCACCGCCAAGAACGGAGACGCCGGACCACGCCGTCGAGACGACGAAACTCAGGGACAGGAAAGCAAGGACTTTGTTATCCAGCTTCACTGCGGTGTACGCATAAACCGCTGTGCCCAGCAATGACGTGACCAACCACGCCGCCGGGCCGTTGTGCAGCACAAAGTTGTACATGGCCAAACCCGTGACCGGAACCAGCGCCAGGCCTGTACCAACAAACGCGACAGCGGCCGGTCGCAGACGGGGCACGCGCGCGTGGATCACCATTCCCGAAACGTAAAACAGCGCGGTGATAAACCAGATACCAACGAAGCGGAAGAGAGCCGGAAGGCTGGTGCCCACGAACAGCGCACCGGCGGCCACCAACAGAAGGCTCGCGACGTAGAGCGTGACGTTGATGTTTTGCTGATCGCGCTTTTCCTTGCGGGCGGCAGCGGCTTCAGGGGTCTCGCGAACTGCCGGCGGCTGAGTGACGCGGAAAGCAGGCGGCTGCTGTACCGCAGGCTGCTGGAACGCCTGCGCCCGGGGCGGCGCCGGGCTGACGGGAGTCGGCAGGGGCGTCATGGGCGGCGCCGGAGCTTGCACGGGCGACTGGATGTACGTCTGAGCCGGCGGTGGGCTCACAGGGGCAGGAACGGCGTTTCGGGCAGCGGCATGGTCATTGTGATGCCCCTTTGCCTCGGCGTCCCGCCAGCCTGCAAGGTGGCCGGCCAGAAAACCCGCCTGGTAGGAGGCGGCCTGATCCTGCCCAGCAGAAGGATCATGAGCAGAAGAAGTTTTCTGGGCAGAGCCACGGCGCCCCCTCGCCAACCCGACTGCAAAGCCCGCCCCGCCAACAATGATGACGAGCAGCAGTATGAGAAATGCAGTCATGGAAGCTCCTTGGTTGCGCCGGACTCAGTGCGAGCACGACCTTTATCCAATCGATAGCGTAACTATAGCAAAAAGAACCCCACCGCCGTAGCGGTGGGGTTCTTTCAAGCTAACTACCGGCTGGGCCGGAGTATCACCGATCTACAAGTAGAGACTACTTGATGATGCTGGTAACACGTCCCGAACCAACGGTGCGGCCGCCTTCGCGGATAGCGAAGCCGAGGCCCTCTTCCATAGCGATCGGCTGGATGAGCGCAACGGTCATCTCAGTGTTGTCGCCAGGCATAACCATTTCCGTGCCTTCCGGCAGGGTGATAACGCCGGTTACGTCCGTGGTACGGAAGTAGAACTGCGGGCGGTAGTTGGAGTAGAACGGGTTGTGACGTCCGCCTTCGTCCTTGGAAAGGATGTAGACGTTAGCCTCGAAGTCGGTGTGCGGGGTGATGGAACCCGGCTTGACGACAACCTGGCCACGCTCGACATCGTCGCGCTTGAGACCGCGGAGCAGGAGGCCACAGTTCTCGCCGGCCCATGCTTCGTCGAGCTGCTTGTGGAACATCTCGATACCGGTAACCGTGGTCTTCTGGATCGGGCGGATGCCAACGATCTCAACCTCGGAGTTGATGGCGAGGGTTCCACGCTCGGCGCGGCCCGTAACAACGGTGCCACGACCGGTGATCGTGAAGACGTCCTCGATCGGCATCAGGAACGGCTTGTCGCGGTCACGTACGGGGTCCGGAACGGACTCGTCCACAGCTGCCATCAGGTCCTGAACGGACTTGACCCAAACCGGGTCGCCTTCCAGAGCCTTGAGGCCGGAAACGCGAACAACCGGAGCCTCATCGCCATCGAAGCCCTGCGAGCTCAGGAGCTCACGAACTTCCATTTCGACGAGGTCGAGGAGTTCTTCGTCATCAACCATGTCGGACTTGTTCAGTGCGACCAGCACGTAGGGAACACCAACCTGGCGGGCGAGCAGAACGTGCTCACGGGTCTGAGCCATCGGACCATCGGTTGCAGCAACCACGAGGATTGCGCCGTCCATCTGGGCAGCACCGGTGATCATGTTCTTGATGTAGTCAGCGTGACCCGGGGCGTCTACGTGTGCGTAGTGGCGCTTTTCGGTCTGGTACTCCACGTGGGAGATGTTGATGGTAATACCGCGCTGGCGCTCTTCCGGAGCAGAGTCGATCGACGCGAAGTCGCGCTGCTCGTTGAGATCCGGGTACTGGTCGTACAGCACCTTGGAAATGGCGGCAGTCAGCGTCGTCTTACCGTGGTCAACGTGACCAATGGTGCCGATGTTGACGTGCGGCTTAGTCCGCTCGAACTTTGCCTTTGCCACAGGTTCCTCCTAGAACGATTTCAAGTGAAGTGCTCCTCGGCCGCGCTTTTCGCGGCAGAAACTTTAGCAAGTCTACTTGGGGGCTTGGTTTTGGTGAAATTGCAGATTCAGGAACCAATGGTAGTTCCTCGAGCCTGTTTGCGCAGGGGCCGGGCTGCAGCTCTCGCCGCAGCCCCGCCTCAAGCGCTCAGATGCCTTCCCGATACCGGAATTGCATCCGTTACCGGGAGATTACTCGCCGCGGGTTTTCTGGATGATCTCGTCGGCTACTGCCTTGGGGACCTCCGCGTAGCTGTTGAACGTCATGGAGTACACAGCGCGACCCTGGGTCTTGGACCGGAGGTCACCGATGTAGCCGAACATGCCGGACAGCGGAACGTGTGCACGGATAACCTTCACACCTGCTGCATCTTCCATGGATTGCATCTGGCCACGACGGGCGTTCAGGTCACCAATAACATCACCCATGTATTCCTCAGGTGTGCGGACCTCAACATCCATCAGCGGTTCAAGCAGAACAGGGTTCGCCTTGCGTGCAGCTTCCTTGAAAGCCATACGTCCGGCGATCTTGAACGCCATTTCCGAGGAGTCAACATCGTGGGACGCGCCATCAATCAGCGTGGCCTTGATGCCGACAACCGGGTAACCGGCCAGGACGCCGTCGTTCAGTGCATCCTGGATACCAGCGTCAACGGACGGGATGTATTCGCGCGGAACACGGCCACCAGTGACCTTGTTTTCGAACGCGTACAGCTCGCCGGAAGCGGTGTCCATGGGCTCGATCGCAATCTGGATCTTTGCGAACTGACCCGAACCACCGGTCTGCTTCTTGTGCGTGTAGTCAAGGCGCTCGACGGCGCGCTTGATGGTTTCGCGGTAAGCAACCTGCGGCTTGCCAACGTTGGCCTCAACCTTGAATTCGCGGCGCATGCGGTCCACGAGGATGTCCAAGTGGAGCTCGCCCATGCCGGCGATGATGGTCTGGCCGGTGTCTTCGTTGAGGGAGACCTGGAAGGTCGGATCCTCAGCGGAGAGCTTCTGGATGGCCGTGGAGAGCTTCTCCTGGTCACCCTTGGTGTTGGGCTCGATCGCAACAGAGATCACGGGCTCCGGGAAGCTCATGGACTCCAGGACGATCTGGTTGTTGGCATCGCACAGGGTGTCGCCCGTGGTGGTGTCCTTCAGACCGATGGCTGCGTAGATGTGGCCGGCGGTAGCGCCCTCAACGGGCATTTCCTTGTTGGCGTGCATCTGGAACAGCTTGCCGATGCGTTCCTTCTTGCCCTTGGTGGAGTTAACCACCTGGGCGCCTGCCTCAACGTGACCGGAGTACACGCGGACGAAGGTCAGCTGACCGAAGAACGGGTGCGCAGCAATCTTGAAGGCGAGGGCCGAGAACGGCTCGTCAGCAGAGGGCTTACGGGTGAGTTCCTTCTCTTCGTCGCGGGGATCGTGACCGATCATCGGCGGGACGTCGAGCGGGTTCGGCAGGAAGTCAACAACGGCGTCAAGCATCGGCTGGACACCGCGGTTCTTGAAGGCAGAACCACAGAAGACCGGGTAGAGCTCAGAGTTGATGGTCATCTTGCGGATGCCGGCTTTGATCTCTTCGAGGGTGAGTTCTTCACCTTCGAGGTACTTCTCCATGAGTTCCTCGGAAGCCTCGGCCACAGTCTCAACGAGCTGTGCGCGGTACTCTTCGGCCTTCGCCTGGAGGTCCGCCGGGATTTCCTGCACTTCGTAGGAAGCGCCCATGGTGACGTCACCCTTTGCGTCGCCAGGCCAAACCAGGGCGCGCATTTCGAGGAGGTCAACAACACCGATGAAGTCGTTCTCAGCACCGATGGGCAGCTGCATGACCAGCGGCTTGGCACCAAGACGGGAGATGATGGTGTCTACGGTGAAGTAGAAGTCAGCACCCAGCTTGTCCATCTTGTTGACGAAGCAGATACGCGGAACGTTGTACTTGTCAGCCTGACGCCAAACAGTCTCGGACTGCGGCTCCACGCCTTCCTTGCCGTCGAACACTGCAACTGCACCGTCGAGGACGCGCAAGGAGCGCTCAACCTCAACCGTGAAGTCAACGTGGCCCGGGGTGTCGATGATGTTGATCTGGTTCTTGTCCCAGAAGCAAGTCACGGCGGCAGACGTGATGGTGATGCCGCGTTCCTTTTCCTGTTCCATCCAGTCAGTCGTCGAAGCGCCGTCGTGCGTCTCGCCGATCTTGTGGTTCACACCCGTGTAGAACAGGATGCGCTCGGTAGTGGTGGTCTTGCCGGCATCGATGTGGGCCATGATGCCGATGTTGCGGACCTTATTAAGGTCGGTAAGCACGTCCTGTGCCACGGGGTCTCCCTTTCGGATGGACTACACGTTCGCCGCCGGCTCAGTGAGCCGGCGGCGTCCGGAAAGTTTTTACCAGCGGTAGTGTGCGAAGGCCTTGTTGGACTCGGCCATCTTGTGGGTGTCTTCGCGACGCTTCACAGCGGCACCAAGACCATTGGAGGCATCCAGGATTTCGTTCTGGAGACGCTCGGTCATGGTCTTCTCGCGGCGGGCCTTGGAGTAGCCCACGAGCCAACGCAGAGCGAGAGCGGTGGAGCGACCCGGCTTGACCTCAACCGGAACCTGGTAGGTAGCGCCACCAACACGGCGTGAACGCACCTCGAGGGAAGGCTTGACGTTGTCCATGGCCTTCTTGAGAGCGGCAACGGGGTCGCCGCCGGACTTGGCACGTGCACCTTCGAGTGCGCCGTAAACGATGCGCTCTGCGGTGGACTTCTTGCCGTCAACAAGAACCTTGTTGATCAGCTGCGTGACCAACGGGGAGCCGTAAACGGGATCGGAAACTAGCGGCCGCTTCGGGGCCGGACCCTTGCGAGGCATATTACTTCTTCTCCATCTTTGCGCCGTAACGGCTGCGAGCCTGCTTGCGGTTCTTTACACCCTGGGTGTCAAGTGCGCCGCGGACGATCTTGTAGCGGACACCCGGAAGGTCCTTAACACGACCACCACGGACGAGCACGATGGAGTGCTCCTGGAGGTTGTGGCCAACACCGGGGATGTAGGCGGTAACTTCCACGCCACCGTTGAGACGGACACGTGCCACCTTACGGAGAGCCGAGTTCGGCTTCTTGGGGGTGGTGGTGTAAACGCGGGTGCAAACACCGCGGCGCATCGGGCTGCCCTTCAGCGCGGGAGCCTTGGTCTTGGAGACCTTCGGCGTGCGGCCCTTGCGGACCAGCTGGTTAATCGTAGGCACTTTCGTGTTCTCCGTTGTTTGATCTCTGCCCCCACACACAGGCGCCAGCCTGGGTAAACGTGGGAACTTTGGCGTTGCTCGTGCAGCCGGCCGAAACTCCGGTAGGCGTGCAAAAGTGCGGCATTCGTTGCGCATGTTGCCCGCAACCCGGAAACAGGCTCCACCCAGCACCATGAGAACAAAACCAAAATGATGCTGCGGCGGCCTTCATCCACTGCCACACAGAACAATTACCAAAAGTCTAGCACGGCTTGATCTAGGGCCTTAATCGGGTGTATGGAGGACGACGGCGGCGGCCGGCTGCCGCCGTCGTCCTCCACTCCCCCGGGACGTCCCGGGAAGAAGAGCGTTAACGGGTCAAGCCCCGCACTCGAAAGTACGGGGCTTGACCTTTACAGCGTCAACTTGCCGATTCAGCGGAAGTCGTTGCCGAGATCGTAGTCATCCAGCGGGATGGCGTGGAACTCGGGAGCGCCGTCGCCACCCAGGGCGTCATAGGAGAAGTCGGTGAAAGCGCTGGGGCCCGTGAACAGGCTTGCCTTTGCTTCTTCCGTCGGCTCCACAGTGACCTCTGTGTAGCGGGGCAGACCCGTACCAGCCGGGATGAGCTTACCGATGATGACGTTTTCCTTGAGGCCGAGCAGAGGATCGCTCTTGCCTTCCATGGCCGCCTGCGTCAGGACGCGGGTGGTTTCCTGGAAGGAAGCCGCGGACAGCCAGGACTCGGTAGCCAAGGAAGCCTTGGTGATACCCATGAGTTCCGGACGACCCGAAGCCGGTGCCTTGCCCTCGGACACGACGCGGCGGTTCTCGTCCTCGAACCGGGCGCGCTCTGCCAGCTCACCGGGGAGGAGGTCGGAGTCGCCGGACTCGATGACGGTCACGCGGCGCAGCATCTGGCGGACAATAACCTCGACGTGTTTGTCGTGGATACCAATACCCTGGCTGCGGTAAACGCCCTGAACCTCGTCCACAAGGAACTTCTGTGCGGCACGGGGGCCCATGATGCGCAGAACCTGCTTCGGGTCCACAGGACCGTTGATCAGCTTCTGGCCGACGCTGACGTGCTCGCCATCCTCAATGAGGAGACGTGAACGGCGCAGCACCGGGTAGGCAATCTCTTCGGAACCATCGTCCGGAGTGATAACCAGGCGCATCTGACGCTCGGACTCTTCAATGGTGATGCGGCCGGCTGCTTCAGCAATCGGTGCCACACCCTTGGGAGTACGGGCTTCGAAGAGCTCCTGGATACGGGGCAGACCCTGGGTGATGTCGTCGCCACCGCCGGCGGAAACAGCACCACCGGTGTGGAACGTACGCATGGTCAGCTGGGTACCGGGCTCACCGATGGACTGTGCGGCAATGATGCCCACGGCCTCGCCGATGTCCACAGTCTTGCCGGTGGCCAGCGAACGGCCGTAGCAGAGTGCACAGGTGCCCACCTTGGACTCACAGGTGAGTACGGAGCGGACCTTGACCTCAGTGATGCCTGCAGCCAGCAGCTGGTCGATGACGACGTCGCCGCAGTCGGTGCCGCCGGCAGCCAGGACGTTGCCCTGGGCATCGACGACGTCGATAGCCAGCGTACGTGCGTAGGCACTGTTCTCGACGTTCTCGTCCAGGACGAGCTCACCGTTGGAATCCGGCACGGCAATGGGGGTGACCAGACCGCGTTCGGTACCACAGTCCTCTTCGCGGACAATGACGTCCTGCGAAACGTCCACCAGACGACGGGTCAGGTAACCCGAGTTGGCGGTACGGAGAGCGGTATCGGCCAGACCCTTACGGGCACCGTGCGTGGCGATGAAGTATTCCAGAACCGACAGGCCCTCACGGTAGGAGGACTTGATCGGGCGAGGAATAATCTCACCCTTCGGGTTGGCCACAAGACCACGGATACCCGCGATCTGGCGGACCTGCATCCAGTTACCACGTGCGCCGGAGGACACCATGCGGTTGATGGTGTTCATCGGAGACAGGCTGTCGCGCATCGCCTGGGCGATTTCGTTGGTTGCCTTGTTCCAGATCTCGATCAGTTCCTGGCGACGCTCGTCGTCGTCGATCAGGCCCTTGTCGTACTGGCCCTGAATCTTGGCAGCCATGTTCTCGTAACCGGCCAGGATGGCAGGCTTGGAGGTAGGCACCTCGATGTCGGAGATGGCAACCGTGACACCCGAACGGGTGGCCCAGTAGAAACCGGCATCCTTCAGGTTGTCCAGCGTTGCCGCCGTAACAACCTTCGGGTAACGCTCTGCGAGGTCGTTGACGATCCGGGACAGCTCGCCCTTGTCAGCAACAGCCTCAACCCACGGGTAATCCTCGGGCAGCGTCTGGTTGAAGATGACCTGGCCCAGGGAGGTTTCAACGAGAGCCGGCTGACCGGGCTCCCAACCTTCCGGAGCTTCCCAACCTGCGTAAGGCACGAAGTCGTCCAGACGGATCTTCACCTGGGAGTTCAGGTGCAGATCACGGGCGTCGTACGCCATGATGGCTTCCGAAACCGAGGAGAAGATGCGGCCTTCGCCGGCGGAACCGACGCGCTTGGTGGTCAGGTGGTAAAGACCGATGATCATATCCTGCGAAGGAAGGGTCACCGGACGGCCATCGGAGGGCTTCAGGATGTTGTTCGAGGACAGCATCAGGATGCGTGCTTCGGCCTGGGCTTCCGGGCTCAGCGGCAGGTGGACTGCCATCTGGTCGCCGTCGAAGTCAGCGTTGAAGGCGCCACAAACCAGCGGGTGAAGCTGGATTGCCTTGCCTTCCACAAGCTGGGGTTCGAAGGCCTGGATACCAAGGCGGTGCAGGGTAGGTGCACGGTTGAGCAGCACCGGGTGTTCGGTGATGATCTCTTCGAGCACGTCCCAAACCTGCGGACGGTAGCGCTCAACCATGCGCTTTGCCGACTTGATGTTCTGGGCGTGGTTGAGGTCAACCAGGCGCTTCATCACGAACGGCTTGAAGAGCTCCAGGGCCATCTGCTTGGGCAGACCACACTGGTGCAGCTTCAGCTGCGGGCCGACGACGATGACCGAACGGCCCGAGTAGTCAACGCGCTTGCCAAGGAGGTTCTGGCGGAAACGACCCTGCTTGCCCTTGAGCATGTCGCTCAGGGACTTCAGCGGACGGTTGCCCGGACCCGTAACCGGACGGCCACGACGACCGTTGTCGAAGAGGCTGTCAACAGCTTCCTGAAGCATGCGCTTCTCGTTGTTGACGATGATTTCCGGAGCACCGAGGTCAAGCAGGCGCTTGAGTCGGTTGTTGCGGTTGATCACACGACGGTAGAGGTCGTTGAGGTCGGAGGTCGCGAAGCGGCCACCGTCCAGCTGGACCATCGGGCGCAGTTCCGGCGGGATCACCGGGACGGCGTCGAGAACCATGCCGAGCGGGCTGTTGTTGGTGGTCAGGAACGCGTTGACAACCTTCAGGCGCTTCAGGGCGCGCGTCTTACGCTGGCCCTTGCCGTTCTGGATGGTGTCGCGCAATGACTCAGCTTCAGCCTGCATGTCAAAGGTCTCGAGGCGCTTCTTGATGGCCTCGGCACCCATGGAGCCTTCGAAGTACAGTCCGTAGCGATCGCGAAGTTCGCGGTACAGGCCTTCGTCACCTTCAAGGTCAGCGACCTTGAGGTTCTTGAAGCGGTCCCAAACCTGCTCAAGGCGCTCGATGTCGGCGTCGGCACGCTTGCGGACGTTCGCCATCTGGCGGTCAGCAGAGTCGCGGGCCTTCTTCTTGTCGGCAGCCTTGGCGCCTTCGCCTTCAAGACGGGCAAGCTCGTCCTCAAGGTCGCGGGCGATCGTGGCGATGTCGCTGTCGCGGTTGTCCACCATCTGCTTCTTCTCGAGGTCGTGCTCAACCTGGAGGTTCGGCAGTTCGGCGTGACGGCTTTCGGTGTCAACGCTGGTGATCATGTAGGCAGCGAAGTAGATGACCTTCTCAAGGTCCTTCGGTGCCAGGTCCAAAAGGTAGCCCAAGCGCGAGGGAACGCCCTTGAAGTACCAGATGTGGGTTACAGGCGCGGCCAGCTCAATGTGGCCCATGCGCTCACGGCGCACCTTGGCGCGGGTGACTTCAACGCCACAACGCTCACAAATGATGCCCTTGAAGCGGACGCGCTTGTACTTACCGCAGTAGCATTCCCAGTCGCGGGACGGGCCGAAGATCTTCTCGCAGAAGAGGCCGTCCTTCTCGGGCTTGAGCGTGCGGTAGTTGATGGTTTCCGGCTTCTTGACCTCACCGTAAGACCATCCGCGGATGTCTTCCGCGGTGGCGAGGCCGATCTGCATGAGGCCGAAGGAGGATTCGCTGGACATATGGTCCCTGTTCTCTCTTGTTCTCTAAATTCTGAAGTCTTGGTTACGGGAAGAGGGAGTTGTTCCGACGGACAGCTGTTGAGGCTGCCCGCCGGAACAGCTGCTAGACCTCTTCTACGGAACTGGGCTCTGCACGAGACAGATCGATGCCCAGTTCTTCCGCAGCCGTGAAGACTGCGTCATCAGAGTCACGCATTTCGATCGTGGTTCCGTCCGTGGAAAGAACTTCCACGTTCAGGCACAACGACTGCATTTCCTTGATCAAGACCTTGAAGGACTCGGGAACGCCAGGCTCAGGGATGTTCTCGCCCTTGACGATGGCTTCGTAGACCTTCACACGACCATGGATGTCATCAGACTTGATCGTGAGGAGTTCCTGAAGGGTGTAAGCGGCGCCGTAAGCTTCGAGCGCCCACACTTCCATTTCACCGAAGCGCTGGCCACCGAACTGAGCCTTACCACCCAGCGGCTGCTGCGTGATCATGGAGTACGGACCGGTGGAGCGCGCGTGGATCTTGTCGTCCACCAAGTGGTGGAGCTTCAGGATGTACATGTAACCGACGGAGATCGGGTCCGGGAACGGCTCGCCGGAGCGGCCGTCGAACAGACGGGTCTTGCCGGAGGAATCGATCAGGCGGTCGCCATCGCGGGTCACGTTGGTGGAGTCAAGCAGACCAGTGATTTCTTCTTCACGGGCGCCATCGAACACCGGGGTGGCAACGGTGGTCTGGCCGGTTTCACGGGGCAGGTTGGGCAGGTTCTTGACCCACTCCGGCTCGCCTTCGATCTTCCAACCGGTCTTGGCAACCCAACCGAGGTGGGTTTCCAGGACCTGTCCAACGTTCATTCGGCCCGGAACACCAAGCGGGTTCAGGACGATGTCCACCGGAGTACCGTCTGCAAGGAAGGGCATGTCCTCGATCGGAAGGATCTTGGAGATAACACCCTTGTTGCCGTGACGGCCGGCGAGCTTGTCGCCGTCGGTGATCTTACGCTTGGCTGCAACGTAGACGCGGACCAGCTGGTTCACGCCCGGGGGCAGTTCGTCGTCATTGTCGCGGTCGAAGACGCGTACGCCGATGACCGTACCGGACTCGCCGTGGGGCACCTTCAGCGAGGTGTCGCGCACTTCGCGGGACTTCTCACCAAAGATGGCGCGCAGGAGGCGCTCTTCCGGGGTCAGTTCGGTTTCACCCTTAGGGGTGACCTTTCCGACCAGGATGTCGCCTGCTTCAACCTCGGCACCGATGTGGATGATGCCGCGCTCGTCCAGGCCTGCAAGGACTTCCTCGGACACGTTGGGGATATCACGGGTGATTTCCTCGGCACCAAGCTTGGTGTCGCGGGCATCGATCTCGTGCTCTTCAATGTGGATGGAGGAAAGAACATCCTCAGCAACAATGCGCTGGGACAGGATGATGGCGTCCTCGAAGTTGTGGCCTTCCCATGACATGAATGCCACGAGCAGGTTCTTACCGAGGGCGAGCTCGCCCTGGTCCGTTGCGGGACCGTCAGCGATGATGCCGCCAACTTCAAGGCGCTGGCCTTCGTTGACCAGGACACGGTGGTTGTAGCAGTTGCCCTGGTTGGAACGGGCGAACTTGTTGATGCGGTAGTTGGTCTCAGTGCCGTCGTCGTTGATCATCACAACGAGCTCAGCGGAAACCTCAGTGACCACACCTGCCTTCTTGGCGATGACAACGTCACCGGCGTCGACGGCTGCTGCGCGCTCCATGCCGGTGCCCACAAAAGGAGCCTCGGAACGGACCAGCGGCACGGCCTGGCGCTGCATGTTGGCACCCATGAGTGCACGGTTGGCATCGTCATGCTCAAGGAACGGGATCAGTGCAGTTGCCACGGACACCATCTGGCGCGGGGAAACGTCCATGAACTGAACGTCTGCAGCGGGAACCAGAACAGGCTCGCCTCCACCACCACGGGCACGGACAAGGACGGTCTCTTCTGAGAACTTCTTGTCAGCATCCAGCGGAGCGTTGGCCTGTGCAATCAGGACCTCTGCTTCGTCATCGGCCGTCAGGTACTGGACTTCGTCGGAAACGACGCCCTCGGAAACCAGGCGGTACGGCGTCTCGATGAAACCAAACGGGTTGATGCGGCCGTAGGAAGCCAGCGAACCAATCAGACCAATGTTGGGGCCTTCAGGGGTTTCGATGGGGCACATACGTCCGTAGTGGGACGGGTGAACGTCTCGAACTTCCATGCCTGCGCGGTCACGGGACAGACCACCCGGGCCAAGTGCCGACAGGCGGCGCTTGTGGGTCAAACCCGAGAGCGGGTTGTTCTGGTCCATGAACTGGGACAGCTGGGACGTTCCGAAGAACTCCTTGATGGCTGCCACAACGGGACGGATGTTGATCAGCGTCTGCGGCGTGATGGCCTCGACGTCCTGCGTGGTCATGCGTTCGCGAACGACGCGTTCCATGCGGGAAAGACCTGTGCGGACCTGGTTCTCGATCAGTTCGCCCACGGCGCGGATGCGACGGTTGCCGAAGTGGTCGATGTCATCGACGTCGACGCGGAGCTCGTGGTCTTCGCCGTCGCGCTTGCCCATGAGGGTCTTCTCGCCGGCGTGAAGCGCAACGAGGAACTTGATCATGGCAACGATGTCTTCAACGTGCAGGACCGAGGCTTCCTTGTCACCAAGGGAGCGGTCGATGCCGAGCTTGCGGTTGATCTTGTAACGGCCAACCTTGGCAAGATCGTAGCGCTTGGCGTTGAAGTACAGGTTGTCCAGCAGGGACTGGGCAGCCTCAACTGTGGGCGGCTCGCCCGGACGCAGCTTGCGGTAGATGTCCAGAAGCGCATCTTCGCGGGTTTCGGTGGCGTCCTTCTCCAGCGTTGCACGCATGGAGTCGTACTGACCGAACTCTTCCAGGATCTGGCCTTCGGTCCAGCCGAGGGCCTTCAGCAGAACGGTAACCGACTGCTTGCGCTTACGGTCGAGGCGAACGCCGACCTGATCGCGCTTGTCGATTTCGAGTTCGAACCATGCACCACGGGACGGGATGATCTTCGCAGTGAAGATGTCCTTGTCACTGGTCTTGTCAGCGGTGCGCTCAAAGTAGGCGCCCGGTGAACGGACCAACTGGGAGACAACGACGCGCTCGGTGCCGTTGACGACGAACGTTCCCTTCTCAGTCATGAGGGGGAAGTCGCCCATGAACACGGTCTGCTGCTTGATTTCGCCCGTGTTGTTGTTCATGAACTCGGCCTTGACATACAGCGGTGCCGAGTAAGTGGCGTCACGGTCTTTGCATTCGGCCATGGTGTACTTCGGGTCAGCGAACTCCGGCTCGGAGAAGCTCAGGGACATGGTGCCCTGGAAGTCCTCGATGGGGGAGATCTCTTCGAAGATGTCGGCAAGTCCGGAGGTGGTGGCGACGCTGAGGTCGCCCTCCTCGACAGCCTTCGCTACCCGCGCCTGCCAGCGTTCGTTTCCGACCAGCCAGTCAAAGCTGTCTGTCTGCAGGGCGAGAAGATTCGGAACATCAAGGGGTTCGTGAATCTTTGCGAATGAGAGGCGGCGGGTGGCACCATCGGTGCTTGCCGTGTTAGCGGTTTCGTTATTAGAGGTGCTCGAGGCGACCAAGAGGGATCCTTCCACAGACCTTCAGGCGTTTTCAGATCTCCCCCGTTTGCATCCCGCAGAGTGCTCCGCAGGATACTTGTTCCGGTTCCGCTATATGACCCGGACCCAGTCCGCTCAAGAACAATGCACGTTTCGGAACGGCACGTCAATGGCGCAGCTGAGAGGTAAAGCCCACCGCTATATGAAGGCTGAAGGTTAACAGGGAAGACGCAAATATCTACGATACGGCAAAGCAGCCTTCCTGTCTACCCCAGATCGTCCGTGATTGCAAGCACGGTTGCTGCAGGCACCCATACACCTCCTCAATCCGCGAGGAATCAATCAGCAGCGGCCAAGGAATGAGAGGAACGGCACAATTGTTGTAGGGATTGGCCAGAGCGTGCTCCGCGATAGCCTTGCAAGACCACTCCCGGATCGGAAGAGAGACCATGACGAACTCCGCTGACGACAATGACGTTGTCATCCTTGCTGCATCCCGTACCCCACAGGGTCGGCTCAACGGACAATTGGCCGGCTTCACCGCCGTCGATCTCGGTGCCCATGCCATCAGCGCTGCACTCGCGGCCAGCGGGGTCAAAGCCGAACAAGTGGACGCGGTCATCATGGGCCAGGTACTGCAGGCAGGCGCAGGCCAAAACCCGGCCCGGCAGAGCGCCATAGCCGCAGGTGTGGGGTGGAACATCCCAGCCGTCACCATCAACAAGGTCTGCCTCTCCGGGCTCACCGCAGTCATTGATGCCGCGCGCATGATCCGCAGCGGCGATGCCACGGTAGTTGTTGCCGGAGGCCAGGAATCCATGACCAGGGCCCCTCACCTGCTCCCGGGTTCACGTCAGGGTTGGACGTACGGAGCCATCCAGGCGCTGGACGTCGCAGCCCATGACGGCCTTACCGATGCTTTCGACGGGCAGTCCATGGGCCTGTCCACGGAAACGAAGAACGTCACCCTCGGCATTGACCGCAAGGCCCAGGACGAAGTTGCCGCAGCCTCCCATCAGCGTGCCGCCGCCGCTATCGCAGACGGAACCTTCGACGTCGAAATCGCTCCGGTAAGCGTCAAGCAGCGCAAGGGAGATCCCCTGGTGCTGACTACCGATGAAGGCGTCAGGCCCAACACGTCCCTGGAAACCCTGGCACCCCTCAAGGCCGCTTTCGCCACGGATGGAACCATCACCGCCGGCAACTCCTCTCCGCTGTCCGACGGCGCCTCCGCCCTGGTGCTGACCAGTCGCCGCTTCGCCAAGGACAACGGGCTGGACTACCTTGCCGTTGTTGGCAAGCCCGGGCAGGTTGCAGGGCCGGACAACTCGCTTCATTCCCAGCCCTCAAACGCAATTGCACAGGCTTTGAAGCGTGCGGGATGGACGGCAGAGGAGCTGGACTTCATCGAAATCAACGAGGCCTTCGGTTCAGTGGCGGTCCAGTCCCTCAAGGACCTCCGCTACCCCTTGGAGAAATGCAACATCCATGGCGGTGCCATTGCTTTGGGCCACCCCATCGGAGCCTCCGGCGCCCGGCTCGCGTTGCACGCCGCGCACGAACTCAAGCGCAGGGGAACCGGAAAAGCCGCGGTCTCCCTTTGCGGAGGCGGAGGCCAAGGCGAAGCCCTGCTCCTGTACCGCGACTAATGGCTGAGGAACTGGCTGGAGCCCCTATGGACGGTGCCGAACGGTTCTTGTCCGATGCCGCCGCGCGCGGACTGGACGTTGACGTCGTCGAACGCCCTGCCGCCCGTAGTCTGGAAGAAGCTGCGGCGATCCTGGGGATCACCCCCGGGGACATCGTGAAGTCGCTGGTAGTCAAGCACAGGGATGGCAGCTTTTTGTTCGCCCTGATTCCCGGGGACCGCCAGATCTCCTGGCCCAAGCTGCGTGCGCTGGTGGGCGTTAACAAGCTCTCACTCCCCCACGCCGATGTTGCCTTGGCCGCCACCGGCTACGAACGCGGCACCATCACTCCGCTGGGAAGCACCACCCCGTGGCCCGTGTACGCCGATGCCACTATTGCAGGGCGTCGCATTTCCATGGGTGCCGGGGCGCATGGCCGGAGTGCATTCGTGGATGCGGATGCACTCACTGAAGCGCTGGGCGCAGTAGTAGCGGACATCAGCGAACCCAATTAGGGAGCAGCTCACGCCGTTTTGAGCTGTCAGAACGGCCATTGACTGCAACCAAGCTGGGTGCGTGGACCCTTGGTGGGTTAAACGCAGGAAACCCCGCCCGGCGAACCGGACGGGGCTTCCACAAGCAAAACGAGTTACTTGAGGGTAACCGTTGCGCCAGCTTCTTCGAGCTGAGCCTTTGCCTTCTCGGCAGCTTCCTTGGTGGCGCCTTCGAGAACAGCCTTCGGTGCGCTGTCAACCAGGTCCTTGGCTTCCTTGAGGCCGAGGGAGGTGATGGCGCGAACTTCCTTGATCACTGCGATCTTCTTGTCGCCAGCAGCTTCGAGAACGACGTCGAATTCGGTCTTCTCTTCAGCAGCTTCAGCAGCACCGCCGGCAGCGGGGCCAGCAACTGCAACAGCAGCAGCCGTAACTTCGAAGGTCTCTTCGAAGAGCTTGACGAACTCGGAGAGCTCGATGATGGTCAGTTCCTTGAAAGCTTCAATGAGCTCTTCGTTGCTGAGCTTCGCCATGGTGGCGTCCTTCCATTAGTTGGTGCAGATCCGGGCTAAACCGTGCCATGCACCAGAGTTTGATTGAGGGGAGAACTTAGTTCTCTTCGGTTGCTGCTTCAGCGGCTTCGGCCGGAGCCGCAACCTCTTCAGCTGCAGCCTCTTCAGCGGCCGGGGCTTCTTCAGCGGCCGGTGCAGATGCGCCGCCCTCTTCTTCAAGCTTGAGGCGCAGGGCGTCGATGATGCGTGCAGCAGCGGATGCGGGAGCCTTGAGGACACCAGCAACACGTGCAAGCTGCAGCTCGCGGGACTCGAGGGCTGCCAGTGCGGCAACTCCTGCTGCGTCCAATGCCTTGCCTTCGAAGACGCCGGTCTTGATAACCAGCTGCTTGTTGGCCTTGGCAAAGTCCGTCAGGCTCTTGGCAGCAGCAACAGCGTCACCCTTGATGAAGGCGATTGCAGTAGGGCCGGCGAGCTGATCGTTGAATGCTTCAACTCCAGCTTCCTTGGCTGCAATGGCACTCAGGGTGTTCTTGACGACCGAGAACTTGGTGTCCTGGCCGAGCGCAACACGCAGTTCCTTGAGCTGTGCAACAGTGAGCCCGCGGTATTCGGTCAGGACAGCCGCGTTCGATTCCTTGAAATCGTTGGTGATCTCCGCAACAGCGGAAACCTTGCTAGGCGTTGTCATAACCCTCCTTCCGGGGAATAAAGCCGGTCTTCCGGGTCCCCGCTCACGAGAGCTAAAACTAAAAACGCCCCGCGCAGATGCACGGGGCTTGGCTCAACACAGTTTGATCCGTGGAGACTTGCTTCGTTCACCTGCGCCGGCCGCCCTATTGTTCAGGGTCCTTCGTCAAGGAATTCACTTTCATCTCACGGGCGCAACTACAGAATTGAGCGGTGCCCGAAAGAGTGGATTCCCATCAACCGACGGTCTTTGGTACTTCAAGGTTACGGGAGAGTGTTCGGCAAACCAAATCGGCCGCACGCCTAGTCCGAGGACGTTGCTCCCGACAACCTGCCCGGGAGTTCCTTCTGCCACAGTCCCGTGACGCCGGCCGTAGTGAATCCCAGTTGCTTGTTCACTGTCAGGAGGTATCTGTTCTCCGGCGCGTTCCAGGTATAGATGACGCGGGCATCCGGGAATTGCTCACTGAGCCGTTCCATGTTGGCAACCTTGATCAACAAACCAAGCTTGTTTCCCCGGTGCTCCTGCAACACCAAGGTATCGTCCTGAAACACCACGTCCTGGCGATGCGCCAGGACGCTGATGGTTGTCAGGCCCACCAATCGTCCGCTCTCCACGTGCTCGACGGCGGTCACCACCGTACGCCGGCCCTGCGCCAAAGCTGCGTCCTCGGTTTCGCGAAGTACCGCAGCGTCAAACACCATGCCGCTGGCTTCAACCTCAGGGGCGTCCTCGTCCCCCTCTTCGCGAACTACCTCGCCGGCCGCGTTTTCCAAGGCAGCCACAGCTTCCAGCCAAGGTTCCGGGCAACGGTCTGTCCAGTGGTGCAGCGTGTAACGGCCACCGTTGGCTTCTTCGGCCTCGAGCTGCAGGTCACCTACGAGCTTGGAATCCAGGGGGAGCACGCAAGAGCTGAACTGCTCAATGTGCTGCAGTGTGTAACCGGCGCGTTTTGCGAAGTCCACTTCCCTGCTGCTGACGGGCACAAAACCCGCACCGCTTCCCGGGATCAATTGGTCCTCGGGTATCTCAGTGAGCGATGTTGCCGGGTGATTGGTGTCCACCAAGGCCATGGTGCGCCCCTCAGCCCTGGCGAGTTGCTCCGCAGCTTCCAGCAATTGACGGCCCACACCCCGCCCCTGGAACTCGGGAAGGATGTCCAAGGTGAACTCAGCCAGGTCAAGGTTGTCCGCAAGAGGCAAGGCAATGTCCACGGTGCCCACAATGACGCCGTCCACTTTTGCCACCAGAATGATCTGGCGCTCATAGGGGTCAGAAAGCTCCAAGAGCTTTTCCAGGGGCGTGTAGGCGAGGTCGTCGCTCCCCCACGTCTCCATGCGTACACGCCGCCCCACCTCAACGGCATCAAGGAAATCAGCGGCGTCGGGGCCGTCCAGGGTGTCAGGCACCCACAGCTGCTCGACTTGAACGGTCTTCGCCTCGTCTACAGTCATTCCAGCCGTTTCTGCCATTCGCCGTCAAAGCCGGAAGGCTTGAACCCCAAGGCGATATTTATGGCCAGCATATGCCGGTTTTCGTTGGCGTTCCATGTCATTACCGATGTGGCGGCCGGCCATAGCTGTTCCGTGCGGCGAAGATTGGCAATCTTCACCAGCATGCCAAGGCCATGCCCCCGGTGCCCGGGAGCAACCAACGTGTCCTCCTGATAGACCATCCCGGGCGTGGCCTCACGGTGGGTCAGAGTTGTGTAGGCGGCCAACTCCCCCGTGGCGTCGTGGCGGGCTACGGCCACAGTTGAAGCGATGCCACCTGCAAGCCAGGTGGATTCCTCCAAACGCACACGGCGTGCGTCCCAGTCCTCGCCCTCCCAGCCCAAGCCGGCGATAGGCACCTCCGTGCTCATGAGGCTCTTGAGGCTGGCAAAAACATCCACCAGCTCATCAGGGCAGCGGTCCTGCCAGCCTGTGATGCTGTAGCCGCCAGCACGCTTGAGCGCCTGTTCTTCAAGGTCCTGCAGGAGTGCTTCCTTCACGGGAAGGTCCAACGTGCTGTTGGTCTCCACCTGCTCCAAGGAATAACCGTGATGAAGGGCGAAACCGGTGGAAGCCGAATCCAGTGGGACCCCACCCGTGCCGGACTTTGCCTCCAGCAACCCAGCTCCCGGGATGAGGAGATCCAGTGGCTCGGCACAAAACGCGTCAAAAGACACGCGCTCCCGTCCGCGCGCCTGCTGCTCCAGCATCCCTAGGATCTCCGAGCCGATGCCGCGCCGGCGATAGGCCGG
The DNA here is from genome assembly GCF_041549525.1 of Paenarthrobacter aurescens. Classification (NCBI taxonomy): domain Bacteria; kingdom Bacillati; phylum Actinomycetota; class Actinomycetes; order Micrococcales; family Micrococcaceae; genus Paenarthrobacter; species Paenarthrobacter aurescens. The sequence continues at coordinate 3,022,104 of NZ_CP157456.1, forward strand.
GTCCACCAGGACGTCCACACCCGCCGTCGTCGTGTTTTCGCTCAACGGCAAGGTCAACGTGCCGCTGCCAACCGGGGTTCCGTTGAGGCGGGCCAGGAAGACGTGGCGTTCCTCATATTCGTTGCCCCGCCAGAAAAGTACGGATTCAGCCAAAGTGGAGCAACGGTCCAGGTTGCCCCAGAGATCCATGTGGTGGGCAACGTCCAGGTCATGAAAGGCACGGAAATCGGGAGACCCGCTCGCGTCCGGGCTTTCGGGGACCTCAACCGGTTCTACGGACAACCCCTCAAGGGTGTGGGAGTTCGACGACGACACGCACCAAAGCCTACGACCCGCCACTGCCCCTGAACAGGGAAGAACGCAAGAAAAAGGACCGCCCGGCAAAGCCGGACGGTCCTTTTATCAGAGCAAGTGCCCGCGAAGCTTACGCGTCGACGAGGACCTTGGTGACGTTCGGGTCAACGGTGATGCCGGGACCAAACGTGGTGGCAACGGTAGCCTTCTGGATGTAGCGGCCCTTGGAAGCAGACGGCTTCAAACGAAGCACCTCTTCCAGTGCTGCTGCGTAGTTCTCCGCAAGCTTGTTGACGTCGAAGGACACCTTGCCGATGATGAAGTGCAGGTTGGAGTGCTTGTCGACGCGGAAGTCGATCTTGCCACCCTTGATGTCGTTGACAGCCTTGGTGACATCCGGGGTAACCGTACCGGTCTTCGGGTTCGGCATCAGGTTACGCGGGCCGAGGACCTTACCCAGACGGCCAACCTTGCCCATGAGGTCAGGGGTTGCCACTGCGGCATCGAAGTCGGTCCAGCCGGCTGCGATCTTTTCGATCAGGTCATCGGAACCAACGAAGTCAGCGCCGGCAGCGATTGCTGCTTCTGCTTTGTCGCCGGTTGCGAAAACGAGGACGCGGGCGGTCTTACCGGTGCCGTGGGGCAGGTTGACGGTGCCACGAACCATCTGGTCAGCCTTACGCGGGTCAACGCCCAGGCGGAAAGCGACCTCAACGGTTGCGTCGAACTTGGAAGGGTTGGTGTCCTTCGCGAGGGTGATGGCCTCGATCGGGGCGTAGACCTTGTCTGCCTCGATCTTGGCTACGGCTGCCTCATATGCTTTGCTGCGCTTTGCCATGCTGCTGTTTCTCCTTGTGCAGTTGTGGTCTGCGGACCGCGCTGGGCCCTGCCACAAGCCGCGGATCCGGCGAGGATCCTACGGCATTTCAATGTTTCAGATGCCGGTTGCCCGGCGGGTGAAGGCCCAAGGGCCCTCGAAGGTTATTAGCCTTCTACGGTGATGCCCATGGAGCGGGCGGTGCCTGCGATGATCAGGGCAGCTGCCTTGATGTCGTTGGCGTTGAGGTCTTCCATCTTGGTGGAAGCAATTTCCTCAACCTGTGCCTGGGTCAGCTTGGCAACCTTGACGGTGTGCGGGGTAGCCGAACCCTTGGCGACGCCTGCAGCCTTCTTGATGAGCTCTGCAGCCGGCGGGGTCTTGGTGATGAAGGTGAAGGAACGGTCTTCGTAAACCGTGATTTCAACCGGGATAACGTTTCCGCGCTGGGATTCCGTTGCAGCGTTGTACGCCTTGCAGAATTCCATGATGTTGACACCGTGCTGGCCAAGCGCAGGACCGATCGGCGGAGCCGGGTTAGCGGCACCTGCCTGGATCTGCAGCTTGATGAGGCCGGTGACCTTCTTCTTGGGAGCCAATGTAGGGTCCTTCTCTCAATAGCTTCCTGGGACACAGGAGCGCGTCCCAGGTTGTTGGCCGCCATGGCGAGGCGGCCGGCCGCTCCAGAACTGCTAAGCAGGCAGGACTGGAGCGAAATTTTGGAATCAGCTAGATCTTGGTGACCTGGTTGAAGGCGAGCGTTACCGGGGTTTCGCGCTCGAAGATCGAGACCAGAACCACGAGGGTCTGGGACTCGGGCTTGATCTCGGAGATCGTAGCCGGGAGGGTCTCGAACGGACCTTCCTTGACGATGACCGACTCGCCGACCTCGAAGTCGACGGCCACGGGAGCCTGGTTCTGCTTGTTGACGGGCTTGCCCTGCTCTGCCTGCTCTTCTTCGAAGACGGGGGCGAGCATGGAGAAGACCTCGTCAAGACGGAGCGGGACGGGGTTGTGGGCGTTACCCACGAAGCCGGTGACACCCGGCGTGTGGCGGACGGCGCCCCATGAGGCGTCCGTCAGATCCATACGGACCAGGACGTAGCCGGGAATGCGCACGCGGTTGATGACCTTGCGCTGCGCGTTCTTGATCTCGACGACCTCTTCCATGGGCACCTGGATTTCGAAGATGTAATCTTCCATGTCCAGGGTCTGGATGCGGGTCTCAAGGTTGGCCTTCACGCGGTTCTCGTAACCTGCGTAGGAGTGGATGACGTACCAGTCACCCTCCTGGCGGCGCAGCTTGGCCTTGAACTCTTCGGCCGGATCGGCCGGCGCTGCAGCAGCAGCGGCTGCCAGGTGGTCGCCGTCGGACTCTTCCGAAGCGTCTTCGTCATCAGACTCAGCCTCGGACGCGTCATCAGACTCGGCGTCTGCGTCAGCTTCGAAGTCCTCAACGGATTCGTCGGCAGATTCGGGCGCAGCAGAATCAACCTCGGACTCTTCCACGACAATTGCCGTGGCGTCGGCTGAGTTCTCGGCGGATTCGCCCAGCTCAGTCTCGTTTACCTCGAGCTCCTGCTCAGACACTTGGTCTCCTGCTTCCTCATTGCCTAACATGCCTATTTAAATGGCTCAATTCCGCAAACCCCGCAAAATCCCTGAGTCAACAGGAAATTTCACACAGTTTGCGGACAGATCCGCTTATTGGTCCGTAGCCCCGGACCCACCAAAGACCCAGCTGGCTCCCGTCCCGAAGGCGATGTCCAGCAGGCTGACGATGAGCATCATGATGGCTACGAACACCAGCACCACGAGCGTGTAGTTGATCAGTTCCTTGCGGGTGGGGGCAACGACCTTCTTCAGTTCGCCAATGACCTGGCGGACGAAGAGTGCAATACGGGCGAAGAAGCCGCGATCGGCTTTCTTGGCGGGACGGCCCTTTGAGCTGCTGGCAGCTGTTTCGGTCACCTGGTCCTCACTCACCTTGCAAAGTTGTTGACCCGACTCTGATCAGAGCCATGGTTGCTGCGCGTGCCCCGGCGTTTCCGCCGGAACAGCTTGCGCAGGGCAGACAGGACTCGAACCTGCAACCTGCGGTTTTGGAGACCGCTGCGCTACCAATTGCGCCACTACCCTATGGATCAAGTCCATGTTTCAGGCCGCACTTCAGCCTGTGGTGCTTTTCAACACCGGTGAACCAGTCTACGCAAGAATTTCGCGATAGTCGAACCGGCCCGATTCCGGACCTCCCAGCCCCGTAAAGCCTGTGACCAGCATTATCAGTCACAAAGTTCGGCAGGCACCCGGGAGCTCCGCAGAACAGCATAAGGTAGTTTACGTCGAATCCCATCATCCAGCCCCCGGGCTGCCTGCGAAGAACGGTACATAGATGTCTGCCGGAACAACTACCGCCCGCATTTCACAGCGAATCTCCGCCATTGCAGAATCCGCCACCCTTGCCGTTGACGCCAAGGCCAAGGCGCTCAAAGCCGCGGGACGTCCCGTGATCGGATTCGGTGCCGGTGAACCCGATTTCCCCACCCCCGACTACATCGTCCAGGCTGCCATTGAGGCAGCAGGGCAACCGAAGTACCACCGCTACTCCCCTGCCGGCGGACTCCCCGAGCTGAAGAAGGCAATCGCGGACAAGACGCTGCGGGACTCCGGCTACAAAGTTGACCCTTCCCAGGTCCTGGTGACCAACGGCGGCAAGCAGGCTGTTTACAACACCTTCGCAACCCTGGTTGATCCGGGCGACGAGGTGATCATCCCCACCCCCTTCTGGACCACGTACCCGGAGGCCATCCGCCTTGCCGGTGGCGTGCCCGTTGAGGTCTTCGCCGGCCCCGAACAGGGTTACCTGGTAACGGTGGAGCAGCTTGAGGCTGCAGTAACGGACCGGACCAAGATCCTGCTGTTCGTTTCCCCGTCCAACCCCACCGGCGCTGTTTACAGCCCCGAGCAGGTTGCGGAGATCGGCAAATGGGCCGCGTCCAAGGGCCTGTGGGTTGTTACCGATGAGATCTACGAGCACCTGACCTATGACGGCGTCGAGTTCACCTCGATCGCCACGGCCGCACCGGAACTCGGCGACCAGGTTGTCATCCTCAACGGCGTTGCCAAGACCTACGCCATGACCGGTTGGCGCGTGGGTTGGATGATCGGCCCGGCCGACGTCATCAAGGCCGCCACCAACCTGCAGTCGCACGCGACCTCCAACGTCTCGAACATCATGCAGATCGCCGCAGCCGCTGCCCTCACGGGTCCGCTGACCGCCGTCGACGAAATGAAGGTGGCTTTCGACCGCCGCCGCAAGGCCATAGTTGCCGGCCTGAACGCGATCGAGGGCGTTGAATGCCCGACGCCGACCGGCGCCTTCTACGTCTACGCGGACGTTCGCGGCTTGTTGGGTAAGGAATTTGAGACCTCCAACGGTCCCGTCCGGCCGCAGACTTCGGCTGAACTTGCCACGCTGATCCTCGACGAAGTTGAAGTTGCCGTGGTTCCGGGCGAGGCCTTCGGTCCTTCCGGTTACGTGCGGCTTTCCTACGCCCTGGGCGATGAGGACCTCGCTGAGGGCGTCCGCCGCATCCAGGAGTTCCTGGGCAAGGCCAAGTAACACCCGCTTAACGCGAACGCTCTTCCACCCTGGCAGGTGGAAGAGCGTTCGCGTTTAAGGGCCGGGAAGTGAGAGAGCGATCGGGGAAAGCCAGCGGGAAGTGAGAGATGGTCAGAGGAGGCGGCGTTCGGCCGCCCACTTGGTGAGCTCATGGCGGCTGGAGAGCTGGAGCTTCCTCAGGACCGCCGAAACGTGCGTCTCAACGGTCTTGATGGAGATGAACAGTTCCTTGGCCACTTCCTTGTAGCTGTAACCCCGGGCGATGAGTCGCATGACTTCAAGTTCCCGCGCGGAAAGCTTGTCCAGTTCATCATCCGCGATGTCCGCAGGGGCGGTGCCAAAAGCATCGAGCACGAAGCCGGCCAAACGGGGTGAGAAGACGGCGTCGCCATCGGCCACCCGGATAACGGCGTCGGAAATCTCCTTGCCGGAGATGGTTTTGGTGACATACCCGCGGGCACCAGCCCGGATAACCGAGACCACGTCCTCTGCGGCGTCGGAGACACTCAGCGCCAGGAAACTGGTGGAGGTCAGCAGGGACATGGATCCGGCAATGACTTCACGTCCTCCACCGCCCAGGCCGCCGGGAAGGTGCACATCCAAAAGGACAACTTCGGGGCGGGTCTCCGCTATGACCGCAATGGCCTGTTCCACGGTTCCGGCCTCGCCCACCACATCAATGCGTTGGTCCAGGTCCGCTTTCAACCCGGAACGGAAAATGGTGTGATCATCCACGATCACCACTCTCACCCTGCGTCCGGCACCATTCTCAGGGGCATTGTTCATAGCTTCGCTTCTCCATTCCGCTGTTCGCCGTTCCGCACCTCGCCAATGCGCTGCTCACCGGATTCGGCATTCACTGACGGAAGGGCCAACCGGACTTCCGTTCCATCACTGCTGCTGTTGATGACCGCTGTGCCACCATGACGCTTCATTCGTCCGATGATCGACTCCCTCACGCCCAGTCTGTCGTCCGGGACAGCATCGGGGTCGAAGCCGGGGCCGCGGTCCTTGACGAATACTTCCGTGCTGCCCGCAGTGCTTTCCAAGTACACCGATACTGTTCCGCCGCCATGCCGGGCGGCGTTGAGCATGGCCTCCCTGGCTGCCTGGACCAAGGCCTCATGCCGGTCCGTCATCTCCGTGTCTCCCACAGTGACAACCTCTACCGCGTGCCCGTGTGAGTCCTCCACCTCGGCCGCCACTGACTTGATCCGGTCTGCCAGGAGGCCGGACTCCTTGGCAGGGTCACTGAACAACCAGGACCGGAGCTCACGTTCCTGGGCCCGGGCAAGGCGTACTACGTCCTGCTCAGAACCGGCACGCCGTTGAATAAGCGCCAGGGTCTGCAGCACGGAGTCGTGCAAATGGGCCGCGATTTCCGCACGTTCAGTTTCACGAACGCGGCCGGCGCGCTCGGTTTCGAGGTCTTTCCAGAACTTCAGGCCCCAAGGCAGCAGTACCAAGGCAACTCCGCCCAGGACAGCCACGGATGCCAGCAGCGCCAGCCAGGTCTGCTCCCACGATCCCGAGCCGGACACCATCACCAGCACCCCAGCCACCACCAAGGCCAATCCCGCTGCCAGACGAGTCCACCCGCCGGCCTGGTCCGCTTTGGTCTTGTCCACCAAGCCGGCGCGTCGGGTCTCATCGAGCTGCATCCAGGCAATCGCCGCGCCACCCAAGATGGCGGCGGCTGGGATAAGTGTGCCCAGGGGGACGTCAACGCCGAACTGGCGGGCGATCAGGATTGCAGCCACCAGGAGCAGCGCCGCTCCGAGCAGGATTTCCTTGCCGTACTGGATTTTGCGGAAAGAGAACCAAGACGCCACAGGGTTGCCGTTGCCGTTGCCGTTGCCGTTGCCTTCGCCGGCCGCATTAGATGATCCAGCCCGGTTCCATGCTGAAAAGGCGCTGCCAAAGCCGGTAGCGTCGGCGCCTGCATTACCCGTAGGGGGCCCATCGGCCGGAACCGAGGGAGAACCGCCGTCGGTCCTGGAACCGATGCCGGACATGGAACCGCTGCCGGTCATGGAACCGCTGCCCGGCACAGTACCGTCGCCGGGCACGGAATCGCTTCCCGGGACGGTCCCTGACCGCGAAGGCGGGCCGGCAAGCGCCGGCGAGGCACCGGCGTCGTACATTGTGGTTGCCGCAGAAGAACCGAGGCTGGGAACCACGGGCGGCAGGCTCACCGCAGGAGCAATGGGCGACGCCGGCCGGCGGGCATTGCGCTTGGCGTTCTCATCCGCGGTAGGAACCATGGTCCACAGCCACGCATAGAAGGCCACACCTGCCCCGCCCGCGAAACAGGCCAGGATCATGCCCAGGCGGACCAGATTGACCGGCCAGCCAAGGTGATCGGCAAGTCCACTGCAGACGCCCGCGATCATGCGGTCGCTGCTGCGGACCAGCGTGGGGCGTTGTACAGCGGTTCTCATGTACCAATCCAAGCACGGATCACCGGTTCCCCGGAGCGAAAACAGGTGTTCTTCGGGGGTCCCTCAGGGATCATTCAGGGTATCCCCCAGTAGAGGGCAGGGTGGTCCGGGCGGCAGGATCGAAGTATGAACGCGAACAGCATGAACCCAGAGGAACCCGGAACGCCAGGCACTGCCGGCGGAGCCGGCTCCAGCGCCCAAACCGGCGCTTCCACCGGTGCCGGCGGTGCCACGTCCGGGACTCCTTCGGGGACACCGGGACAATCCGGCGCTGCCCCGGAAACCGGCACTGAAGGCGCAACTTACCCGCCTGCAGGCAACGCCCCGGCAGCCTCCCAGCAGAACTTCTTCGACTGGATCCGCAGCCAGGGAATCCGCCGCGGACCGGACCGTTGGATCGGCGGCGTGGCCAGCGGGGTGGCCCACCGGTTCGGCATTGACCCCTTGATTGTGCGCGGCATCTTCATTGTCCTGGCACTCTTCGCCGGCGTGGGTGTGCTGCTCTACGGCGTGGCCTGGGCGCTCCTGCCCGAGCCGGACGGCCGGATCCACGTACAGGAAGCCGCTGCGGGCCGTTGGTCCGGGGGCATGACCGGCGCGTTGATCACCACCATCATCGGCCTGCCCAGCCTGGGCCGCGGGTTCTGGGGCTGGGGCTGGGATGGGCTGCCGGGCCTGTTCTGGACGCTGTTCTGGATGGGCGGCGTTTTCTACCTCATCTATTTCCTGGTTCAACGCAACAAGGCTTCGAAAGGAACTCCGCCAGTGGGCCCGCAAAACTACTCCGCGACCCCCTATTCCACGTCTCCGGGCAGCACCGCTTACGGCACGCCCACCACATACGCGTCCGGAACTGCCACCGGCACCAACACAGGAGTACCGGTGTATGGCACATCCCAGCCGGGCAGCACAAGCTATGGGTCTCCATCAGCAGGTACCACCCACGGCCAAGCCGGCAGCTATGGCCCCCCTCCCTCCGGGCCCTCGGGCCCGCGTCCCCCTTACGGTCCTACTCCCCCGCAGAACTGGAACCCGAAACCGGCTGCGCCCAAGAGTAAGGGCCCGGGAGCTGCAATCGTCTCAGTGTCAGCCGGCGCAGCACTGCTTGCAGGCGGCACTTTGAAAGCGCTCGACGCCGGCAACGTCATTGAGTTGGGCAACTCGGGTAACGCCGTGGTCTGGGCAACAGGGGCAGCCGTGCTCGGTCTGGGCATCCTCATCGCCGGTCTCCGCGGACGGACCTCAGGATTCCTTGGTTTCCTGGCAGTAGTAGCGCTGATCATTGGCGGAATCTTCAACGTGATCCCCCGGGACGGCGATCGCTTCACCTTCCATGACGTGAACTGGGCACCCACCAGCCTGGAGCAGGCACGGCTGGGCATCAACGTCACCGGAGCCCAAGGCCAGCTGGACTTGAGTGACCTGTCCCTCACGCCACCCTTGACCTCGGAGGTCACCATTCCCGTTGATGCCACGGCCAGCAACGTCACGGTCATCATTCCCGATGATGTTCCGGTGGAAGTCAGGGCGGACATGACGTTCGGCAACCTCAACGAACGCGGCTCAGACCGCGGTGGCCGCCTGCAGGACGAGAGGACGCTCTACAACACTGAAAAGCCCGGAGCCAACCTCGTGGTGGAAATTGACGGCACGTTCAGCAACGTGACCATCCAGGAAGGAAACTGACATGAGCACCAATGAGCCGGAAAAGGCAAGCAACACGCAGCCAACCGAGCCACTGCCCAGGGAACATCATTTGCCCAGGGAACATCATTTGCCCAGCGAACATCGTTTGCCCAGGGAACATCGTTCCGACGATACCCGACCTACCGAATCCATCCCGCGCGAAACCCGCCCTACCGAAGCACTTCCGAAGCCGGGCTTGAAGCAGATCCCGCTCACGCCACCGCTGGAACCGAGCTTCAAGGTGGAGCACACGGACCACGACGAACCCCGGCAGGCCCGCATAGGAACAGTGGTCTGGGGGTTGATTGTGATTGCCCTGGCGGCCTTGATCGTCATCTCCACACTCGGCTGGGTCACGCTGAACGGTACCTATGTGCTGATTGGTCTGATGATCGGCGCGGGGGCGGCATTGGTAGTTGGCGGGCTTTTAGCGGCCCGCAGGGGCCCGGGCACGCCAAAGAGCCCGGCGAAGTGACCGAGCGCAGCAGCGTGACAAAGCAACCGCAACAGGGAAGGGTGTAGTCATGGACAAGTTCTTCAGCATCGTCAGGGGCTTCGGCCTGAAGCGTGGTCCGCAACGTTGGCTCGGCGGCGTCTGCGGAGGAATCGCAGCAAAGCTCAAGGTGGACGTAGCGTACGTCCGGGTGGCTTTCCTGCTCTTCTGCCTTCTGCCCGGTCCGGCATTCGTGGCCTACATCCTGGGCTGGCTGATCCTGCCGGACCAGAACAACAAGATCGCCCTGGAGTCGTTCATCAGCCAGCGTTCCCGGTAGTTGCCGGTGACATCAAGCCGAACGCTTCGGAACGCCCTGCCTGATGGCGGGGCGTTTCGCTGTTTTCGGCCGTGTTTCCAATACCGCACAGCCCGGGTCAAAAGTAACCATTTGTGTCCCACCCCACATGCGCGTCTACAATCATGTGGAGCTCAGCGTGGCGCTCTGCACGTATTCCTCCAAGCCATGAGTGAGCAAACATGAAAATTGGCATTCTTACCAGCGGTGGCGACTGCCCCGGCCTCAACGCAGTGATCCGGGGATCAGTCCTCAAAGGCATCGCCATCCACGGCCAGGAGTTTGTGGGCTTCCGCGATGGCTGGCGCGGGGTTGTGGAAGGTGATGTGATCGACATCCCCCGCACCATGGTCCGCGGTATCGCCAAGCAGGGTGGCACCATCCTGGGCACCTCCCGCACCAACCCGTTCGAGAATGGGGGCGGTCCTGAGGTCATCAAGGCGCACATGGAACGCCTTGGGATTGATGCCATCATCGCAATCGGCGGCGAGGGAACACTGGCAGCTGCCAAGCGCCTCACCGATGCCGGTTTGAAGATCGTGGGCGTTCCCAAAACGGTGGACAACGATCTCGATGCCACTGACTACACCTTCGGTTTTGATACCGCCGTCCAGATTGCCACGGAGGCAATCGACCGCCTCCGCACCACCGGCGAATCCCACCACCGCTGCATGATCGCCGAAGTGATGGGCCGTCACGTGGGCTGGATCGCCTTGCACGCAGGAATGGCAGCCGGCGCCCACGCCATCCTGATCCCGGAGCAGAAGGCAAGCATTGAGCAGATCACCGAATGGGTCCAGGAAGCCCACGATCGTGGCCGCGCCCCGCTGGTGGTAGTGGCCGAAGGCTTCGTTCCGGAGCACATGGAGTCCCCGCACTCCGAGCGCGGGCTGGATACTTTCGGCCGTCCCCGCCTGGGTGGCATCGCGGACCAGTTGGCACCGGAAATCGAGGCCCGTACCGGGATCGAAACACGAGCCACCATCCTCGGCCACATCCAGCGCGGCGGCGTCCCCACCGCCTACGACCGCGTCCTGGCCACGCGCTTGGGAATGGCGGCCATCGACTCCGTGGTGGAGGGCCGTTGGGGCACCATGGTGGCCCTGAAGGGCACGGACATCTCCCACGTGGGCTTCGAGGAAGCCTTGGGCAAGCTCAAGACCGTGCCGCAACACCGCTACGACGAAGCGTCTGTGCTGTTCGGGTAGTCGGATAGGCTGAATCCATGACTCTAGAGCCCACGTCTGCTGCCATTATCCAGCTGGCGTGGGCTCGTCGTTTAGGACTCGACGACGACGCTTTCGCCACCGCTGCTTCCCGGCTCGCCACCTCAGCGGCCGACCCCGGGGACATCGCCAACCGCATAACCCGGGCGGATGATTCGGCGCGGACCTTGGTGTTCCTCCGCCTCTTCGGCGTCTCGGCGCTGGTGGGACCGCAGTGGGCACTGGATGCCGCAGCGTCCATCCCCGATACTGAGCTCGCCCAACACGTCACCTTGTTGACCATTACGCGCTCACACGGTGGGCACGGGCTGGGCTCTTCGGCATTGTTCTTTGCCGATGACCTCCCCCTTCAGCAGCCTTCCGAAGAGCTCACCGTTTCCCATGGCAATCCCGAGGCCATCAGCCTGGAAAGCCTCTGTCCCCCGGATGACGTCAACGAGGTGGGCCTTCAAGGGCTCAGCCATCGCTTCACCATCATGCATCCCGAGGATGAACAGCCCACTCCCGTGGCCTGCGGCGCCTATGCCGAGTGGGAGGGCATCCTGGCCAACATGGGCGTTTTGGTTGCCCCTCCCTGGCGGCGCCGGGGCCTGGGCACCTTGGCTGCCTCCATCGCCGCACATGAGGCCTTGGCATCCGGATTGACCCTGCAGTGGAAGGCCGATGTCAGCAACACCGGAGCGCTTGCCATGGCCCGCAGCCTTGGTTTTGCCACCGGCGGGCTCCATGCGAGCGTGCTGCTCAGCTGAATCCCGGCGGAGTTTTTGTACAGCTAACGCCCTTCAGGTGCCTTCTTGAGGGCATTAGCTGTACAAAAACTCTAGGTGTTGAGGTCAGCCTTCTCTGAGGCTGGTGCGGATTCGGACGTGGCGCCCCATCCTTGCACAGCCTTCGGTTTGCCAAAGAACAGTGCCACCACGGCGCCCAGCAGGATCGCGCAGGCGGGCAAAATGATGGACTGGCTCATCGCCGTCGAGAATCCTGCGTGAAGCGCTTCGGGCAGGACTCCGCTCATGGACGCTTCGCCAACAGGAGCACCGGCAGGCGCTGCGGGCAGTTCTGCTGCCAGTCGCGACTGGATAAGGGCAGCGATGGCAGCCGAACCAAGGACAGCACCAATCTGGCGGGTGGTGTTGAAAACGCCGGAGCCGGCCCCTGCCTGGCGGGGTTCCAGGTTACGGGTGGTGGCATTGGAGACCGGTCCCCAGATGAAGGCGTTGGCAACGCCCTGCAAAGCGCTGGGGAGCAGGAACATCCAGATGGGGGTGTCCGGCCCCAGCAAGGCGGCGGTCCAGAACAACGCTCCGGCCATGCAGAGAAGTCCGAAGGACGCAAAATACCGCGGGTTGGCACGGTCAATGAGCTTGCCGACGAACGGTGCAAGAGCACCCGAAATGACGGCCATGGGGATCATCAGCAGCGCCGACTGGGTGGGCGTCAGGCCGCGGACCGTCTGGTAGTAGAAGATAGTGGGCAGCGGGAAGGCCGTCACCGTGAAGCCCACGGCCATGATGGTGGTGTTTCCCAAGGAGAAATTACGGTCCTTGAACAAGCCAAGTGGCAGCAAAGGTTCCCCGCCACGGCGTTCCAGGAGCCACTGCCATGCAACGAACAGCACCAGGACAACCAATCCCGTGATGATCAAACCCCAGACTGAAATAAAGCCGGTGACGGTTCCCCATTTGTAGGTTTGGCCTTCCTGAATGCCGAAGACCAGCAGGAACATGCCGACGGCGGAAAGCACCACGCCCACCACATCAAAGGTGTGCGTGTGGGTTGTAAGTTTCGGCACGAAACGCATGACCAGGATGAAGGCCACGATTCCTATGGGGACGTTGACGAAGAAGATCCACTCCCAGCCCAGGCTGTCCACCAGCACGCCGCCAAGGATAGGGCCGATCAGTACCGCCATGCCTGCGGTGGCTCCCCACAACCCCATGGCTGCGCCACGGCGGTCCGGCGGGAAGATGCGCGTAATGACCGCCATGGTTTGGGGAGTCATCATGGCCGCACCCAGGCCTTGAACGGCGCGGGCGGCGATCAGCAGGGTGATGTCACCGGAAAGCCCACACCACAGGGAGGCGAGCGTGAAGACCACCAGGCCGATCAAGTACAGGTTCTTGGGTCCGAAACGGTCACCCAGCCTGCCCGTAATCAACAGTGGCACGGCGTAGGCCAGCAGGTAGGCGCTGGTGACCCAAATGACGGCGTTGATGTCCGCGTTGAGGCCCTCCATGATCCGCGGGTTCGCGACCGACACAATGGTGGTGTCGATGAGGATCATGAAGAAGCCCACCACGAGTGACCACAGCGCGGGCCATGGCTTAGCTACGTTTTCCAAGGGATTCCTTTGGTTTGTGTGAAAGTTCGGCTGGAGTTGGATGGGGTTCATCCCAGGGCAGGCGCCCATTGCCCAACTCCTCCAGGAGGCCGCGGATCCACGCGATCTCCGTTCGGCGCATTGCCTGTTGATAGGTGATGTCTATCCAGTACTTACGGTCCAGCCCCCTGGCCGTCACGGTGGCTTCTGCCTGCACCAGGAAATCGAGGTCCGCGTTCAGGGCCACAACCCGCTCCTCCAACAGCTCCGTCACCACGGCCACGGGAAGATGGTGGGCTTCAGCAATTGCATGGGGAAAAACAGGGTACTCATTGACGGGCGTGGAGAGCATGGCCTGCAGCCGTGCATCCAGTGCTTCGTGTCCGGCGGTGGTGATCCGGTACGTGGTCCGTTCGGGTCGGTTGCCTTCGCGCCCTGTCCCCGTTGCCTCCACCAGCCCGTTTTCCTCAAGCCTGCCTACCGCGTGGTAGAGCGTGCCCGGGCGCACTTTGACAAGGCGGTCTTCATGCCGCGCCATCAGCACCTGGTACATCTCGTAAGGGTGCATCGGCTCCTCCGCAAGAAGTGCCAGCGAGGCGACCCCAAGCGGGGTTAATTCGGCAACCTTGGGCACGGCAATCTCCTTCCGGATCAAATATTCCATCACAACTATTCCACGTGGAGTATCCGGGCGCAAGAAAGCCCGGCCGCAACGCGACCGGGCTTTGCTTGTCTTTGGCTGCTTAGCCCAGCAGGGCCTGAATCTCTGACCTGGCGAACATCGTGGCGGCCTCGCGCGCGGAGGGCGTTCCGGCGTCGGGATCCGCTCCGGCGTCCAGCAGAACCCGCGCAACCCCTGTGTAGCCCTTGAAGACGGCACCGGCGAGCGGCGTCTGACCGCGGTCGTTGGCGGCATTGACGTCAGCACCGTGATGGAGGATGAGCTGCACAGCTTCCTCGTGGCCGTGATAGGCCGCAAGCATCAGGAGGGAGTCGCCGGCGGCGTTGGTGAGTGTGGCAGGAGCGCCTGCATTCAAGTAGCCACGCAGCAACTCGGTGTCACCCTCGCGGGCAGCGTCGAACAGGGCATGGGCCAGGGCCAACGTTTCGTCGTCGGGGCCTGTAGCTTGGCTCATCGGTGGGGTCCCTTCAGGAATCCGGTCTGGCGCCCGACAACCTGGCCGGCGTCGGGGGCGACGATCACTTCCTGGGCTGCAATGTAAGGCTCCTCGCCGTCCATCACCGTCAGGGTTTCCTCCGCCGAAATGGACCGCTTGATCACGGCCAAAGCAACAGGGCCCATCTCGAAGTGCTGCGCCACCGATGTCAGAGTACCCACCTTGCGCTCCCCGGCAAATACAACGCTGCCAACAGCAGGCAATGTGTGTTGCGAGCCATCGAGCTGCAGGAACACGAGCCGCCGCGGAGGATGGCCGAGGTTATGGACGCGTGCAATAGTCTCCTGGCCCTTGTAGCAACCCTTGTTCAGGTGCACCGAGGTCCGCAGGAGATCAAGTTCGTGAGGGATGGTCTTCTCATCAGTCTCGGCTCCCAAACGTGGACGCCAGGCGGCAATCCGCAAAGCGTCAGCAGCCATGGCACCGGCCAGGGGCAGGCCTTCCACGGATTGTTCCAGTTCCGCGGCCGGAACAAGGTACTCGAACCATGGGCGCTCAAGCCCGGGATGCGATTCCTCAGGGACGATGCTGTAGGAATAACCACCGGGGCTGACACGCGGCCACGGATCCTCCCACACCAAACCACCGGAAAGCTGGTCCACAGGCTTTGTGGAACCCACCACAGCCCATTGCCCGGAGACGTCCTGAATCTCCACGCGGAGCATGAACTTCATCCGGTTCAACCACTCGGCCAGCGGAGCTGCCTCCGCCGCCTCCACGATCAGCCAGGTAGTGCCGCCGTCGTCAATAACGCGGGCATCGAACTCAATCCTGCCCTGAACGCTCAGCAACAGAAGTTCGCTGGCGACACCAGGCTGCAGGTTGGTCAGTTGCTGGGACGAGAGCGTGTTGAGCCAGCTGAGCCGATCAGGGCCGGCCACGGTCACCACGCCACGATGCGAGAGATCAACGACGGCGGTGCCCGCGGCCAAGGCGCGCTGCTCACGCAACGGTTCACCATAGTGGGCCGCTACGCCGGCGTCGAGGCCGGTATCTTCAACGGCACCAGGGCGCGACAACAGGGGGCTCTTGTAAGTCATATGTAGTAGAAGTCCTCGCGGCTCAGCGGTATTCCGGTATCAGCGGTATTCCGGGTTTTCGAAATCGAATCGGGTGCCCGCTTTCCATTCCTCCGGCAGATTGCCGTAGGCAGGAATTCCCCCGGCATCGCGCAGGAGTTTGGCCATGTGGAGCAGGTTCCACGTCATGAAAGTGGCGTTCCTGTTAGTAAAATCACTCTCCGGACCGCCTGATCCTTCATCAAGATAACTGGGTCCGGGGCCCACCGGGCCGATCCACCCGGCGTCGGCCTGGGGAGGAATGGTGAAGCCGATGTGCTGGAGGCTGTACAGCACGTTCATGGAGCAGTGCTTGATGCCGTCCTCGTTGCCGGTGATGAGGCAACCGCCCACCTTGGGGTAGAACGCCCACTGGCCCTTGCTGTTCAGCTGGCCCGAATGGGCATACAACCGTTCAATGAGTTTCTTGGTCATGGAGGAGTTGTCCCCCAACCAGATGGGGCCGGCAATCACCACAATGTGGGCATCGCGGACTTCAGGGTAGATTTCCGGCCATTCGTCGGTCTTCCAGCCGTGCTCGCGCATGTCCGGGTAAACACCAGAGGCAATGTCATGGTCGACGGTCCGGATGAGCCGGGTGGAGACGCCCTGCTTCTCCATGATGTCCCGGCTGATCCTGATGAGGCCATCGGTGTTGCTCAGCTGCGGCGAAGGTTTCAGCGTCCCATTGAAGAAGACAGCCTTGAGGCCCTCATAGCCTTCCGGTTTGAGGTGTGTGTTCACTTTCGGCTCCTTCTGCTGGCGGGCGTGGAACGTGCAGTGAGACCCCGGCTCAGGAGACCTTGTGGAGGAAAGCCGAAGCGTGCGCCTCCAGGGCTTTGCCGCTGGCAGCGACGTCCCAACGCCACAGGAGGTTGCCGTCCACCAGGCCAAAGATCCGCGTAGCTGCCGTGTACTCCTTGGAGTGGCTTCCACGCATCACCATGTCGGTACTCAGCTGGATCTGGGGTCCCTTGATTTGGCCGTAGTAGAGCTCTGTAATTCCACCAGGGTGGGAAATCGATACCGAGATATCGAACCCGCCCTCCTTGTTACGCCGCTCCTCGACCTCGTCAGCCGTCTTCAGGACCGGGACAATGTCAGCGGGAATCAGGCCGGGGCCGCCATCGCCCTCTTCCAGCTTTCGCTCCAAGGCCCAGAACCCGGTCTCAACGGTCAGGGGCCGCAACTTCTCGCCGGCGTCATCACTGATCCACGTCTCGGCTCTGTACTGCAAGTACGGCAGACCGTTGTGGGTGAAGGAGACATGCTGGACGAAATGCTCCGAGTCCTCGTCTCCGCTGCCGAGCCGGCCGCGTCCTTCCCACTCACCAATGAGCCAGGAAAGAGGAACGAGTTCAGGCGTCAGATCTGTAGGGATCTCAATAGGCACAACGATTACCTCTGTTGGGCTGCAGGGGCAGAAGGTTTACTTCTGGCCCTTGAAAAGGCGGTAGACAACAAAACCCGCAAACCACGCCATGGCTACGCTGGCCAGGCCCAGGAGAACGAGGAAGAAGATTTCAAATGCGAGAACAGACATGATGCAATCCTAACCGTTAGTAGATGAGTAGTTTGTCTATGAAGTAAGCCATGGCCCCCACAGCCCAAACGGGTGCCACACCCATTCCGACCGCTGCCGGGATGTTCAGCCGCCCCCGGCGGAGGGTAGTCATCCGGCGGAAGCACACCAGGACTGATCCCACCACAACGCCCACCAAGGCTGCGGGAAGAACGGCGATGTCCGAGAAAACCAGCCCTGCCAGGGGGCCCATGAGTCCGGCCGTCACCACTCCGAGCGGAGCCACTATGCGGTCTGGCCAGCGAATGATCCCCACCAACAGCGCGGCTGCCGCACTAAGGCCGGCAACGAGGACCATTTCCTTGACGCCATTGAACCGCGCACTGGCGATCCACCCCGCGCCCAGGCAGTTCAGCAACACTCCGGCAGAGCAGCCAAGGGTTGACTCCAGGCGCTGCGCCTGCCCTGTGCCCCTGATCAGCTGGACCACGAACACGGCCATCACGCCCAGCGCCACAAAAGCCGGGGTGCCGTCAAGGAACCCAGGCGCCGGCATGTAGGCAGCAGCAACAGCCGAGCCCGCACCGGCAAGTCCAATAACCGCGGCCAACGTTTTCTTCGCCGGAACTGCCAGGAAGTGCGGCCAGCCGATCCCCACCGCCGCGGATGCCGCGATGCCTGCACCCACCATGGCCTCCCGGGAAACGAAGGTGCTGGCCACGATGGCTGCGAGCGCCACGAGTCCAAATACCCCGATGCTCCAAGACTTCACTGTGTGCCGACCTCAATCCGATGTGCCTTACGACCTCTCGACAATCCTGCCTTAACCCGGCCCAATATGTCGTAATTCCTGCTCTGGCCCGTCACGAATCCATGTGTCCCAAGGCACTGATGGGTATACTCAGACTTCAACAGCGCACTGCGTTTGCTGCGATCCCGTTACAACGGGGACGGCCGGCCATGCGTTGTGACCGACCGGTGAGACTCCGGTTTCGACGCCCGATGATGCGCGTACAGCCCATTGGAGGAACTATGTCGCACATCCTGCTCCTAACGAACAGCACCGGCTCTTCGGTGGACATTTTGCCTGCCTTGGAGTTGCTGAACCACCGCGTGCACATCCTCCCGGCAGAACCCACCGCATTACTGGAAACAGACCCCACGGACATCGTCTTCCTGGATGCCCGCAAGGATCTGGTGGGCGCCCGCTCACTGACCCAGTTGCTGAAGGCCACGGGCCTTAGCGCACCGCTCATGCTGATTCTTACTGAGGGCGGCATGGCAGCCGTCTCATCAGCGTGGGCCGTCGATGACATCGTGCTGGACTCTGCAGGTCCCGCGGAGGTCGAAGCCCGCATCAGGCTGGCCATGGCGCGCGCTGTACCCGGCGAAGAGGAAACCCAGACCGAAATCCGGGCGGCCGGCGTCGTGATTGACGAGGCAAGCTACACCGCCCGTGTCAGCGGCCAGCCCCTCAACCTGACGTTCAAGGAGTTCGAACTCCTGAAGTACCTGGCACAGCACCCGGGCCGGGTGTTCACCCGCCAGCAGTTGCTGACCGAGGTGTGGGGCTATGACTACTACGGAGGAACGCGGACCGTGGACGTCCACATCCGGCGGCTCCGTGCCAAGCTCGGCGTCGATCACGAGAACCTGATCAGCACGGTCCGAAACGTTGGCTACCGGCTGACCTTGGTGCGCCTTACGGACGAGGAGTTGTCCGAAGCCTGAACCTGCCTGCAGGGCAAGCCGGGGCAAAAACCCCAAGCAGAACAAAAAACCCAGGCAGAACAAAGAAGGCCAGGATCCACACGGATCCTGGCCTTCTTTGCTTCTTGGTGGAGGACATACGGGTCGAACGTATCGAGGCCACCCCACTGGTGGATCCCCCCTGCGCTGACTTACGGACAAACCGCAAAGCCGAACGAGATAACGAGACTACCTGCGATTTCCGGGGATTACAAATCACGCCGCTTGCACCGGACGTATAGCCTTGCATCATGAGTCACGCGCACCCGGAAAACTGGCCCGTACTGATCATCGAGGGCGCCTTGGACGCCGAGCTCCTCAGGGACGTCAAGGCACTGGCCGCTGCCGCCGGGGAGTCGGACGGGAATCCCCCGTTCTCCGAGCAGACCTTGGTCATGCTGCGCGGCGTTGACGCCGGGGACCACTCTCTTTTGTCCTTCATCCTGTATGCCCCGGATGAAGATTCCGATCCGGCCACCGCAGAAGACCTGGCGGGCGTCGCCGTCGTCGTCGGAAGTGAGGACGGAAGCGGCGTTCTGGAGCTGGCGGTCCATCCCGCCTACCGCAACCAGGGCGTAGCCGGAAGGCTGCTGGACGCGCTGCAGGGCAAGCGGGGCCTGAACGGACTCAGTGCTTGGTCGCACGGCAACCACGAGGCCGCCGCGGAGCTCGCCACGCGGTTCGGTTATGGGCCGGTGCGTGAACTGTGGAAGATGCGGCTGATGTCTTCAACCGCGGAACTGCCCGACGCCGGACTTCCGGACGGTGTTTCGCTCCGCGCGTTCGTGCCGGGCCAGGATGAGCAAGCATGGCTGTCAGCCAATAGGGCCGCTTTTTCCCACCACCCGGAACAGGGTTCCATGACGCTGGCGGACCTTGAGGCCCGTAAGGCTGAAGATTGGTTCGATCCCGAAGGCTTCCTGTTGGCTGTGGGTGCCGAAGGTGAACTCCTGGGATTCCACTGGACCAAGGTTCACCCGCAGCAAGGCCCGCACCCGGCGATCGGTGAGGTGTACGTAGTGGGCGTCACGCCCGAGGCGCAGGGCTTGGGGCTGGGCAAGGCACTCACCGTGGCAGGCATCAAGCACCTCCAGGGCCAAGGCCTGCATGCTGTGATGCTCTACGTGGATGCGGACAATGAGGCTGCAGTAGCTCTATATCAGAAGCTCGGATTTGTCCGCTGGGACACCGATGTCATGTATGGGTCTTTAACCAAAAATTAACCTGACGGGATCACTTGCCCGAAAGCACGTGACATCTTGGATTCGAGCGCCGTAATTGCTTGTAATGTGGGAGGAAACCCCGTCCTGAGCTTAGGAGAACCCCATGCAGCCGGACCCCGTCGGCACCGCCGGATCCACATCGAAGGGCGCAACACTGCCCCCACGCTTCGGATCATCGGAAGTGCCGGCCTCGCGAGCCACCCAGGACCGCATCGATATTCCGGAATTCGCCCCAAGCCTGGAGCCTGAAGGCGACATCTCGCCGGACCGGTTCCTGGACCGCGAACTGAGCTGGCTTGCGTTCAACTCCCGGGTGCTGGAACTGGCCGAGGATCCTGACCTTTTCCTGCTGGAGCGCGTCAACTTCCTGTCCATCTTCGCCTCCAACCTTGACGAGTTCTTCATGGTTCGGGTGGCTGGCCTCAAACGGCGAATCGCCACAGGGCTCGCCGTCCCCTCCCCTGCGGGCCTGAGCCCCATTGAGGTGCTGGAACAGATCAGCGAAGAGGCCCACAAGCTGCAGGAACGGCACGCACGGGTGTTCGCTGAGCAGATCCGTCCCGCCCTGGCCTACGAGCACATCCACATCATGCATTGGCATGAACTGGATGAGGATGCCCGCCACCGGATCAGCATCATGTTCCAGGAGAAGGTTTTCCCCATCCTGACGCCGCTGGCTGTGGACCCGGCGCACCCCTTCCCCTACATTTCAGGCCTGTCCCTGAACCTCGCGGTGATCGTCAGCAATCCGATCAGCGACAAGGAACTCTTCGCCCGTGTGAAGGTGCCGGACCAGCTGCCCCGCCTCATCTCCGTGGACGGACCGCGTGCGGGCGCCATCCCGGGCCGGGTGGCCAGGTTCATCGCCTTGGAAGAAGTCATTGCTGTCCACTTGGACAAGCTGTTCCCGGGCATGGAAGTCCTGGAGCACCACACCTTCCGCGTCACCCGCAACGAGGACCTGGAAGTGGAAGAGGACGACGCCGAGAACCTCCTTCAGGCCCTGGAGAAGGAACTCCTGCGGCGCCGTTTTGGCCCGCCGGTCCGCCTTGAAGTGACCACGGACATCAACCCCAACATCAAGGCATTGCTGATCCGCGAGCTTGGTGTTGAAGAGTCCGAGGTCTACTCCGTCCCTGCACCGTTGGATCTGCGTGGCTTGTCCGCAATCAGCGGCA
Source organism: Paenarthrobacter aurescens (assembly GCF_041549525.1). NCBI lineage: Bacteria > Bacillati > Actinomycetota > Actinomycetes > Micrococcales > Micrococcaceae > Paenarthrobacter > Paenarthrobacter aurescens. The sequence continues at coordinate 3,043,209 of NZ_CP157456.1, forward strand.
TCGACCGGGCGGACCTCCATTACCCCAAGCACGTGCCGCACACCTCGCGCTACCTCAACGAGTCTGAAACGTCCAAGGCGGCGAACGTCTTCGCGGCCATGCGCCGCCGTGACATCCTCCTTCACCACCCGTATGACTCCTTCTCCACCTCTGTTCAGGCCTTCCTGGAGCAGGCCGCAGCAGATCCCAAAGTGCAGGCCATCAAGCAGACCCTGTACCGGACGTCCGGCGACTCGCCCATTGTTGATGCCCTGATTGACGCTGCAGAGGCAGGCAAGCAGGTCCTGGCACTTGTGGAGATCAAGGCCCGTTTTGACGAGCAGGCCAACATTTCCTGGGCGCGGAAGCTTGAGCAGGCCGGTGTCCACGTGGTGTACGGCATTGTTGGCCTGAAAACCCACTGCAAGTTGTCCCTGGTGGTTCGCCAGGAAGTGGACGGCCTGCGCCGCTACTGCCACATCGGTACGGGTAACTACCATCCGCGCACCGCACGCTATTACGAGGACCTCGGTTTGCTGACCGCCAACGAGCAAGTGGGCGAGGACCTCTCCAAATTGTTCAACCAGCTCTCCGGCTACGCCCCCAAGTCAACGTTCAAGAGGTTGCTCGTGGCGCCCCGCTCGGTGCGCGCCGGTTTGGTGGACAGGATCGAAGCCGAAATCCGGAACGCCCGGGCCGGGGCTCCCGGATTGGTGCAGATCAAGGTCAATTCCATGGTTGACGAAGCCATCATTGACGCCCTGTACCGCGCCTCGCAGGCGGGTGTGAAGGTGGATGTGGTGGTCCGCGGCATCTGCTCGCTGCGCCCGGGAGTTCCGGGTCTTAGCGAGAACATCACGGTCCGGTCCGTGCTGGGCCGGTTCCTTGAGCACTCGCGCGTCTTTGCCTTTGGCAACGGTGGCGAACCCGTGGTGTACATCGGCTCCGCTGACATGATGCATCGGAACCTGGATCGCCGGGTTGAAGCTTTGGTTCAGCTGGCCAGCAAGGAAGACACAGCTACGGTCATGGACCTGATGCGGCGCTACGTTGACGACGGAACAGCCAGCTGGCACTTGGACAACAGCGGACATTGGACCAGGCACCACTTGGACGACGAGGGTAAGCCATTGCTGGACATGCAGTCCTGGCTCCTGGCTTCCCGCTCACGCCAGCGCGCTGCGGCCCGGCGGTAAGGACACAGTTGAACAGCGATACTCCCGTGGCGGATCAAACAGACCACCCCGGCGAGCCGGTGGCCGTAGTAGCCGCCGGCGCCATTCCATGGCGCGTCACCAAGGGCGCCCTTGAGGTCCTGCTGATCCATCGTCCCCGCTACGACGATTGGTCATGGCCCAAAGGAAAGCTCGACGCCGGGGAAACCGTTCCCGAGTGCGCGGCCCGTGAAGTGTGGGAAGAGATAGGCCTGCAGGCCCCGCTGGGCATACCTCTTCCGGCCATCCACTACCACGTCAGTGCCGGTTTGAAGGTGGTCAGGTACTGGGCAGTGAAGGTCAACGGGGCGCAGCTTCGTCCCGACGGCAAAGAAGTGGACAGCGTCATGTGGTGCAGTCCTGAGAGGGCAGCCAGCTTCCTGAGCAACCCAACGGATGCGGAGCCGCTGGAGTATCTGGCAAAAGCGCACGTCCGCGGTGAACTGGATACGTGGCCGCTGATACTGATCCGCCATGCCAAAGCGAAGCCGCGGTCCTCGTGGACCAAGGCCGAGGGCGATCGCCCTTTGGCCGCCACCGGCCAGAGGCAGGCAGTTGCTGTCCAGCGCCTGCTGGAGGTGTGGAAACCACAACGGGTTGTCACCAGCCCTTGGGCGCGTTGCGTTGCCACCATTGCCCCCTACGCAAAGGCCAGCGGAGCGAAAGTGAAGTTGGTGGAGGCGCTTACCGAGCACACCCATCAGCGCTCACCCAAGAAGACTGCCGCCGCGGTTGAGGCATTGTTCGACAAGCAGTTGCCGATCGCGGTGTGCACGCATCGGCCGGCTTTGCCTACGGCGTTGAAGCAGCTGGGCCAGCACATGCCACAGGCACTGCGCGCGCAGCTCCCCTCAACGGATCCTTTCCTCACTCCCGGTGAAGTGATCGTGTGCCAGGTAGCGCGGGGATCCGAGCGGAAGATTGTGTCCGTGGAGCAGCTCAAGCCGTTCGACGACTGAGACCAAACGTTTGACCCCCACATCTTTGTATCAGTAGATTGATACAAAAGATGTGGGGGTCTTGACGTGGTTGCTCTTCCAACAGTGTTTTTCCTGGGACCGGCAATCGGTGCCATCATCGTGTATCTGTTCCTGAGGATGCAGGTCTGGTCAAAGCCGGATGCCCAAGCCGTCGCCTCGCATGGCCTGTGGGTGGGCATTATTGGCTGGATGGCCAGTTCCCTGCAGGGTGCCATGAGCGCCGGAACCATCCGTGCCAACTCCATGGGATCGAACGCGCCGGTAACTCCGGACCAGATCGCCAACGCACTGGCTTGGCCGATCGTGGCCAGCCTCACCGTCCATGCACTTGGTCAGCTCAGCTACCCTGCGCCGAAGGCTCCACGACGATACGCAGAGCTCAAGATCCGAAGAATCCGGGACTTCCTGCCCCGCAAGCTGGCCTGGACCACGGCAGCGATTTTCGGATACGCCGCGTTGGCTGTTGCTTGGATCGCAGCGCTGCCCGCACACACGCCCGTCCCGCCCGCACCACCGCCGCCCCCGGGGCAGCCCACGGCACCATCAGGCCCCGGTCCCTTTCCCGGGCAGGACGGCCGGATTCCGGGAACCGAACTGGCTCTTTGGCTCGGTGGGGCCCTCTTGCTGCTGGCCGCGGGTACCTGGTTGGTGCTCCTCTTGATCGCCCGACGCCGGCAGCTGGAAACACTCGACGGCGACGACAACCGGATGCTCCGGACCATCGCCACCAACCGCTTGCTCCGAACAGTTTCAACCATCGCTGCGGGCCTGGCTGCCATCGCCGGCAACTTTGCATCTCAGCCGGCACCCGGTGCTGCGTGGCAATCGTCCTGGTTCAACGTACTGGCGCTCATCAACATGGCAGTTCTCGCAGCAATGTGGTGGTGGCGGGTTCCCGCACTTCCCTCCAGCCTCAAAGCCTCGCAAGCCACGAGCGCAAAAACACTACGCAATGACCCCCTCACCCATGGAGCCGTACGACTCAGCATCTCCCTCGGCACAGTACTGGGCCTGGTGGGCGGACTTGCAGTGGTGGCGGGTGTAGCGGTGATCCTCGCAGCTTCAAGCCCTCTGGACCCGCGGGCTTTTCCCCTTGTGACAGCCCTTGCCGCTACCGCCCTCCTCATTGTTATTGCGGCCGGCGAGCTGCTGATGGCGCGAAACTACGGCCGGCCGCATGCCCCGGCCCGCTGGCCCCGTCAACCTGTTTCGCGAGGCTTGCTCTCCTTCGCGATCGGAAGCGCCTCGATTCTCGCCGTGGCCGTGGCTTTCGCCGTGGCCGCGGAGACCCAGCCCTTCACCCCCAGGACATGGCCTGCGGCTCTCCTGCTCTCCGCGCTGGTTGCCGCTGCAGGTGCAGCTGCCGTCACTGCCGTGCGTCGCCGTCGTGGTATCCCGGAAAGCGAAGCTGAGTCCGGATTGGACGCCGCGCTGAGGGCCATCAGCCTCTACAGGATCGTGAGGACATTGGCAGCGTACTGCCTGGGCCAGTCAGCGGCACTGCTGATGATCACCGGCGATGCCTGGTACAGCGTATTTCCACCAGGAGACGGCGTGTATCCCTTGGCGCCCAGCCCGGCCGTTACCGTGGGCATGGTCTTGGCTGCCATTGCCGTGATCGTGGCGGTGGTACCGGTCCGCAGCCTGTTGGGCACCATCCCCCGGGGTGAACGCGCCAGCCTGGAGGGACGGGCTCAATGACTGCAGGGATCACGGTTGACCTCGCCGATCCTGTTCCACCGTACGAACAAATCCGCCGGCAACTCAGCTCTCTCATAGCCGTGGGCATGGTGGAACCCGGAAGCCGCCTGCCCACGGTCCGCAGCCTGGCCGCGGACCTGGGTATTGCGGCGGGTACGGTGGCACGCGCCTATAAGGAACTCGAACAGCAGGGATTGATTGAATCACGACGACGAAACGGGACTGTGGTGCTTGGCCCGCCTGACGCTCCGCGCGGGGCGAGCGGGGAGGCTGCGGTGATGGACGCCGTCGACGGTTTGATCCGGACGGCGCGGGCGGCCGGCATTCGTGACGACACTCTCATAGATCTGGTGCGGTGCAGGCTGAGCAGTAAGCTTGAGTCGTGATCCCCACACCTTATGAAGACCTCCTGCGCGACGTCATGGCCAACGGCACACACAAATCGGACCGCACCGGAACCGGAACGCGCAGCGTTTTCGGCCGCCAGTTGAGGTTCGATCTCGCCGGGAGCTTCCCGCTGATCACCACCAAGCGGGTCCATTTCAAATCCGTGGCAGTTGAACTGCTGTGGTTCCTCCGCGGCGACTCAAACGTGAAGTGGATGCAGGACCAGGGCGTCACCATCTGGGATGAGTGGGCCGATGCCGACGGCGAGCTGGGCCCCGTGTACGGCGTGCAGTGGCGAAGCTGGCCCACCCCCGACGGTGGACACATTGACCAGATCTCCGAGCTCATGACCAATCTGGCAGCCAACCCCGACTCCCGGCGCCACATTGTGTCCGCGTGGAACGTATCCGAGCTCAAGGACATGGCGTTGCCACCGTGCCATGCGTTCTTCCAGTTCTACGTGGCGGACGGCAAGCTTTCCTGCCAGCTGTACCAGCGCTCCGCGGACACGTTCCTGGGCGTCCCCTTCAACATTGCCTCCTACGCCCTGCTGACCCGCATGGTGGCGCAGCAGCTTGGGCTTGAGCCGGGTGAATTCGTGTGGACGGGCGGGGATGTCCATGTATACGACAACCACGTTGACCAGGTTGCCGAGCAGCTTAGCCGCGAGCCGTACGAGTACCCGCAGTTGAAGATCCTGCGTAAACCGGACTCGATTTTCGATTACACCCTGGATGACTTCGAGGTTGTTGGTTACCGCCACCACCCCACCATCAAGGCGCCGATCGCAGTATGAACACCCCCACTCCAGAGACCCCCTCGCAGCTTCCCGGCGTCATCTTTACCCAGGAGACCGCCGCCCGGATGACGGGCATCGGCATGGTCTGGGCACAGACCAAGTCCGGTGTGATCGGCAAAGACGGATCCATGCCGTGGCACCTGCCCGAGGACCTGAAGCACTTCAGCCAGCTCACCACCGGGCATCCCGTCATCATGGGCCGCAAGACGTGGCTTTCATTCCCCGAAAAGTACCGTCCGCTTCCGGGCCGCACCAATATTGTGGTGACCCGCAACGCTGAGTGGGCTTCCACGCCCGAGGCCGAGGGCGCCGTCGTGGTTTCCTCCCTTGACGCGGCCCTGCTGGAATCGCAGTTCGCACCCGGTGGCCAGAAAGTATGGATCATCGGTGGCGGAGAAATCTTTGAGCAGTCCATGGGCATCGCCAACCTGGCGGTCATCACCATCATTGACGCCGATGTGGACGGCGATACCTACGCCCCCGAACTCGGTGACGACTGGACCTTCGATGCCGTAGCCCCATCCGAAGGCTGGCTCACCGCCAAGAACGGCACCAACTACCGGTTCACCACATGGCGCCGGAACGCAAGCCAGAAAAGCCAGGAAGACTAAGCATGCTGAAAAAACCTGAAACCCTGTTCGTGCTGGGCTATATGCTGCTGCCGCTCTTCGCCCTGATCTCCGCCATTGTGGGACTGACCATGATCCTGGGCGGCAACAAAATCGCGGGAATCATTGTGCTGATCGTGGTCACGCAGGTGTTTACCTTCGGTGCGTTTTTCGCCCTGCGCAAGCGCAAGGCCCTCTTGCTCCAGGAACACGACGCCGGCACCCTCTAGAACCGCTTGAACAGCTGGCTGGATCCGTCCCCGGGCGAGTGCTGTTTGTGGTGCGTTGAATGCGTGACGTAACCAACAGCGGCACTTCGCTCCGAAAGTTTAGACTTGGTCAATGACTACAGCAGCTAATCCGTCCGTTGGACTGGTCGGTTGGCGTGGCATGGTCGGCTCCGTCCTGATGCAGCGCATGCAGGACGAGAACGACTTCGCCAACATCAACCCGGTATTTTTCTCCACCTCGAATGCAGGAGGTGCCGCCCCGTCCTTTGCTGAGGGGAGTGGCAAGCTCGAGGATGCGTTCGATCTTGAGACGCTGGCCAAGCTGCCCATTATTGTCACCGCCCAGGGTGGCGACTACACCAAGCAGGTCCACGGCGAACTCCGCAACCGCGGCTGGGACGGCCTGTGGATCGATGCTGCCTCCACCCTGCGGATGAACGACGATTCCATCATTGTGCTGGACCCCATCAACCGCGATGTCATTGATGCCGGCCTGTCCGGTGGCGTGAAGGATTTCATCGGCGGCAACTGCACGGTTTCCTGCATGCTGATGGGCCTCGGCGGCCTCTTCAAGAACAACCTGGTGGAGTGGGGCACCTCCATGACCTACCAGGCTGCCTCCGGTGGTGGCGCGCGGCACATGCGTGAACTCCTCAATCAGTTCGGCACCCTCAACAACGAGGTCAGCAGCGAACTGGAAGACCCGGCGTCGGCCATTCTCGAAATTGACCATAAGGTCCTCGCGGCACAGCGCACCGGCGTTGACGCCACCCAGTTCGGCGTGCCGCTGGCAGGCTCCCTCATTCCCTGGATCGATGCCGACCTCGGCAACGGCCAGTCCAAGGAAGAGTGGAAAGCCGGCGTGGAAACCAACAAAATCCTCGGTACCGGCAATGGCACTGCGGGCAAGGACCACATTGCCATGGACGGCCTGTGCATCCGCATCGGTGCCATGCGTTCACACTCCCAGGCCCTCACGCTCAAGCTGCGCGAAGACCTGTCCGTGACGGAAATCGAAAACCTCCTGGCCAAGGACAACGAGTGGGCCAAGGTTGTGCCCAACACCAAGGAAGCCTCCATGGCGGACCTGACCCCCGTGGCAGCATCCGGCACGCTGGACATCCCCGTGGGCCGCATCCGGAAGCTCGAAATGGGCCCGGAATACATCAGCGCCTTCACAGTGGGAGACCAGCTCCTGTGGGGTGCAGCCGAGCCGCTGCGCCGCATGCTGAACATTGTGACGGGCAAGCTCTAGTCCTGCCCATCCGGCTAAGTTCGTCTTCAACCCGCTCTTCCGTTGCTGCCCAGCGACGGAAGAGCGGGTTTTCGACGTTCCGGACGGGTCAAGGCGGCCTTCAGGCGGCGTTCCACCTCCCACGGCCGGCTGAGGTCAGCCCACTCAATGCGGATCACATTCCACCCCAGTGCCGTTAGCGCCTTCTCGCGGCGCCGTTCCTGGAACACCACCTCATCAGTGGGCGCGAAATCGAAATACTTGGACCGGCCATCGAACTCGAGAATAACCTTCGAGTCCGGCCAGCCGAAGTCTCCGCGGTAGCGTCCGTTGGGCGTATCAACTTCCAGTTGCGGCACTGCTCCCTTTATTCCCAGCTTTGTCAGCAGAGCACGCGCCCGGGTCTCCCCCACGGACTCGGACCTGCCATCAACGGCGTCCAGTACCCGCCGTAGTCGGCGCGCGCCCCTGATCACTCTGCCGGTGTCCACATAGCCCCGCATGAGAAGCGGATCAGCTCCCTTCCGAACCGCTTGGTCCGCAATTACCAGGGCGCTTTCAAATTCAAGCGTCCGGGCACAGTCCACAACCGTCCGCTCCAGACTGGTGATTTTGGTGGGTCGCCGCCAAGGAGCCAGGACCTCGGTGATCTCCGCACTCGCCAGCAGAGCACCATGCGCCACCACGTCCTCTCCGGAACTGGCTTGCGAAGGTGAGAACGGCGTAGTTATGTGCACCAGCGGCCCACCATTCCACGTGGAGCAACCATGGAGTCGTGCGGCACTGACGTGGCTGTAAGCGGCGCTGGAACGTGAGCTGAGCTGATGAGCTTGGATTCCCAGCAGGTCCTGCTCCCATGGCTTGAGGTGCCGCCAATCGTCAGTACGGGCATACACTCCGCGTCTTAGCCGTTTGAGCTTTCCAGAGCGCGCACCGGCTGTCAGCTCACGGTCCCCCAAGCCATTCGCCGCGAGATCCGATGTGACGGCAAGGATGGCATTTGGCCACTTGGCAGTGAGCAGGGAATCGAGTTTTTGTGATTGCATGCTTACGTCCCTGCCCCGCACACACGTCGCTGCCCAACAACGCGATAGCGGGCCAACCACGGAACTGTGGGCTCAGGCGGCCATGAACTTCAGGTAGGCGCGGCCCTGGGCTTGGAAAGACCGTTCAGCGGCCGGGCCCAGCTCCCCCGCGAACGGCTCCGGAGCAACCCCCACACTCTTTCCGTTCACTGTCCTGGCCCACGTTCCCACCACTTCGCCGCCGGAGACCATAATCCTCTTGAACACCCCGTTCTTACCCGGCACCACCAGTTCCGCGTGCTCAGGAGCCAGCACCAGGCCGCGGTCCTGGTAACCGAGCAGGAATTCGTCGAACCCCGGGAGCGCCAGCATAGGGCGGGAGCCGGGGACGGCGTCGTCGAGCATTGCTGCCGTTTCCGGCGAGAGCCAGTAGCTGCTGCTGCCGAACTCCAG